>JBEBOQ010000001.1:0-268345 GCA_040396375.1 Achromobacter xylosoxidans
GCCACCGACGTGGCCGTGGTGCATTCCGGCTACGCCTCGCGCCGCCGCGACCTGCTGGCTGGCGGCGTCGAGTTATTCGAAATGAAGCGCCAGGCCGGCGCCGAGCGCAACAAAAGCCTGGGGCCGTTTGGCAGTTCGGGATCGAGCCTGCATGCCAAGACCTTCGCGGTGGACGGACGCAGTGTGTTCGTGGGGTCGTTCAATTTCGACCCGCGTTCGGCCCGGCTGAACACCGAGTTGGGGTTCGTGATCGACAGCCCGACGCTGGCGCGCGGCATCGCCAACGCCTTCGACAACGACATCCCGCGCACCGCCTACCGCGTCTGCCTGGACGACAAGGGCGCGCTGTACTGGCTGGAACAACGCGACGGCAAGACGATCCGCCACGACACCGAGCCCGGCACCACCGCCTGGCAGCGCTTTTCGGTCTGGTTCGTATCGCTGCTGCCGATCGAGTCGTTGCTGTAGCCACCCCTGCCGCAAGGCCAAGCGCAAGTTACGGAGTTCCGCCCCTGGCCGCCGGGCGTAGACTGAATGCCATCGTCGTTTTTGTTGCTGCACCATGAGCAAGCTGGATACCCTGGACTGGACCTGCATCGCCGCCGACCTGGACGCGCGCGGCCACGCCGTGGCCGCCGGCCTGCTGACGCCCGAACAATGCCAGGCGCTGACATCCGCGTACGATGATGACGGCCGCTACCGCAGCCGCATCGTCATGAGCCGCCACGGCTTTGGGCGTGGCGAATACAAGTATTTCGCCTACCCGCTGCCACGGCTGCTGCATAACCTGCGCACCGCGCTCTATCCGCGGCTGGCGCCCATCGCCAACCGCTGGAACCAGCAAATGGGCATCGCGGTGCAGTATCCCGATGACCACGCCGCGTTCCTGGCACGCTGCCATCAGGCCGGCCAGCGCCGGCCCACACCGCTGATCCTGCAATATGGCCCGGGCGACTACAACTGCCTGCACCAGGACCTGTACGGCGAACACGTCTTTCCGCTGCAAGTGGCCGTGCTGCTGTCGCGACCCGGCGACGATTTCACGGGCGGCGAATTCGTCATGACCGAAACCGACAGCCACGGCCAACGCGCCGAGGTGCTGCCGCTGCGGCAAGGCGATGCGCTGGTCTTCACCGTCAACCAACGCCCGGTGGCCGGCGCCCGCGGCTGGCGCCGGGTGGCCATGCGCCACGGCGTCAGCGCGCTGCGCGAGGGCCGGCGCCACACGCTGGGCGTGATCTTCCATGACGCGACCTGACAAGGGACCGACCCTGGACCTGTTCGGCGACGAGCACACGGCGCAGTCCGGTCGCGAAGCGCTGGGCGCGCAGTCGGTGGTGCTGCGCGGCTACGCCCTGCCCGATGTGGCTGCGTTGTTGGCCGGCGTGGAAACCGTGTCTGCACAGGCGCCGTTTCGCAACATGGTCACGCCGGGCGGCTACACCATGTCGGTGGCGCTGACCAACTGCGGCCGCTATGGCTGGACGACGGACGCGCACGGCTACCGCTACAGCCGCAACGACCCGCTGTCCGGCCAGCCCTGGCCGGACATGCCCCCCGCCTTCGACGACCTGGCGCGACGCGCCGCCGCCGACGCCGGCTTTCCCGGCTTTGCACCGGACGCTTGTCTCGTCAACCGCTACGAGCCCGGTTCGCGCTTGTCGCTGCACCAGGACAAGGACGAGCGCGACTACGACTCGCCCATTGTGTCAGTGTCGCTGGGCATGCCGGCGGTATTCCTGTTTGGCGGCCACGACCGCGCGGACAAGACGCAGCGCGTGCCGCTGTTCCACGGCGACGTGGTCGTCTGGGGCGGCGTGGACCGGCTGCGCTTTCACGGCGTGCTGCCGCTGAAGGACCGCCCCCACCCGGTGCTGGGTAGCCAGCGGATCAACTTCACGATCCGCCGGGCGGGCTAGCAGCGATCTGGTCGCACCTGGCCCCGGGCACGCCCCCCTCGCTTGCGGGTTGCCGAATGAGGGTAGACCACGGCTGGCGGCGCCGATGCGGCGGCCCTACTATCTGGCCTTTCCCCGCCCCTCTGGCCTTTCATGCGACTTCGCACCGTCCTGACGATCCTTTGCACGCTGGCCGCCGCGCCCGCCTGGTCCACCGAACCCCCGGCCCTGCTCGAGAACTCCCTGGGCATGACCTTCGTGCACGTCCCCGCTGGCGTCTTCCAGATGGGCAGCGACGAAACGCCCGAGGCCCTGGCGCGCGACTACCCGCAATACCCGAAAGAGCGCTTCGCGCAGCTGTTCGACGAAGCCCCGGTCCATACCGTGCGCATCACCCGGCCGTTCTACCTGGAACGCACCGAGGTCACGGTGGGTCAGTTCCGGCGCTTTATCGACGCGTCCGGCTATGTGCCCGAGTCCGAAGCCGACGGCACCGGCGGCTACGGCTACAACGCCGCCTACGACCCCGACAAGACCGAGCGTGGCGACGCCTTCGAGGGACGCGACAAGCGCTACTCCTGGCGCAACCCCGGCTTTGTCCAAACGGATGAGCATCCCGTGGTCAACATCAGCTGGAACGACGCCACCGCCCTGGCGCGCTGGCTTAGCCAGAAAGAAGGCCGCGTCTACCGCCTGCCCACCGAAGCCGAATGGGAATACGCGGCCCGGGCCGGCGGCCACACCCGCTATCAAAATGGCGACGACCCGGCCGACCTGCCCGACGTAGCCAACACCTTCGACGCGGACGTGGCGCCCCTGTGGCCCAAGTGGCAAGCCTTTGCCGCCGCGCGCAGCGACGGCCACACGTTCACCGCCCCCGTCGCCAGTTATGCGCCCAACGCCTTCGGCTTGTACGACATGCACGGCAACGCCTGGGAATGGGTGGCCGACTGGTACGGCGAAGACTATTACGCACACTCGCCACAGAACGACCCGCAGGGTCCGGCCAGCGGCAACGTACGCGTGCGCCGCGGCGGCTCTTGGCACACCTGGGCGCTGTACGTGCGATCCGCCTACCGCAACTGGAACACCCCCGAAACGCGCTATCCGCTGGTTGGATTCCGCTTGTTGCGCGAAGCGGATTAGGGCCGGTTCAGCCTCCCCCTCGCCGCAGGTGACAACAGGCCCCGACGTATAGCGGTTAGCATAGGCGCACACACAACTACAAAGAGAGTCCTGACATGCATTCGCTGGGCCGTCTCGTCCTGCTCGTCAACGATTACGACACCGCCATTTCCTTCTACCAGGACAAGCTGGGCATGGAGGTGTTTGTCGATATGGCCGTGGGCCAGCAACGCTTCGTACACATGCGGCTGCCCGAGCAACCCTCGGTGGGCGTCTGGCTGCTGCAAGCCCAGACCCAGGCGCAGCGCGACCGCGTTGGCGACCAGACCGGCGGCCAGCCGGTGGGGGTGTTCTACACCGACGACACGGTCCGCGACCACGCCCGCTTCGCCGCGCGCGGCGTGCGCTTTACCCGCGAACCGGTGCACGACGACACCGCCGTGTACGCGCACTTCATCGACCTGTACGGCAACGAGTTCGTGCTGGTGCAATTGAAGTAACTGCCCGTCATGACCGGCCGCGCCGCCTCGCAGGATTGGATCGTGCGCCACGCCCCTGCCGACAGGGTCGAGCGCATCGAAGCCTATTTCGGGGGCCGCGGCTACGATCTGCACCGCCACGACACCTACGCCATCGGCTGCACCCTCGCGGGCGTGCAAAGCTTCCAGTACCGCCGTGGCCTGCGGCATAGCGTGCCGGGCGGCACGCTGGTGCTGCACCCCGACGAAGCGCACGACGGCCAGGCAGGCACCGAGGCAGGCTTTCATTACCGCATGATCTATGTGCAGCCGGCGCTGATCCAGGAGATCCTGGGGGGCCGCCCCCTGCCCTTCATCCGTGACGGCATCTCCGACGACCCGCGCCTGCGCGCCGCCAGCGCCACGCTGCTGCAAGGCGATGATCCGCTGCCGGTGCTGGCGGAGCAGGACGCGCTCTACGATCTGGCGCAGGCGCTCTGCGCCGCCGCGGGCCAAAGCCCGGTGCGGCGCCGCCCCGATTACGCGGCGGGCGAACGCGCCCGCCAGTACATCCACGACATGCAAGGCCAGGCGGTCACGCTGGACGATCTGGAACGGGCCGCCGGCATCGACCGCTGGAGCCTGTCGCGCGACTTCCGCGCCCTGTACGGCACCAGTCCTTACCGCTATGCCCTGCTGCGCCGCCTGGACCTGGCGCGCCGCCTCATCGCCGCCGGCCAGCCGCTGGCGGATGCGGCCGCTGCCGCCGGTTTCACCGACCAGAGCCACATGACGCGCCGCCACGCCCAGGCCTTTGGCATGACGCCCGCGCGCTGGCGCGGCACGCTGCGCCGCTGACAACAGACCGCTTACACACCACGGCGGCAGGGGCTGCGCCCCCGTCTGCGCGAATGGCGGCATCCAGGGTGGCGTCAGCCCCGGCATCCCCGTCCAAGTCCGCACAAACGTACAAGACGGCGGCCGTTGCACGGGTCTAAGCTGAACGGGTTCATCTTCCCACCGAGAATCCCCATGCCCGCCATCCCCGCTCTCAATCTCGCCCACAAGCTGTCGCTGATCCACGAGCACTGGACGCCCAAGGTCATCGCCGAGATGAACGACTACCAGTTCAAGCTGGTCAAGCTGCAGGGTGAATTCGTGTGGCATAGCCATGCCGACACCGACGAGACTTTCATCGTGCTGGACGGTCAGTTGCGCATCGAGCTGCGCGATGGCCACATCGACCTGGGGCCGGGCGAAATGGCCGTCATCCCCAAAGGCGTGGAGCACAAGCCCTGTGCCGTGCAAGAGGTGCACGCCATGCTGATCGAGCCGCGCGGCGTGGTCAATACGGGGGACCAGGGCGGCGAACGCAGCGCCCCCAATGATGTGTGGATCTAGGCCGCCCCGGACTATCGAAGCCGCTCAGGCCTTGTCGTGTTCGATCGGGCCCTTGCCGCTTTCGATCAGGCGCTTGCCGCCCTTGTCTCCGATGCGGGATTCGACCCGACGCAGCACCGCCAACACGAACAGCGCCATCAGCGTGCTGGCCACGGCGGTGGCCTCGCGGCCCATGCCTGCGGCCACGCCGATGGCGGCCGTCATCCAGATGCTGGCCGATGTGGTCAGGCCGCGGATCTCGCGTTCGTTGCTGAGCTTGATGATGGCGCCGGCGCCCAGGAAGCCGATGCCGGCGATAACCCCCTGCAGCACCCGGCTCAGGTCGCCGACCTGCATGCCGTTCTGCAACGGCACCAGCACGAAGATCGCCGCGCCCAGCGCCACCAGCATGTGCGTGCGCAAGCCGGCCGCCTTGCCGCTGAGTTCGCGCTCGTAACCGAGCAGGCCGCCCAGGATGACGGCCATCCCCAAGCGCAACACGATGCGCGTCGCTTCGCCGACATCGGGGATATCGGCGAATTCGCTGCGCAGCGTGGACCAGACTTCCAGCCAGACTTCCGACATCGCCTTCTCCCGGATCAGGTGGTGGGGGGCTCTGGGGCGAAGGCCGCCAAGGCAGGCCCAGCATAGCAGGACACCCGCCCACCACCTATTGCCGCGGCAAGGCGTGGGCTGTGAAGGCGCTGGCGCAAGGGCCTAGGGCACAACCGCCCGCAACTGATCCCACTGCAATCCGTGCTTGGCCAAGTACTTGCGCAACCGGTCGGCATCGTTGACCACGCTGCGTTCGGCGCGCGATGCCTGGAACAGCTTGCGACCCGCGTCCGACAGGTTGCGCGCCTGCGCGCACACCTGCAGCACGGCTTGCAGTTGCAGCTGGTCGAACACGTCCATGGCGTCGACCCGCGCGTCGCCGAGCAGCTCGCGCAGGTCCGGTGCGGCGGGTGCCGCGGTGTCGCCATGACCTTCCCGATGCCACAGCCAGCGCAGGCGTTCGATCTCGGCCTGCACCAGTTCCAGGCTGATGCGCCCGCCGTCCGCCAGCGTGGCCAGCCGCGCGATGCTGGACGACAGGTCGCGGAAATTGCCGCGCCAGGGCGCCTCAACGCTCTGCGCGAACGCAAGGTAGGCCTGGCGCGCCTCGACGTTGAAGCGGGCAGCACGGTGATGCTCGCTGGCGTAGGCCCCCAACAGGTGGTCGACGTTGGGCTCGATGTCTTCGGGGCGGGCGGCCAGGCCGGGTAGATCGTAGGTCCACATATTGATGCGGGCGTACAGGTCTTCGCGAAACCTGCCCGCCGCGACCTCGCGCCGCAGGTCGCGGTTGGTGCCGGCGATCAGCTGGAAGTCGCTTTCCACTTCGCGGTCGGCGCCTACCGGGTAAAAGCGCCGTTCTTCGATGGCCTTGAGCAGCATGGCCTGTTCGTCCATGCCCAGCTCGCCGATTTCATCCAGGAACAGCACGCCTTCGTGGGCGGTGCGCAACAAGCCGGCGCGGTCGGCCACGGCGCCGGTGTAGGCGCCCTTTTTGTGACCGAACAGGGCGGCCGCGGCCGTGTCGCCATGCAAGGTGGCGCAGTTGACCTCGACGAACGGGCCAGCCATATGGTGCCGCGTCTTTTTCAGTTCGAACATGCGGCGTGCCAGGAACGACTTGCCGGCGCCCGTGGGGCCGGATAACAGTATCGGCGCGCGTGAGCGCAGGGCCACTCGCTCGATCTCGGTGATCAAGGTGTTGAACTTCGCATTGCGCGTGGCGATGCCGCGCTTGAGGAATTCGACCGCGTCGCGTTGCTCGGCGGCAAAGCGCCGGGCGATCACGTCGTAGCGCGACAGGTCCAGGTCGATCAAGGCCAGCGTGCCCGGCATGTCGGCACGTTGCCGCTTGGGCGGACCCGTCTGCACCAACACGCCCGGCAGCACCCGCGATTCCACCAGCAGGAACTGGCAGATCTGCGCCACGTGCGTGCCCGTGGTGATGTGGGCCCAGTATTCTTCGCGCTCCACATCGAAGGGATAGGCGCGCGCCCACTGGTACAGGCAGTGGTAGACCTCGCCGAAATCCCAGGGGTCGGCGAGCTCGACTTCGATCAGGTTGACAGTGGTTTCCGGCGACACCGCCACGATGTCCGCCTGCACCAGGTCGGCAAGCCGCCGGTGGCGGGCGGTGTAGAGCAGTTCCATGCGGGCGATGACACGGTCTTCGTGCTGGGTCAGCGCCACCGTGGGGCGCCATTTTTCCCAGCGCGCGGGACCGGACCCGGCATCGAGCTGCGTGCCAATGAATCCCACCACCACAATCGGTTTCATTTTCTATTTTTCTAGCTATATTTATAAGTTATCCGGATTCTAGATCCTGGGCTTGCGGCAAGCAACCACCTGCCATAACCCTTGAATTCCTTTCACATCAATAGCTTGCAAACTTTATTCGTGGCCTTCTGCAAAGCTGGCACGGCGATTGCATAGATAGGGACAAGCGGCGCACCCAGCGTGCCGCCCCATCAAAAGCAATGGAGAAGAAATTGACCTATAAGCTGCACCAAGTCGCCCAGGGCGTACCCGTCAAGATGTGGACCGACGGCGTGCCCGTCGAGGCCGAAGCCATCCAGCAACTGGAAAACGCCGCGCGCCTGCCCATCATCTACAAGCACATCGCCGCCATGCCCGATGTGCACTATGGCATCGGCGCCACGGTGGGCTCGGTGATCCCGACGATCAAAGCCGTCATCCCCGCCGCCGTCGGCGTGGATATCGGCTGCGGCATGATGGCGTGCAAGACCACGCTGCACGCCAACGACCTGCCGGACAACCTGGGCCCGCTGCGCGCGGCCATCGAAAAGGCGGTGCCGCACGGCCTGTCGCCGCGCCGCGGCGGCCGCGACCAGGGATCCTGGGAAACGCCGCCCGACGAAACCGATATCGCCTGGCGCGCGCTGGCGCCGGAGTTCGACGCGCTGTGCCAGGACTACCCGCGCCTGCGCAACACCAACAACTACAAGCACCTGGGCACGCTCGGTTCGGGCAACCACTTCATCGAGGTCTGCCTGGACGAGGCGGGGTCGGTGTGGTTCATGCTGCACTCGGGTTCGCGCGGCGTCGGCAACGCGATCGGCACGATGTTCATTGAACTGGCCAAGAAAGACGCCGAACAGCACCAGCGCAACCTGCCGGACCAGAACCTGGCGTACTTCGAGGAAGGCTCCAAATACTTCGGCGACTACGTGCGCGCCGTGGGCTGGGCGCAGAAGTTCGCGCGCGCCAATCGCGAAGTGATGATGCATCGTCTGGTGGGCGCCGTGCGCTCGGTGATTGCCAAGCCGTTCGAGGCCCACATGGAAGCGGTGAACTGCCACCACAACTATGTCAGTCGCGAAACCCACTTCGGTGAAGACGTGCTGCTGACCCGCAAGGGCGCCGTCAGCGCCAAGGCGGGCGAGCTGGGCATCATTCCGGGCAGCATGGGCGCCAAGAGCTACATCGTGCGCGGCAAGGGCAACCCGGAAAGCTTCATGAGCTGCAGCCACGGCGCCGGCCGCAAGATGAGCCGCACCAAGGCCAAGAAGCTGTACACCGTGGCGGACCAGGTGGCCGCGACCGAAGGCGTGGAATGCCGCAAGGACGCCAACGTGATCGACGAGATCCCGATGGCCTACAAAGACATCGACGCGGTAATGCTGGCGCAGCAGGACCTGGTGGAAGTGGTCTACACGCTCAAGCAGGTCGTGTGCGTGAAAGGCTGAATGGAAGAACGGAAATGATAGAACTGGATGGATCCGAAGGAGAAGGCGGCGGGCAGGTGCTGCGCACCGCGCTTGCGCTTTCCATGATTACCGGGGTGCCGCTGGGCATCGAACACATCCGCGCCAAACGCACCAAGCCCGGCTTGATGCGCCAGCATCTGGCGTGCGTGCAAGCGGCTACCGAGATCAGCGGCGCACAGTGCGAGGGCGCCGAACTGGGCTCGCAGCAGTTGCGCTTTACGCCCGGGCCGGTACGCGCTGGCGAATACCGCTACGCCATCGCCAGCGCGGGCAGTTGCATGCTGGTGCTGCAAACCGTGCTGCCAGCGCTGTTGCTGGCCGACGGCCCCAGCCGGCTGGAACTGCGGGGCGGCACCCATAACCCGCTGGCGCCGTCGTTCGATTTCGTGGCGCGCGCCTATGCGCCGCTGGCACGTCGGCTGGGCGCCGACCTGACACTGGAGCTGCGGCGCCGCGGCTTCTACCCGGCGGGCGGCGGGTTGGTCCTGGCCGACATCACGCCGGCGACTGGCGGCCTGCTGCCTGTGGATATCGCACAGCGCGGCCCCGCGCTGAACCTGTCCGCGGAATGCATCGTGGCTGGGCTGCCGCGTGCCATCGCGCGGCGCGAACTGGACGTGCTGGGCGAGCAACTGGGCTGGACAGCCGACCAACTGCTCGTGGCTGCCTCGCACCAGAACGAAGGGCCCGGCAACGCGCTGACCGCCACACTGACGCATGCCGAGGTCACCGAAGTGTTCACCGCCTATGGCGCCAAGGGCGTCGTTGCCGAGACCGTGGCGGGGACGCTGGCGCGCGAAGTGGGCGAGTACCTGGCCAGCGATGCGGCGCTGGGCCCGCATCTGGCCGACCAGTGGCTGTTGCTGCTGGCACTGGCGGTATATGGCAGCGGCAAGCCCGCGCATTTCACCTGCAGCGACATCACGGGCCATACCGTTACCAACGCATCGGTGATCGAACGTTTCCTGCCTGTGTCCATTCGCCATGCCGCGCAGCCCGGCGGCCACCGCGTGGACATCGCGCCCGCCTGACCCCCTGCGCGCCATCCTCCTTGTCGTGCGCCCGGGCGCGCGGGCCGCGTCGACGCCGCTGGTCCCCTACAGGCATCTGGTTTACAACAGCGGTTCACGACGCCGCGTTTCCCGCGTCGCCTTTCAACATCGTCCTGATCCGCCTCGCCGCGGACGCGACAGCGAGGAGCTTCGGATGGATTTGCAGCTAGACGGCAAGCGCGTACTGATCACGGGCGCGTCCAAGGGCATCGGCCTGGCCTGCGCCATGGCCTTCGCGCGCGAAGGCGCTGAACCGATCCTGGTGGCGCGCGACGACGCCGCGCTGCATGCGGCGGCCCAGGCGATCCAGGCGCAGACCGGCAGGCCCGCGCGCACACTGGCGCTGGACCTGGCCCAGGCGGGCGCGGCCGCAAGCGTGGCGGAGCAGACCGGCGCGATCGATATCCTGGTCAACAACGCCGGCGCGGTTCCCGGCGGCGCCTTGGACCAGGTGCAGGACGAACGCTGGCGCGCGGGTTGGGAACTGAAGGTGCATGGCTACATCGCCCTGGCCCGTCACTACTACCCGCTGATGCGGGAGGCCGGCACGGGCGTCATCGCCAACATCATCGGCATGGCCGGGTCGGCGCCGCGCGCGGACTATATTTGCGGCGCGGCGGCCAACGCGTCCTTGATCGCCTTCACCCGCGCCCTGGGCGGGGATGCGCCGCGCCATGGCGTGCGCGTGTTCGGCGTGAACCCGTCGCGCACCCGCACCGATCGCGTGCTGACACTGGCCAAACAACGCGCGCAGGCGCGTTGGGGCGACGAATCGCGTTGGCAGGAAACCCTGACCGACCTGCCCTTCGGCCGCCTGATGGAAGCAGAAGAAGTGGCGGACATGGTGGTGTTCGGTGCCTCGCCGCGCGCGGGTTATCTGAGCGGCACGGTCATCGACCTGGACGGCGGCGAGCAATACACCCGCTGACGCGTCAGCGCGCCGCGGCCCAGCCGGCCAGCAGGGCCGGCAGTTGCTTCATGTCGGTGAACACGTGCGCCACGCCCACGCCGCGCAGGGCTTCGGGGCTGCTATGGCCGTTGGCATCCGGGCTGTAGCCGAACACCGTGGCGCCTGCTGCCACACCAGCGGTAGCGCCGGTGATCGTGTCTTCAACCACCGCGCAGCGCTTGGGGTCCACGCCCAGCGCGCTGGCAGCCGCCAGATACACGTCGGGATACGGCTTGCTGCGCGGCATTTCGTGGCCGCTGAAGACCCGCTCGCCAAAGCATTCGGCGATACCGACCTTGGCCAGTTGCAGTTCGACCTTGCGGCGGTCGGCGCCCGACGCGACGGCGATGCGGCCGTCCAGCGCCTGGTGCAAGGCCCGCACGGCATCCGGCGCGCCGGGGATTTCGCGCAATTCGCGGTCTAGCGCGGCGTTACGGCGCTCGCGGAACTGGGCGAACCAGTCCGGCGACAGCGCCACGCCGGTTTTCGATTGGATCAGGGGCAGCTCGTCCCGCACGGCCTTGCCGGTGAAGATGCGCGTGGCTTCTTCGAACGTGATCGCCCAGCCCAGCTCGTTGAGCATCTCGGTCAGGACGCGGGCGGTAATGGGTTCGGAGTCGACCAGCACGCCGTCGCAATCGAACAGCACGGCGTCAAAGGGAAAATCAGTCATTGCGGGTAGCGGGGAAAGGGTCCAGGAAGCCCCCAAGCATACTGCACCGCAACAGCCGCCCGCGATGGCAAGCTTCGGAGTGCCGATCATGGCGCGGGCCGCTATGCTGTATGTCCCCTCAGCCGCACCGGCTTCCATGACGCCACCCAAATCGCCCTCCGCCACGCCGACCGGCGCCCCGCCAAACCCT
This sequence comes from Achromobacter xylosoxidans, assembly GCA_040396375.1. GTDB lineage: Bacteria > Pseudomonadota > Gammaproteobacteria > Burkholderiales > Burkholderiaceae_B > Achromobacter > Achromobacter xylosoxidans_D. Next base: position 11,508 of record JBEBOQ010000001.1, read on the forward strand.
GGCAAACATGCCGGCCGGCAAGCGCCCGCCGCCGGATTGAACCCGGTTGTCGCAGCCCCGCTGTACAAGCGCGCGGCCAAGCACCTGGCCGCATTGGATGCGGACTGGGCCCGTCACGTCGCGGCCATCGGCCCGTGTCGCCACGAATCGCGGCCGGCGCGTGATCCCTACGAAGCGCTGGTGCGCGCCATCGCCTACCAGCAACTGCACGCCCGCGCCGGGGACGCCATTTTGGGCCGCTTCCTGGCGCTGTATCCCGGCCAATCGTTTCCGGCGCCCCGCACCTTGCTCGCCACCGATCCGCAGGCCCAGCGCGACTGCGGCTTTTCCGCGTCCAAGCTGGCCACGATTCGCGGTATCGCCCAGGCGGCGCTGGACGGCGTCATCCCTGACCGCGACGCCGCGCTGACGATGACGGACGACGCCTTGATCGAGCGCCTGGTGGCGCTGCGCGGCGTGGGCCGATGGACGGTGGAGATGCTGCTGATCTACACGCTGGAACGCGTGGACGTGCTGCCGGTGGACGACTACGGCGTGCGCGAGGGCTACCGGCGGTTGAAGGGCCTGGACAAGGCGCCCTCGCCCGCCCAGATGCGCGCCATCGGCGAGGCCTTCAGCCCGTACCGCACCCTTGCGGCGTGGTACCTGTGGCGCATGCCCGCCGTACCTGCCCCGGCCGCGCCATGACCGCCGCCGCGCAAGCGTTGGACCGCTACGACTGGCAGCGGATCGAACAGCAGATTGACACCGAAGGCTGGGCGCTCTTGCCCGCGCTGTTCAGCCCGGCCCAGGCCCGCACGTTGGCGCAGGCCTTCGAGGAGCCAGCCACCCTACGACAGGCGCCAGCGCCGGCCCGGCAGGGCGAACGCCGATACCTGCAAGCACCACTACCCAACGCGCTGGACGGCTTGCAGTCCGCGCTGCATGCGCGGCTGGCGCCGCTGGCGCAATCCTGGGCGCAGCGCCTGGGACGAGATGCGCACAACGTGTCGCTACCCCTATCGGCGCCGCCCACGATGCACCGCCTGCATGAAGGCGATTCGCACCCCCTGGTGCATGAGCCAGACGAAGGCGCCTTTCCGCTACGGCTGGTCGCGCTGCTGTCCGAACCCGGCCAGGACTTTTCCGGCGGCGAATTCGTCATGACCGAGCAACGCCCGCGCCAGCAATCGCGGCCCCTGGTACTGCCGCTGGGCCTGGGCGACGCGGCGCTGATCGCCGCCGCGCACCGTCCCATCCGCGGCGCGCAGGGTGACTATCGCGCCACCCTGCGCCACGCCATCAGCCGCGTGCGCAGCGGGGTGCGGGTGGGCCTGCAATTGCCGCTGGGCGCGTAAAGGCGGTAGCCATTCCGCCTCAATTCTCAGCCGTGATGTGCCCGTCCGCCACCACCTTGGCAAACACCGCGGTTTGCGCCTGGATGAAGGCGCGGAATGTATCGGGGGTCATGGGCTGCACCTCGCCGCCCAGTTCGCGCAGGCTGGCCACCAGCTTTTCGTCGCGCAGGCAGCGGTCGATGGCGGCAGCCAATTGCTGTTGCACCGCCGCGGGGGTGGCCGCCGGCACGAAGATGCCGAACCAGTTTTCCAGCGCGTAGTCCTTGAGCGGCGCGTATTCGGCCACGGCGGGGATGTCGGGCGCGAACGAGGCGCGGGTGGCCGATGTGACGGCCAGCGGCTTGACCTTGCCGCTCTTGATGAAGGGCAACGCCCCGGCCAGGCTCACGAACGTCAGGTCGACGCTGCCCGCAGCCACGTCGACCAGTTGGGCGGATGCGCCCTTGTAGGGCACGTGGACCATCTTGATGCCGGCCAGGGACTGCAACAGTTCTCCGTTCAGGTGCTGCGGATTGCCCACGCCGCTGGTGGCGTAGGTCAGGCGGTCGGGATTGGCGCGGCCGTAGGCCACCAGTTCCTGCACGTTGGCCACAGGCAGCTTGGGGTTGGCGACCAGCACGTTCGGCACGCGCGCCACCAGGGCGATGGGCGCCAGGTCACGCTCGGGCTGATATTGCATCTTGCCCATGAACACCAGCGGATTGATGGCGGTTTCACCGGCCGATCCCAAGAGCAGCGTGGTGCCATCGGGCGCGGAACGCACCACGGTCTGCGCGCCCAGCATGCCACTGGCGCCCGGCTTGTTTTCCACCACGACGCCCTGCGGTAGTTCGGCGCGCAGGCGCTCGGCCAGCAGGCGGCCCATGCCGTCCACACCGCCGCCGGCGGCGAAAGGCACGATCAGGGTGATCGGCCGGCCGGTCGCGATGTCGGCGGCATGCAGCGGCGAGGCGGCGGCCAGGGTCAGGGCCGCGGTGGCGGCAAGCGTGCGGATAAGGGTCATGGTTTGTCTCCTGGGTGGCCTGCTCGGTGGCGGCCGGGTTTTTCCTTAATTGCATTTTATAGATGCAATATGCAAAACTGGCAGCTATGGAAAACACCAATGCCCCGCTGCGCCGCACCGGTTTCACGCTGGACGGCGTCGCCTATACCCACATCGACATGGCCGCCACGGTCGGCCCCGACTATTACCGCCTGCCGGTCGTGCTGCGGCTGCTGTTGGAAAACGCGCTGCGCAATATGCAGGGCGCCGAGCGCGACGAGGCTGTGGCCGCCCTGCTGGCCTGGCTGGCGCACGGCACCAGCGAAGCGGAAATCGCGTTCCAGCCCGGCCGCGTGTTGATGCACGACACCACCAGCACGCCCGCGCTGGTGGATATCGCCGCCATGCGCGATGCACTGGACGAGGCCGGGGTCGATCCGCGCGCCCTGAACCCGGTGCTGCCGGTGGACGTGTCGGTGGACCATTCGCTGGCGGTGCAGGCCTATGCGCAAGCCGATGCAGCGGCGCAGAACCTGGCGCTGGAATTGCGCCGCAACGCCGAGCGCTACCGCTTCCTGCGCTGGGCGTCCAAAGCGCTGTCGAACGTGCGCATCCACCCACCGGGCACCGGCATCATGCACACCATCAACCTGGAGCAATTGGCCACGGTGGTGTGCAATGCGGCCGGCGCGCTGCACCCGGACATGATGATCGGCACCGACAGCCACACCCCGATGATCAACGGCATCGGCGTGCTGGGCTGGGGCGTGGGCGGCCTGGAGGCGCAGACGGTGATGTTCGGCATGCCGACCATGCTGCGCATTCCCGACGTGATCGGCGTGCGCCTGGCCGGCGCGCTGGCCGCCGGCGTCACCGCCACGGACCTGGCGCTGACCGTGACCCAGCGCCTGCGCGCCATCCAGGTGTCAGGCGAATTCGTGGAGTTCTTCGGCCCCGGCGTCGCCACGCTGTCGGCCGGCAGCCGCTGCGTGGTGGCCAACATGGCGCCCGAGTACGGCGCCACCACCGGCTATTTTCCGATCGACAACAGCACACTGGACTACCTGCGCCAGACCGGCCGCGACGAGGCCCACATCGCGCGGGTCGGCGCCTACGCCGCCAGCGCCGGCATCGCCCTGGACCCGGCGGCCAGCCCGCGCTACACCCGCGTCATCGAGATCGCGCTGGACCGCGTGCAGATGCACGTGGCCGGCCCGAAGCGGCCGCAGGACCTGCACCCGGTCAGCCAGACCCGCGAGATCCTGGCCGGCCTCGACTTCACGCCCAAGGCCGCATCGGCCCTGCCGCGCCACGCCATCGCCATCGCCGCCATCACCAGCTGCACCAACACATCGGACCCGCGCCTGCTGGTCGCCGCCGGCCTGTTGGCGCGCAAGGCCCGCCGTGCTGGTCTCACGGTACCGGCCTGGGTCAAGACCTCGCTCGGCCCCGGCTCGCCGGCGGCGGCCGACTACCTGGCGCGCGCCGGCCTGCTGGAGGACCTGGCCGCGGTGGGCTTTGACATCGTGGGCTACGGCTGCACCACCTGTATCGGCAATTCGGGCCCGCTGCCGGCACAAGTGCAGGACGCCATGGCCGCCGGCGCCGTCCACCCGGTGGCGGTACTGTCCGGCAACCGCAATTTCACCGGCCGCATCCATCCCGACCTGGACCTGGGCTTCCTGATGTCGCCGCCGCTGGTCATCGCCTTCGCGCTGGCAGGCGACGCCGAGCGCGACCTGTCGCGCGAACCGGTGCAGACCACGCCGGACGGCCGCGCCGTGCATCTGCGCGACCTGTGGCCCGACGAGGCCGACATCGACGCCGCGCTGGCTCAGGGCTTGCGCGGCGACGACTTTGGCAAAGCCTTCCAGATCGCCAGCGCCAACCCCGGTTGGCAGGCGCTGCAGTCGCCGGACACCCCGCGCTTTCCGTGGGACCCGGCCTCGACCGCGCTGCGGCGCCCGCCGTTCGCGGCAGCCGGCCCCGCCAGCCAGTTAGGCCGCTACGCCGCCTATCCGCTGCTGGTGCTGGGCGATGATGTCACCACCGACCACCTGTCGCCGGCCAGCGCCATTCCGCCCGATAGCCTGATCGCCGATTTCCTGGTCGCGCAAGGCGACGACCGCAACGACCTGAATGTCTTCGCCTCCCGCCGCGGCAATTGGGAAGTGATGATGCGCGCCGCGTTCTACGCCAAGAGCCTGACCAATCTGCTCAGCCCTGGCGCGCCGGTGGGCCACACGCTGCACGCACCCAGCGGCCGCATCGAACCGATCTGGGAGGCCGCCGAGCACTATCGCCGCGACGGCGATGCGGTGGTGCTGCTGGCCGGCGAACGCTTCGGCACCGGCTCGTCACGCGACTGGGCCGCCAAGGGCCAGCGGCTGCTGGGCATCCGCGCGGTGCTGGCGGTGAGCTTTGAACGCATCCACCGATCGAACTTGATCGGCATGGGCATCCTGCCCCTGCGCCTGCCCGTCGGCGTCACGCCCCAAAGCCTGAAGATCCAGCCCGGCGACCGTCTGGAAATCGACTGCGCCGCTGACGACCTGACGCCGCGCAAGACGGTGGCGGTGCGCGTGCTGCGCGCGGGCGGTGGCGAGGAACCGCTGATGGCAACGGCCGCCGTGGAAACCCAGTTGGAACTGCGCCTCTTGCGGATGGGCGGGGTGATTCCCGCTATCCTAGCGGATACCCTCGGCGCCCATGCACAGGCGCCGGCCGAACCGGGCTCTCGCGACTGAGGCCCACGCAACCCGGGCCTATCCCATGAGCGCGCAGACCAACACCGTTAGCAAGATCCTGGAGCTGATCCGCCAAGACCGCCTGCCCGGCGGCGCCCACCTGACCGCGCAAAAGCTGGCGGACCGCCTGCGGCTATCGCGCTCGCCCGTCAACGACGCGCTGGGCATCCTGGAACAGCACGGCATCGTGGCGCGCAAGCCCAACCGCGGCTATTTCCTGCAGCACAGCTACGACGCGCTGGCCCAGGCGCCCGCGGACCTGGCGCCGCCCGCCGCGGATGACATCGTCACGCAATGCTATTTCCGGCTGGCCGACGAACTGCTGCGCGGCGAGCTGCCGATGCAATGCAGCGAGGCGCTACTGCGCGGCCGCTACGCGTTGACCCATGCGCAGACCCAGGCGCTGCTGGCGCGCGTGGCGCAAGAAGGCTGGGCCACGCGGCGCCCCGGCTACGGCTGGGAATTCTCGTCCATGATGACCACGCCCGACAGCCTGCTGCAGTCGTACCGCCTGCGCCTGGCGCTGGAGCCTGCGGCGTTGCTGGAGCCGGGCTTTCGCATCGAAAAAAGCGTGCTGGAGCGCTGCCGCGCCGCCGAACACCACCTGCTGCACGGTGGCATCGCCACCGACACCGCCGACCAGCTGCATGAGCGCGGCGTGCGTTTCCATGAATCGCTGGTCGAGGCCTCGGGCAATCCGTTTTTCATCGACACCATCAAGCGCGTCAACCGCGTGCGCCGGCTGCTGTCGTACCGCTCGATGCAGGACCGCAGCCGCTACAAGCAGCACTGCGGCCAGCACCTGGAAATTCTTGACCTGCTCGAACGTGAACGCAACGAAGAGGCTGCCCAGGCACTGGCCAGCCATCTGCGCAGCACGCTCGACAACCTGGCCCGCATCAGCGGCATCCTTACCTCGTAGGGCTTGCCGCGCAGGGTCCCAATCTTGTCTACCTGGAACAGGCCCTGGCCATGCATGTGTATATCGGTTCCCGCACCACCCGCGAACGCAACGCCCGCGGCGACGGCATCAGCGTCTTTGACTACGCCCCCGACAGCGGCACGCTGACGCCCACGCAAGTCGTGGGCGACCTGGTCAATCCTTCATATCTGCTGCCGCACCCATCGCTACCCGTGCTTTACACGGTGCACGGCGACGGCCGCGAGGTCAGCGTGTTGCGGCGCGACCCGCATAGCGGCCGCCTGACGCCCTGGCGCAGACTATCTTGCGAAGGCCTGAACCCGGTGCATCTGGCGCTGGCGCCGTCGGGCCGCTACCTGATGGTGTCCAACCACCTGAGCGGCACGCTGGCCGTGCTGCCCGTGGCCGCCGATGGCAGCCTGGAGCCGGTGGCGCAACAGATACCCATGCCGGGTCAACCGGGTCCGCACCGCAAAGAGCAGCCCCATGCCAAGCCGCACTACAACGTGGTGGACCCGTCGGGGCGTTACGTGATGGTGCCCGACAAGGGCCTGGACCGCGTGTTCCTGTACGCGCTGCAAGACAGCCGTGTGGAGGAACAACCGGCCAGCATCGCCGATGCGCGCGAAGCCGCCGGACCGCGCCACGCGGTGTTTCATCCTGCAGGCCACTGGGCGTATGTCATCAACGAGCTGGACAACACCGTGGCGGCCTATGCACTGGAGCCGGGTGCGCTGCGCCCCTTCCAGGTGCTGCCGTCGCTGCCCGACACCTACACCGGCAACAGCCGCGCGGCGGGCATCGCCATCGATGCGCAGGGGCGCCACCTTTACGTGTCAAACCGCGGTGACGACAGCATCGCGGTGTTCCGGGTCGATGCGCAAACGGGCAGGCTCGCCGCCGTGCAGCATGCCGCCACCCACGGCAAGACGCCGCGTTTTTTCACGCTGGCGCCAGACGGTCGATTCCTCTTCGTGCTGAACGAAGACAGCGACACGCTGGAGCGCTTCCGGGTGCATCCCGACGACGGCACGCTGGCGCATGACGGCGGCACACACAAGGTCGGCAGCCCTGTCTGCATGGTGTTCGCGCCACGGCAGGCCTGAAGGCACAGCCTTGCGCGACCCGACCGAACGGTGTCGGTCTGATCGCGCGACGCCCGGGTCAGAAATCCATCGACGCCGACAGCATCAACGTCCGCGGCACGCCTTGCGAGATCGTGCCGTAGGACGCCACGCCCGACCAGTAGCCGCGGTTGAACAGGTTGACCACGTTGGCGCGCAAGGTCACTTCCTTGCCCTGGATACGCGTGGCATAACGTGCGCCCAGGTCGAAGGTGGTCCACGACGGCACGGACTGCGTGTTGGCCTGGTTCACGTATTCCTTGCCGGTATGGATGACGCCGCCGGTCACGGTCAGCCCGGCGACCCAGGGCGTATCCCACTCGGCGCTCAGGTTGGCCATCACGCGCGGCACGCCCACCGGCTGGTTGCCCAGCGTCGCGCGGTTGTTGGTGCGGGTCAGTTCGGCATCCAGCAAGGTCACCCCGCCCAAGAGGCGCAAGCCGCGCAAGGGTTCACCGGACAGGTTCAGCTCCAGACCGCGGTTGCGCTGCTCGCTGTCGGCGCCGTATACATTGCCGGTCAGTTGGCCGCTGGGTTTGGTGATTTCGAAGGCGCTCAAGGTCAGCATCGCGCGGTCCAGGTCCACCTTGATGCCGACTTCCTTCTGCTTGGCCCGGTAGGGCTTGAACACCTGCCCCGCATTGGACGCGGTGGCCGGCGCCACGTCACCCTTGCTCAGGCCTTCGATGTAGTTGGCATACAGCGACACGTTGCTCCAGGGCTTGACCACCAGGCCCGCCAGCGGCGTAGTGGCGCTTTCGTCGTAGCTGAGCGTGCGCGCGCCGGTGGTGGCATTGAAGTTACGCGACTCGATGCGCTGCTGACGCACCCCCAGCGTCAACTGGGCGCGCTCGTCCAGGATGCTCATCGTGTCGGCCAGCGCAAAGCCGGTCAAGTCCGACGACGACACCTTGGGCAGGCTGGCCGGCGCGGGAATGAACTGCTCAGGGCGGGTCACCGGGTGATAGATGTTGGACGACAACGGCTTGCCCAGCACGCTGGATTGCAGGTTGCGGTCGCTGTACAGGCTGCCCATGAAGCTGATGGCGTGGCGCACCGGGCCGGTATCCAGCTTGGCGCGCAGGCCCGCGTTGTAGGTGCTGCGATCGATCTGGAATTTCGAGTTGTTCGGCGTCACCAGCGTATCGCCCGCCGCATTGACGATCGTCGGCGTCTGGTCCGACAGGCGGGTGATGTAGGTGTCCGATCCGCCCGCGTCGGCGAACACGGTCAGCTGGTCGCTGATGTCGTATTCCACGCGCAGCAGCGCCGACTGGCCGTCGGACTTCCACCAGCCCCAGGGCTGGGTCGCATTGCGGCGTCCGTCTGGCGCGGTGGGCACTTGCAGGCCCGAGGCCACCAGGAACGGCCGCGTCGGCGCGTCGACCTTCTCGTTCTGCATCAGCACGTCCAGCGTGGCCCGAAGCTTGGTGCCCTGGTAGTCCAGCGACAGGGCGCCGATGTCGGTGCGCGAATGCAGATTGTCCAGCGGCGTATCGCCTTGCCGGTGCATGGCGTTGACCCGCACGCCCCATTCGCCGTCATTGCCAAAACGCCGGCTCAGGTCCACCCGGCCGCCAAACTGGGACGAACCCATGTAATCGGCCGACAAACGCGTCAAGTCCTCGGCCAGCGCGCGCTTGGGCACCATGTTGATCACGCCGCCCACGCCGCTGTTGGGCGACATGCCGTACAGCAGCGCGGCCGGGCCCTTGAGCACTTCGACGCGTTCGATGTAGTCGGTGAACACGTGGTAGTTGGGCGCCACGCCATAGACCCCGTCGAACGCGATCTCGCCCAGGTTGCCTTCGCCGATGGGAAAGCCGCGGATATAGAACGAATCCGTCACGCCGCCGATCTGTCCGGTGAAGCGCACCGAGGAATCCACGTTCAATGCGTCGGCCAGGGTCACCGCCTGGCGGTTGGCCAGCAGTTCCGACGTGTAGTTGGTCACGCTGAAGGGCGTGTCCATCACATCCTGGTTGCCCAAGAGGCCAAGCCGGCCGCCGCGCGCCACTTGGCCGCCTGCGTACTCGGCGGGCAATGCGGCCGGGCTGACGCCCGCCGCCGCCACGGTCACCGCCGGCAGCGTCGTCACGCCGCCCTCGGCCGCCGGCAGCTTGCGCAGCGAATAGGCGCCGCCGCCCTGCTCGGCCAGCGCGTAGCCGGACCCGGCAAGCAGTCGCGCGAAACCGTCTCGCACCGTGTAGACGCCGTTCAGGCCACCGCTGCGTTGCCCGGCCAGCACGGCCGGGTCGAACGACAAGGGCACACCGGCCGTGGCGGCGAACTGGGCCAGCACATCACCCAAGGGGCCCGCGCCAATGGCGTAAGGCTTGCCGGCGGCGGCACTGGCCGCGTCGGCCGCGCGGACGGACGGCGGCATCGCCGCGGCGAACAGCAAGGCGACTCCCAGGCTGACGGCCCTGACCGCGCCCCCCACGGGCGATGCCGTGGCCTGGGCGCGGCGAACGGGCAAGGGGAGCAAGCTAGGCGAAACCATGGTGACGATCCTTCGTTAGGGGCGGGGCGTCGCGGATAGGCCGCGATCATTCACCCGGTACACCGGACGAAGGCAAAAAAAGTGTCAGGATGACACCGATTAATTTGTAACGGCCGAGACGCTGACCCAATACGGCGTGACGCGGCTGATCCGCACGGGCAACGTCTTCTCCAGCAGCCGCAGGCTCGCATCGGTATCCTGCAACGGAAAGGCGCCGGACACACGCAGGTCGGCAACCGCCGGATCGCAGCGCAGGATCCCGCGCCGATAGCGCCCCAACTCATCCACCAGGTCGGCCAGCCGCCAGTTCGTCGCGGCCAGCATGCCGTGCTCCCACGACGCCAGTGCCGGGTCGGCGTTGGCAACCGGCCCGATCTGCCCGGCGTCGAACACCGCCTGCTCACGCGCCTGCAGCACCCGGTGCGCGCCGCCACCGCCGGGGGCGATATCCACCGCCCCCTCGAACACGGCCACGCGTACGCTGGCGCCCTCGTCGCGCACCAGAAAGCGCGTGCCCAACGCCTGCACGGTCCCCTGCGCCGTGCGCACGATAAAGGGCCGATGGACTGGCGACGGGTCCTTGCCGGTGGTCAGCAGGATTTCCCCCGCCCGCAGCCAGATGACGCGCTGCTCGGCCGTGTACAGGATGTCCACCGCCGTGGCGGTATTCAGCAGCAGTTGCGTGCCATCGGCCAATTGCATGCGGCGCTGCTCGCCCGTTGCCGTGCGCGTGCCCGCGGCCCACTCGCTCCAGGGCAGTTCGCGCCAAGCCAGCCACGCAGCCGGGCCCAGCACCAGCAGCCCCGTCACGGTGCGCAAGACCTGGCGCCGGCCGGGCCGGTCCAGGCCGCGCAGGGTCTGAGCCCCCAGCGCGGGCGGCACCTGGCCGAAACTGCGCAGCATGTCCTCGGCCCGCGTCCAGGCGGCGGCGTGTGCCGCGCTGCGGCCCCGCCAGCGTTCAAAAGCCGCATGGTCCGACGCCGACAGCGCTTCGGACTGAAATCGCACCAGCCAGCCGGCGGCTTCTTCCAGAATGGCGCGGTCCGGCACGGCCGTCATGCCGCGCTCGCGTGGTAGGCGATCAGGCAGGCGGTCAGCGCTTTCTGCATGTGGCGCTTGACCGTGGCCAGGGACACGCGCTGCACCAGGGCAATCTCCGCATAGCCCATGCCGTCGAACTGCGAAGCCAGGAAGATCGCGCGCGTCTTGGCGGGCAGCGTGCGCAGCGTGGCATCGATGGCATGCAGGGTTTCCAGGATCAGCGCGCGCACTTCCGGCGACGGCGCCTCGCGCGCCGGCAACTGCGCGGCGGCAGCCTGATAGGCGTCTTCCAGCGCGCGGCGGCGCCAGTGGTCCACCACCAGGCCCTTGGCGATGTGCGTGAGCAGTGCGCGCGGTTCGTCGCCCGCGCCTGCGCGCACGCGCGCCGCCATCAGCCGCACGAAGGTATCGTGGGCCAGATCGGCGGCATCGAAGGAATTGCCTAGCTTCTTGCGCAGCCACACGGACAACCAGGGGTGGTGGTCGCGGTAGATCTGCGTGACGGCGTCGTTGGGCAGGGAGTCAATTGAAGACACGGCGCGGATCGCGATGGAATCTAAATAGGAATTGTTTCCATATTACTCCATCGTGATCGCCCTGCCCCTGGCGCTACAGTTTCGGCGCGTAACGCAGCGTCAGCATCACGTTGCGGGGCTCGCCGTAGTAGTTGTTGCTGCTCAACGTGTTGTAGGACGGCACGTAGTACTTCTTGTCGAACACGTTGTTGATGTTCAACCCGAAGCTGAGCTCCGATGTGGCCTGGTAGCCCACCCGCGCATTCCACACGGTAAAGCCGGCCAGCGAAAACTTGCGGTCCGAACTGAGCGTATGCGTCTGCGTATTGACGCCCGCACCCACGCTCAGGCGGTTCCAGTCGCCCGGCAGCTTGTAGTTGGCCCACAGGCGCAGCATGTGCTTGGGCGTCCAGGTATTGAAGATCTTGCCCTGGTTGTCGGGATCTTCCAGATACTTGGTGGTGTTGTAGGTGTAGCCGGCAAACAGTTGCAGGCCCTGGATCACCTCGCCCGACGCTTCCGCCTCGAAGCCCTGGCTGCGCACTTCGCCGGCCGCGCGCGAGCAATACCAGCCGTCGCACGCGAAGCCGCTTTCGTAGTCGGTGACCGAGCGGTTCTTGTGGTCGTAGCGGAACACGGCCAGCGCCACGTTGACGCGGCCGTCCGCCAGCTCGCCCTTCACGCCGGCCTCGTAGTTGGCGCCTTCCACGGGTTTGAGCAGGCTGCCCGATACGGTGCGGTCGGTCTGCGGCTCGAACACCGACGAATAGCTGGTATAGACCGACCAGTTGTTGTTCAGCGCGTAGACAATGCCCGCGTAGGGAATGAAGCGGCCGGACTCCGTCGTGGCCGAGGTTTCGCCGGCGGACCGGTAGGTGAAGTCATACCAGCCCACCCGGCCGCCGCCAATCAGCGCCAGGGACTCGGTGGGCTTGATGCGCCACGTACCGTAGATGCCCTTCTGGCGGATGTCGTAGCTGCTGCGGTTGTCATAGCCGCTTGCCGCCGCGATGGAGTCGATATCCTGCCAGGGCCGGTTGTGATCGATATCGAAGATGTTGCCGTCGCTGTCGCTCCAGGCGCGAGTGAAGCGGTCGCGCGTGGTGAGCTTGGAATAGTTCGCCCCCAGCACCACTTCCTGCTTCATGCCCAGCGCGGTGAAATCTCCGCTGACCGACATGTCCAGGCCGCGCTGCTTGCTGTTGAAGTCCACCCCGAAATTGCCGTACGACAAACCGCTGCCGTCCCGCTCCACGGCATTGGCCACACGCTGGTGCACGGTGGTGTTCTTCTCGTTCATGGCAACCCCTCCCAGCTTGAAGCGCCAGGATTCGTTGAAGCGATGGTCCAGATCAGCGTAGAACACGGTCTGATCGTTCTTGGCGCGATTCCAGGTCGACCCGGTGAAGGTCGAGCGCGGCAGGTCGATATCGCCGCCGTCGGCAAAACGCGGATAACCCACAAACATGGGGCGCGACCGGCTGAAACGGTTGCTGACCGCGATGCCCGCCGTGGTATCGGGACTGATGTCGTAATCCAGCGCCGCGTACACATTGCGGGTCTTGTCCCACACGTAGTCCGTATACGAATGGCTGCGCTCGTCATCCAGCACCACGCGGCCGCGCAGCGAACCCGAGGCGTTCAGCGGGCTGCCGGCGTCCAGCTGCAGGCCATAGCGATCCCACGAACCGACCTTGCCCGTCACCACCACGGACGGCTCCGCGCCGGCGCGCTTGCGCACCAGGTTGACGGCGCCGCCGGGGCTGCCGGCGCCTTGCAGCAGGCCGGCCGCCCCGCGCAGGATCTCGACGCGGTCATAGAACACCAGCGAGTCCTGTTCCCAGTTGCCCAGGCTGTAGTTGTTGCGCAGCAAGGGCACGCCGTCGTATTGCAGCATGTCCACCGGGAAGCCGCGTGCGTTGATTGCGATGCCCGGGCCCACGCCCTGCACGCCCACCATGCCGGTGGTGTTGTTGATGGCGTCCGGCAGGCTGGTCATGTCCTGGTCGTCCATCCGCTGGCGTGTCAGGATGGTGACGGACTGCGGAATGTCTTTCAGCGCCTGCGTCGTCTTGCCGATGGTCGCGGCGGGCGACGTGTAGGAACCCGTGCCGTCGGTGGTGGCCTGGTAGCTGCCGGTGACGGTAACGGGGGCCAGCGTCTGCGCCTGGGCTTGGCCGGCCGCACGCAGGCGATAGCCGCCCTCGCCGCGCGCCACGGCCTGCAAGCCCGTGCCGGCCAGCAGGCGTTCCAGCGCCGCGTCGACGGAATAGGCGCCGGTCACGCCGTCGGTGCGCGCGCCCTGCGTCAACGCCGGGTCGGATGCCACCATCACGCCCGCCTGCATGCCGAAGGCGCCCAGCGCCGCGCCCAGCGGCCCCGCCGGCACGTTGAAGGACACGGTGCGCGCCGCCGGCGCGGCCTGGGCATGGGCCTGCGTGGCCGGCCAGGCCGCTGCCAGCAACAGCAGCGCCAGCGACAGCGCGATGCACAGACGCGTGCGCGGCAGCACGCCCCGGCGGGCGGCATTCGCGGCGCGGGCCGCGGGGAAGGAGTGACGGGGCATGAAGAAGTCCAGGTTCATGAGGGATGGGCGCCGCCCGTCAAACGGGCCGCTTTCCCTACATGAAGCGCGAGCGTCTCGATCACGCCGTTTCAGTTACAAATTAGTCGCGTCAGGCCAACTGCACGTTGACCCAATAGCGCGTGTAGCGCTGCACCCGCAGGGGCAGCACGTCCTGCAGCATCGACAGCACCCGGTCGGTATCGGCCACCGGAAACGCGCCCACCACCCGCAGATGCGCCGCATCGGGCGCGCAGCGCAGCACGCCGGGGCGGTAGCGCCCCAGTTCGCGCAGGAAGTCGGCCAGCGGCATGGCGTCGGCCAGCAACATGCCGTCCAGCCACGCCGACACGTCCGGGGCCAGCGCCGCCGGCGTGAAATCGCCCGCGGCGGAAAACTCGGCCTGTCCGCCCGCCGGCACCCGGCGTGGCGCGGCGCCCGCGTAGCCGTTGGCCACATCCACCGCGCCTTCCAGCACCGCGACCCGGACGCGTCCGGTCCCAAGGTCGCGCACCAGGAAGCGCGTGCCCACTGGCGTCAGCACGCCGGCGCGGGTTCGCACGGTGAACGGCCGGCCGCGCGGGTCTTGCGCGGTGGCCACCAGGATTTCGCCTTCGCGCAGCACCAATTCGCGCCGCTCGTCCGTGTAGCGCATATCCACCGCGCTGCCGGCGTTCAGTTCCACGCGGGTACCGTCGGCCAGCATCACCACGCGGCGCTCGCCAGTGCCGGTACGCAGGTCCGCCGCCAGGTTGCGCAAGACCTCGCGATCGTTCACCGCCCAGGCGCCCAGCCCCACGCCGGCCGCCGCCACCATCCAGCGGATGGCGTTGCGACGCGAACGGATCAGCGGCGCCTGCTGCAGCGTGCGCGAGGCCACGCCGGCGCCGGCCGGCGTCGCGCCCAGGGACACGCCCTGGGTCAGCGCGGTCAGCCGTTGCCACGCCAGGTCGTGGGCGGGCTGCGACTGGCGCCAGCGCTCGAAGCGGTCACGGTCGGCCGGCGTCGCGCCGTCGCGCAGCCGCGCCCACCAGTCGGCCGCCTGGCGGATCACCTTGGGGTCGATCTTGCCGGCCTCCGGCGCCAACGGCCTGAGCAAGTGCGCGCTGTCCACGCTATCCATGCGGCGGCTCAACCGTAGACCACCGCATAGCAGCGCACCAGCGCACGGGCCAGCGATTTCTGCACAGCGTTGGGCGTCAGGCCCAGGCGTTCGCCGATCTCAATGTTGGTCAAGCCGTCGATCTGCGCCATCAGGAAAATGCGGCGGCTGGTCATGGGCAAGGTGTCCAGCAGTTCGCAGACCTGCTCCAGCGCTTCCAGAATCAGGGCGCGGGATTCCACCGACGGTTCCACCGCCGCGGGCTCCAGGGCCAGCGATTCGGCGTAGGCGGTCTCGAGCGCGGCGCGGCGCGCGCGCCCGATCAGCAGGCGGTTGGCGATGGTGCGCAGATAGGCGCGCGGCTCGCTCAACGGCTGGGCCACGTTGGCGCGGATCAGCCGCTCGAACGTGTCGTGCGCCACATCGGCGGCATCCGACGCGTTGCCCAGCTTGCGCTGCAGCACGGCGCGCAGCCAGGAGTGGTGCGCTCGGTAGACGGACTGCACCTCGGCATGAGGCGCTAAGGAAGTGGAGTGCATGACGGCCTGGCCCCGGCGGACCGTTTAGATAATAGAAACTATTCTCAATTATAGTCTGGCCGGCCGGGATGGCTAGTCCCTGTCAATTCAAGCCGTGGCGCGGGTGCGCGCGCCCCACTCGTTCAGGCCTGGATGGCGCCGCTCAGTTGTTCGGCCAAAAGCGCCAGCGCGGGCTGGTCCAGCGCCTGCGCCGCGTAGCACAGGCCCAGGCGGCGCGACAGCGCCAGGCCATCGATGTCCCGCGCCACCACGCCAGCCTGCTGGCTGATCAACGAGCGCGGCGCGATGCAGGCGCCCACGCCCGCCCCCGCCAATTCCAGCGCCAGGCGCAGGGACCCGGCCTGGGCAGCGGGCGTGTTGGCCGCAGCGCCGTAATACGGCAGCAGGCGCTGGTGGCTGGGGTGGTCGGGACAGACGATCCAGTCTGGCGCCGCATCCCCCACCACGTCCGCCTGCGACGCGATGGCATAGGGGTCGCTCCACAGCGGCAGGAACAGTTCGTCTTCGCAGCGCTCATCTTCGGTGGCCAGCCGGGCATCGCCGGCGCACCCCTCCAGCAGATGCAATTGCAGGTTTGGCACCGCCTGGCGTGCCAGCGCCACGAAGGCGCGGATGTGGGCGCCGGAAATTTCGCCTTCGATGCCGATGCGCAGTTCGGCCACGCGGGCATCCTGCCGGAACTGCCGGGTCATGGATTCGGTCTGCGCCACGATGCGGCGCGCCTGCGGGTACAGGATGCGGGCCTCGTCCGTGACCGACACGCCGCGCGCCTGGCGTTCGAACAGCTGCGTGCCCAGCAGGCTTTCCAGGCTTTTGATGGTGCCCGACAGCGCCGGCTGGCTCAGATGCAGGCGCTGCGCGGCCGCGGTGATGTTGCGTTCTTCGAACACCGCGATGAAGGCGTTCAGTTGGCGGCTATCCATAAGTTTTCCCGATTGGTGCGAGAAGAATAAACCATTTTTCAAGCGGAAAAAGGCGCCATAAACTGGCTTTCAGTCATTCTGACATACGAATTACCGATACCTGGAGCCTTTTCATGACTTCCGCCCAATTGCCTCTCATCGTCGTTACCGGCGCCAGCTCGGGCATCGGCCTGGCCACCGCGCGCCTGTTTGCCGCGCACGGCCACCCGCTCTTGCTGCTGGCGCGCCGCCTGGAACCGATGCAGGCCCTGAACCTGCCCAACACCCTGGCTCGCCAGGTCGACGTGACCGATCGCCAGGCGCTAGCCGCTGCCCTGCGTGAAGCGGAAAGCCTGTACGGCCCGGCCGACGCCATCGTCAACAACGCAGGCGTCATGCTGCTGGGCGACATCACGCGCCAGGATCCGGAGCAATGGGACCGCATGCTGGACGTCAACGTCAAAGGCCTGCTCAATGGCGTGCACGCTGTCGCCGCCGGCATGGCCGAGCGCCGCCGCGGCACCATCATCAACATCGGTTCGGTAGCCGGGCGCAAGACCTTCCCCAACCATGTGGCGTATGTCGGCACCAAGTTCGCCGTGCATGGCCTGTCGGAAAACCTGCGCGAAGAACTGGCGCCGCACAATGTTCGGGTCGTGACCATCGCCCCCGGCGCGGTCGAGACCGAGCTGCTGGGCCACACCACCGATGACAGCATCAAGACCGGCTATGAAGCCTGGAAGGCCGACATGGGCGGCCAGGTGCTGGCCGCCGAAGACGTGGCCAACGCGGTGTACTACGCCTACGCGCAGCCCCCCGGCGTGTGCATCCGCGAGATCGTGCTGGCGGCGACGCGCCAGCAGGCCTGAGGCGCGCCTGACGCCGACTTGGCCAGGCTGGCCCATGCGGAGCCGCGCGGCTCCGCCCCGGCCCGCTAGAACGTCGCCTTCAGGTTCAGGAACACGCTGCGCGGCTCGCCGTAGTAGACCTGGTTGGCCACGCCGCCCAGGTAGTACTTCTTGTCGAACAGGTTGTTCACGTTCAACTGCGCCGACAGGCGCGAATTGAAGTCATAGCGCGCCATCAGGTTGAACAGCGCATTGGCCTTCTGCTTGGCGGTCACGTCGCCTTCGGCCAGTGACACGGTGCTGTAGGTGCTGATCTGCCAGTTGACGCCGCCGCCCACGGTGAGCTTGCTCCACGCGCCCGGCAGCCGGTAGGTGGTGAACAGCATGGCCGTGGCGCGCGGGCGTTCGGTGTTGACCGACACCCCGTGCACGTCGCGGCTGGTGTAGTAGGTGCCGCCCAACGTCGTGTTCCAGCCCGGCGCCAGTTGACCCGTCACTTCCATCTCGATGCCGCGCGTGGTGACGCCGTCGGCCGTCTTGTAGGCGCCGTCGGTCGACCCCGGCACCATGTAGCCCGGGTCCGGCACGCCGGTCTTGCTTTCCTTGACCTTGAACAGCGCCACCGATGCATTGAGCCGGCCGTCCAGGTATTCGCCCTTGACGCCCATCTCGTAGTTCTGGCCTTCCACCGGATCCAGGTAGTTGCCGTTGCGGTCGCGATAGTCCTGTGGCTGGAAGATGTCGGTATAGCTGACGTAGGCCGAATAGGTGCTGTTGATGTCGTACACCAGGCCCGCGTAGGGAAGCAGCCGCGAGTCCTTCTGGTCGCGCGTGGGCGAACGCGACTGCCACGTCGCATAACGGCCACCGGTGATGAGCGTCAGGCTGTCGGTCAGCGACCAGCGCGCTGCGGCGTAGGCGCCGCGCTGATGCGTGATGGTGTCGCGCAAGGTGGACGTGGTCCAGTTGGGCTGCGCGTACGAGCCGTCCCAATCGTAGAACGACCCCGTGTCCGGCATGGCGCCCGCGCGGCCGTAGCTGTAGAAGTCTTCGCTATAGCGGCTGCGCATTGCGCCCAGCACCAGTTCATGGCGCCGCCCCAGCAACTGGAACGGCCCCTTGACCTGCAGGTTCAGCGCCGTCTGCTGCGCGTAGGAATTCCAGTAGCCCGGCAATGCCCGCAAGCCCGTGCCGGTGTCGCGGTTGGGCTGGCCATACAGGTACAACAATTTCGCGTCGTACTTGCTCTTGCGCAGGGACCAGTCAGCCTTGGCCTCCCAGTCGTTGTCAAAGCGGTGGGACAGCGAGGCAAACGTGGTGCGCTGCGTGGTGTGCCAATAGGTCCAGTCCGCCGCGGTCGTTTTCGAACGGCGCCAATCGGTAGGCGTGCCATCGCTGAACACCACCGGCAGGCTGCCCCAGGTGGTGCCGCGCGGACGCTTGTCCTGCGAATCCATGCCCACGCTAAGCGTGGTCGACGGCGTCAGGTCCGCATCGATCACGCCGTAGAACACCTTCTTGTCCGAGTGATACAGGTCGATGTACGAATCTTTCTTCTGATAGAGCGCCACCATGCGCGCGCGCACGGTGCCTTCCTGGTTCAGCGGCGTGCTCAGGTCAACCGAACTGCGGAACTGGTTCCACGAGCCCACCCCCGCGCTGACCGAGCCGGTGAATTCGCGGCTGTTGGCGTGCTTGCGCACCAGGTTGATGGACGCCGACGGGTTGCCCGCGCCGGTCATCAACCCGGTCGCGCCGCGCACCACTTCGATCCGGTCGTAGATGATGGAATCGTTGTCCGACTCGCCGTACATGGACAGCCCGATCGTTGTCGGCACGCCGTCATACTGCAGGTTGTCGATGTAGAAGCCGCGCGACCAGAAATCAGTGCGGTCGCTGTCTTCAGCCACCACCTGCACGCCCACCACGTTGCTCATCACCTCATCCAGCGACCGCAGGTTCTGGTCGTCGATGCGCTGCCGCGTCACCACCGAGACCGACTGAGGCGTTTCGCGCAGGGACAGCGACAGCCCGGTGGCCGAGGCCGTGGCCGGCGTGGTGTAGGACCCGGTGCCCTCTGTCACCGCCGGATCGCGCGCGCCCAGCACCGTCACCGGCGCCAGGCTGGCCACCGCGCCCTCGCGCGACAGGATGATGCTGTCGCCCTGCCAGCGGTAGACCACGCCCGTGCCTTGCAGCAGGCGCGCCAGCGACTGCTCGGGGCTGGCGCTCATGCGCAGCCCCGGCGTGCTCAGTCCGGCGACCACCTCGGGCGCGTAGAACACCCGCTGGCGGGTCTGCGCGGCCCATTGCAGCAGGGCGTCGCCCAGCGGCATCGCGGCGATGTCCACCGCCACCGCGGCCGGCTGCGGCTGGGCTTGGGCCACGCCGCTGGCACCGGCCGCCATGGCCAGCGACAACATCAAGGAGGAAAGGGCAAAGCGGGTGGTGGCGCGTGCGGGGCGCCGGGCGGAAAGAGTCACGGTCAGCTGCGGATTGGGTTCAACGACAAGAAGGAAGTCCCCGTCACGGGAACGCGGCGCGACGCGCCTTCTTGCCTAGAACGATGCAGCCGTGGAAAAACCTGAATGCGTCGCTCGATTATTTTGTAACAGCGCCAGGCGTCGGCGCCACGAGGCCGACGACCGGCCCGCATCAGACGCCGCGGCGTCTAACGAAGCGACACGTCGATGGAGCCGTCCGCCGCCGGCGCCAGCTTCACCGGCGCCACCGCCGGCAGCGCATCCAGCAGCGCCTCGGGGCGATCCAGGCTGAAGGACGCTGACACGCGCAGGCGCCCCGCTCGGCTGTCGGCCAGCCGCAGCGGCGTGGCCAGATAGCGGTTCATTTCGCTGACCACCTCGGCCAGCGGCGCGTTCTTGAACACCACCCGCCCCGTCTGCCAGGCCAATGCCGTATCGACATCCGCCGGCGCCGGCACGCCGATGGCGCCGCTGCCCGGCACGCGAATGCCGTGGCCGCCGCGCAGCACCGCCAG
This sequence comes from Achromobacter xylosoxidans, assembly GCA_040396375.1. Classification (GTDB taxonomy): domain Bacteria; phylum Pseudomonadota; class Gammaproteobacteria; order Burkholderiales; family Burkholderiaceae_B; genus Achromobacter; species Achromobacter xylosoxidans_D. The sequence goes on from JBEBOQ010000001.1 coordinate 31,631, forward strand.
GCCCAGGTTCCACCAATGGCCGCCGGTGACTTCGACCGTGCCCGACCGCACCAACACGGTCACCACGTCTTCGTCGCGCCGCACGTCGAACACCGTACCCGTCACGCGCACCTCGCCGCTGCCCGCCCGCACCACGAAGGGTCGCTCGGCGTCGGGGCTGACGGAAAAGAGAATCTCGCCGCCCTGCAGTTCGACCTCGCGGCGGCCCGCGTAGTACTTCACTTCGGCCAAGGTATTGCCATTGATCTCCAGCACCGAACCGTCGGGCAACGTGAGCTGCTTGCGCTCGCCGCGATCGGCGCCGACCACCGTCGTGAACGACGGCGCCTCGCCGGGCAGGCTCCACCAACCGACCAACGCCACCAGCGCCAGTACCGCGCAAGCGAACCCGATCCGCAGCGGCATGGACAGCGACATCGGCCACCCCATTGCGGCGCGGCGAACCTTGGGCCGCGGCGGCACCGCGCCGCCCAACAGGGCCTGGACGCGGTCTTGCGGCAGTTGTTCGGCGGCCTGCCCCAGTTGCTGCATGCGATCGAATTCGCGCGCCGCATCCGGCTGCTCGCGGCGCCAGCGGGCAAACACGCGGTGCTCGCGGCGCGTCATGTCGCCCGAATGCCAGCGGGCGAACCACCAGGCGGCGGTGGCAGGCTGGCGCGGGTCGTCGGCATCGCGGGAAAAGGACTCGGTCATCGGTGGTTGCCGTCCGCACCGAAGCACGGACCTGAAGTGAAGAAAGACTGCGTCATGGCGTGTGCTCGCGCAAACGCGCCTGCACATGTTCGATCGCGCGCATGACGTAGCGTTCAATCATATTCTTGGATAGCCCCATGTAGGTGGCCACCTCGGCCTGGGTCCAGCCCTCGATGCGGTTCAGGACGAACGCCTGGCGGCACTTGGGCGGCAGTTCCCCCAGCACGCGGGCCAGGTCATCGGCCAGGCGCGCCGCGCGCAACGGCGCGTCGGGGTCGGGCATGGCCGGCTGGTCGTCTTCGGCCAGTTCGTCCAGCGGCACATGCTGTTCGCGGCTCTGGCGGCGCCAGCGGTCGATCAGGCGATGCCCGGCCACCTGGAACAGATAGCCCCGCGCCTTGGCCGCCACGCTCCCGTCCGCCTTCAGCAGATGTTCGATCGCGTCGTGTGCGGCGTCTTCGGCATCGTGGCGGTTACCCGAACGGCGCGTCCACGCGCCGATCAGCTCGTCATAGCAGGCGAGCCATCCGGGACGGGACGAGGCGGGGCGGGACATGGATCAATCCGGTAGCGTAGGAGGGCAACGCTGCGGATTTTACAAATAATTCTCATTATCGCAACTTCACCCTGCGCTAAGGCGTATCGGGCGGATGCGGTGCATCTGCGGGCTGGCCACCGGCGCCCCACGCCGCCCTGCCCGTAATCCCGTCCTAATAATCCATCGGCACATGGCTTTGCGCCGCGCGTATCTCCTGGATATGCCGTTCGGCCTCTTGCCTTTCGGCGGCCGGCGGCAAAGCGCGCCAACTGACCATATTGCCGGGCGACTTGGCCGGCATCCATCCCAGCACGCTGTACAACGAAATCGAGGTACCGCCCGTATCCAGCCTGGTCTCGTAATAGCCCTGCCGTTCCGGCGTTTTGTCGCCGGACACCCACTCCAACTGAGACATCTTGTCGTCCTCTCCGTAAAGCGCTTGCGTGAAGCCGCCGTTCCCACGAAACCGGCACCTCCCGTTTGATCGTATAGCGCTGCCTTGCTCCTGATAAGCGCACGATGCGCCGCCTTTTCAATTCTTGACAGAGGGAAATCCCTAGGATTTTTCCCAAACGCGATTGCTAAAGCGGGAACTCAGGCGCTAGGATGCCGCAAAGCATTCTTATAAAACCAGGGCCGTCGGCACGCCGCCGTCCTGGTACAGCCCTCCCTCGGTAGCGGGCTTTTTAGGGCAACACCGGTATGCCGACATCGAGCTTCATGCGCTATCCGAAAGATCGCCTCGCGGCGCTGGCCGGTGCAAGCTCGCTGCGCGCCATCCGCGAAGGCCTGCTCTGGACGATGCCGTGCCTGCTCGTGGCCGCGCTGTTCTTGGTGCTTGCCATCATTGCCAGCCAACTCGGGCTGCCCGCCTCGGTCGCCGACGTCCTGGCCTCGGTGCATGACAAGCTCAACGCCGTCATGCCGATATTGGTCAGCACATCGATCGGCTACATGCTGTCGATTCGATATCGCGTTCCCAATCTACCGGCGGCGTTCCTGTGCCTGTCGTATGTGGTGATCGCCGAAGGCCTGCTGGCGCCCTACCCGCACGCCGCCGCCACCCTGACCTTGTTCGTCGCCATCCTCTCGCCGCTGGGCACCGTGCCGCTGCTGGCCTCGCTGCACCGGCGCCGCTGGACCCGGCTGGCGCCCGACGGCCTGATCGGCGAAAACGTGCGCGGCACGCTGAACATGGTGGTGCCGGGCCTGCTGGTGGCGGCCATCGTGGTGCTGGTGCTGAGCGCGGTGCTGCGCATCCCCGGGGTGACGCAGTTCAACATTCCGGTGGACTTGGCGTCGCTGGACAGCCCCTTCACCACCGGCCCGATGATCGCCGCGTTGAATTCGCTGTTCTGGTTCTTCGGCATCCACGGCTCCCACGCCTTGGCGCCCATCATCGACGTGCTGGACCAGGCCACGTCGCTGAACGCCGCCAGCGCCGCAGCCGGCTACCAGGGAATGTACGCCCTGAACAGCACGTTGCTGGGCGCCTTTTCCTTCATCGGCGGCGCCGGCGCGACGCTGTCGCTGGTGGCCGCCATACTGCTGTTCTCGCGCAGCGAATCGCTGCGCCTGTTGGCGCTGGCCAGCATCCCGGTATCGATGCTGAACGTCAACGAAATCCTGCTGTTCGGGCTGCCCCTGATCCTGAATCCGCGCCTTTTGGCCCCGTTCATCCTGGCGCCGATCTGCAATGTCATCATCGCGCTGGCGGTGGTGCAGCTAGGCTGGCTGGAGCCGGCCACCGTGACGCTGCCGCTGACCTCACCGGTGCTGCTGAATGCGTACCTGGGCTCGGGCGGCCATCTGGGCGGGGTGGTGCTGCAGGTGGTCCTGCTGGCGCTGGGTACCTGTCTGTACGCGCCCTTCGTGGTGGCGCTGGAGCGCCAGCGCAAGGCGGACGCGACCGTCTACTTCAAAGCGCTGGACACCACCTTTCCGCGCCTGCAGGAAGAATCCCTGCTGTTCGCGCACGACCCGGTCGTGTCGACCTACGCCAACCGCGCTCGCCGCAGCGCCGAGATCTCGCGCATTCGCACCATCAGCGAGTACGACTTCTATCTGGAATACCAACCTCAAGTGTCACTACGCAGCGGCCTGTGCACGGGGTGCGAGGCGCTGCTGCGCGCCACCGGCCCTGAAGGCACGCAACAGGCGCCCCTGGAATTTCTGCGCTGGCTGGCACAGGCCGACCTGATGCGCGAAGTGGACCTGTGGGTGGCCAAGCAGGCGGTGCTGCAGTGCCAGACCTGGCGCCGGGCGGGGTTCACGCTGCCGCTGACCATCAACGTCACCAGTAGCACGCTGACATCCGACTCGTATCTGGAAAAGCTCATCAAGGTGCTGGAACAGGCCCGCGGCCAGGTGTCGGTGGAATTGACAGAAGATGCGTTGGTGGAAGACGCCGAGGCGCTGCACACCGCCTTCGGCAGGCTGCACGGCATCGGCTGCCGCATCTACATTGACGACTTCGGCACCGGTTATTCCGCACTGAGCTACCTGCACCAGTTCAGCATCGACGCAGTGAAGATCGACCGCAGTTTCGTGCTGGCCCAGGCCAGCGAACGTGGGGCGCAGGTGATGAGCGGCCTGCTGCGCTTTTGCGAAGCGCTGGACCTGCAGATCATCGTGGAAGGCGTGGAAACGCAGGAACAGATTTCGGCACTGGAATCCAGCGCCGAAATCATCGTGCAGGGCTGGTTCTACAGCAAGGCGCTGCCCGGCGACCGCATCGAGGAATTCGCACGGCGGCGCATGCCGGCCACCGCGCGCGACACCGCCGCGTCTACTTGATGCCGATGAACGGCATGGCCGCGCCCGGCACCTGGGTGGCCGGCAGCACGCCGTCCCACTTCTCGACCGCGTTCAAGCTGACCAGGTTGGTGTTGGCGGCCAGCGCCTCGGCCTTGGCGCGAATCGACGCCGCTTCGGCTTCGCCACGCATGCGAATGCCGTCGGCCTCGGCCGTGAACTGCTGACGACGCGCGTCGGCTTCGGCCTTGGCCTTGACTACCTGGATCTCGGCGTTGATCATCGCCGTTTCCTTCTGCTGGCGCGTGGTCTCGATCTGCACCTGGGCCAGCATGCGCTGCTCGATCGAATGTTCGTAGGCCTGCGAGAAGCCGACTTCCTCGATCTGCACGCCCACCACCTGGACCGGCGCGCCTTCCATGGTCTTGAGCACGGCGTTGTTCACGTCCAGGCCCAGCTTCTGGCGTTCCTGGATGGCGCGCACGGCGGTGTACTGTCCGAACACGTTCTTGACCGCGTCCGGCGTCTTGCGTTCGAGCACGCGCATCTGCAGGTTGCTGATGGTGCCGTACTCGGAATACAGCTCGGCCACGTGCTCGGGCGGCACGCGGTAGGTCACCGACACGCGCAGCGTGGCCGGTTGCTGGTCATAGCTGTAGGCTTCCAGCTTCTCGAACACGAAAGTGTGGTCGCGCACCGACACCGTCATCACGTTGTCGATGAAGGGCGTCTTGAAGTCCAGGCCGGGCTCGGACACGCGCACCAGCTTGCCGTTGCGCAGCACCACGCCGCGTTCGCCCTGGTCCACCTGGAACCAGGAACCGAACGCGAGGCACAGGATGAGCACGAACAACACGCCCGTGCCGATGGCCAGCTTCAGGCTGCGCGGCTTGACGGACTTGACGATCTGGAGGTCGGTCGGCTTCACTTGGAGTCCCTTTCTGATTTATTGCGTTTACGGTCCGAGAGCACGGCGGCGATGCCGCGCGCGAGCAAATAGGCGACCACGGCCGCCCCAACCAAGATCAGGAAATATCGCATCTGGCATTCCCCCCCGGGATAGAAGCCAGCGATTCTAGCGCGAGTGCGTCCCCGTAAAACCGACAGAAAAGTTACGGTTGTTTCATCTTGTCAGATGACTGCGCGGGAGGGTTCGGAAAGGCCGAAGCGCGCAAGCAACACCTTCGCCACGCCGGCGTCGTCCAGCGAAGTTTCCAGGACCGAATCCGGGCTCACCACTTTCAACGCATTGCCCACCAGGATGCTGCGGCCCGTTATGCCATGCAGCACCACCACCCGCTTCTGCACGAAGATGGCGTCCGGGTGTGTTGAATTCAGATAGTTGGCCGGCGCGAAATCGATCCACTCCTGCGGCGACAGGTCGAACGCGTACTGGTTCTGCCATTGCCCGCCCGCAAGCGCCTTGAGCAGGTACTCGCCGTTGTCCGTGCGGCTCAGCATGAAGCTGTCCATGTCCTGGCGCACCTCGCGGTCCAGGTCCGCCAACGACAGGGGCGCGCGGATGCCGTAGCTGCCAAAACCCAGGTCGCACAACCAATCGGCGCCGCTGGCGTGCACCACCAACGCCATATGGGTCTTGGGGCGCTTGACCGGATAGAACATCGGGCGCGCCGCCACGAAGCGATACGGCACGCCCAGCGCCAGCAACGCCATGGCGAACAAGCCATTGACCTCGTAGCAGTAGCCGCCACGGCCGCGCGCCAGGATCTTGTCGGCGATGTCTTCGGGCGCCAGCGATACGCCAAGGCCGGCTTGCACATCCAGGTTCTCGAACGGCACAGTGAACAATTGGCGCCGCATCAACGCGGCCACGGTCGCGATGTCGGGGCCCACCGGGCCCTCATGGCCGATGCGTTCAAGATAGCGGGACAAGGTGAAGTTCTGGGCTTGCATGGCGGGCGCCTTTTCGGTTGCGGGTGAAGAGGGAAAGACCACATCATGCGGGCGCTCGACGCCCTGCGCGACGACAGCGCGGCGCCAGGCTATGCTGTACAGATTCATCCGTTCTCCATCTGTCATGCAGCACAGTTATGCCGTTCTTGCCACGCGCCTGAAAACCGCGATCCATTCCGGTCAATACCCGGTGGGCGAACGCCTGCCCTCGGTGCGCGAACTGGCGGCGGCACATGCCGTCAGCGTCTCGACCGCCACCCGCTGCTACCGGCAACTGGAACGCGAAGGCTATGCCGATGCCCGCTACAAGTCGGGCATGTATGTGGCCGACTGGAAGGCGCTGCGCCAGGCCCGCGGCGCAGTGCCTGCGGCCGCCGCGGCAATGGCCACCACACCGGCCGGCATGGAATACGAACGCCTGGCATCCCTGCAGCACCGCATGACGCAGCTCTATGCCCTGACGGCGCAGCCGCTGCCCCTGGCGCTGCACCTGGCCAGCGCCGCCCCCGAGTGGTATCCGTGCGATGCCCTGGCCCGCCTGGCCCAGCGCCAGTTGCGCCACCACCCGCTGGCGCTGGGCGCCTACCCGTCCGGCACGGGCCTGCCGGCATTCAAGACCGAGCTCATCGCCCACCTGGCCACCTGCGGGATCGACGCCGCGCCGGACGATCTGCTGATCACCAACGGCGCCACCGAGGCCATGCAGATCGCGCTGCGGTCAGTGGCCCGGCCGGGCGACACCATCATCGTGGAATCGCCCGTGTACTTCGGGCTGCTGCAAACCATCGAGAATCTGGGCATGCGCGCACTGGAGGTGCCTTGCGCGCCCGGCCAGGGCATGAGCCTGGAAGCGCTGGAATATGCGCTGGAACACCAGCCGGACGTGCGCGCGATCGTGGTCATGCCAACGTTCCAGAACCCCTTGGGCGACTGCATGCCCGACGCGGCCAAGCAGCGCTTGCTGAAGATCGCGCAGCGCCACGACATCACCGTGATCGAAGACGACGCCTTCGGCGACCTGGGCCACAAGACCGATCGTCCGCCCGCCATCAAGGCTTGGGACCGCGACGGCCGCGTCATCTACTGCGGCTCGTGCAGCAAGAGCATGGCGCCCGCGTTCCGATTGGGTTGGGTGCTGGGCGGCAGACGGCAGCGCCAGCTGGAATCGCTGAAGATCAGTAATTCGCTGGCCGCGCCGCTGCTCGAGCAACACGTGCTGGCCGACTACATGAAATCCGGCAAGCTGCCGGCCCACCTGCGCAAGCTGCGTACCCGCCTGGCGTCGGTGGTGCCCCTGGCGCGCGACAGCGTGCGCCAGCATTTTCCGGCCGGCACGCGCGTACGCGGCCCCGAAGGCGGCTGGTGGCTATGGCTGGAATTGCCCGAGCCCGCGGACACGCTGGCGCTATTACGCACGGCGGTCAGCCGGGGGATTTCGTACACGCCCGGCGCCCTGTTTTCCGCAACGGGAAAATACGCACACTGCCTGCGCCTGAACATCGCGCGCCCCTGGACGCCGGCGCTGGCCGCCGGCCTGCGCGCACTGGGCGAAGCTGCGCGGCTTGCGCAGGCCGATGAATCCTAGGACCTGCTGAACCTGAAAGCAGCCCCGCCCCCGCCTCAGACGTCGTAGTGCGCCAGTCCCAAACGAGCCAGGTTGTCCGGGTATTCGAAGTACGCGTCTTCCAGCTCCTGCAAGCGCGCTTGCTCGGCATCGGTCATGGCACCGTAGATGTCATTGAGTTCAATGAGCTCGGGCGACTGTTCAACCCGGTCGATCAGCCCGCGCATGCCAGCCAGGATGGCGTGCGTGCGCTGCGCGCCCATCTGCTTCAACGCCAGCAGCGCAAGCTGGCACGTCGGGTCACCCCAGTTGCCCAGGAACTGCATGAAGCCGCCGTTGTTGATGTCGGCCTCCATGCGCCACAGCGCCACCAATTCCTGGTCGCGGGACGGCAGGCGGTCCAGTTGCCAGTCGGCCGCCTTCAACGTGGCCAGGGCGCGTTCGAATAACTCGTCCCACAACACGTCGCGCACGTTCAGCATGCCCTCGGGCGATGGCGCCCACAGCGCGGGCCACACCAGCCCATGACCGTCGTCCACCAGTTGCCACTGCTCGCGCTCGGCCGGGCTGGCTTTTTCCAGCCGGATGTAGCGGCGGATCGGCTCATGCAGCGTGCGGCCATTGGCCAGCGTCAGAAGGAGGTGGGTATCGGTCAGCGCAACATGGCGGATACGGTAGTCGGGCATGCGGTGTCTTCCAGCAATGGGGTACGGCGGCAAGGCGATGAAGATAACGGATCGCGTTGCGGTCGTCGAGGCGCTGCGGCCGGCTTATCGGCCGAGTGGCCAGCGCATGGACCCGCTCATCGATCCTCGCATCGGGCCGCACACTGTTACGCCTGGGCCCAACTCCCTTCTGCTACCGTAAAGCGTGACCCCGGCCGCCCTTTCCCGGGCCCGGCGCCCTGCCCGCCCTGTCCCCAGACGGAGACCGACGATGACGCGCCCTTCCGAGTCCACGCCCCTGATCGGCGTGATCCCGCCCTATGTCCTGGACCGCCTGGCGCAGCACGCCGATCAACGCGTCAGCATGCCGGCGGTCAAGACCCTGATCCTGGACCAGCAACAACGCGGGCTGCGCGAATTGGCCGAGCAGCCGGCCCGCGCGCGCCTGGCCCAACCGCGCCCGCACGCCGACGTCGGGTCGCCGCAGCGGGCGGTGCATGATGCCCAGAACAGCACCACCCTGCCCGGCCGACTGGTGCGCAGCGAAGGCGCCGCAGCCAGCCGCGACGCCGCCGTGGACGAAGCCTATGCGCACCTGGGCGCCACGTACAAGCTGTTCTGGGACATCTACCGGCGCGACTCGATCGACGGCAGCGGCCTGCCGCTGGTGGGCACCGTGCACTACGGCGAAGACTACGACAACGCCTTCTGGAATGGCGCGCAGATGGTCTTTGGCGACGGCGACGGCGAAGTGTTCAACCGCTTCACGGTGGCCGTGGACATCATCGGGCACGAGCTCACGCATGGCGTCATCGACACGGAAGCGGCGCTGGCCTACCAGGGCCAGTCCGGCGCCCTGAACGAATCGCTGTGCGATGTGTTCGGCGCCCTGGTCAAGCAATACTCCCTGGGCCAGAAGGCGCGCGAGGCCGACTGGCTGGTGGGCCAGGGCCTGTTCCTGCCCAAGGTGCAGGCGCGCGCGCTGCGCTCGATGGCCGAACCCGGCAGTGCCTACGACGACCCGGCGCTGGGCAAAGACCCGCAGCCCGCCCACATGAGCCACTACGTCGACACCCCGCGCGATAACGGCGGCGTGCACATCAATTCCGGTATTCCCAACCGCGCCTTCCATCTGGCCGCCACGGCGCTGGACGGGCCGGCGTGGGCCGTGGCCGGCCGCATCTGGTACGAAACGCTGCGCGACAAACGCCTGCGCCATGACGCCGACTTCGCCGCCTTTGCGCACTTGACGGTCGACATCGCCCGCACCCATCACGGCGCCGCGGCGCACAAGGCCGTTGCCGCCGCCTGGGCCGCCGTGGGCGTGCCATCATGATCGCGCTGCCTCCGCTTGAATTCGCGCTGCGCGTCAGCCTTACGCGCGAAGGCGGCCTGGCCTACCTGCCCGGCCGGGCGCAACCCCGCAGCATCGACCTGACCGCCTGCCCGCCCGGCCTGCGCCAGGAGGTCTGCGACGTGCTGCTGCGGTCCGCACCGCTGGCCACGCCGGCATGCGACGCGCAGGGTGGCGACCAGCGGTACTTCCATGTGGAATTGGTGTTTCGGGATCCGGCTGGCGCCGACACGGCCAGCCTGGTCTTCGATGTGCCGGAAGCCCAAGCCCCCGATACGCTGGTGCGGCTGTGGCGCGCCCAGGCCGCCCCGCCCTGAAGCGCGCCGTGCGTTAACGGACGTCGTTGCGGGCGGCGGCATCGTGCCGCCGGAACTGGCCGATCTGGATGGCTCGGCCCGCCAGCAGCCCGATGCCCGCCATCGCCAGGCACAACGCCGCGCACAGGCCCAGCGCGACCGACCAACCGCCCAGGTGGTCATGCAGGGCGCCGACCAGCGCCGGGCCGCTGGCTGCGAACAAGTAGCCCACGCACTGCGCCATGCCCGACAACGCGGCCGCCTGCTGCGCGTGGCTGGCGCGCAGACCCACGAACATCAAGCCCAGGATGATGCCGCCGCCGGTGCCCAGGCCCAACAACACGATCCACAGCACGGCCCAGGCCGGCGCGACAATCAAGCCGGCCAGCGCCACGAACGAGGCGCCCGCCGAGCAGAACGCGGCGGCGCGCTGGTCTTTCATGCGACGCACCACCGGCGTCAGGAACAGGGCCGGCCCCGCCGACATCAACTGCAGCAGGCCGTGCAACGAGCCCGCGCGCTCGGCCGAATAGCCCGCGTCGCGCAGAATCGCCGGCAGCCAGCTCACGGCCACGTAGAACACGAAGGAATTGATGCCCAGGTACAGCGTCACCTGCCAGGCCAGCGCCGAATGCCACAGCCGGCCGCCGTGCGGCGCGTGCGCGGTGGACGAAGCCGGCGGCGTATGGTTGGCCAGCTGCGGCAGCCACAGCAGCACGCCGGCCACGGGGATCACCAGCAGGCACAGCGCCGAGAAGCGCCAGCTGCCTCCCGCCAGGCTGGCCAGCGGCACAGCCAGGGCCGAGGCGGCGCCGGCCGCGATGCTCATGGTCAGGACATACGCCGAGGTCAGCCCCGCCACGCGCTGCGGAAAGTCGCGCTTGAGCAGGCTGGGCAGCAGCACGTTGCCGATGGCGATGCCCGAGCCGATCACTGCCGTGCCCGTATACAGCGCCCAGGCCTGGCCCTGGCTGCGCAGCACGATACCGCCGCCGATCAGCAGCAGCGCCGCGAACAGGGTGCGCTCCAGCCCGTAGCGGCGCGCCATGCCCGCCGACACCAGCGAGACGACGGCGAAGGCCAGCAGCGGCAGCGTGATCAGCATGCCGGCCGCGGTATTGGACAGGCCGAGCTGCTCGCGGATCAGGCCGACCAGTGGCGGCATGCCCGTGACCGGCGCGCGCAGCGCCATGGCAATGAAGAGGATGCCCACGATCAACAGGACGGGGCGTTGGGAAGCGGGGGAGGAAGCGGAAGGAGTCATGGCGCCAGCTTAGAGAAAGCCGGCTCTGCTGAATTTCGAGATAATGACAAAATATCCTCAAATCCAGCCAAGCCCGCGCCGCGCCTATGTATCCGCCGCAAGCCCACAGCCCCTACTTCGATCCCGACACCCCCGCGCAATGGACGTACGCCATGCGTGTGGACGCCGCCCGCAACGAGCACGAATCGCCCACCCATCGCCATCGGATGGGGCAGCTGGTGCTGTCGCTGCAAGGCGGGGTGACGAGCTTCGTGCCGCAGGGCCTGTGGATGGTGCCGCCGCGCTGCGGCGTCTGGATCCCCGGCGGCGTGCCGCACAGCAACCGCGTCACCGACAACGGCCGGGTCTGCTTCCTGTTCGTGCCGGCGGACACGCCGGGCCTGCCGACGCAATGCTGCACGCTGGCGGTCACGCCGCTGGTGCGCGAAATGGTGGCGCACCTGGCCGACCTGGCGCCGGCCGACACGGCCTTGCCCGCCAACCGCCGGCTGGCCGAGGTGCTGGTCGAGCAGTTGGCGCTGATGCCCACGGAACAGCTGCACCTGCCCCTGTCCGACCACCCGCGCCTGCGCGAGATCGCCGCGGCGCTGCGCACCGATCCGGCCGACCGCAGCACGGTGGCCGAATGGGGCCGCCGCATGGCCATGAGCGAACGCACGCTGGCGCGCCTGGTGCAGCAGGAGGTCGGCATGAGCTTTGGCCGCTGGCGCCAGCAGATGCATATCGTGATGGCGCTGCAGCGCCTGTCGTCGGGGGTGTCGGTGCAGCGCACGGCGGAAGACCTGGGCTACGAATCGGTCAGCGCCTTCATCACCATGTTCCGCAAGGCCCTAGGGCAAACGCCCGCACGCTATTTTTCGGACAAGGCGGACGAGCGCGCGGCGGCCTGAACCGGGTCCGCGCCGATGCTACGGGATGCACGTGACATCGACGCGGCCGCCACGCCGCATCCAAGGCTTGTCTGGGGTCTATGCGAGGGCTTACTTGGGCCCGGCCACCAGGAACAAACGCGGGAACGGCAACAGCACGGTGCCGTCCGCCAGCGCCGGATAAGCCCGGCTGATCTCGTCCAGGTAGCGCGCCAGGAAGGCGGCCTGTTCGTCGGCGTCCAGCTTGTTCAGATATGGCCGCAGCGCCGTGCCCTTGAACCATTCCACCACCGCCTGCGCGCCCGCCAACGGGTGCAGGTAGGTCGTGCGCCACACGTCCAGCCGACCGCAATGCAGCTTGAGCAGTTCGTAGTACCAGGCCGCACTGTGCCGCGGCGGATGCTTGACGCCGCCGATCTTGGCGGCCCAAGGGCCATTGGCGGCCACTTCGCGCGCCAGCCGATGGGCCGGCTCTTCCAGATTGTCCGGCGTCTGCACCGCCAGGCTGCCGCCCGGGGCCAGTTTGCTGACCAGACGCGGGTATAGCGTCTCGTGGTCGGGCACCCACTGCAGCGCAGCGTTGGCCAGGATCACGTCGTACTGACGCGGGGGGTTCCAGGTTTCGATATCGGCCAGCTCGAACGGGATGCCGGGCAGGCGCTTCTTGGCGGCCTGCACCATGTCGTCGGAACTATCCATGCCAGTCACCGCCGCCGTCGGGTAGCGGCTGGCCAGCACCTCGGTGGAATTGCCCGGGCCGCAACCCAGGTCCACCGCGGTGGCGACGTCCTCGTTGGGCAGCGCGGCAACCAGGTCGCGCACCGGGCGGGTGCGTTCATTTTCAAAGGCGGAATACTGTTTGGCGGACCAGGTCATGACGGCTCCTTGCGTGGGTCTGTGTACGCCCTGCACTCTACGCCGCGCGATTCCATATGACAAATATATATCCGGCACACATTCGATATCGAACCGATATGGATATAGCCTGTCAGAATGCGCCTACCGCCTTAACGGAATTTACGAATGACGAGCCTGGTTCTCTTACCCGGCATGGATGGCACCGGCGAATTGTTCGCCCCACTGCTGTCCGCATTGCCGGCGGCCCCTGCCCCCATCGTGCTGCGCTATCCCGGCGACCAGGCGCTGGGCTACGCCGACCTGGAAACACGCGTGCGGCAGGCCCTGCCCGCGCACACGCCATTCGTGCTGCTGGCCGAGTCGTTCTCGGGGCCGCTGGGCGCCGCCATCGCGGCCGCCCCGCCGTCCAATCTGCGCGGGCTGATTCTGTGCGCGTCGTTCGTGTGCTCGCCCCTTCCTCGACTGGGCGTGGCGCGCCCGCTGGCCGACTGGCTGCCCGTCACGCTGCTCCCCCGCCGGGCGCTTCATTACATGCTGTTGGGCCCCTACGCCACACCGGCCCTGCGCACCGCGGTGGACGATGCCGTGGCGCAGCCGACGCCCGCCGTCATGCGCGCCCGGCTTAAAGCCGTCATGGACGCCGACCAGACCGCCGCATTCGGCACGGTGCAACTGCCCGTGCTATATCTGCGCGCCCGCCACGACCGCCTGGTGTCACCGGCCGCCGCCGCGCTGGTCCAGCGCCTGGTTCCGCAGACCCGTATCGTCGACATCGACGCCCCCCACTGCCTGCTGCAGGCCGCCCCCCGCGCCGCAGCCGACGCCATCGCCGGTTTTCTGCGCATGCTGGAACCGGTCGCCCAAGGCAACGCGCCGTCCGCATGAAAAAAAGCCCCGGGCCCGCCAATTGGCGGGCCCGGGGCCGACGCGCTTATCGCGATGACTCGGTCTTCAGTTCAGGCTGCGCCTCACCCGAGCGGGTTTTCCACAGCGAGAACAGCACGCCGCCCGCGATCAAACCGAAGGTCACCGACAGCGACACCACCGCGGGAATCTTGCCGATGAAACCCACCAGGAAGATCTTGGTACCGATGAACACCAGGACCAGCGACAGCGCGTACTTCAGGTAGTGGAAGCGGTGAATCATCGCCGCCAGCGCGAAGTACAGCGCACGCAGGCCCAGAATCGCGAAGATGTTGCTGGTGTACACGATGAACGGGTCGGTGGTGATGGCGAAGATCGCCGGCACCGAGTCCACCGCGAACAACAGGTCCACGAACTCGATCAGCACCAGGGCCAGGAACAGCGGCGTGGCCCAGCGCACCGTCTTGCCCGTGGCCGCATCCGGCTCGCGCACCCAGAAGGCGTTGCCGCGCAGCCCATCGGTCACGCGCATGCGGCGCTTGAGGAACTTCAGGATCGGGTTGGTGGCGATGTCCGGCTCCTGGTCGGCGATCATCCACATCTTGATGCCGGTGAACACCAGGAAAGCGCCGAACAGATACATCAACCAGCCGAAGTTGCTGACCAGCGCGGCGCCCAGGCCGATCATGATGGCGCGCAGCACGATCACCCCCAGGATGCCCCAGAACAGCACGCGGTGCTGGAACTGGCGCGGGATGGCGAAGAAGCTGAAGATCAGCGCGATCACGAACACGTTGTCCAGCGACAGCGATTTCTCGATCAGGAAGCCCGTGTAGTAGGCCATGCCGCTGGCCGGGCCCATCTGCCACCAGACCCAGCCGCCGAACAGCAGCGCGGCGGAAATGTAGCCGGCCGACAGCAGCAGGCTTTCGCGCACGCCGATCTCGCGGTCTTCCTTGTGCAGCACGCCCAGGTCGAAGACCAGCAGGGAGATGACGATGCCGATGAACAGCAGCCAGCTCCAGGCCGGCGTGCCGGCGAAGTCGGCTTGTAGAAATGAGAGCAAGGCTTCCATGATGTTCCCGCTTGTGTGTGAAGGCCCTCATGATCCGGATACCGGGCAAACGGAGAAATCAGCCTGAAAGTGAGTTATGGTTCGAAAAAACCGAAGTGAAACCATCATGCTCAATTACCGCCATCTGTACTACTTCTGGATGGTCGCCAAGGAAGGCGGCTTCTCGCGCGCCGCCGAGCGGCTCGACATGGCCATCCAGACCATCAGCGCCCAGGTGCGCGAGCTGGAAAAGAACCTGGGCCACCAATTGCTGCGCCCCGCCGGCCGCGGCGTGGCCCTGACCGACGCCGGGCAGGCCGCTTTTGCCCGCGCCGAAGAAATCTTCCAGATCGGCCAGGAATTGCCGCAAGAGGTGCGCGCCGCCGCCACCAAGCCGGTGATCCGCCTGTCGGTGGGCCTGTCCGACGGCATTTCCAAGCTGGCCGCACACGCGCTGCTGGGCCCCGTACTGGACACCCCCGACTTGCGCCTGACCTGCCACGAAGGCGAGGTCGAAGAGCTGATGGGCGAATTGGCCCGCCATCACCTGGACCTGGTGCTGGCCGGCCAGGGCGCGCCGGCCAACCCCAACCTGCGCCTGACCAGCGACCGGCTGGTGTCGTCGCCGGTGGACTGGTATGGCCCGGCGCGGCTGGTGCGCAAGGCGGAAACGCAGGATTTCCCGCACTGCCTGGAACGCCTGCCGGTGCTGCTGCCCACCGGCCATTCCGTGCTGCGCCAGACGCTGGACCGCTGGTTCAACGAGCAGGGCCTGCGGCCCAATGTGGTGGGAGAATTCGAAGATAGTGCGCTAATGTCGGTATTCGCCGCCCGCGGCCTGGGGGTTTTTCCGCTCAGCCGCCTGGGCGGAGACGACGTCGGCCTGTTGCGCGGCCTGCGGCCGCTGGCCCGCTGCGACAGCGTGCATGAGGAGATCTACGGCATCCGCAACCGTCGGGGACAGCATCACCCGCTGGTCCAGCAGATCCTGGCCCACGCCAAAACTTCGGTTTTTTCTTAATGATTGTCACAAAGACGCTGGTTTTTCAGAAACGAAATCCGCTCTATCGTGGAGTTTCATTTTTTTGAATCATCGGAGTACCCACATAATGAAGAAAATCATCTGGCTCGCTTTCGCCGTGCTGGCCGCACTATGGACCGGGCTGGTGGCGATCACGCTGCAGCTCGCGGACTGGGTGCTGGCAACCATTGCCACCGCGCAGGTGCCCGGCGCCACGGCGCTGCAATCCTCGCAATGGGTGGCGCCCGCCTGGGCCGCCCCCTGGGCCGACGCCGGCCTGATCCAGTCGCTGCAGTCCGGCCTGGTCTGGCTGGTGCAAGCCCTGAACCAGGTGTTGCCGGTCGCCGGCAGCCTGGGAACCTGGATCTCGGTGCTGGGTTGGATCTTCTGGGGCTTCATCATGGCCGCCCTGCTGGTGCTGGCGCTGATCCTGCACTGGCTGGCGGGCAAGCGGACGCAGGCTGACGGCCCCGGCCGCCAAGTGGTGTAAAGGCCAAGTGGTGTAATAAGGCAGGCAGCGCGGCATCCCGGCGCGGTGCTTCTTACCGGAGCGTACCGTGCCGTCCCGACTTTCCCGCGCCGCAGTCCTGCCTGTCGTTGCCCTCTTGCCCGTTGCCGCCCTGTTCGCCGTCGCGCCCGCCCGGGCCAGCAACGGCGCCACGCGCTACGGCGTCGAAGTCTGCACCCTGACCGGCACATCGGGCCAGTACAGCGTGCGTGTGCGCAACACCGGCTCGGCGCCGCTGGCCCGCGCCGATATCACCGGCGTGCGGCTGGATGCGGGCGGCCAGCCGCAGGACAACATCAGCGTCAGCCTGACCGCCATTCCCCCCGGCAAATATGAAACCGCCATCCTGGCGCGGCACGGCGAATCCGCTGCGCTGGTCAGCATCGCCACCTATCAATCCGTCAACGGCGTGGATACCCGGCAGCAGGAGCTCTTCGCCGGCAAGGTCGCGCACGTCTCGCCCGGCGCGGCGCTGCAATACACGTTGGCACCGCTGGCGGTGCGTGGCTGGACCGTGGCCTACGGCGGCCCCAATGCCCCCAAGCTGGATACGGGCAGCGCCGTGCTGCTGGCCTATCCGGCGCGCAGCGGCAAGAAACTGGATACCCGTCCCGAAGCGGGCCGCGCGCCGACCGACGTCGTGCCGCTGGCGCCCTGCCCCGTGCCGCGCGGCAAATAGCCCGCCCCGCGGGGTCAGCTGCGTGGCATCGACCCCGACACCGCGCCACGGGCCCTGACCCTACGTACCGCTCAGCAGGTCGCGCTCGTTCAGCAGCGCATAGACGATCTCGGGTTTGTTCTCGAAGCCGCGGCGGATGGCGGCCGGAATCGACGAGCGCGTCTTGCGGCACAGGCCCGGCTGCTCATCGAGCTGGATGGCGATGCCGCGCGAGGTGCGCACTTCGTTGTCGCTGGGCGTGATGCGCACCACGATGCCCAATTGCGCCTGCATGCGGCCCTGCATGGCGCGCAAGTCTTCCAGGCTGTCGATGCGCTCCAGCCGCGCGACCAGGATTTTTTCCTGCTCTTTGGTCAGCATGAGAATGCGCGCGTCCGCCGCCGGATCGGCCAGCAGCTGGTCGCGGTCGCATTCACAGGCGCCCGGGGGGCATTCTTGACGGATGGGAAACGGGAGGTTCATGGCAGGCACCGCAAGCTATCTGTCGATTCTACTCACGAACGCGGGCGCCCCCCTAAGGCATAATTCGCCGAAACAACAATCCCGGAGGCGGTGTTTTGAAAACGTTTCTGCTCGCGGCCACGCTGGCCGCCGTCGGCGCCAACGCCTACGCGCGTGATGTTCCCTACCCCATCAAATCCGACCTGCCGGCGGTCGTGACCATTGACGGCACCGACGCGCAGCGCGTCAGCGTGCGCGTGCGCGGCGGCGCCCCGCAAGAACTGGCCAGCCTGGACGACGAGGCCGTCGACCAGGTCCAGACCCCCGACATCAATCACGACGGCTACCGCGACCTGGTCATCGGCCAGAGCGGCGGCAGCTCCCAGGTCTATGCGCGCCTGTTCCTGTATCGGCCCCAAGACGGCACGTTCCAGGAAATCCAGCATCCGGCGCCCGACGCCAGCCCGTGCCACCAGTTCGTCAACCCGGTATTCGACAAGCAGCGCGCCGCCTTCACGGTCGACTGCCGCTATGGCGCGGCCAGCTACGGCTCCGAGGAATACGTGTTGCGGCCGGACGGCACGGCGCGCCCGGTGCAATGGACCAGCCAGGCGCTGTTCGACCTGGAAAACGCGCCGTTCGAACTGAACACCCGCTTCGACGACAACGGCGCGGTGACGCATATCCAGATCGACGGCGAAGGCTCGCCGCTGGACGGCGACAGCCGGGTGCCCGTCAGCCAACTGGAGCTGTACGACGCGCCAGACGTCAAGGCAGCCTCGACGCAAAGCGCCAAGCTGGGCGACCGCCTGAACGTGGTCGCGCTGCGCCCGCAGTGGCTGCAAGTGCGCTATCCGGCCGAGCAGGCAGATGCGCCGCTGAAGTGGGTGCGCTACGCCGATCTGAAGATCGACAAGTACGGCTACGTGCCGCAACAGCGTACGCCCATGAGCGGATTGCAGTTGTCGGTGCGCGGCCACCTGGGCACGCAACTCTACGAAGCCGGCGGCCGCTTCACGCTGCATGTGACCAACCTTGGCCCGGACCCGGCCAGCCTGGCGTCCCCGAGCATCTGGCTGCTGTTCATCGACGAGCAGGGCCGCCGCCTCCTGCAACCGCTGTACCAACGCCCCCCGGTAACGTTGGGGTCGCCCCGCGCACAACCCGCTCCCGCGCCCGCGCCGTATTCGTCGGAAACCGAAGACCGCGCCGCACCGCCCCCCGCCGCCGCCGGCCCGAGCCATGTGGCGGACTGGGCCGACGACCCGGTGGTCTGGCGCGCCGGCGAAGACGGCAAGCGGCAATACCAGGTCAGCGAAGGCAACGGCCAGTACGTGCCGTTCTTTCCCGGCCTGGCGCCGGGCCGCTACCGCCTGGCCGTCGTACTGACCGACCCGGGCTTGAACGCGCCCGTCTACTCCAACGAAATCGAAGTCGACTTCCCGTTCCCGAAGCGCCCGCCGCCCGCTACCAGTAATAGTTCACGCTGAGCATGGTTTCGCGTTCCATGCCGCGGAACGTATACGTGTAGTAGCGCTTGTCGAAGACGTTGTTGATGTTCAGCGCGATGCGGTAGCGCGGCGTTTCATGGGCCACCACCGCGTCGGCCAGCGTAAAGGCGGGGTTGTAGTTGGTGGTGCCGTCCGCCGCCACATTGACGGGCGACTTGCCGCGGTAGCGCACCCCGCCGCCCAGCATCAGCCCCTGCACCTGCCGCGGCCGGTAATCCAGCCACAAGCTGGCGGTCTGCCGGGCGGTCTGCACGGTCTGGCGACCAACCTCCGCCGGCCGGTTGCTCTGGGTCGTGCGCGGGTCCAGATAGGTGTACCCGGCCATCACGCTGAGTTCGCGCGTGACGGGGAACTTGGCCTCCAGTTCCAGGCCCGTCGAGCGTACTTCGCCCGTCTGCACATTGAAGCGCGGATGATCCGGGTCCTGCGTGGCGACGTTGGTCTGGCGGATGTCGAATACCGCCGCCGTAAACAGCGCGTCGGAGCCCGGCGGTTGGTACTTCAGGCCGGCTTCGTACTGCTTGCCTTCGCGCGGCTTGAACGAACTGCCGTCAAACTGCTGCCCCGTGATCGGATCGAACGCGGTGGAATAGCTGACGTAGGGCGCAAAGCCGTTGTCAAACAGATATAGCAACCCCACGCTGCCGGTCGTGGCTTCATCATTGATCTTGGGCTGCGTGGCGCTGCTTTGCGTGGTGCGCACGATGTCATGCCGCAAGCTGACATTGCCGACCCAGCGGTTCCACTTCAGCTGGTTCAGGGTGTAGATGCCCGTCTGCTTCAAGTCGGTGCGGGTGTAGTCCAGATCGGGATACGCCACCTGCTGACCATAGACCGGCGCGTAGATATCCAGGTTCGGCACGTCCCAGCCGTAGCCCAGGCCGTCGTGTTCCTTGTAGCGCAGGTAGTCCACGCCGACCGCGAACGTGTGCTTCAGGTCGCCCCACTGGAAATCGCGCGTGGCGCGGCTGTCCACGGCCAACGTCTTGCCGTTCGTGCGCTGCGCCAGGCTGCCGCGCGTGACCGTGCGCTGATCGGCCAGCAGGTCCATGGCATAGATGTGGCGGTAATCGATGTCGATTTCCGAATAGCGCAGATTCTGGCGCAGGCGCCAGCCGTTGTCGGTGTCGTGCTCGAAGGCGTAGCCGATGGACTTGGTTTCGCGGTCGAAACGATCGAAGTCCGGGTCGCCCGCCGTGCGGTGTAGCGGCAGGTCCTTGATGTCCGGATAGGTGAAGAAATTGGGCCACCAGCTCTTGGGCGTGGCCCGCTCTTTCGAATACGTGCCCAGCACCGTCAGCCGCGTCTGATTGCTGATGTTCCACAGCACGGACGGCGCTACAGACAGGCGGTCGTCGCGCGACCCGTCGGTGCGGCCATCCGCCTTGCGGCCCGTCACGTTCAGGCGATACAGCACCTTCTGGTCTTCGTCGAACGCCCCGCCCAAGTCGGCCATGAGCTGGCGCCGGTTATAGGTGCCATAGCTTGCGCCCACGCTGTTGATCTGCCCCGGCGTCGGCCGCTTGGACACCACGTTGATCACGCCGCCCGGTCGGCCCTGGCCGTACAGCACCGAAGCCGGCCCTTTCAGCACTTCGATGCTGTCCAGGTCTTCCAGGTTGTCGTTCCACGACGCGTACGTACCGCTGGACAGCTGCTTCAAGCCATCCTTGTAATAGGCGCTGCCGTCGCTGAATCCGCGGATCACGGCGCCCACCATGCGCGCGTCGCTGGATCCGGACACTTCCGTCTGCACACCCGGGGTGTAGGCCAGCGCGCCCTCCAGGCTGCGGGGCGCCTGCATTTTGATCTGTTCCTGCGTCACGATGGAGACGGACCGCGGCGTTTCGATCAGCGGCACGTCCAGCTTGCCGCTGGCCGAGTTCAACGCGACATAGCTATCGGCCGTGCCCACCGCGACGCCCCGCACCGTCACCGGCTCCAGTTGCGCCGTGCCGCTGGACGGCAACGCCAACGACACATTGCGGCCGTCGCGCTGGAACGTGATGCCCGTGCCCGCCAGCAGGCTGCGCAGCGCCTCGTCGGGCGTCAGCTGGCCGGACACCGCCGGCGCGCTGCGTCCACGCACGGTTTCCGGCAGATAGAAAATCACCAGCGACGCCTGCTCGCCCAGTTCGATCAGCGCATCGCCCAACGGCTGGGCCGAAATGCGGATCGCCACGGGCGCCGTCTGCGCCTGCGCCACCGGCGGCATCGCGACGAACGCCAATGCCAGGGCCACCGCCAACGCGCCGCACTGCGTGCGCCCCTGCGGCCTTGCGGTCTTGCGCGCTCGCAGCGCGCGCTGAATCACTTGCTTGTCCATCATGAATAGAACATTCCAGTACACCTACCGGCGCGTGCTGCGCCCGACACCCTTGGCCAAAGGTCGCTTCCAGGGTCGAGATCGACTTGCGAGAACACACCCCTTCATGGGGTAGACGCCAGGATCTGGAAAAAACCGGAATGATTCTCGGTAATTTAATTGAAACTAAATATTTCAATCAATGAGACCGCGCCGTCCAGGCAGCCGGTCAGCGCGGCGCCAGCACCCGCCCGCCGTCGGCCGGGTACAGCACCCTGACCGGCGCAATCCGCGGCAAGACCTGCAGCACGGATTCCGGCTCGTCGATGGCCAGCGTGCCCGCGATGCGCAGCCGGCCCAATTGCGGGTCGTCGATCCGCAACGGATCGGCCAGGTAGCGGTTCAGCTCGGCGACCACCTGCGACAGCGGCGTATCGCGAAATACCAGCCGGCCGCGTTGCCAGGCGGTAATGGCGGCCACGTTTTCCTGATGCGGCGCGTCCAGCGGCGCGCCGGGCGCATAGCGGGCGACATAGCCGGCCGTCAGGCGGCGCGTGTGCTTGTTCCACCACGGCCCCGCGGAAAACTCCACGCTGCCCTCTTCCACCGCCAGCGCTACCCCATCGCCATCGCGGCGCACATTGAAGCGCGTGCCCGTGACCCGCACCTGGGCCTGGCCCGCCGCCACCACAAAGGGCCGGGCGGCGTCCGGGCTGACCGTGAACAGCGCCTCCCCTGCCACCAGGTCAACCACCCGGCGGTCGCGATACAACGCCACATTGACGCGGGTGCCGGTATTCAATTCCAGCAACGAACCGTCGGGCAGCGTGTGGCGGCTGCGCTCACCCTTGGCGGTGGACAGGCTCAGGCTGAATTCCGCTGCCGGCGCCCACAGCCGGGGCCCCGCCACGCCTGCCGCCAGCGCCAAGCCACAGGCCGCGCCCAGGCCGATCGCCAGACGCCGGCGCGGCGATACCCGCGGCGCCTCGTCGTCGGTGCGCGCCAAGATCGCCCGCATCTCGTCTTGCGGCAGGCGGTCGGCCACCTGCCACAGGGCCTGCACGGCGCGGTATTGGCGCAGGTGTTCGGGGTCGGCCGCCAGCCAGGCGTCGCGCTGCAGGCGCGCGGCGTCGTCCAGCGTGCCCAGCCGTTTGCGCGTGAACCAATGCACGGCCTGGGCGTGCGGCGTGGCGGCGCTGTCGCGCGAGGAATCAGTGCGGGGCATGATCTTGCAGCCGCTTTTGAATATGGCTGAGTGCGCGTTTCATGTGCTTTTCAACGGTGCTTTGCGTCAGCCCCAGTTTCCCTGCGATTTCGGCCTGCGTATACCCTTCCAGCTTGTTCCAGAGAAAGACCTGCTGGCACTTCAGGGGCAGCTCGGTCAGGGCCGTCTTCAAGGCATCGGCCAATTGCGCGGCGCGCAAGGCCGATTCGGGATCCTCGTGCGCGGGATGATCGGCATCGGGCAAGTCGTCCAGCGCGATCACCTCGCGCCGCAGCTGGCGCCGCACTTCACCATTCAAGCGGTTCTGGCTGGCGCCGTACAGATAGGCCTTGGGGTCCAGCACCGCGCCATCGCCATTGCGCAGCATGTTGGCCACCACGTCCTGGGCAGCGTCCTCGGCGTCATGACGGCTGCCGCTGCGGCGCGTCCACGTCCCGATCAGCTCGCGATAATGGGCGAGCCAACCTTTTTCGGACGGCGGGCGGCGGGACATGGAAGCCTGGACAAGCAAGGAACGAAGCCGCGCATTATCAATCATGATTCTCATTACGGCAAATGCGTCGATGCCGCGCCACAACGGGTTCCGCCCGCCTGGCGCGATCTGGCTTAAGCTCTCGGCGCAATAACTACCCGCCCCGCCCACCGTGCCGTCCCTACAGAAACTGCTCCTACGCGGCATTGCCGCCCTTGCCGGCCTCATGCTGCTGGCAGCCATCGCGCTTGTTGCCACCGGGCTTGCCGCCAGCGCCCCCGCCGCCGACGTCGCCGTCGTGCTGGGCAACACCGTCGCGCCCGACGGCAAGCCTTCCCCCCGCCTGGCGGCACGGCTGGACCGTGCCTATGACTGCTACGCGGCCTTGCAATGCCGCGTCGTGTTCGTCAGCGGCGGTGTGGATCCGGCGGGCCGGGACGAAGCCGTGGTCATGCGCGACTACTTGCTTGCCCGCGGCGTGCCCGCCGACCGCGTCGTGGCCGACAGCCTGGGTAACGACAGCTGGGCCACCGCGCGCCACGCCAGCGCCTATATGCGCGATAACGGCTACGTCAGCGCCGTGGCCATCACGCAATACTTCCATGTACCGCGCACGATGCTGGCGCTCAAGCGCCACGGCGTGCGCGACGTCGGCGGCGCCTCGCCGCGCTTCTTCGAAGCCCGCGACCTGTATTCGATCTTGCGCGAGCTGCCGGCCATCGCCTGGTACGCCGTCCGGCCGCTATAGTTCCCTTTCCCCTTTTCCGCAGACGACCCCGTGCATATCTTCCACAACCCCGTCCACCGCCAACACGATGGCCGCCAGGAAATGTTCCGCGGCAAGCTGGTGCCCTGTCACGAAACGCCCGCCCGGCTGGAATACGTGCTGGACGCCCTTCGCCAGCGCGGCATCGGCGCGCTGCAGGCGCCGTCCGCGCCTGATATGGACCTGATCCGGCGCGTACATAGCCCGCGCTACGTCGACTTCCTGCAAAGCGCCTGGACCGACTGGATCGCGCTGGACCCGGCCAATGCCGACGTGGACATCCTGCCGTCGGTGTGGCCGGTGCGGGGCTTTCGCCATGACATTTCGCCCACCAATTTCGCCGCGCGGGTCGGCCTGTTTTCGTTCGACAGCGGCAGCCCGCTGACCGCCGGCACCTGGGTAGCGGCCACCGCCGGCGCGGCCTGCGCCATCGATGCGGCGCGCGCGGTATCGGCCACGGGCGGCCCGCGAGTCGCCATGGCGCTGACGCGTCCGCCCGGCCACCATGCCGGCGCGGATTTCTTTGGCGGCTATTGCTTCCTGAACAACGCGGCGCTGGCGGCGCAGGCGCTGCGCGATGCGGGTGCGCAGCGCGTGGCGGTGCTGGATATCGACTACCACCACGGCAACGGCACGCAGAGCATTTTCTACGAGCGCGGCGATGTGCTGACCGTGTCGCTGCATGGCGACCCCACCACCGAATACCCGTTCTTCCTGGGCTATGCCGACGAATCCGGCCAGGGCGCGGGCGCAGGCTGCAACTTGAACCTGCCGCTGGCCGCGGGCACCGACTTCGCCACCTGGACGCAGGCGCTGGACCAGGGTCTGGCCGCCATCCGCGCGTTCAAGGCGGATGCGGTGGTCATCGCCTTGGGCGTGGACACCTACGAAGGCGACCCGATCTCCAAATTCAAACTGCAAAGCGCGGATTACTTCCAGGTCGGCGCGCGGCTGGCGCAGTTGGGCCTGCCCGCTGTCTTCACCATGGAAGGCGGCTACGCGGTCGCCGAGGTCGGCATCAACGTCGCCAACGTGCTGGAAGGCTACGCCGGCTAAGGCGCGGCGCGCATCCGCTGGCCTGGCCGCTGCGCTGAAAGCAGCATCCGGCGGTGCAATGAAAATCCCGCGGCCAGGCCGCGGGATTTTTTCATGGGTAAACGTCGTGTGCGACGCTCGGTGTTGCGCCAATCCGTCGTACGGATCAGTCGCGCGTTTCCAGCGCCTTATTGATCCGCAACGCCAGCAGCGTGCAGGCGGCGCCTGACAGCAAATAGATGCTGACCGCCACCAACCCAAAGCGCGCCGACAGCCCCAGCGCCACCAGCGGCGCAAACGCCGCGCCAATCAGCCAGGCCATATCGGTGGTAAGCGCCGCGCCGGTGTAGCGAAAGCGCTTGCTGAAGTTGGCCGTGACGGTGCCCGACGCCTGCCCGTAGGACAAGCCCAACAGCGCGAAGCCGATCAGGATGAAGGCGTCCTGCGCCTTGGGGCTGCCGCCCAGCAGCCACGGTGCAAACAGTGCAAACACGCCGATCAGCGCCGCCAACAGGCCCAGCGTGGTGCGCCGGCCGATGCGGTCGGCGATCCAGCCCGACGCGATGGTGCCCAGGATGCCGACGAACGCGCCGATGATCTGCACGATCAAGACGTCGGATATCTGCTGCGTGGCGCTGACCGCGATCCAGGACAGCGGAAACACGGTCACCAGGTGGAACAGCGCATAGCTGGCCAGCGCGGCGAACGCGCCCAGGAACAGGTTGTAGCCCTGTTCGCGGACCATTTTCGTGGTGCTGATGGGTTCGAGTTCGCCTTCTTCGAGCAACTGGGTGTATTCCTCGGTCAGCACCAGGCGCAACCGCGCGAACAGCGCCACCACGTTGATGGCGAAGGCCACGAAGAATGGATAGCGCCAGCCCCAATCGAGGAAGTCGGCTTCGGTCAGCGTCACATGCAGGAACAGGAACAGCGCGCTGGCGATCATGAAGCCGATGGGCGCACCCAACTGCCCCAGCATCGCGTACCAGCCGCGGCGGTTGGGCGGCGCGTTCAATGCCAACAGCGACGGCAGGCCGTCCCACGATCCGCCAAAGGCCAGGCCCTGCAAGCAACGGAACACCGCGAGCAGCACGATGGCATGCCCGCCGATGGCGTTATAGCCAGGCAGGAAGGCCATGCCGACCGTAGCCGTGCCAAGCAGGAACAAAGCGATGGTGAGCTTGGTGCCGCGCCCCCAGCGCCGCTGGATCGCCATGGATAGCGCGGTGCCGATGGGACGCGCAATGAAGGCAAAAGAGAAGATGACGAAGGCCCACAGCGTGCCTTCCAGTTGGGCCTCGAACGGGAAGAACACGCGCGGAAACACCAGCACGCAAGCGATGCCGAAGACGAAGAAGTCGAAGTATTCAGAGGCGCGTCCGATGACGACACCCACGGCGATCTCGCCGGGAGCCACCTTGGCGTGGCTGGCCCCGCCGCCTGCCGCGCCCGGCGTCGGCAAGGGGGGAACGTGACCGGGATACTGCGTGGTGGTCGCCATGTGATTGCTCGCTGAAAGGAAGTTTGAAAGACGCCTTGTCTACGCTTTTGCAATACACCTGCATGCACATCCGCAAAGGCTTTGCGGGCCGCGGCCAGATGTTGCCCGGCCCCGCCCCGCACGCATTCGGCGCGCATACTTTTGCTCTTTTTACCCTAGATTTTTCGCGGCTTCCAGCGTAGTGTTGCGTTTAACTCCCACGGTTACGTTTCGGGGTATGGCCATGCCGTCTTTCCCAAGGCTCCGCGGATTGTTGCTGTTCGCCGCCCTGCCGTTGCTCTCCGGATGCAATGCGGTATTGCTCTCGCCATCCGGTGACATCGCGCTGCAGCAGCGCAACCTGATCATCATCTCCACCGGCCTGATGCTGCTGATCATCGTGCCGGTGATCTTCCTGACTTTCCTGTTCGCGTGGCGCTATCGCGCCAGCAACCGCGACGCGCACTACGACCCCGACTGGAACCACTCCACCATGCTGGAGCTGCTGATCTGGGCGGCGCCGCTGCTGATCATCATCGCGCTGGGCGCGCTCACCTGGGTCAGCACCCACCAGCTCGATCCCTACCGGCCGCTGGCGCGCCTGTCCGAAGGCCGCGAGGTTCCTCCCGGCACCAAGCCGCTGGTGGTCGAAGTGGTGGCGCTGGACTGGAAGTGGCTGTTCCTCTATCCCGAACAAGGCGTGGCGGCGGTCAACGAAATGGCCGCGCCGGTCGACCGCCCGATCCAGTTCAAGATCACCTCGTCCACGGTGATGAACTCGTTCTTCATCCCGGCGCTGGCCGGCCAGATCTATGCCATGCCGGGCATGCAGACCACGCTGCACGCGGTCATCAACCACCCAGGCGAATACGAGGGCCTGTCGGCCAACTACAGCGGCGCGGGCTTTTCCGGCATGCGCTTTCGCTTCCACGGCCTGGACCAGCAGGGCTTTGACAAGTGGATCGCCGATGCCCGCGCCTCCGGCGCCACGCTCGGCCGCGACACCTACCTGAAACTGGAACAGCCCAGCGAACGCAACCCGGTGCAGCGCTACGCCAGCGTCGCGCCCGGCCTGTTCGACGCCATCGTCAACCGCTGCGTCGAGCCGAACCGCATGTGCATGAAGGACGCCATGGCGATCGACGCCGGCGGCGGCATGGGCATTCCCGGCGCGCGCAACATCGCCAGCCTGGACGAGGCCACGCGCGAACGCCTGGGCCTGGCCGATGCGCCCGTGCGCAAGTATGTCGGCGCCATGTGCACGTCAGCGGCGGAACTGGCGCTGTAGCGGCCGCGCCGCCGCCACGGCGCATCGCGTGAAATCAAGGTATTCCCCCTGGAAACCGAGCCCTGGAAACCGAGATGACTGATCAACCAGACCTCACCAAGCTGATCTTCGGTCGCCTGACCTGGGACGCCATTCCCTTCCACGAGCCGATCCTGCTGGCCACCTTCGCCATGGTGGCGATCGGCGGCATCGCGCTGCTGGGCGCCATCACCTATTACCGCAAGTGGGGCTACCTGTGGCACGAGTGGTTCACCAGCATCGACCACAAGAAGATCGGCATCATGTACATGATCCTGGGCATCCTGATGCTGCTGCGCGGCTTTGCCGACGCCATCATGATGCGGCTACAACAGGCGGTGGCGTTCGGCGATTCCGCCGGCTACCTGCCGCCGCACCACTATGACCAGATCTTCACCGCCCACGGCGTGATCATGATCTTCTTCGTGGCCATGCCGCTGGTCACGGGGCTGATGAACTACGTGGTGCCGCTGCAGATCGGCGCGCGCGACGTGGCCTTTCCGTTCCTGAACAACTTCAGCTTCTGGATGACCACCGGCGGCGTGGTGCTGGTGATGATGTCGCTGTTCGTGGGCGAATTCGCCCGCACGGGCTGGCTGGCGTATCCCCCGTTATCGGGCATCGCGCACAGTCCGGACGTGGGGGTCGACTACTACATATGGGCCTTGCAGATAGCGGGGGTCGGCACACTGCTGTCAGGCGTGAACCTGCTGGTCACCATCGTCAAGATGCGCGCGCCCGGCATGTCGCTGATGCGCATGCCGATCTTCACCTGGACCGCGCTGTGCACCAACGTGCTGATCGTGGCGGCGTTCCCGGTGCTGACCGCGGTGCTGGCGCTGCTGTCGATGGACCGCTACGTCGGCACCAACTTCTTCACGGCCGACTTCGGCGGCAACGCCATGATGTACGTGAACCTGATCTGGATCTGGGGCCACCCCGAGGTCTACATCCTGATCCTGCCGGCCTTCGGCATTTTCTCGGAAGTCGTGGCCACTTTTTGCAGCAAGCGCCTGTTCGGCTATGCGTCCATGGTGTACGCCACGGTCGTCATCACGGTGCTGTCGTACCTGGTGTGGCTGCATCACTTCTTCACCATGGGGTCCGGCGCCAGCGTGAACTCGTTCTTCGGGATCACGACCATGATCATCTCTATCCCGACCGGGGCCAAGATCTTCAACTGGCTGTTCACCATGTACCGCGGCCGCATCCGCTTCGAGGTGCCGATGCTGTGGACGCTGGGCTTCATGGTCACCTTCGTGATCGGCGGCATGACGGGCGTGCTGCTGGCGGTGCCGCCCGCCGACTTCGCCCTGCACAACAGCCTGTTCCTGATCGCCCACTTCCACAACGTCATCATCGGCGGCGTGCTGTTCGGCCTGATGGCCGGCATCACCTACTGGTTCCCCAAGGCCTTCGGCTACAAGCTCGATCCGTTCTGGGGCAAGTGCTCGTTCTGGTTCTGGCTGGTGGGCTTTTACTTCGCCTTCATGCCGCTGTACGTGCTGGGGCTGATGGGCGTGACGCGCCGCGTGAACCACTTTGAAGACATGTCGCTGCAGATCTGGTTCCAGGTCGCCGCGTTTGGCGCGGCGCTGATCGCCATCGGCATCGCCTGCTTCCTGATCCAGCTGGTGGTCAGCTACCGCCGCCGCGAATCGCTGCGCGACACCACGGGCGACCCGTGGGGCGGCCGCACGCTGGAATGGTCCACGTCGTCACCGCCGCCCGCCTACAACTTCGCCTTCACGCCGCGCGTGCACGACCAGGACGCCTGGTGGCAGATGAAGCAGCACGGGTTCCAACGGCCGCAGACAGGCTTCATCCCCATCCACATGCCCAAGAACACCTGGGCGGGCATTGTGCTGGCGGGCATCAGCGTGGTGATGGGCTTCGCGTTGATCTGGCACATGTGGCCGCTGACCGTGCTGTCGTTCGCGGCGCTGATCCTGGTGTCCATCGTTCATACCTTCAACTACAAGCGCGACTACTACGTGCCGGCCGAAGAGGTCGTGCGCGCCGAAGACGCCCGCACAAGGTTGCTAGCGAAAAATGTCTGATACCCTGGCCCCCAACCTGCCCGGCGACGCCGCGCCGCCCGCGGAGCCCGTGTTCTACGTCCCGGGCGAACACCACCCCAAGAACGGCACCCTGCTGGGATTCTGGGTGTACCTGATGAGCGACTGCCTCATCTTCGCCTGCCTGTTCGCGACCTACGGCGTGCTGGGCCGGAACTATGCGGCGGGCCCCTCGGGGGCTGATCTGTTCGACCTGCCGCTGGTGGCGGTGAACACCGCGCTGCTGCTGCTGTCGTCCATCACCTACGGCTTCGCCATGCTGGAGATGCGGCGCAACCGGGTCGGCGCCACGCAGGGCTGGCTGGCGGTCACCGGCCTGCTGGGGCTGGGCTTCCTGTCGCTGGAACTGTATGAGTTCGCGCACCTGATCCACCAGGGCGCCGGGCCGCAGCGCAGCGCCTTCCTGTCGTCGTTCTTCACGCTGGTCGGCACGCACGGGCTGCACGTCACGTTCGGCATCGTCTGGCTGGTGACGATGATGGTGCAGGTGCGCATGCACGGCCTGATCCCCGAGAACCGCCGCCGGCTGATGTGCCTGTCGATGTTCTGGCACTTCCTGGATCTGATCTGGGTCGGCGTGTTCACCTTTGTCTACCTGATGGGAGTGCTGCCATGAACGCGCATGCCGACCACGCCGGCCACGGCCACGATCACGGCCATCACGACGATGACGACGGCGCCGCCCATGGCACCCTGAAAAGCTACGTCACCGGCTTCGTGCTGGCGGCCATCCTGACCGCGATCCCGTTCTGGCTGGTGATGGACCGGGTGTTCGCCAGTTCGCGCACCACGGCGCTGGTGATCCTGGCGTTCGCGGTGGTGCAGATCGTGGTGCACATCATCTACTTCCTGCACATGGATACCAAGTCCGAAAGCGGCTGGAACATGTTGGCGTTAATATTCACGCTGGTGCTGGTCGTAATCACGCTCAGCGGATCCATTTGGATCATGTATCACTTGAACTCCAACATGATGCCCATGTCTATCCACGACATGCGGAATATGCCCTGATGTGATGGCGGCAATAAAAGACTCTTCTCTATCCGGCGACACCCCCCGCAGTCCCCGCAGCGCAACCACCCTGACGATTCTCGGGGTGATTGCCGTTGCGCTGTTCGCGGGCCTGTGCGCCCTGGGCACCTGGCAGGTGCACCGCCTGGCCTGGAAACAAAGCCTGATCGCGCAGGTGGACCAACGGGCCCACGCGCCCGCCACGCCCGCCCCCGGGCGGTCCGACTGGGCGGGGCTCAATTCCGACAACGCCGAGTACCGCCGCGTGTCGGCCACCGGCACGTACCAGTACGACAAGCAGACGCTGGTGCAGGCAGCCACCGAACTGGGTAGCGGCTACTGGGTCATGACGCCGCTGCAGTTGGCGGACGGCGGCGGCACGGTGCTGGTGAACCGTGGCTTCGTGCTGCCGGAATGGCGCAAGAGCCAGGCTGCCGGCCAAGCCCAGATCCAGGCCCAGGCCGCAGCCGCGCCGGTTCAGGTCAGCGGCCTGCTGCGCATGGGCGAGCCCGGCAGCGGCTTCTTGCGCAATAACGATCCGGCGACCAACCTTTGGTATTCACGCGACCTGCCGGCCATTGCGACGGCGCGCGGCCTGACGGATGTGGCCCCGTATTTCATCGACGCGGACGCCTCCCCCGGCGCCGGCCGCGATCCGGCCAAGGCCCCCGTGGGCGGCCTGACGGTGCTGACCTTCCCCAACAACCACCTGGTCTATGCCATCACCTGGTACGCCCTGGCGGCCATGATCATCGTCGGCGCGGCCATTGTCGTGCGCGAAGAACGGCGGTTGCGCGGTCGCCGCGGATGAGTCCGGGGGCGGCCACTGGCCGCCGTTTTTTTCCACCCAAGATCAGTCTGATAATTACCGTAAATAGCCAGAAATTCGACCGAATTGACGGAAAATAGACCAAACTGGTCTACACTAGAGTCTGGGAACACCGCTAGGCGCAAGCCTAACGTGCTGTTCCCTTTGTTTTTTCCACCCCCACTCTAGGAGTTTTCCGGATGAAAAAGACGCTGCTCGCAGCCGCAATGTTGACCACCTTTGCAGGCGTCGCTCAGGCAGAAACGTCAGTCACTCTCTATGGTGTCATCGACACCGGCATTGGCTACAACAAGATCAAGGGCAATGGCTATGACGGCAGCAAGCTCGGCATGATCAACGGCATCCAGGCCGGCTCCCGCTGGGGCCTGCGCGGATCCGAAGACCTGGGCGATGGCCTGCGCGCCGTGTTCACGCTGGAAAGCGGTTTCGATTCGGGCAACGGCACCCGCGGCCAGAGCGGCCGCCTGTTCGGCCGCCAGGCCACCATCGGACTGGCCAACGACGCCTGGGGCACGATCGAATTCGGCCGCCAGGCCACCGTCGGCTCGAACTACCTGGCCGACATCGATCCCTTCTACACCAGCTACACCCAATCGAACCTGGGCCTGGGTTTCAGCGCGGCCAACACCATGCGCTGGGACAACATGGTGATGTACCGCAGCCCCTCGATGAGCGGCTTCCAGTTCGCCGCGGGCTATTCGTTCAACGTCGACGATACCAACAACGACGAAACCCATTTCCGCACCAACGACAATTCGCGTGGCATCACCGCCGGCCTGCGCTACGTGGAAGGGCCGGTCAACGTCACGCTGACCTACGACCAGCTCAATGGCTCGAACCGCGCGTCGATCGACCATGACGCCACGCCGCGCCAGTACGCGGTGGGCCTGTCGTACGACCTGGAAGTGGTGAAGCTGGCGGCCGCCTATGGCCGCACCACCGACGGCTGGTTCGTCGGCCAGGACCTGCCGGCCGGCACGCCGTTCAGCGACGAGTTCGGCACCAACCGCTACGTCGACGGCTTCAAGGCCAACGCCTACATGCTGGGCGCGACGATGCCGGTGGGCGGGGCCAGCAGCCTGTTCGCGTCGTGGCAGCACGTGTCGCCGTCCAACGACCGCCTGACCGGCGGCGACGCCAACATGAACGTCTGGAGCGTGGGCTACACCTACGACCTGTCCAAGCGCACCAACCTGTACGCCTACGGTTCGTACGGCAAGGACTATGCGTTCATTGACGGCCTGAAGAGCACCGCGGCCGGCGTCGGCATCCGCCACGTGTTCTAAGGCGCGACGGCGCGCCTGCGCAGCCTTCTTCCCGGAGGCTCGCCGTAGGCGCGCCGATACATGGCGATAAAGGCGCTATCGCTGGCATAACCCACCGCATGCGCCACCTCGGTCACTGACGCCCCCTCGGCCAGCCGGGCCCGCGCGATCAGCAGCCGGCACTGGGTGCGCCACCGGGTGAACGGCAAGCCCGTCTCTACCAGAAAGGCCCGCGCCAGCGTACGGCCACTGGCCCCCACCCGCCGCCCCCAGTCCTCGATGGACAGCGGGCAAGCCGGGTCGGCGAGCAACGCCTCCACGATCGGCGCCAGCCGCCGGTCGCGCGGCATTGGCAAGTGCAGGGGCGCCGCCGGCGCCCCCGCCAACTCATCCAGCAAGGCCCCTACCAAGCGCTGACGTACCGCATCCAGCGGCTGGTCCGACGGCCATTGCGTGACGCGCACGATCATCTCGCGCAGCAACGGGTTGACGTCCAGGATGCGCGGTTCCTGCGGCAAATCCGGAAAAACAGCCACATCGAAATACAGGCTGCGATAGGCGAACGCGCCTTGCATGACCGTGCGGTGCAGGCACCCGGCCGGCAGCCAGGCCGCCTGCAGCGGCGCCAGTTGCCCCACGCGGTCCGCCAGATACAAGGTCACCCCGCCTTGCGCCTGATACAGCAATTGCGCGCGTTGGTGCGCATGCCAATCCGAGGCATGGGCCCGGGTATCGATGGCCTGCCCCACCACCGGACAGGCGACGCTGTCCGGATCTTCAACGAAAGCGGGGGAATAGATGGGCATGTCCGATTGGCGATGTTTTATGACGGAATGTCGTGATTTTGCGCAAACACGCGCGGCTACGCTAGCGTCCTTTTGCCGCACCGTCATCGTCATGCCCCACGCCATTCCCCGCTCGCAAGCCCCCGCCCCGCTACCGCCGCGCTGGCTCGTGATTGCCCTGCTGGCCCTGCCGCAGATCGCTGAAACCATCCTGGCGCCTGCGCTGCCGGACCTGGCGCGCCACTGGCGCCTGGATGCCGCTGCCACACAGCCGGTCATGGGCATTTTCTTTGTGGGCTTTGCCGGCGGCGTGTTGCTGTGGGGACTGCTCGCGGACGCCTGGGGCCGCCGCCCGGCACTGCTAGCCGCGCTGGCCACCGGGCTGGCCGGTACGTTATGCGCCCTTGCCGCGCCGGACTACACGTGGCTGCTTGCGGGGCGATGCATCCAGGCGCTGGGGCTGGCCGCCTGCTCGGTGGTGACGCAGACCATGTTGCGGGACGCTCTGGCGGGCGAACGCCTGACACGCTATTTCGTGACGTTGGGCGCGGTATTGGCCTGGTCGCCCGCCGCCGGCCCGCTGGCGGGGCAACTGGTGTCGGACCGCTATGGCTATGCGGGCGTCCTGGTCATCATCGCCCTGGCCATCGCGGGACTGCTTTTTTCCGCCGCCCGCCTCTGGCCGGAGACCCGTCCGGCAGAGACGTCCGCGCAGCCCTTGACGGCGTTGGGACGCCAGATGCTCGCCGACGCCGACCTGCGCCTGGCCGCGCTGCGCGTGGCGGGCTTGAACCTGCTGGTTTTCTCGTTCTATGCCGCCGGCCCCTTCATGACGGGCGCACTGCCCGGCCTGGGTTTTGGCTGGGTCGGGCTGGGCGTGGCGCTGGCCGGCAGTCTGGGCGCGGCGTTGAACCGTTGGTTGCCCGCCACGCTGGATGCGGATAGACGCGTGCGGCATGGCCTGCGCTGCGTCGCGGCAGGCGTGGCCGCGCAAGCCGCCGCCGTGTTCTGGCAGCCGGCGCCGGGATGGCTATGGGCCGCCCTGGCGTTGCCGATCTTCGTGGGCTACGGCATGGCAATTCCCAATCTGCTGGGACCGGCGTTGCGCCGCTATGGCCATTGCCTGGGACGGGCCGGTGCGCTGTTCGGCATGGGGTATTACAGCTTGCTGGGCCTGGGGTTGGCGGCTACGGCGTGGCTGCCGCTGGAAACCCCACGGCCGCTCTCCGTGGCCTGGATCGCGGTGGCCTTGCTGTTGTGGCTCGTGCGCGAACGGCGAACGGCCGTTTCGTCTGAAATATGACAGGTGCAATGATCACGCAACACGTTTCGGTCATCATTGGATACTTCCCTGATCAATCCCCCCTTGCCGCCCATGTCCCGCACGCCTTCCCCCGCCGTTCCCCTGCCCATTGCCGCCCGCTGGCGCCCCGCGCTGCGCGTGCTGGCGCTGGCCTCGCTGCCCTTCCTGCTGGCAGCCTGCAACGGCAATAGCGACGACGACGACAACACGCCCGCCGCTTCGCCGCCCGTCGCGGAAACGCCCGCGCCGCCCGTCGATACCCGCAACCAGGCCTATCTGGCCGCCAAGCCGGGCGACGTGATCAAGGTGCGCATCGAAGAACTGCGCCCCACCCAGGCCGCCATCGGCTACGACCAGATCTACTACAAGCTCGGCCGCTGGCAAGGCGATTTCAATCGGCCCACCTGGGCGGGCAACCCGGTCAATCAGCTGGACTACCTGAACCGCACGGTTGGCAAGAAATTCAGCGACTACTGCGAAGACATGGGTGCCACCACGGCCCCGGCGTTCACCTCGATCGCCCAGGCGCAGGCCGCCCGCCTGGACCAGCCCGACACGTTCAATTGCACCGCCGCCCTGGGCGCCGACCCGACCAATCTGAAAACCGTGGTGGTCGGCTGGGACGGCAATCTGTACCTGACGGACGGGCATCACACGTTCTCGTCGTTGCGCGCGATCTTCGACGGCGGCCCCAAGCTGCCGGTGTGGGTCAAGGTGGACGCCAACTACAGCGGCATCGGCACGGCCTCCGCATTCTGGCAACGCATGGTCGACGAACGCAAAGCCTGGCTGCGCGATGGCCAGAACCAACCCATCACGGTGGACCAGTTGCCCTCCCGCCTGGGCATCGCCAACGCGCAAGAAGCCGGCGGCATGCAGGAAGACCGCTACCGCTCGCTGGTGTATTTCACCCGCGACATCGCCTATAGCAACGGCAACCTGCCTGAGTTTGCCGAATTCCTGTGGGGCGACTGGCTGCGGCGCCAGGTGGCTGGCGGGCAACTGCCCGGTCTGGATCAATACGCCATGGTGGCGCCGTCCACCCCCGCGCAAATCCTGACGGTCAGCACGCTGAGCGCGGCGCTTGCGCCCACCGGCGCCAATGACGGCTATGCCGCCGCGGTGCGTAACGCCGCGCTGAAGATGTCCGCGTTGGCCGACACCGACATCGTGTTCCAGGACCGCACCGCGGCCAGCCTGGGCCGCATCGTACTGGTGGCGGGCGCCGCCAACGGCACACCCACCAAGACGGCCCGCGACACACTGGAAGAGCTGCCGCGCACCGACGCCAAGACCAACGGCGATCCCCGCACCGGCGGCAAGCTGTGGTATTCGGTGAACTACCGCGCCTGCGGCAAACCCGCTGCCGGCACCTGCTGGGGCTGGTAAGCGCAACGCCACGGGTCGGCATTGCGGGCGGCCCAGCTACCCAGCACCGAACAACGCCGCGCCCTCTGACGACGCGGCGTTGTCACGTTCAGGTGTCGCCCTGCATCACAGGCCGGCTTTCAGACCTCGCCTTGCATCGCCGGCCGGGCCTTGACCGTGCTCAGCCACGCCTGCACCTTCGGATGGGCGGCCACTGGCGCACCCAAAAAGGCGGTGTAGCCGACCACCGACGCCACCACCAGGTCCGCCAGCGAGTACTTGTCACCCACCATCCACGGCTGGCGCGCCAGGTGCGCATCCAGCAGCCCCAACAGCGAATCCAGGTCGGCGATGGCCCGCTCGGCCTGGCGCGCGTCGCGGCCCCGCTCGTCGCCGTGGGCGACGACATGCAGGCGCGAGATCACCGCGCCGTACGTCACATAGGACCACGTGCACCACGACATGGCGGCCAGTCGTTCAGGGGTGCCGGCGGCGGGCCACAGGCCTTTTTCAACGCCCCAGCGCTCGCCCAGCCACAGGTGGATGGCCAAGGCTTCAAACAGCGGCGCGCCGTCCACGGTCAGGGTCGGCACCTTGCCGTTGGGGTTCAGGGCCAGGAATTCAGGGCGGCGCTGTTCGCCGGCCCGGATATCCACCTTGACGCGTTCGTGCGGGACCTGCAGTTCGGCCAGGGCGCAGGCGATGGGGGAGGCGCTGGACTGGGGGTACCAATAGAAAACGATAGACATGGACAAGCTCCGGATCTGAGGGAAAGTGCCGCGGCCCCATGGCCGCTGACGACGGACGAACTGTAGAATCCATTGCGGACAGTTTCCGCCCTTGATCCGGGCTATCGTTGACCGATGCTTAGCTCCAGCAACCGCCTCCTGCGCCTGCTTTCCTTGTTGCAGACCCGCCGCCATTGGGCCGGCGCCGACCTGGCGCAGACCCTGGCGGTGCATCCCCGCACGCTACGGCGCGACATCGACCGGCTACGCGAGCTGGGCTACCCGATCCAGGCCAGCAGCGGCGTGGCGGGCGGCTACGCCTTTCGCGCGGGCAACGCCCTGCCGCCCCTGCTGCTGGACGACGACGAGGCGCTGACGGTGGCCATCACGCTGCGCACCGCGGCCACGGGCACGGTCGGCGGCATCGAAGAAGCGGCGCTGCGCGCGCTGGTCAAACTGGAACAGGTGATGCCGACCCGCCTGCGCCACAAGCTCGACGCGCTGCGCTCAGCCATCGTGCCGCTGCCGCGCGGCGGCCCGGTGATCGATGCAGGGTTGTTGGCCGCGCTGGCCGCCGCCTGCCGCGACCAGTTGCGCGTCAACTTCGACTACGCCGACAGCCGCGGCCAGCCCAGCACCCGCCAGGTCGAACCGCAGGGGCTGGCGCACACGGGGTATCGCTGGTATCTGGTCGCGTGGGATCCGGCGCGCGACGATTGGCGCACGTTCCGGCTGGACCGCATCACCGGCGCGGTGGCGCTGGGCGCCCACTTCGCGCCGCGTCCTCCGCCCGAAGGCGGCGACCTGCGCGCCTATGTGGCGCGCGCGGTGGGGCAGGCGCCCAACGCCGAAGAGGCCCGCATCGTGCTGCATGCGCCGCACGCGGTGATGGCCGCGCGCATTCCCCCGTCGGCCGGCCAGGTCGAAGCGCTGGACGATGGCCGCTGCCTGCTGCGGTGCACCGGCCAGTCGCTGGACGCGCTGACGTATTGGCTGATGGCGCTGGAAGTGGAATTCGATGTGCTGGCGCCGGATTCGCTGGCGCAGCGGTTTCGAACCGCGGGCGAACGGGTCGCCCGCATGCTGCAACGGCGCGATACCGCCACGCCGCAGCAGGCAGACGGCCCGGCGGCGAACGACTAATGCCTAGCTGACCTGCTTGGCCTGTTCGGCCTTGGCCAACTGCTGCATCACCAATGACACCTTCTCGGCGATCTTGAGTTTGTCGGCCGCCGACATCGCGTCATAGTCCTTCTTGGAAATGCCCAGCGAGGCCAACGCGGCGTAGAACATCTTGTCCTGCAGCGACATGGACGCGTAGTCCGTGAATTCCTGTTCGGTAGCGGACGGCGCGGCGTGGGTCGCGCCCGCCACGCCGCCGCCCAGGGCCGATGCGCCACGTGCCTCGGCATCGGCAAAGGCCGCGCGAAAAGCGCCATTCTGCGCGCCATCGGCGGCACCGGTCTTGCGGGAGTCGGCGGCGTTGGCGGCGGTCGAAGGGTTCACGGCGAGCATGGGTTGGCCTTTGCGTAGAGAGTCTCGATCATCCGCAAGTTAACGCTTGGCCGGCCGCGTCGAATCGCCGGACTGTCGCCCGATCCGGGGCTTTATCCACTGATTGCCCCCGATGCGCATTCGTCGCCGTTCGAGTATCTTGTGACTCCCTCGCACCAACCGGAGCTCTCCTCCATGAGTCTCGACCCGACCCCCGACACGCCCACGGCCCCCGTCGCCGCCAACCCGCACGCCGACGTGTTCCTGCAGTTCCTGGTGAACCTGGTGAACAACGGCGGCCAGCTCAAGAGCATTGGCGTCACGCTGCAGATGGGCGGCATGCTGGTGTCCGGCTCGATTGTTTCCGGCGCGGAGTATTTCGACCGTTTCGCCGAGAGCTTCGCCGATTCGCTGTCGGACATGGACGCGACGGCCCGCCAATCGGTACGCCATTCGCTGGCCGAGCTGGGCGATGTGTTCCGCCTGCCGCAACCGGCGGAACCCCTGCCCAACTACATCCATCTGGCCGACGCCCTGTTCTTCACCGCCGACGGTACCCCCATCGCGGGCCAACCGACGCTTTGGCGCGGCCGCAGCAGCGCGGTGGACGGCTTCATTCTGGGTCAGTTGCAGGCCGAGCAGATCGGCTAGACCGGCTGCCACACCCGCGGAGTCTGGCCACACGGCCTGCCGCGGTCCGCTATCCGCCCGCGGCGCCAGTCCAACGCGCAGTACAGGCATTGAAGCTGCGCCAGGCCTGGCCATCCGCCTGCAGCCAGACGTCCAGGCATTGCGCGCTGAGCGGCGCGGACAAGGCCTGGCCGCGAAACAGCAGTTCGTGGTGCAAGCGCATCCAGGCGAAATCCTGGATGTCGTCGATGCCATCGGCCACCACGCGCAAGTTGGCCGCCGCCGCGCATTCGATCAACGCGAAGAATCGGCTCTGCAAGATGCGGTTGCCGGCCAGACCACGCGGGATCTGCAGCGTCAGCCCCACCGCTCGCAACACGCCATGGGCGGCGGGCCGGCCCCCCTGGATTGCGGGCAGCAGCCGCGCCCGCAGCGCGACCTGGAAATCAGCGTAGCGCTCCAACAGGTGCGCACGCGTCAGCAGGCGGCCAGTCAGCGGCACGCAGAAAGTAAGACGCAGACTGGGCAGCAGAGGCGAGGCATCGCCCTCCCCTTGCAGCACATCCCCTTGCGCCGCGCCAAACCACAACCGGTCCTGCGACAGGCCGATATCCAGCTCGCGACACAGCCGTTGCGCCAAGTCGGCGTCATCGGGTGCGTGCAAGGGATGGGCGAAGGACATATCCAGGGGCGCCGCGAATTTGCCTGCAAACGCCGCCGCCGCCCGCAGGCGCGCACGTTGGCGCAGCAAGTCTGACGTATCGCCCGTCCACGGCGTCAGGCTGTCCGCGACCGCGTATTCATGTACCTGGCCCTGGGCCGTGAACACCGGCTGAAAGCGCAGGAACAGGGCCTCTTCGCGCGGGGGCCACTGGCGCGCATCGTCACGCATGGCGGCGCCTGGCCGGGACAGCCGGCCCGGGACGGCGCTGGGGGATCAACATTATTCAGCCTCGCTTGGCGCTTTGCGCGCCGGCAGTCCGGCCGCGGCGTGGCGGCCCAAAGACAACGTCTAGTGCGAAGAGGATGTTGCCAAAGCGGCCGGGGTGATTGAACAAGAAAATTCTCAATCACGAACCAAGGATGGCGCTGGCCGGTATGGATTGCGGCGCGGCTTGATCTGGCGCAGACGGGCGGAGGCGGGATGTGGCGGGATGCGCCAATCGCCCTCGACAATGGTGTCCCCATTTTTAAGATTCTTCTTATAGCCGGGACCCGGCGCCGTTCCTACCATCCCCGTCTGGGGCGCAAGACGCGCAACATTCTGGTTCAAGCGTCAATCCTGGTGCAGAATAATCCGTATGCCTTCCCGGCCAACCTGACTGCACCCCGCATGCAAAGACTACGCATTGCCCTCGCCGATGACCATCCCTTGGTGTTGATGGGCATGAACGACCTATTGGGCAAGGACCTGAGCTTCGATGTCGTGGCGACCCTGTCCAGCCCGACCGAGCTGGTCGACTACCTGGCCCGGGACCTGCCGCACGTGGTCATCACCGACTATTCGATGCCCGGCGACGAGGTCTATGGCGACGGCATCCGCCTGGTCAAATACCTGATCCGCCACTACCCTGACACGCGCATCGTGGTGCTGACCATGGTGTCCAACCCCATGATCATCTCGGCGCTGTACGACGCGGGCGTGGACGCGGTGGTGCACAAGCACAACGACCTGGGCGAAATCGTCACCGCGCTGCATACGCTGCAGGCGGGCCGCAAGTACTATCCGCCCGACTTCCAGCGCGACGGCACCGTGGCGGCGCGCAGCAAATTCCTGGGCGAGCGCATCAACAGCCTGTCGCCCAAGGAATTCGAGGTGCTGCGGCATTTCATCCGCGGCGAATCGATGATGCAGGTCGCCGACAGCCTCAAGCGCAGTGTCAAGACCGTCAGCGGCCAGAAGATCTCGGCCATGCGCAAGCTGAACGTACAAACCGACCAGGACCTGGTGACCTTCTGCGCCGAAAGCGGCATGTTCCAATAGCAGCCGCCGCAACACGACAGAGAAGATGGGCATGACGCAGGAATCCATGGGCACCGTGACGGGCCTGACGCTGGACCGCAAGATGATGCAGGCGCTGATCGAACAGGCGCAGGAGCGCCCGCTGGTGTTCGAGGACTGCGACTTCCAGCAGGCGGATTTTTCCCGGCTGGACCTGCGCGGCGCGCGCTTTACCGCCTGCGCTATCGCCGAGACCTCGTTCCAGGGCGCCACGCTGGCCGACACCGAATGGCTGCGCTGCCGCGGCGGCCATGCCGAGTTTGCCTCGGCCGATGCCAGCGACGCGGTGTTCGCCAACTGCGACCTGAACAATTCCAACTGGCGCCGGGCGCGCCTGGCTACCGTTCGCTTTCGCGGCTGCAAACTGACCGGGTCCGACTTCGACGGCATCGCGGCCCTGGGCTGGACGCTCGAGGAATGCCTCTTGGTCGGCGCGCTGGTGCGCGGCATTTCATTTCGCAAGACCGAACTGCACCAACTGGACTTTTCCGACGCGGACCTGACCGGCTGCGACTTTCGCGACACGGTGTTCCATGGCGGCAGCCTGCGCAACGCCACGCTGAAGAACGCCCGCTTCGAAGGCGCCGACCTGCGCGAGGCCGACCTGGGCGGCATCGACCTGTCGGCCGCCGCAAGGCTGGCGGGCGCCGCCATCTCGAAGGCCCAGGCCGCGACACTGCTGGCCGAGCTGCGCATTACGGTCATCTGAACGGCTGGCCGCGCCGAGAGATAGCCAAGCCGCATCCGGCCTCGTACACTTGCCCGACCGGGACATCCGTGTGTGACCAGGGAGTGGCTCCATGCTCGAGACAGACAGCATCCAAGCGCGCAAATCCACCGGGCAGAAAGCCCGGGAGCACGCCAGACGCTCTTCCCATGCGGCCGTCGGCAACGTCGACCGCGATCCGATCAAGCTGTTGCGCAGCAACAGCGCCGGACGCGTCAAAGCCCTGATCCCGCTGCGCTACGGACGCATGGCGGCATCGCCCTTCACTTTCTTTCGTGGCGCCGCGGTCCTGCAAGCACACGACCTGGCCGGCACGCCCCATACCGGCATTTCCATCCCCATCTGCGGCGACGCACATCTGCTTAATTTCGGCGGCTTTGCCACGCCTGAACGGCAGTTGCTGTTCGACCTGAACGACTTCGACGAAACCGCCACCGGCCCCTGGGAGTGGGACGTGAAGCGGCTGACGGCCAGCCTGGCCGTGGCGGCCCGGCACATGGGCTATGGCCGCGGCGACACCGCCGGCATCGTCATGGCCGCCGCCGTCGAATACCAAAGCCGCATGACCGAATACGCGCAGAACAGCACGTTGGACGTCTGGTACGAGGGCCTGACCTTCGAACGCATGCTGCAAGACGCGGAAACCAACGATGGCCGCCGCCTCATCAATCGCGCCATGGAAAAGGCCGCGGGCCGCAACAACGAAAGCATGCTGCGAAAAATGGCGTTCCAGGACAACGGCCACTGGCGCATCCGTGACGCGCCGCCGGCGATGTTCCACCCCACCGGCCCTGTCTCGCTGCTGGGTCCGGACGAACACTGGCCCGATACTGCCGCCTGGAAAAAGAAAATGGCGAAGTGCTACGCCGGCTACCTGGACAGCCTGGCGCCCGATCGGCGCGCGCTGCTCAATCACTTCTCCGTGCAGGACGTGGTGTTCAAGGTGGTGGGCGTGGGCAGCGTGGGCACGGTCTGCCTGGTGATGTTGATGGTGGATAGCTGGGGCAACCCGCTATTCCTGCAGGCCAAGGAAGCGCGCCAGTCCGTCATCGCGCGCTATGCCCGCGACAAGGCGCCGACGCACGAGGGGCTGCGCGTGGTGGCCGGCCAGCGGCTGCTGCAGGCGGCCAGCGACATCTTCCTGGGCTGGTCCACCGGCCCGCGCGGGCGCCAGTATTATTTCCGCCAATTGCGCGACATGAAGGTATCGGCCGATATCGAAAGCTTCAACCAGAAGATCCTGACTGGCTACGCCCGCATGTGCGCCCGCGCGCTGGCCCGGGCGCATGCCAAGGCCAGCGGCCATTCGGTCGAACTGGCGGCCTACATGGGCCGCTCGACCCAGTTTTCCGATGCGCTGGTCGACT
Source organism: Achromobacter xylosoxidans (assembly GCA_040396375.1). Taxonomy (GTDB): domain Bacteria; phylum Pseudomonadota; class Gammaproteobacteria; order Burkholderiales; family Burkholderiaceae_B; genus Achromobacter; species Achromobacter xylosoxidans_D. The sequence goes on from JBEBOQ010000001.1 coordinate 74,654, forward strand.
ACGCCCAGGCCTACGCGCGGCAGAACGAGAAAGACTACCGCGTGTTCCTGGACGCCTGCCGCGCGGGCAAATTGCCGATGCGCACCGACGAGGACATGGCGGCGGACTTCCGCGTCTGACCGCGCCGGCAGGCACCCCGCACTACACCCCGGCCACGCCCATGGCCGGATCGCTGACCGTGTGCGTGCCGGTTTCCACACGGCCCGCGAAGCGGCGGTAGAACGCCGGATCGCTGGAACACGTGACGGCGAAGTCGTACCACTGCCCACTGGCTGCCAACGCCCAGTTCATCGACGTCTTGCCGCCCCCCGCCACCGTCAGCGGCCAGGGGCCGTCCTGCCGATAAGCGACCGGCGTGATGGTGAAGGTGCAGGCGTTGCCGCCCATGTTGAGCAATTCGGTGTAGACCTCGCCGTTGGCGATGTCGTAGCAGACCCGGATCTCGGGCAGCGACCCGCTGTCGGCGATGCGGTTGGTGTCGCCCTTGAAATGGCGGTGAAAGCCATTGGGGCCGAGCACCCACAGGTCGTACATGCCCAGGTTGTCGCCCAGCGCGTTCCAGATATCGGACAGGGTCTTGCCCGGTTCGACCGTATAGCGGCGCGGCAAGCGGTCCAGGTGGTAGCGGTCGTACACATGGAACACCGCCGCCTGCGTGCCGGTGTTGGCAAACACCAGTTCCACCGTGCCCGCCGCCAGGCAGCGGGCGCTGGTGTGCAGTTCATAGGGCAGCGCGCGCGACGGCCGCGTGCCGCTGGCCTGGATCGGCAGCTGCATGTCGGTGGGCAGCGGCATCTGCGGCAGGGCTTCCTGCGCGGTGCGCAACTGGTCGGCAGCGCTGCGGGTGGCGCGACCGGCCAGCGTCGGCAGCGACTCAGTGTTGGGCGTCTTGAAGTTGAACGCGCTGGTCAGGTCGCCACAAACCGCGCGGCGGTACGGGCTGATGTTGGGTTCGGCCACGCCGAAACGCGCTTCCAGGAAGCGCAGCACCGAGGTGTGGTCGAACACCTGCGAATTGACCCAGCCGCCGCGGCTCCAGGGCGAGATCACGTACATCGGTACGCGCGGACCGGGGCCGTAGACACGACCGTCCGGCGCGGGCTGGCTGGTGCTGCCGGCGGGCGCGGCGTGCGTGAAGTATTCGAACGCCATGTCGGCATCGGACAGCGTGGTCTTGCCGGCAAAAGCGCCGCCACCGGCGGGCGCCGGCGCGGATGGCGACGGCACGTGATCGAAGTAGCCGTCGTTCTCGTCGAAGTTGATCAGCAGCACCGTCTTGCTCCAGACCTCGGGCACGGCGGTCAACGCATCCAGCACCTCTTGCAGGAACCAGGCGCCCTGCACCGGGCTGGACGGATCGGGGTGTTCGCAATAGATCGACGGCGCGTTCATCCAGCTGACCTGCGGCAGCTTGCCGTCACGGATGTCGCGCTTGAAGGCGTCCAGGTATTGCTCGGGCGCGGTGCCGGGCAACGTGTTGGCGATGCCCTTGTAGAGCGGATTGGCGGCATTGTCCGTGGCCGGGTCGTAGGCCTTGTACGGCAGGGCCTGGCCGGTGTTGGCGTACGGCGCGCCCGGCGAACCGCCGCTGGATACCGGAAAGCCCGAGGCGATGTTGGCCTGGCGAAATTGGCGGAAGGCGCCCAGCATGTTGTCGCCCCATTCGTCGGGCATGTTCTGGTACGAGATCCAGCTGACGCCGGCGGCCTCCAGGCGCTCGGCGTAGGTCTTCCAGGTGTAGCCCTTGTTGACGCCGGCGGGCAGGCCGTCGATCCAGTCCCATTCATTGTTGACGAAGGCGGCGTTGGTCGGCATGGCGCCGTTGGTGCCCGTCAGGTGGAACGAGCGGTTGGCGTCGGTGCCGGTATGCATCGCGCAGTGGTAGGCGTCGCACAGCGTGAAGGCGTTGGCCAGCGCGAACTGGAACGGGATCTCGCGCTCTTTGAAGTAGCCCATCGAGATATCGGTCTTGTAGGTGGGCCAGCGCGCCATGCGGCCGTGGTCCCACGCGTTCTGGCTGTCGTTCCAGCTGTGCGGCGTGCCGTTGGCGCGCTGCGCGTTGTTGGTGGTGCCGTCCAGGTGGAACGGCGTCAGTACGGTGCCGTTGGTGCGCTGCTGCTGCCAGACCTTGCGGCCATTGGCCAGCGGAATGGTGATGCGGTCGCCAAAGCCGCGCACGCCCTTGAGCGTGCCGAAGTAATGGTCGAACGAGCGATTCTCCTGCATCAGGATGATCACATGCTCGACGTCCTTGATGGTGCCGGTGGCGTTGTTGGCGGGGATGGCGAGCGCGCGGCGGATGCTGGGCGGGAAGGCGGCCAGGGCGGCGGCGGCAAAGCCCGCGCCCGTGGCGGTTTGCAGAAAATTGCGGCGGGAGGTCATCAGGTGGACTCGGGATCGTTGAGGACGGCGCAACCGCCGCTTACGGTGCGCAGCGCAACTGGGGCGCGGGCTTGGGCTGTTCAGTTGCCGGCGGCTGCGCGGCGTCGTCGTCGGAGGAATCGTCACCGCCACAGGCGGTAAGCGCCGCGGCCGCGATCAGGACCGCGGCAAGGCTTCTTGCAAGACTCTTGGAGGGCATGGGGAGGTTCTTCAGAAAAGGAAAGACCGACCTTGCCGGGAGGTGCCGGCAAGACCCCAGCGAGTCTAGGAACGTGAAGTGACAGCGCCGTGAAAGGTGGCGTGTTCAAGCGGACCGCGGCGCGTTTGCGCGGCCCTTTAGTGTGTCAAGATGCGTCAGCGTGCGGGTCGGCTGAAGCGCTGCTCGACCACCACGCCGCCCCATTGCGTACCCTCGGCTTCATTGGTCAGAACGAAGCCGGCGGACTCGTACAGATGCCGCGCGGCATCCAGTCCCTTGAAGGTCCACAGATACGTTTCGTCAACATCGAGCGTGTCGGCAAAGCGCAGCGCGCGCGCCAACAGCGCGCGGCCCACCCCCATGCCGCGCAGCGATTCGTCGACGATGAACCAACGCAAGTGCGCGGTGCGCGCGGCCAGGTCGCTGTCGATGGCTATGGAGGCCAGCGTGCGGCTGCCGTCCGTGTAGCGCCACAGGTTCTTGCCGGGCGCGGGCAACGCCTCGGCGAAGGCGGCCAGGCCCGTTGCCACCAGGCGTTCGAACACCACGCCAAAGCCCGCAGTCTGCGCGTAGTAGCGCGCGTGCAGGCTGGCCACGTCGCCGATGCAGCCCGGCGCGTAACCCTCGAAGATCTGCGCATCGATGGCGTCGGCCACCTGGGCGGCGCTGACGTTGGGGTTTTCGCGGGCCAGGGCGTCGGCGTACAGCGACAGGTAGCGGATCAGCGCTTCCTGGTCGGGCGGCGCCAGTTGGCGCAGCGCCTTGGACACCTGGTCGGTGGCGAACTGGTCGATGCGCTTGCGCAACTCGACCCCGGCAGGCGTCAACGACAGGCGCGAGGCCCGCGCGTCGCCGCTGTCGGCTTCGCGGGTGATGAGGCCGGCGGCTTCCAGCTTGGCAACCTGGCGGCTGGTGTTGGACTTGTCCAACCGCAGGATCAGCGCCAGGTCGCGCGCCTGGATGCCGGGCTGCAAGCCGATTTCGATGATGGCGTGAACCGCCGACGGCGCCAGCTCGCTGCCGGCCAGGGACGCGCGCATGAAACCCAGTTCGCGCACCAGCTTGCGGGAGAATTCCCGCAGGTCGCGGATGGTCTGTTCACGGGACCGAGTGGGAAAGTCGATAACATCCATGGTGGCGCGTCCTGAAGTTGCGGGTCGCAACCAATATACTTGCGCCTCGCAACCAAAACAAGCCCCGGCTCATGAAAATTCAATTGCTGTCCGATCTGCACCTGGAGAACAACCCCACGTTCGTTGCGTCCCCCACCCCGGGCGCGGACCTGCTGGTGCTGGCGGGCGATATCGGCTCGTACCAGCAGCGCTCCAAGCTGACCACGGACGACTTCGGCCTGGGCACCTATTCTCCGCGCAATGGCTGGCCAACACCCGTCATCTACGTGCCGGGCAATCATGAATACGACAACCTGGATTTCGACGAGACCCACGAGCGCCTGCAGGAACTGTGCCATGCGCTGGAGATCCAGTGGCTGGAACGCGAAATGCGGGTCATCGACGGCGTGCGCCTGGTGGGCACCACGCTATGGACGGATTTCGATGCGCTGGTCGCGCCGGGCGACACGCTGACGCAGGCGCTGACCAAGCGCGGCAAGGCCTTCCGAGCGGCAGACTTTTATCTGGAAAAGGCGCAGATGCTGCGCAACGGCGCGCCGTTCATGGCAGAGCAGATGCGTGAACAGGGCCTGGCCTGTCAGGCGTGGCTGGAAGACGCGCTGCGCACGCCGTTCGACGGCCCGACACTGGCCATCACTCACTTTGCGCCCACGTTGGCCAGCGCCGATCCGCGCTATGGCGTCACGCCCGGCACGGCGGGCTTTTGCAATGCGCTGGACGGGCTGCTGCCGCTGGCCGACGTCTGGATGCACGGCCACCTGCACTGCGCGCTGGACTACGTGAAGGACGGCTGCCGCGTGATCGCCAATCCGCTGGGCTATGAAAAAAAGGGCGAGCAGGACGGCTTCCTGCCCGACGCCTTGTGGGAAGTGCGGGCGGACTGAGTCGGCAGGATGCGGGCGTGGCGGTGCGCTTAACGACGCATGAGGCGACGGATGGCTACGGCGCCACCGCTTCCAATTCAACCAGCACCTGCCGGGCGATCTCGTCCAGCGAGCGCCGCTGGTCCATCGCCGCGCGCTGCAGCCTGTCGTGCGCGGCCTGCTCGCTAAGGCCATAACGGCTCACCAGCAGCCACTTCGCACGCTCAACGCGCTTGCGTTCTTCGAGCGCGCCGCGCGCCAACGCCAGCGCATCGTCCGACTGCCGCAGGCGCAGCGCCTGTTCGCGCATCAGGTCCAGGATCGACCGCTCCATTTCCTCGCCCACGCCGTCCTCCGGCGGCACGTCCAGAATGCGGCCTTGCAGCTTGAACAGCATGGCGGGTGCCTCGTCGCTGGCATGATCGGCGAAACGATTCAGCAACAGGCGATGATTGTCCAGCTCGGCGCGCGTCTCCACGATGCGGCGGTGGCATTGCAGCGTCAGCGCTTCGGCCAGCAGGCTTTCCACCGCGCGCATGGCGTCGATGCGTTCGGTGCAGACGCCAAACCACACCTCGGCCAGCCCGGCGTCGACACGTTCGGCGCCGGACGTGCGCAGCGCCATTTCACGCAAGCGCTGGACCTGCCCGGCCCCCGGCGCCAACTGCTCCCACGCCGCCAGCGCGTCAGGCGCGGCGCACTGGGCGAAGCCGTCGAAGCAACGCTTCTGCAGGTCGACCAATTCCAAGAGGCGCGCCTTTTGCGGCTCGGTGAAATAGCCGGCGGTGTAGCCCATGACGCCGTGGGCCCGCTCCTGCCCGCACAGTTCCTTGCCCTGCATGAAGTTCAAGAGCGCCACCAGCAACTGCGTCACGCCCGCATCCAGCGAGGAATCGGCCGCCTCGAACACCAGTGCAAACAGGCTGGCGATCAGGCGCGTGAAGGCAGCGCCGGCTTCCTCGGCCACTACCCGCCGGTCGCGGATGCGGCCGCGCAGGCGCGGCAGTTCGTCCAGCCGGTACAGCGCAACCGCCACGCAGTTCAGCAGGCGCGCCTTGCCGGCGCTGCGCGTGACATCGGGTTCCAGCCGGTCCAGGAAGCGGCGCACTTCTTCTTCCACCGCGGACGCGTCGGAGCTTAGCCCCGCCAGCGTCTGGCGCAGCGCGTCCTGGCCGCCGCACAGATACAGGTTGGAGCAGCCGCGCTCTTTCTGCAGCACGTGCGCCAGCTTGCTGACGCGCGTAGCCAGCTCGCAGGTGCTGGCCAGCGTTTCCAACCCGTGCAATTCGCTGCGACGGGCGGCGAGCAGGAAGCGCAGCGTGGACGGCATCGCGTACTGACTCATGGGGACCTCACGTGGCCGCGGGCGGCGCAATTTCCACCGCATCGCCATTGAAGCGCGCTGGCCACGCGCGCAGGGATTGGTCGGGGTACTCCACACAGGCACCGTCGCGCAGGCGGAAGTGCTGCTTGTATAGTGGCGAGGCCACCACCAGTTCACCGCCCAGGTGGCCCACGATGCCGCGGCCGATCACGTTGGCGCCGGATTTCGGATCGCGGTTGTCGATGGCGTACAGCGTCTGGCCGTCGGCGTCGGGCAGGTAGAACAGCGCCACCTGGCAGCCGTCGATCAGCGCCACCACGCCGGAATTGGCAACCAGGTCGCGGCGCGTGCAGGCCGGGCGCCATGGCGAGACAACGGCCTCGGCCTCGACGCTCGCGGCGATAGCCGGTGTCGGGACGCGGACGGCGGATTGCGTAGACATCAGGCGATCTCCTCGGAAATTGGAATAACGCGCGCAACCGCGCGGGCGCCAGCGCCGGTCCCCGCTTCCATCGGTGCGGGCCGTGGCTGGCCGCGTTCCTGCACGAAGCGGATATCGGGGTCGCCGGCAGCGCTGTTGACGAAGGTGCGGAAGCGCTTGAGCTTTTCGGGATCGGACAGGGCATTGGCCCATTCGCATTGGTAGCGATCCACCACCGCTTGCATCTGCGCTTGCAGTTCCGCGCCCAGCCCCAGGCTGTCGTCGATGACGACGGCCTTCAGGTAATCCAGCCCACCCTCCAGCGACTCGCGCCAGACCGAGGTGCGTTGCAGCTTGTCGGCGGTGCGGATGTAGAACATCAGCAGGCGGTCGATGTAGCGGATCAGGGTGGCGTCATCCAGGTCCTGCGCGAATAGTTCGGCGTGGCGCGGCCGCATGCCGCCGTTGCCGCACACGTACAGGTTCCAGCCGTTCTCGGTGGCGATGACGCCGATGTCCTTGCTTTGCGCCTCGGCGCATTCGCGGGTGCAGCCGGAGACCGCGAACTTGAGCTTGTGCGGGGCGCGCAGGCCCTTGTAGCGGTCTTCGATGCGCAGCGCCATGGCGACGCTGTCCTGCACGCCGTAGCGGCACCAGGTGCTGCCCACGCAGGACTTCACGGTGCGGGTGGACTTGCCGTAGGCGTGGCCGGTCTCGAAGCCGGCGGCGATCAGTTCGGCCCAGATGTCCGGCAGCTCGTGCAGCTGCGCGCCGAACAGGTCGATGCGCTGGCCGCCGGTGATCTTGGTGTAGAGCTTGTACTTCTTGGCCACGGCGCCGATCGCGATCAGGCCGTCGGGCGTGACCTCGCCGCCCGGGATGCGCGGCACCACCGAATAGGTGCCGTTCTTCTGCATGTTGGCCATGAAGGTGTCGTTGGTGTCCTGCAGCGGCACCAGGTGCGGGTCCTGGATCGGGCGGTTCCAGCAAGACGCCAGGATGGACGCCACCGTCGGCTTGCAGAGGTCGCAGCCGACATGGCCGCGGCCGTGGCGGGCCAGCAGCTCCTCGAACGATTCAATGCCCTGTACCCGCACGATGGCGTAGAGCTCCTGCCGCGTATACGCAAAATGTTCGCACAGGCTTTTGTCCACCGCCACGCCACGACGGCCCAGCTCGTGCTCCACCACCTGCTTGAGCAACGCCGCGCAGCCGCCGCAGCCCGTGGCCGCCTTGGTGCAAGCTTTCACGCCGCCCACGTCCGCACAGCCGGCGTCCAGCGCGTCGCAAATGGCGCTCTTGCTGACGTTGTGGCACGAACAGATGGTGGCGGCGGCGGGCAGCGCATCCACACCCAGCGCCGGCGCACCCTGGCCCAGCGGCAGGATCAGGCTGGCCGGATCCGCCGGCGGCGCGATGCCGTTCTGCGCGTATTGCAGCAGCGTGTCGTAGTAGCTGTTGTCGCCCACCAGCACTGCGCCCAGCACCCGCTTGCCGTCTTCCGACACCACCAGCCGGCGGTACGAAGCGCCCGCCTCGTCGATATAGCGGTAGCTGCGCGCGCCGGGCGTCGTGCCGTGCGCGTCGCCAATCGAACCCACATCCACGCCCAGCAGCTTGAGCTTGGTGGACATGTCGGCGCCGTCGAACGGCGCAACGTCTTCGCCGCACAGGTCCGCGGCGGCGGTGCGCGCCATCTGGTAGCCCGGCGCCACCAGGCCGAAGATGGCGCCATCGAAGGCGGCGCATTCGCCGATGGCATGGATGTGCGGATCGCTGCTGCGGCAATGGTCGTCGACCGCGATGCCGCCGCGTTCGGCCACGGCCAGGCCGGCCTGGCGTGCCAGCGCATCTTGCGGCCGGATGCCGGCCGAAAACACGATCAGGTCCGTTTCCAGCGGTGCGCCTTCGGCGAAGCGCATGCAATAGCGATACTGCGTGCCGTCCTTGATTTCCTGGGTGGCGCGCGACAGGTGCACGCCCACGCCCAGCGCTTCGATGCGTGCCTTGAGCGCCGCGCCGCCCGCCTCGTCCAGCTGCACCGGCATCAGGCGCGGCGCGAATTCCACCACGTGCGCCTCCAACCCCAGCGACTTCAGGGCGTTGGCCGCTTCCAGCCCCAACAGGCCGCCGCCCACCACCACGCCGCGGCGCGCGCCATCGGCCGCCTGACGAATCTGGTCCAGGTCGTCCAGCGTGCGATAGACCAGCCTGGACGCCCCCTCGGCGCCCGCAATCGGCGGCACGAAAGGATAGGACCCCGTGGCCAGCACCAGCTTGTCGTAGCCGTGGCTGCCATCCGCCGTCACCACCTGGCGCAAGTGACGGTCGATGCGCAGCACCGGCACGCCCAGGCGCAACGTCAGGCCCGGGCGGTCGTAGAACGCCGCGTCGCCCATCGCCATCGATTCCGCATCGCGCCCGCCCATGTATTCAGACAGGTGCACGCGATCGTATGCGCGGCGGGTCTCTTCGCCGAACACCAGGATGCGGTAGCGCGCCAGGGCGCCGCGCTCGACCAGCTGCTCGACACAGTGGTGGCCGACCATGCCGTTGCCGATGACGATCAGGGTCTGCATGGAAGTTGAAGAGGTCGCTGTGCTCATGAGGATTCCGGCTGCCATTCGGTTTTCGAAAAGACAAACGGCGCCCGGGACTGTTGGGTCCGGGCGCCGTTGCCTGTACTGCATGCGTTGTCTGGCCGGACTCGGGCCCGGTACAGGAATCAAAGCAATAAGCGTGCCATCGGTAGCGCGCCCGAAAGCCGCCCGCCTGGCCGGATGCCACGCACCCAAACGGGCCTTCCACGCACCAACGCAGTGCAACCGCGCACCGGCCTGCGCGGTCCCGGGCACGCCTTCCATTGACCACAAGGGCGGCCTGCCGCTGGCATGAAACTTGCATCGGACAGGCCATCGACCCGGCCGCGCCGGGAACCAGGGCAATGGCGCCCTGCCCGTCCGGCCCCGCAGCCGCACCGGCAGGGCGCTTTTTTTTGGAAGCGAGCATGAGCGGCAGCCTGCGCACCGTGGATACCGTATGCCCCTATTGCGGCGTGGGCTGCGGCATGACCCTGCACGTGAACGGCGAACAGGTGGTCAAGATCACCGGCAACCGCGAACACCCCAGCAACTTCGGCCGCCTGTGCACCAAGGGCTCGTCGGCCCACGTCGCGCTGCGCCAATCGGGCCGGCTGGAACACGCCTACGTGCGGACCCGGCGCGACCAGGACCCCGCGCCCCAGTCCATGCAGGAAACCATGCGCGAAACGGCCAGGCGGCTGCGCGCCATCATCGACACGCATGGGCCCGACGCCGTGTCGCTCTACGTGTCGGGACAGATGTCGATCGAGGCGCAGTACCTGGCCAACAAATTGGCCAAGGGCTACATCGGCACCAACAACATCGAATCGAATTCGCGCTTGTGCATGGCCAGCGCCGGCAGCGGCTACAAGCTGTCGCTGGGCGCCGACGGGCCGCCCGGCTCGTACCAGGACATCGACCGCGCCGATCTGTTCCTGGTCATCGGCGCCAACATGGCCGACTGCCACCCGATCCTGTATTTGCGCATGATGGACCGGGTCAAGGCCGGCGCGCGCCTGATCGTGGTGGATCCGCGCCGCACCGTCACCGCCGAAAAGGCCGGGCTGCATCTGGCCATCCGGCCGGGCACCGACCTGGCGCTGCTCAACGGCCTGCTGCATCTGCTGCTCCAGGCCGGCCAGACCGATGCGGCCTTCATTGCCGCCTACACCGACGGCTGGGACGCGATGCCCGCTTTTCTGGATGACTATCCGCCCGAACGGGTCGAGACCATCACGGGTATCCCCGCGGCGCAGTTACGCCAGGCCGCCGAATGGATCGGCGCGGCGCCCGACTGGATGAGCTGCTGGACCATGGGGCTGAACCAAAGCACCCACGGCACTTGGAACACCAATGCGCTGTGCAACCTGCATCTGGCCACGGGTGCGATCTGCCGGCCGGGCAGCGGGCCGTTTTCGCTGACGGGCCAACCCAACGCGATGGGCGGCCGCGAAATGGGCTACATGGGCCCCGGCCTGCCGGGCCAGCGGACGGTGCTGTCGGCCGACGACCGCGCCTTTGTCGAGCGGCGCTGGGGCGTGCCCGCCGGCACGCTGCATACGCGCCTGGGCAACGGCACCATCGACCTGTTCCAGCGCATGGCGGCGGGCCGGGTCAAGGCCTGCTGGATCATCTGCACCAACCCCGTGGCCAGCGTGGCCAACCGCCAGACCGTGGTGGCCGGGCTGCGCGCGGCCGAACTGGTGATTGCGCAGGACGCCTACCTGGATACCGAGACCAACCGCTACGCCGACATCCTGCTGCCCGGCGCGCTGTGGGCCGAAGCCGACGGCGTGATGATCAATTCGGAACGCACGCTGACGTTGATGCCGCAAGCCGTACCGCCGCCGGGCGACGCCCTGCCCGATTGGCGCATCATCGCCGGCGTGGCCTGTGAAATGGGCTATGGCCACGCCTTCCAGTACGACAGCGCGGCGCAGGTGTTCGACGAAATCGCCGGCTTCTCCAACCCCGCCACCGGCTACGACCTGCGCGGCGCCAGCCATGCGCGGCTGCGCGAAACCCCGCTGCAATGGCCCAGCGCCCACCCCGATGGCCCCAGCCGCAACCCCATCCGCTACCTGAACGACGGCGTCAGCCAGACGCTGCGTCAGGACGCCGACGGCGCGCAGCCGCGCCTGGCGTTCGCCACCGCCAACGGCCGCGCACGGTTCTACCCACGGCCCCACGCCGATCCCGCCGAACTGCCGGACGCCGACTACCCGATGGTGCTGAATACCGGGCGGTTGCAGCACCAATGGCACACATTGACCAAGACGGGCAAGGTGCCGATGCTGAACAAGCTCAATCCCGGCCCCTTCGTCGAGATCCACCCCGACGACGCGCGCGCACTGGGCATCGACGCCGGCGACAGCGTCGAAGTCCGCTCGCGCCGTGGCCGCGCGGTTCTGCCGGCCAGCATTACCGACCGCGTGCAGCCCGGGCAGTGTTTTGCGCCCATGCACTGGAATGACGTGTACGGCGACGAGCTGTGCATCAACGCGGTCACCAGCGATGCAATCGATCCGGTATCCCAGCAACCCGAGCTGAAGTTCTGCGCGGTGGCGTTGTGCCGTGTGGCGGGTGCGCCGCAAAAGCCGGTGGTGGAATGCGATGCGGCCGGGATTGAGGCTTTCGAAGGGGGTGAACTGGCGGCGGCCAGCGCCGGCGCCATCAAGATCCTTGGGCCGCGTCCCCGCGTGACGCTGCTGTGGGCCTCGCAAACGGGCAACGCCGAATCACTGGTAGAAGAACACGCCACTGCGCTGGCCCAGGCCGGCTTTGACCTGCGCACCGCCTGCATGGCCGACGTTGCGCTGGAATCCCTGGCGCACACCACCTATCTGCTGCTAATCAGCAGCACGTTTGGCGACGGCGATGCGCCGGACAATGGCCAGGAGCTGTGGCGCGCGCTATCGGCCGCCGACGCGCTACCGCTGGCGCCGCTGCGTTATGCGGTGCTGGCGTTGGGCGACAGCAACTACGCCGCGTTCTGTGGCCACGGCCGCAAGCTGGACGCACGGCTGGCAGCGCTGGGCGCGCGGCCGCTGCTGGCGCGGGTGGATTGCGATACGGACTTCCAGGCGCCGGCCGATGCATGGCTGCAGGACGCCATCACCGCCATCCGTGCGGCCGATGCCGAGCAGCACGCGCATCCGGCCCAAGGCGTGGCACCGGACGACATCGCCGCATCGCTGGTGGCCAAGCCCGCGCCGATGGCGAGCGACGTATTGCCCGTCAGCGCGGCCGCGTCTGCGCCGCTCCCCTCCAAGACCCGCCCGGCATTGGCCCGCCTGGTGCGCAACCAACGCCTGAACGCCGCCGGCGCCGCCAAGGACACGCGTGCATTCGCGCTGGATATACACGACGCCGGCCTGGCCTACGAGGCCGGCGATGCCTTGGGCGTCTGGCCTGAGAACTGTCCCGAGCTGGTGTTGGAACTGCTGGCGCAAACGCGTCTGTCGCCGGATGCCGTGGTGGCCGTGCCCGGCGTGGGCGATATGCCGCTGGCACAGGCGTGGGCGTTGCACTACGAAATCGCGCGGCCCGCTCCCACCGTGCTGGCGTTGATCGCCGAGCGCACGCGCGACCCCGGTCTGCGGCACTTGCTGACCGAAACGCGGCGCGCGGATCTGCAGCAATGGCTGTGGGGCAAGCAACTGGCCGATGTGCTGCACGCCTACCCTGCGGCGCTGTCGGCCGAAGAATGGCTGGGCGCGCTCAAGCGCCTGCAGCCACGGCTGTACTCCATCTCGTCCAGCCCCAAGGCGCATCCCGGACAGGTGCATCTGACCGTGTCCGCCGTGCGCTACGACAACGGCCGGCGCACACGCAAAGGGGTGTCTTCCACGTTCCTGGCGGACCGCGCGGACAACGCCGACGTACCGGTCTATGTACAGACGGCGCGCCACTTCCGCCCGCCCCAGGCCGGCGACACGCCGATGATCATGGTGGGGCCCGGCACCGGCGTTGCACCCTTCCGCGCATTCCTGCAAGAAAGGCGGGCGCGCGGTGACCCCGGGCGCAACTGGCTGTTCTTTGGCGAGCAGCATGCGGCCAGCGATTTCTACTACCGGGAGGAACTGGAAGCCTTGCGGGACCAGGGGGTGCTGACCCGTCTGGACCTGGCCTTTTCGCGCGACCAGGCCGCCAAGGTATATGTGCAGGATCGCATGCGCGAACACGGCGCGCAGCTCTGGGCATGGCTGGATGCGGGTGCGCATTTCTATGTGTGCGGCGACGCCAGCCGCATGGCCAAGGACGTGGACGGCGCGTTGCGGCAGGTGGTGGCGGAGCATGGCGACATGGACGCCGACGCGGCAGCCGCCTATGTCGCCAGGATGGCCGCGGACAAGCGGTACGTGCGGGATGTGTATTGAAGCGCGCGGCGTCGGCTAGCGCGACGTTGAGGTAGGATCCAGCGGATCAACGGGATCGTGCGCCGCCTCGGCGGTCCGTCCAGCGCCCAGGCCCATCCCCATGCCCATGCCGGCAGCGGCGCCGCCGCCCGCGCCTGCGCCCCCGCCCTTGCCGCCCCCACGCGCCTCGCCACGCGCATTGCCGTCGCTTTTGGCGCGCCCGGCCACCGGGCGGGTCGGTCCTTGCTTGGGGATTTCCAGACCCACCGGCACGGGTTCCAGATCCAGCACGCCACGGATGAAGGTGCGCAACGACACCACCAGCTCAGCGGTCTGGATGCTGCGCCCCGCGCTCAGGTCTGACGCGGCGCGGGCCGCCAGCCGCACCTGCTCTTCGGTACCTAAGAGAATGATGTCGGACAGCGCCGCCTCGACCGCGTCGCGCACGCGCCGTCGGCGGTCGCCGCCAGGCACGTCGGCGCCGGAGGCTTGCTCCGTGTCCGGGTCGGCGTCGAGGTCATTTTCGGCCTGCGCCGGCGGGCGGCGCAGGTCGCGCAGATGGGTCGGGTCCACCGCCAGGTTGCCGGTGAACGAGCCGCCCAGCGTCTTGTACGCCGCGATCAACGTGCGCAGACGCTCGTTGATCTGGCGGTTCTCTCGTTCGCGGCGTTGCTGGATGGTCTGCATGACCAGCAGGCGGATCCCCACCCCGATCAGGGTGATGACCGCCAGCCCCACCAGGGTGGACAGTACGGCTTGCCAGGAGCTGAAGTCGAGATTGCGCATGGATGTCCTCGCTCCCGGCTGGCGGGATCAGGGCGCCGGGTTCGGGTGGCGCACGTGGATCTGGTCAATGGCCTGCAGCACGTCGGCGGACAGTTCCACGTCGACGCTGTCGATATTTTCCTTCAATTGATCAAGGTTGGTGGCGCCGATCAGATTGCTGGCGACGAACGGGCGCTGGTTGACCCAGGCCAGGGCCAGATGCGTGGGCGAAATGCCATGCTGGCGCGCCAGTTCCACGTATTCGCGGGTAGCGGCCTCGGCCTGGGCATTGCTGTAGCGCGTGAAGCGCGTGTACAGCGTCAGGCGGGCGCCGGCCGGACGGGCGCCGTCCAGGTACTTGCCGCAAAGCATGCCCATCGCCAGCGGCGAATAGGCCAGCAGGTTCACGCCTTCGTGGTGGGTGAATTCGGACAGGCCGATTTCGTACACGCGGTTGAGCAGGCTGTAGGCGTTCTGGATGGACGCGATACGCGGCAGGCCCAGGTTGTCGGATGCCTTCAGGAACTGCGACACGCCCCACGGCGTTTCGTTGGACACGCCGACGTGGCGCACCTTGCCGGCGCGCACGAAATCCTGCAATACCGACAGGGTCTCTTCGATCGGCACGGTGTGCTCGTCCTGCACCCACGGATACGACAGTTGGCCGAAGGTGGCGGTGGTACGGTCCGGCCAGTGCAGTTGGTACAGGTCCAGGTAGTCCGTCTGCAGGCGCTTCAGGCTGGCGTCCAGGGCTTCGGTCAGGTTCTTGCGGTCCAGGAAGGTCTTGCCGTCACGGATGTGGCCGGGGCGCTTGGGGTCGCGCACCGGGCCGGCCACTTTGCTGGCCAGCACGATGTCCTGACGGCGCTTGCTGCGCGCCAGCCAGGTGCCGATATAGGTTTCGGTCAGGCCCTGGGTTTCGGGCTTGGGCGGCACCGGGTACATCTCGGCCACGTCCACCAGGTTGATGCCGCGCTCAAGCGCGTAATCCAGCTGCTGGTGCGCTTCGGCCTCGGTATTCTGTTCGCCCCAGGTCATGGTGCCCAAGCCGATCAGGCTGACATCCAGGTCGGTACGGCCGAGTTTGCGGTATTTCAAGTTCTGCTCCGTGCGGAATCGCTCTAGGGAACGGCTACCTTACCGCAACTCGGTTGGCGTTTTGCTGACGGCGACCCGCCGTTGGGCCATCCCGTGGACGGCCGGACGGCCGGCATCGCGCCGCCTCGGACAGCCATGGCGGCCGGCCTTGCGCCAGGCCCCGCGTCAGCCCCCTAGACGATAGCCTCGCCCACCCAGGCGATCACATCCCCATGCCGGGGCGCCCAGCCCAGTTCCCGGCGCGCCTTGCCCGCCCGCACCCGGCTGTTGGACCCCAGCGCGTAGGCGCCCAGGTCCTGGCCCCAGTACGCCACCGCTGCGGCCGGGTCCCAAGCCTGCGCAGGCCCCAGGCCCAATGCCTGGCCGATGGCGCCCACCAGGTCGACAAAGGCGGTCTCGCCGTTTTCAACAAAATAGAAGCTGCCTGCCGGCGCCTTGGCCAGCGCCAGGTGGTACAGGTCGGCCACATCGGCAATATGGACATTGGACCAGCGGTTCAGGCCCCGGCCCACATGGCGCGCAATGCCGCTTTCCTTGGCCTGCGCCACCAGCGGCGGGATCTGCACGCTCTGCGCGCGCGGCGCATCCGTCGAGCCGTAGATCAGGCTGTGGCACAGCACCACGCTGTGCACGCCGGGTGCGCTGTCCCGGATCAGGTCGTTGATCGCGATGCGCGCGGCCTTGCCGGGCACAGGTTCCACCGGCGTGGTTTCATCGAACACGCTATCTCCCGGCTCGCCCAGCGCATCATCGCTGACCAGGCTGCTGCCGCTGGTGTGGATGAACACCTTGCCGCTGCCGGCCAGCCCGTCCAGCAGGGCCTGGACCGCACCGCGATGGTCGCTGCTGGCGGCGTTGATCACCGCGTCTGCGGCCTGCGCCTCGGCCTTGAGCAGCGCCGCATCGTCCAGCGTGCCCAGCACCGGCTCGATGCCGAATTGGCGCAGCTCGTCCGCCCGGTCCGGATTGCGGATCAGGCCACGCACTTGATGGCCCGCCCGGACCATCGAGGCGGCAACGGCGCCGCCGATGAATCCGCTTGCGCCCGTGATGAATAGCTTCATGCTGCTTGCTCCTTGTAAGGGCGGCCGTACGCCTCAGGCGGCGGCCGCGGGTTCCTTGCTCGCTGCCGGCGTAGTGCCGGTGTGGAATTGCGGCAGGATGTATTCAGCGATCTCGTGCAATGTCTCGGCCAGCGGCCGGGCATTACGCCGCAAGTGCAGCCCGATGTGCTGCACGCCCGCGGCGCGCAAGTCGCACAGTTCCTGCGCCAGCGCCTCGCGGCCGGCCTGCGCGCCGAAGCGAAAGCGTCGCAGCGGCGCCTGCGGGTCGTCCACCAAATCCAGGTGAATGAAGCTGACGTAGGGCTTGTCGCCCGCCACCTGCCGCCAAGCCGCGCTGCGGCGCGCATGGTCGTCGGGCGTGCCGGGGTATGCCAGGCAGGCGTCCATGTGCGCGCCGATCCAGGCTGGCGTCTGCTGCGCCAGGCCCGCCACCAACAGCGGTGGCGTCGGCGCGCGCGGCAATACCCGCAGCCCGTCGGCCAACTGCCCCTGTGCCCCCTGACGCAGCAGCGCCACCTGCTCGCGGAAGGCTTCGCCACGGCCAGGAAAATCGCGGCCAAACAGCGGGTATTCCACCGGCCGATCGCCGCTGGCCACGCCCAGCAGCAGACGGTTGCCGCTCAGTTGCTGCACGCTGGCTGCCGCCTTCAACGTCAGCAGCGGTTCACGCAGCGGCAGCACCACGGCGGCGGTACCCAACAGGATGTCGCGCGTGATGCCGGCCAGATAACCCAGGTAGGTGAAGATCTCGAACACCTGACCGGCATCGCCGAAGGCCGGGTCGTACAGCGGCACATCGCGCACCCACAGCGCCCGAAAGCCCAGCATGTCCGCCAGGGCGGCCAGGTCGGCATGGCGCTGCAAGTCCGGCTCGCCCGGCAGGCGGCCCGACTGGCGCCGCGCCAGCTCGCCCGTGGCGGTCCAGTCGTTGTCCAACGGCGCTTCCAGGCCAATGCTGAAACCGCCGGCCGTCAGGCCCGAAAGCGTGTTGTCCATGACGCGTCTCAGTCCCAGGCGGCGGCCAGGCCGTCGGGGCTGACTTCGCGGCCATTGCGCTCCAGCGCGGCGATCTGCGCCATGTCGTCGTCGGTCAGGCGCAGACCGCGGGCCAGCAGGTTGCTGGCCAGGTTGTCGCGCTTGGTCGACGACGGGATCACGGCAAAGCCGCGCTGCAACGCCCAGGCCAGGGCCACCTGTGCCGGCGTGGCGTTGTGGCGCTGCGCGATCTGGCCGATCACCGGGTCCTTGAGCACCTTGCCGTAGGCCAGGGTCATGTACGAGGTGATGTGGATGCCTTGTTCCTGCAGGAAGTCCACCAGCTTGGGGCTTTGCAGATACGGGCTGAGTTCGATCTGGTTGGTCGCGATCGCGTCCTTGCCCACGGCGGCGATGGCCTCGCGGGTTTCGGCGATGGGGAAGTTGGAAATACCGATCTGGCGGGTCAGCCCCTGTTCGCGGGCATCAGCCAGCGCCGACATGAATTCGGCCACGGACACGCCGTTGCCCGGCGCCGGCCAGTGGATCAGGGTCAGGTCGACGTAGTCGGTGCGCAGCTTGGCCAGGCTTTCCTTCAGGCTGGGCACCAGCTTGGCGCGGCCATAGTTCGGCACCCAGATCTTGGTGGTCACGAACAGGTCGGCGCGGGCGACGCCGCTGGCCTCGATGGCCTGGCCCACTTCGGCTTCGTTTTCATAGATCTGGGCGGTGTCGACGGCGCGGTAGCCGACGTCCAGCGCGTTGCGCACGGAATCGATGACGACCTGGCCCTGCAGGCGGAAAGTGCCGACGCCAAAAGACGGGATGCTCATGTAAAACTCCTGGGTAAGTGTTGGAATGCATCCAGTGTGCCCGCTCGATCCTTGCGGAATAAGCCCGGTATTGGCGAAATACTTTTGATATAACGTCAAATATGAAGACGACACTCGACGAAATGCAGGTCTTTATCGCCATCGTGGACTGCGGTTCGATCACCGCCGCCGCCGATGCGCTGCAGCAGACCATTTCCGCCACCAGCCGCACCATGACGCGGCTGGAGGAAAAGCTGCAGACCACGCTGATGCGCCGCACCACCCGGCGGCTGGAGCTGACCGAAGAGGGCCGCGCCTACCTGGAGCAGGCCCGCAAGATCATCGCCGCGGTCGAAGAAACCGAAGAGCTGATGACCGCGCGCCGCAACCAGCCCGCCGGCCGCCTGCGGGTCGACGCCGCATCCCCCTTCATGCTGCATGTCATCGTGCCGCTGGTGCCCGGCTACCGCGAGCGCTATCCCAAGGTCGAGCTGGAACTGAACAGCAACGAAGGCAATATCGACCTGCTCGAACGCCGCACCGACCTCGCGCTACGCATCGGCAGCCTGAAGGATTCGTCGCTACACGCCGTGCCGCTCGGCCGCAGCCGCGTGCGGGTGCTGGCCAGCCCCGGCTACCTGGCCGCGCATGGCACGCCCAAGCGCGTCGCCGATCTGCAAGCGCATAGCCTGCTGGGGTTTTCGCAGCTGGAGGCGCTGAACGAATGGCCCCTGGCCGACGCTGCCGGCGAGCCGCTGCATATTCAGCCCACCATCCGCTCGTTCAGCGGCGAAACCCTGCGCCAGCTGGCGCTGCATGGGGCCGGCATCGTCTGCCTGTCCGACTTCATGACCCGCGCCGACCGCCAATCCGGCGCGCTGCAGCAGTTGTTCCCAAAGCAGACGCTGGACGTGCGCCAGCCGATCAACGCGGTCTACTACCGCAACACCGCGATCTCGTCGCGCATCAAGTCCTTCATCGACTACCTGACCGAAACGCTGGGACCACGCGGCTTTGAGGAATGAGGGGCGGGCCATCCGGGGGCCGGCCATCCAGGCCCCACCGTCCGGCATAATGCCCGCTTGAACACGCCACACCACGCAAGACCATGAAGAACAGCTCCAAAGGCGGACTCGTCTATTCCACCGACGGCGGCCGGATGTGCCCGGATTGCCGGCGCCCGCTCGCCGACTGTCAATGCCAGGCGCAAGCCCGCCCTGCCCCCGTAGCGGGCGGCGTGCGCGTGTCGCGCGAAACCAAGGGTCGCGGCGGCAAGGCAGTGACCGTGGTGAAAGGGCTGGCGCTGGACGCCGACGCGCTCGCCGCATTGGGCAAGCAATTGCGCAACGCCTGCGGTTCCGGTGGCACCGTCAAGGACGGCGTCATCGAAGTGCAAGGCGACCACTGCGACCGCATCCTGGACACGCTCAACAAACTGGGCCACCGCGCCAAACGCGCAGGAGGCTGACGCCATGACCCTGAATCCCGAACTCGTCGACAGCTGGCACGCCCACGTCTATTTCAACGCCGACAGCCGCGACGCGGCCTGGGCTTTGCGCGAACAGGTGATCGCCCAATTCGGCGCGGCCGTCGACATGGGCCGTTTCCACGAACGCCCGGTGGGTCCGCACCCGCAATGGAGCTACCAGATCGCATTTGCGCCGCCAGAGCTGCATCAGGTGGTCACCTGGCTGACGCTGAACCACGGCGCGCTGGATGTGTTCCTGCACCCCAACACCGGCCAGTCGCTGCGCGACCACCGCGACTGCGCGGTATGGATCGGGCATAGCCATGTGTTGAACCTGGCGGCGCTAGGCGGTTGATGACGCCGGTGCGTCGAACCGCGCCATCAGGAAATCAATGAACGCGCGCGTTCGCGCGGACAGGTTGCGCTTGCTGGGGTAGTACACGAACAGGTCCGCCGACGGCAGAATGAAGTCGGGCAGCACCACGCGCAGCCGGCCGCTCTCCAGGTATTTGGCCAGGTCCCATTCCGAGCGGATCAGGATGCCGTGGCCGTCCAGCGCCCAGTTCAGCACGATGTCGCCATCGTTGCTGGACAGCGCGCCATGCACCTTCACGGTTTCCGCGCGGCCGTTGCGCGTGAACCGCCAGACGCCATAAGCGTCTTCGTTCTGCCGGTGGATGATGCACTGGTGGCGGTCAAGATCCTGCAGGCTGGCGGGTTCGCCGTGCTGCGCCAGATAGCGCGGCGCCGCGCACAAGAAACGCCGGTTCGACAGGACGCGCCGCGCCACCAGCCGCTGATCGGGCAAGGCCCCGAAACGGATGCCCAGATCCACCCCGCTTTCCACCAGGTCGATCGGCCGGTCCGTCACGTCCAGCTGGACCTCGACCTGCGGATGACGCGCGGCGAATTCGGACACGATGGGCGCGATGGCGGTGCGGCCGAAACCCAGCGTGGCGTTGATGCGCAGCAGCCCCTTGGGCACCGAGCGGCTGGACGACACCACGTCTTCCATCTCGCGCACATCGGCCAGGATGCGCGTGGCGTAGTGCAGATAGGTCTCGCCTTCCGGGGTCAGGCTGACGCTGCGGGTGGTGCGATTCACCAGCCGCACGCCCAGCCGCGCCTCCAGTTGGGCCAGGCGCTTGGTCGCCGCCGGCGGCGTCAGGTCGAGCATGCGCGCCACCGCCGACAGGTTGCCGTGGCGAGCCAGCAGCACGAAGAATTCCAGCGAGGACGCCAGGTCGTTATTCACAGGAAGCCACCTACGAGAGAGCGCCGCCACGAGCCAGCCGTCGTGGGTCATCCGCCCAGTTTATTCACTTAAAGTTAATAAAGAAGTGATTCACAGCGAATCATAAGGCGATATCGCGCGAATAATCTACCGCTTTCCCACCTGCCGCCCGGCCCAGGAGACACCATGAAAATCGTAGAAATCCGCGAAAAGACCGTCCCCATCAGTTCGCCCATCCGCAATGCCTATATCGACTTCAGCAAAATGACGCTGAGCCTGGTGGCGGTGGTGACCGATGTGGTGCGCGACGGCAAGCGGGTGATCGGCTATGGCTTCAACTCGAACGGCCGCTACGGCCAGGGCACGCTGATGCGCGAACGCTTCATTCCGCGCCTGTTGGAAGCCGACCCCGCCAGCCTGGTCAACGACGCCGGCGACAACCTGGACCCGCACCGCATCTGGGATGCGATGTACACCAACGAAAAGCCCGGCGGCCACGGCGAACGCTCGGTGGCCATCGGCACCATCGACATGGCCGTGTGGGATGCGGTCGCCAAGATCGAAGGCAAGCCCCTGTTCCAATTGCTGGCCGAGCGCTATGGCAACGGCCGCCCCGACCGCCGCGTGTTCGTCTACGCCGCCGGCGGCTATTACTACCCAGGGCAGGACCACGGCAAGCTCAAGGACGAAATGCGCAGCTACGTCGACCGCGGCTACACGGTCGTGAAAAAGAAGATCGGTGGCGCCTCGCTGGACGAAGACCTGCGCCGCATCGACTCGATCCTGAGCGTGCTGGGCGACGGCCGCAAGCTGGCGGTTGACGCCAACGGCCGCTTCGACCTGGACACCGCCATCCGCTACGCCAAGGCGCTGTCGCAGTACGACCTGTTTTGGTATGAAGAGGCCGGCGATCCGCTGGACTACGAGCTGCAAGCCACCTTGCGCAACTACTACGACAAGCCGATGGCCACCGGCGAGAACCTGTTCTCGATGCAGGACGCGCGCAACCTGGTCCGCTACGGCGGCATGCGCCCCGACCGCGACTGGCTGCAGTTTGACTGCGCCCTGAGCTACGGGCTGGTGGAATACCTGCGCACGCTGGACATGCTGCGCCAGCACGGCTGGTCGGCCAGCCGCTGCATTCCGCACGGCGGCCACCAGATGTCCCTGAACATCGCCGCCGGCCTGGGGCTGGGCGGCAACGAATCCTATCCCGACCTGTTCCAGCCCTATGGCGGCTTTCCCGATGGCGTGCGGGTCGACAACGGCTACGTCACGTTGCCTGAATTGCCGGGCATCGGCTTCGAGGGCAAGTCCGATTTGATCGCCGAAATGCACAAGCTGGCGGTGTAGCGGCCATGGCGGTCGGCTTGCGCTGGGGAAGGTGACGGCGGCAACTTGCGGCAAGCCCAGGTATCCTGCGGCTTGTCCATTTCGCTTTGCCTTGCCATGAACCTTGTTTATCGCCCCGCCCGGCCCGAAGACACGGCCGCTTGCATCGACCTGCGCGGCCGGACCCGCGAAAATGCCTTCTCGGTCGACGACCTGCGCGCAGTCGGCGTCACGCTGGACAACTGGAGCGCCGGCATCCGCGACGGCTCGCTTCCCGGCGTGGTCGCGCTGGCGGACGGCGAACTGGCCGGTTACTGCTTTGGCGATCGCGACAGCGGTGAAATCGTGGTGCTGGCGCTGATGCCCGCCTACGAAGGCCAGGGCATCGGCCGCGCCTTGCTCGAGCAGGTCATGGCGACGCTGCGGGCGCTGGGATTTACTCGCCTGTTCCTCAGTTGCTCGGCCGATCCCCACGTGCGCTCTTACGGCTTTTACCGGCGCCTGGGTTGGGTCGCCACCGGCGAAACCGACGAGGCCGGCGACGACGTGCTGGCCTATCGGTACGAGTAGGGGACGTGGCCGCCAGCCGGCACCGTCCACGATCCGGGCGGCGCGCAAAGCAGCCTTGCACAGAGGCCCTATGCCGTCGGCCCCTGCAGATAGCGCCCCGGCGTCATGCCGTAGGCGCGCTTGAACATCGCGATGAAATTGCTGGGCGTGGCGTAACCCAACGCATCCGCGACCTGGGCCACCGGCTGGCCAGCGCTCAAGCGTTCGAGCGCGTGGATCAGGCGCAATTGCTGACGCCATTGCGCAAACCCCAAGCCGGTGTCTTGCATGAACAAGCGCTGCGCAGTGCGCGGCGCCAGGCCGGCCTGCGCGGCTAGCGCTTCCAGCGGTCGGTTGTCGGCCGGGTCGTCGGCCAGCGCCTGCGCCAGCCGACCCAGGCGCCTGTCGCGCGGCCAGGGCAGGTGCAAGGGTTCTTGCGGCGCCGCCTCGATCTCGTCCAGCAACACCGCCGCAAAGCGCGACTGCGCAGCATCGAGAGCCAGCTTGTCGGGCCAATCCGCCGCGCGCAGCACCATGCCGCGCAACAAACTGCCCACGCCCAGCACACAGGGCGCCGCCGGCATGCCTGCGGCGGCATCGGGATGCACCAGCGCCACCCAGCCGCTGGCGGCATCCGCCACGCTGACCTGATGCCGCTGCCCGGCGGGAATCCAGCCCGCCCGCTGCGGCGGCAGCAACCACGACCCCGCGTCGGTATGCACGCGCATCGACCCGCTATCCAGGCCGAACAGCTGGCCGCGCGCATGCGCGTGCCAGTCGTAGTCGCGCGACCCTAGGCGGAACTCGCTACCAGGCGCGTCCGCGCCATGAAAGATGCACAGCGCGGGGCCGTCCAGCAGTTCGCTGTAGTCGGGGCCGGCGGGGGAATCAGGCTGTCGGGTTCGCATGGTTTGTTGGCGCGCGGGCATTACCGGCCAGGGGCCGCTTGCGGTCAAGCTGCAAGGGTACCGGCGGATCCGGTTTTCTTCGAGAGCATTATGCAGAATCTCCATGTTTCCATCATCGGCGCCGGCCTGGGTGGCCTGTGCCTGGCGCAGGGCCTGGCCCGCGCCGGCATTGATTTCGACGTATACGAGCGCGATGCGCGCACCGATAGCCGGGTGCAGGGCTACCGCCTGCGCATCGATGCCACCGGCCAGGCGGCGTTGGCGCACTGCCTGCCGCCCCAACTGAACGCCCTGTTCCAGCAAAGTTGCTCGGCCCACGACACCCCCGGCGCCATGCTGGACGCCCGCTTGCAGCCCCTGCCGGAGCGTGCCGCCGGCACCTGGCGGCTGGACGACGCCGAGGCCTTGCCCGACCGCTCGGCGCACCGGCAGACGCTGCGCGAGATCCTGCTGTCGGGGTTGGGATCGCGCGTGCATTTCGACGGCAAGGTGATCGGCATCGATGCGGCGGGTCTGCACCTGGAGGGTGCGCTTGCGCGGCCCGACACGCTGGTCGTCGCTGCCGATGGCGTGCATTCCGCGTTGCGGCGCCAACATCTGCCGCAAGCCGAGCCTGAGGACACCGGCACTATCACGATCTTCGGCGTGGCCCCGGCGGGCATACTGGGCCAGGCCGGTGATGGCGGGAATACGCTGCGCGAGAATGACCCGCGCCAGAACGACGCGGCCCAGGATGGCCTGCCTCCTGCACTTCAAGCCGGCGCGGGCGTGGTGTTCGGCCCCGGCTACGCGCTGGTGCTGGACGCCATGCGGCTGCCGGCGCTGACGCAGCTGGCCCAACGCGTGGCGCCCGATACGCGGCTGAGCAACGTGCCCAGCTACCAGTATTGGGCGGTAATCGGTGAACGCGCCGCGGTGTTGGGTGACCTGGCAGCATCCGGCCGCTGGCAACGCGCCGCCGAACGTCTCCTGGCGCCGGTGCATCCCGCGCTGGCCGCCATGGTGGCCGCCAGCGATCCGGCGGGCGTCGCCCTGAAGACCGTCTACAGCGCACCTGAACTACCCCACTGGACGCAACCTGGCCTGACCTTCCTGGGCGACGCCGTCCACGCGATGAGCCCAGCGGGTGGATTGGGTGCGAACACCGCCCTGGCCGACGCGCAATCGCTGGCGACGCTGCTGGCGCAGGCGCAACAAGGCATGCCGCTGGGGCAGGCCTTGCAACGCTATGAAGCTGATCTGCGGCGCCGTGGAGATTTGGCCGTCACACAATCGACGCTGGCCGCCACGCGCATCATGGGTCGAGGATGCTGACCCCACGCTGCCGCACGGGAGCGACCCGGTGAAGAAGATGGCCATCTCAGGTGATAATCAGTCGCCTGAGGTGGCCTCTCGACACTCGACCCAGCATCCATCCCATAGCCAACATGCGCATGCGTTCAACACTTTGCCGTAGCCTCTTTGCCGCTCTCGTCTTGGGCGCGTCGTCTATCGCTCATGCGCAAGACTGCAAGGCGGACGACTACTCGCCAATATGTACCGATATGCGGGCACAGGCCGCATACGATCAGGCGGATAGTGACCTCAACACGCTGTATCAGCGGCTGTTGAAAACCCTGTCGCAACCTCGGAGCGAGCAGCTAGACTACCCGGCGCTGAAGACGAAGTTCGTCGAGGCCCAGCGGCAGTGGGTGCGCTTTCGGGATAGCGAGTGCGCGGCCTGGTATGTGATCAATCAAGCCGGGACCGGGCGCAATGCAGACCAGATGACCTGCCTTCTCCGTAGAACCCAACAGCGAACCCTGCAGTTGCAGGAGTGGCAGGCCAATTTGCCCTAGCGCGTGCGTCGCGCATGCGCCGGGCAGTCGATCAGGCCCTATCAACGCCGCAGGCGGCGTCGATAGGGCCGCGCATTCCACCCAGCATCAAGGCTCGGCGGTCTGCTGTTCCAGCACCGGCGCCTTGCGGGCCTTGCGCAGGAACGACACCAGTTGCCACACCACCGCGGCGCCGATCAGCGCCAGCAGCGTGCCGCTGATCGGACGCGTGAAGAACGTGCCGAACTCGCCGCGGCTGAGCAGCATGGCGCGGCGGAAGTTCTCTTCCAGCATCGGACCCAGGATGAAGCCCAGCATCAGCGGCGCCGCTTCCATCCCCAAGCGCAGGAACAGGTAGCCGATCAGGCCGAAGATCGCCGTGATGTAAATGTCGTCCAGGTTGTTGTTGATGCTGAACGTGCCGATGCAGCAGAAGAACAGGATCGCCGGGAACAGCACCGTGTAGGGAATCTTGAACACCGACAGCCAGTAGCGCACCAGCGGCACGTTCAGGATCAAGAGGAAGCAGTTGCCCACCCACATGCTGGCCACCAGGCCCCAGAACAAGTCCGGGTGCGTGGCGATCATGTTGGGGCCGGGCTGGATGCCCTTCACGATGAAGGCGGCCAGCATCAGCGCCATGACGGCGTTTTCGGGGATACCGATGGCCATCAGGGGAATGAAGCTGGTGCGCGCTGCCGCTTCGTCGGCGGCGGCTTGACCGGCCACGCCTTCGATGGCGCCGCTACCGATTTCGTGGCGGTACTTGCTGAAGCGCTTGTCGGCCGCGTAGGCAGCGAACTGCGCAATCGTCGGGCCGCCGCCGGGCAGGATGCCCAGCACCGAACCCACCACGCTGCCGCGCAGCGCGCTGGGGATGATGCGCTTGAACTCGGGCCACGTCGGAATCAGCTTGATCTTGCCGTTGAACGGCGTCAGCGTATTGCGGTTGTCCAGGTTCTTGACGATTTCAGCGATACCGAAGCAACCCAGCGCGATGCTGATCAGCCCCACGCCGTCCTGCAGGAATGCCAGGTCCATCGTGTAGCGCGCCACGCCGCTGTTCACGTCCGTGCCGATCACGCCCAACAGGATGCCGATCATGGCCATGGCCAGGCCATTGAGCAGGCTGCCGCTGCTGACGAAGCTGACGCAGAAAAAGCCCAGCAGCATCAGTGCGCAGTAGTCGGCCGGGCCGAACAACAGACCCACTTCGCCCAGCGCGGGCGCCATGGTCGACAGCACCACGATTGCCACGGTGCCGCCAATGAAGCTGGAGACGCCCGCAGTGAACAAGGCCAGTCCGGTCTTGCCCTTCAGGTTCATCTGGTACCCGTCGATACACGCCACGATACTGCTGGCGTGCGGGATCTTCATGGTGATGGCGCTGACGCTATCGCCGTATTGGGCACCGTAGTAAATGCCGGCCAGCATGATCAGCGCGCCGCCGGTCGGGATGGAATAGGTCAACGGCAGCAACAGGCTGATGGTGGACAGCGGGCCCAGGCCCGGCAGCAGACCCACCAGCGTGCCGACCACGCAGCCGATCGCACAATACATCAGGTTCTGCAGGGTCAGCGCGTGTTCGAAGCCGAACGCGAGGTTATGTAGGATTTCCATGGGATAGGCTCTTCAGAACAAGGGCAAGTTAAGGCCGAGCAAATTCCGGAAGGCGAACGCCACGGCGATCAGACCCAGGGAAATCTTGATGTTGCGCACCACCGAGTACGAGGTGCCCGCCAGCGTCGAGCAAAACACCAGGAACACAATGCCGACGATCATGTTGATGAAGCCGGACACCACCGCGAAGCCGCACAGGCTCAGCATGATGATCGCGATGTTCTTGAAGCTGTAGCTCAGCGGCACCGGCGGCACGAAGCGCGAGCGCAGTACGGTGATCACGCCGATCAGCCCCAGCAACGAGCTGACCATCAGCGGAAACAGCCCAGGTCCGGAACGGCTGAACGTCCCCAACTGATACTTCATGGCCGCCAACCCGAACAGCAGGGCGAAGGCGATCATGAAGAGCCCCGCAACGAAGTTTCTATTGCTTAGATACATAAGACACGCCCTCCCAGGCGATGCAATTTTTTTGCTTATTTTTCCGCCCGGTTCTCCAACCGGTCAGCTTTACTCGCCTGTCTTCCCGCTGAAAATTTGGGTGCTGCGGACGAGTTCGGCAGATAGTAGAGATCGACACTTCCAATCTGCTTTCGCTTTTTGCGCCAGAGCGCGCCAAACACTTATCGCTTACCCGTAGGTCTCGTGAAATGAAGCTGACCAATTGCTGAAAGCATGTAAAAATTCAGGTCGCCGTCAGGCACACCCCCATTTTTGGCACGACGAAAAGACGAGCGCAGGCCTGTCCGGCAACGCGGACAAGAAGGCTCTGGGAAGGGGGAAATACGCGACGGCGGACGCCGTCGCGGCAGGCTATGACATCAGGTGGGAGCGGCTTTTATTCAGCCGCCGTGCACGCCGCCACGGTAGGTCTTGATCTGTCCGCGCAACTCGCCGCTGGGGTGCGCCGCCGTGGATGCGCTGACATACCAGCGCTCTGCGATCAGGTCTTCGATCTGTGCCGATGTGAGTTTGCTGCGGCCCTGCAATTCACGCGCGCCGCGGTCTTCCTGAAGTTCGAAGGGCGGCAGCACGATGACCGCCGGCGCGTTCTCGCGTTCCGTCGCGGGCCCATGAAAGGCCGCTTGAGTTTCGGGGCCGGTCATGCGGGCAAGCGTCACGCGCCACTCCAGCACGCCGGTTTCGGTGTACAGCGTGGCTCGCATCGAACCGCCCGCCGCGGCCTTGACCGGGGGCACCACCGAACTCGCATCGATCCAGGCTTCGAAGAACATGAAATCGCGTCGTGGCGGCGTTCCGTCGGCCTTGGGCGATGCCGTCCGCTCGGCCTGGGACGGCGCCACGCCGAAGCCGCCGGACCAAGCGGTCCGCACCCCTGCGACGCCTGCCACCCAAGCAGCGAACTTGAACAGGGTGGAGAGGGCCTTTCGTCGACTACGCATGAACGTCCCTTATGAAGACTGCAAAATGAAGGCTGCAAAAAAAAGTCCCACCGAAATACGGCGGGACTATCGTAGCGCGGAGATGCCGTCCTTTGACGGCGACGCCGTCAGGCGTGGGCCAAGGCCAGCCGTTGCGGCGATGCCTCTTGCGCGTTATCGCGCAATTTGAACAGCGCCACGGTGCCGGCCAGGGCGCGCGCCTGGTCGCTCAGCATGGCCGACGCGGCGGCCGACTCTTCCACCAGCGCCGCATTCTGCTGCGTCGCCTGGTCCATGTCAGACACGGCGCGGTCGATCTGGCTGATGCCCACGCTTTGTTCCGACATGGCGCCATGGATCTCGCTGACCAGGCGCTGCACGCGGGTAATGCCGTCGACGATCTCGCCCATCGTCGCGCCGGCCGCCTGGACGCGCTCGGTGCCGCTCTTGACGTTCTGCACCGAGGTCTGGATCAAGCCCCTGATCTCTTGCGCCGAGGCCGCGCTGCGTTGCGCCAGCGTACGGACTTCGCCCGCCACCACCGCAAAGCCACGGCCCTGCTCGCCCGCCCGGGCCGCTTCGACCGCGGCGTTCAGCGCCAGGATGTTGGTCTGGAACGCGATACCGTCGATCACGCTGATGATCTCGGTAATGCGCTGGGACGACTGCGAAATCGCGCTCATCGTGGTGACGGCGTCCGTCACCACCTGGCCGCCGCGCTCGGCCGCCGAACTGGCCTCGGTGGCCAGGCGCGTGGCCTGTTCCGCGGTTTCCTCGGTCTGCCGGACGCTGGACGTCAGTTGCGTCAACGCCGACGAGGTTTCCTGCAAGGAGCCGGCCGACGTTTCCGTGCGCTGCGACAGGTCGCGGTTGCCCATTTCGATCTCGCTCGTGGCGGCCGTCATGGAATGCACACCGGTGCGCACGTCCAACATCACATGGCTGATTTTGTCGACAAAGGCGTTGAAGGACGTGGAGATCTGCGCCACTTCGTCGTGGCCGACCACGGCCAGCCGATGCGTCATGTCGCCATCGCCGGAGCCGATGGTGTCCATGGCGTCGCGCACCGCCGACAGGCGCTTGAATGCGCGCGACGTCACCACGCTGGCCAGCAGCACCGCGATCAGGGTCAGCACTACCACCGACACCAGGGTGGCATTGAGCACTTGCGTCAACCCGGCGGTGGCTTCGGCGCTGTCCAACGCAATCACCAGGAACCAGTCGGTGCCCGGAATGGTGCGCGCCTTGAGCAGCTTGGGCGCGCCGCCCAGCGTCACCGCCACCGGCTTGGCGCCGTCGCGCGCCATGGCGGCCAGGACGGCGGGCGTGAGTTCGGCGGCAATATCCGTCGACGGCTTGAGCGCCAGTTTGTCGTCCACGTGCGAAATCACCTGGCCGTCGGCGCCCAGCACGAACGCGATGCTCGAAGGCGTGGGGCGGATGGCCTTGATGATGTCCTTGATGCCGTCCAGCGCTACCGCGCCGCTGAGCACGCCGGTGGTCTGGCCGTTGCGCACCATGGGCGTGGTGAACGCCACGTAGAGCTTGCCGGTGCCCGAGTCGCCATAGGGCTTGGTCACGGTCAGCTTGCCGGCGGCGACAGCGCTCTTGTACCAGGGGCGCGCCGTGGGATCGTAGTCGGCGGGCGTTTGCGTGGTGGATAGATACGTCTTGTCCGACCAGCCGATCGTGGTGATCGGAAAACCGTTGGTCTCGCCCATCAGCTTGGCCAAGCCGCGCGGATCGCCTTTTTCCACCACGGCGGCGGTGGCGACCACGGCCTGGGCCTTGTCGACCGACCAGCGCTCGATGGCGCTGGCGTTGCCCGCGGCGATGGCGTCCAGGTCCGCGGAGATGGTCGCCATCATGTTGTCGCGCACGATCTGATAAGTAACGACCCCGGAGAGCACCAACGCGCCGATGACGGTAAAGCAGGTGATCAACAGGATCCTGTTGCGCAACGAAGTGATTTTCATGCTTGCCTTCTTACTGCAACTGCCCATGCCGGAAGGCACGGGTATCCAGGTACGCGGCGCGAATGGCCACGTCTCCCTGACTTACGGCAGTGCAGCAAAGGACTTTAGGGGCAAGGCATAATGACGGTGTCGTCGGCGGCAGGCCGGCGTCGATACGTCAGCGCTTTCCAGGGAGCTTTTGTTGGACCCCATTCTCGCCGAACTGTCGGCGTCTCTGCAGGCGGCCAAATCGGTCGAGCAGCTGACGCGCCCCCTTTTGGACATGCTGGGCGCCGTGACCGGCCTGGAATCCACGTACCTCACCTCGATCGACGCCGACGCCGATCAACAGCACGTGCGCTATGCGCGCAATGTGGGTACGTTGCAGATTCCGGAAGGCCTGTCGGTGCCCTGGTCCGACACCCTGTGCAAACGCGCACTGGACGAAGGCCGCATGGCCACCAGCGACGTCGGCGCCTGCTGGCCGGATTCCGACGCGGCGCGCCAATTGGGCATCCAGACCTATGTCAGCGCCCCGGTCCGCACCGATGACGGCCTGCTGCTGGGCACGCTGTGCGGCGCCAGCGCCCGCCAGCAAGCCGTGGCGCCGCAGGCCGAATCCATCCTGCGCCTGTTCTCCAGCGTGATCGCCGGCTTCATCGAACGTGAACAGCTGGTGTCGCAACTGCGTCAGGCCAATGCGCAGTTGATGGCCTACGCGTTGACCGACCCGCTGACCGGCCTGCCCAATCGCCGCGCGATCTACGAAGAACTGGACCGCCTGCGCAGCCGCGCGCTGCGCGAAGGCGGCAGCGTGCTGGTCGGCGTGGTCGACCTGGACGGCTTCAAGGGCATCAACGACACCTATGGCCATCACCAAGGCGACACCTTCCTGCAGGAAATCTCGCGCCGGCTGGCGATAGCGCTGCGCACCTCCGACATGGTCGGGCGCCTGGGCGGCGACGAGTTCGTGCTGATCGGCCCCGGCCCGGCCCTGGCGCGGGGCGACGCCGCACCGGGCCAGGACGCTGACCGCGGCGAAGCGCAAGAAGCGGCCCGGTCGCTCGAAGAGCGCGCCGCCGCGGCGACCGTCGGGCGTTACCAACTGGGCGACACCGCCCTGCCCTACGAAGGCGCCAGCGTTGGCGTGGTGGCGCTGGACCCGCGCGGTCTGGTGGCCGAAGAAGCCGTGCGGCTGGCCGATGCGCGCATGTACGAGATCAAGCGCGCCCGCAAGGCGGCCCGCACGATCCACTAGCGCCTGAGCCGGGCCATTGAGGCCTGGCCGCTTCGGCTCGCGCCACTGGCGCCTGGGCTGTCAGGGCTTGCACGACACATAAGCGTCTGCTAATGTGTCGCCATGCACGAAAACGACATTTTCAAGGCCCTGGCCGACCCGACCCGCCGCGCGATCTTCGAAAAGCTCGCGGCGGGCGGCATGAACGCCAGCGCGCTACGGGATGGCATGGCCATCAGCCAACCGGCCATCTCGCAGCACCTGGCGGTGCTGCGCCAGGCGCGGCTGGTGCGCGAGGAACGGCAGGGCCGCTTCGTCAACTACCAGGTCGATCCGGACGGCCTGGCGTTGATACACGATTGGCTGGCCAAGTACCGCGCCTACTGGCCGGCGCGCATGGACGCCCTGAAGAGCCTGCTCAAGGACATGGACCAATGAACGCCACGGATCTGGACCAGCAGGACGCCACACTGGTGCTCGACTACGAACTTGACGCGCCGCCCGAGAAAGTCTGGCGCGCCCTCAGCATCCCCGCCCTGCGCGACCAATGGCTGCCGGACGGCGAGCTGGCCGACGCCGAGCCGCTCGTCTCGACCCCCGGCGTCGAGGTCCGCTACCGCATGCGCGACACCCTGCCGCCCTGCCTGGAAAGCGTGGTGACGTTCCAGCTGCACCCCACCGCGGACGGCGGCACCCGCCTGACCATCATCCACACGCCGGATGACGCCCGGCTGACGCGCCCCGCCCCGCAGGCCGCCAACGATTCCTGGCAGTCATTCAAGCTGGCTGCCTGACGCGGCCCCAGCGCCCCTTTCCGCCTTTTTATTCCGCGGCCCTTTCCGGCCGCCACAGGAGTTCGCCCATGAGCGAAACGATGCAGCTCGTCCCGATGGTCGTGGAACAGTCCGGCCGCGGCGAAAGATCCTTCGATATCTACTCGCGCCTGCTGCGCGAACGCATCATTTTCCTGTGCGGCGAGGTCAACGACAGCGTGTCCGCCCTGGTCTGCGCACAGCTGCTGTTCCTGGAAGCCGAAAACCCCGGCAAACCCATCCACCTGTACATCAACTCGCCGGGCGGTGTGATCACCAGCGGGCTGGCCATGTACGACACGATGCAGTTCATCAAGTCGCCGGTGCACACGCTGTGCATGGGCACCGCGCGGTCGATGGGCTCGTTCCTGTTGATGGCGGGCGAACCCGGCCATCGCGCGGCGCTGGCCAACGCCAGCCTGCACGTGCACCAGCCGCTGGGCGGCTTTCAGGGGCAGGCGTCCGACGTGCTGATCCACGCCGAGGAAATGCAGCGCACCAAGCAGCGCATCACCCGGCTGTACGCCGAACACTGCGGCCGCAGCATCGAAGACGTGGAGCGCAGCCTGGATCGGGACCGCTACATGAGCGCCGAAGAAGCGGTGGAATGGGGCCTGATCGACCGCGTGATGGACCCGCGCACGATGGGCAATTGATGCGGCGGCCGCCGCGGAGGCGATCCGTCCCGGCTTGCGACGGCGCGTTGAAAAAGCGCCGCCGCGCCTGACTACGCGTCCGCCAGCACCCGCTGGTGGCGGGCCCGCAACAGCGCGTTGACCCCCGCCCCCACCGCCAGCAGCGCCGCCGTGCCCAGGAACACAGCCGGCATGCCGAAATGCCCGCCAATGAAACCGCCCAGCACGGGGCCAGCCACCTGGCCCACGTACTGCGCCGAAATCGACAAGCCCAGCACATTGCCGCCCACGCCGTCCGGCACGTTGTGGCGGATCACGCTGGTCACGCAGGGCAGCAGGCCGCCCAGCGCCAGGCCCATCAGGAAGCGCAGCGCCACCAGTTGCCAGCCGGCGGTCACGAACGCCTGCGGGATCAGCAGCAACGCGGCCACGGCCAGCGCGCCGACGATGACGGTCCAGTGGCCCACCCGGTCGGCCAGCCGGCCCAGGCGCGACGCGGACAGGATCGCGCCCAGCGCCGCGGCTGACATCACCACGCCGGACACCAGCGTGACGCGGCTGGCGTCTTGGACCAATTCGCCCACATAGACGGTGATGATGGGTTCGATCGACATGGTGGCAAACATCAGCAGCATGCCGGTCGCCAGCATGGCAACCACCGGACGCTTGTCCGGAATCTGCGCCCAGCCGCCTTTTTTCGGGCCGCCAGCCTTGGCCTTGGGCGGACGCGGCATTTCCTTGATGAGGAACACGGTGGCCAGGAAGGCCAGGAAGATCACCCCGCCGGCCAGCAGGAACGTGGCACGGATGCCAATCAGCGGCGGCAACGCGCCCCCGATCAACGGCCCCACCAGGTTACCCGCCATGATGCCGGCCGACAGCACGCCCAGCGCCCAGCCCGAGCGCGCCTTGGGCGCCTGCATCGCCACCAGGATGGTCGAACCCGACGCGTAGCCGCCGGCCAGGCCCACCAGCAGCCGCAGCAGCACCAGCTGCCACACGCTCTGCACCATGCCGGTCAGCGACATACAGATCGCCATGCCAAACGACGCGCGCACCAGCATCAGCTTGCGCCCGTAGCGGTCGCCCAGCCGGCCCCACAGGGGCGCGACCAGCGCCGCGGCGAAGAAGGTGGCGCCATAGGCCACGCCCGACCACTGCACGATGGCGGCGTGACCCTGCACGCCCAGTTCCTCCACGTACAGCGGCAGGAACGGCAGCAGCAGCGTCATCGCCACGATGGTGCTGAACGAACCGGCGAAACAGACCGCCAGGTTGCGCCGCCAGTGGATGTTTTCGTCCGGCGCCGCCGGCGCGGCGGTGTCCGTGGGGGAAGTCATGGGAGGAATCCTTGTTGCTGTCGATGGCGCGCCAGTCGCGCACCCCGGATTGTTGCCAGCCGGGCCGCCTGTAACAAGGCCAGCCCCGATACCGGTATTGCCGCTACCCCCCACAGGCGAATCAGGCTTCCCGCAGCCCGCGAGCGCCCGCCCCGCCCGCCGGCTGTCACAG
The DNA here is from genome assembly GCA_040396375.1 of Achromobacter xylosoxidans. GTDB lineage: Bacteria > Pseudomonadota > Gammaproteobacteria > Burkholderiales > Burkholderiaceae_B > Achromobacter > Achromobacter xylosoxidans_D. Next base: position 109,091 of record JBEBOQ010000001.1, read on the forward strand.
GAATGCTGTTAGTCTTGCAGCGCCGCGCGGCATCTTCCGCGCCCTTCTTTTCTGCGAGTCCACCATGACCAGCCCCCTGTATCAAGCTTCCGTGCCCGTTCTCACGCAAATGCTGACCGCCCTGTCCGGCGTGCTGCAAAAGGCCGAAGCCCACGTCGTCGCCAAGAACATCGACCCGAACGCCCTGCTGCAGGCGCGCCTGTTCCCCGACATGTTCCCGCTGGTGCGCCAGGTGCAGATCGCCTGCGACTTCGCCAAGGGCATCTCGTCGCGCCTGGCCGGCGCCGAAGTGCCGTCCTGGCCCGACACCGAAACCACCTTCGCGGAACTGCAAGCGCTGATTGCCAAAGCCTTGGCCCACATCGGCTCGTTCCAGCCGGAACAGTTCGACCAAAGCGAAGGCCGCGAAATCGTGCTGCGCCCGGGCACGCCCAAGGAAAAGAAGCTGAGCGCCAGCGCCTACCTGCTGCACTATGGCCTGCCGCAGTTCTTCTTCCACGTGACCACCGCCTACGACCTGCTGCGCCACAACGGCGTCGAAGTCGGCAAGCGCGACTACATGGGCGCCTACTGATCGGCACGAAGGCGTAGCCGGGCTCGCTGTCCAAGCGGGCCGGCCACGCCGGCGCGATCACGCGCCGCGCAGCCAGGCCTTGGGCGTCGCCCCGTGGTGCGCCTTGAAGGCCTTGATGAAATGGCTCAGGCTGGCAAAGCCGATGCTATAGGCGGTCTCGGTTACCGAGCAGCCGCGCGCCAGCAGGTTGGCGGCCGCGTCCATCCGCGCCTGCAACAGGCAGGCGTGCACCGACCGGCCGTACAGCGCCATGAAGCCGGCCTGCAGCCGCTTTTCGCTCAGTCCCACGGACTGGGCCAACTGCCCCACCGTTCTGCATTGTGCGTAGTCGCGCTGGATGCGCCGGTGCGCGTCGGCCAGACGCTTGCGGTCGGCCGGCGCCGGCAGGTCGCCGCCGTGATCGGCCAGGTGTTTCAGCGTCAAGGCCAGCGCCTCGTGCGCCTTGCCTTGCAAGTACAGCGCCGCGGCCTCGCCGCGTTCCTGGCTCCAGGCCAGGATCTCGTGCGCCACCCGTTCCAGGCCCGACCACAGCGGTAGCGCCGCCAGTTGCGCCCCCCGCGCGGGCACGCTGCCGTCCAGCGTGAATACGCCCGCCGGCGCCGCCAGCAGCGTGCGGCGCAACAAGGCCCTGATGGCCTCTCCCGAAAACCGGATATCGACGCTGCGTATCGCCCGCCGTCCCTTGAAGTCGTCCCAGCCCGGCGCCGGTTCGCCGGTGGCATGCAGAATCACGCTGCCCGGCCCGACCTGCATGGCCGCGCCGCCGTCGAATCCCAAGCCGAACTGCCCTTCCAGCACCACTGCCACGCCCACGCTGGCCTCGGCCGCGCCGCTGGCCGCCCAGTCGGACTGGGCCCAGCCATCAAAGCAGCCGATGGAAATATCGCCCGGCAATGGATGCACCGTGCGGATCTCGTGCCAATCGGGCGGCATCAGGCGTTGCATGTCCTGCGCGGTGAGCGGCGCGGCATCGGCAGGGGCAGCGCTGGGCGGGTAGGCCATATTTTCTCGATTCCGCAATTTCCGGCGCGGATTCGCTAGCGCGGCCGCTGCCTCGCCTGGATGATAACAATTTTCATCCTCATCAAAGCCTCCATGCCGCCCGCCACTTCCCCCAGCCCGCAGCGCGAAGCCAGCGCCTTGTTCGTCTTCAACATGCTGTGCCTGACCGCCATGATGGCCTTCGTGCCCGTCATCGGTCCCGTCGTGCGGGGCTTGCAGTTGGCCGAATGGCATGGCGGCCTGGTCATCACCATCGCCGGCCTCTTGTGGATGCTGATGGCCCGCTACTGGGGCCGCCGCAGCGACCGGGTCGGGCGCCGGGCCACACTGCTGCGCGCCGCCGTCGGCTATATCGTCAGCTACGTGCTGCTGGCCGTGGGACTGGACCTGATGCTGCGGGAACCGCCGCCGCTGTGGCTGGCCCTGGCGGCGCTGCTAGTGCTGCGCGCCCTGATCGGCGCCTTCTACGCCGCCATGCCGGCGGTCAGCGCCGCCCGCATCGCCGACATCACCGCGCCCGCGCAACGCGGCGCGATGATGGCCAAGCTGGGCGCGGCCAATGCCTTCGGCATGGTGCTGGGCCCCGCCATCGGCGGCCTGCTGGCCAAGGACAGCCTGATCCTGCCGTTGTACTTCGCCGCCGCCCTGCCCCTCTTGGGCGCCTTCTGGCTGGCCGCCAAGCTGCCGTCCGACGCTGCGCACGAACCGCGCGCCACGCCTCCGCTGAAGCTGAGCGACCCGCGCTTGCGCCTGCCCCTGGCCGCCATGCTGCTGGCGATGAGCGCGGTCATCACCGCGCAGATGATCGTGGGCTTTTACGCCATGGACGCCCTGCGCCTGGACGCCGTCGCCGCGGCGCGCACGGCGGGCATCGCCATGACCACCGTGGGCGTAGTGCTGATCCTGGTGCAATTGGCGCTGGCCAAGGCCCGCAGGATGAACGCCGCCCTGTGCCTGACCGCGGGCGCGGTGCTGGCAGGCATCGGCTTCCTGCTAGTGCCCTGGCTGGCCGGCACGTCCGGCCTGCTGGTCTGCTATGCCGTGATGGCCGCCGGCATGGGGCTGGTGTTCCCGTCGATCCAGACCCTGGCCGCCAATGCCGTCAGCCACGAAGAACAGGGCATCGCCGCCGGTTCGGTCACCGCGGTCCAGGGCATGGCGATGGTGGTCGCGCCGCTGGCGTGCACCCTGCTGTATGGAGTACGGCCATGGTTGCCGTATGTGGCGGCGGCCAGCCTGTTGCTGCTGCTGGCGCTGGCCGCGGCCGTGCATCTACGCAGGCCGGGGGCTGCCGTGGCACGGGGTTGATTGCGTACGTCACACCCTGGCCACGGCGCCATCGCCGCCCGGCTGCGCTCGTAGCCGGTGCGCGTAGACCTATTCAGTGATCTGGATCTTGGCCTGATCGATGATCACCTGGTAGCGCTTCATCTCCGCATCGATGAACTTGGCAAACGCGGCCGAGTCCTTGACCGACGGTTCAAAGCCCAGGCTGTTCAGTTGATCGACGATCTTGGGGTTGGCCATCACCTTGGCCGACACCGATTCCAGCTTTCGAAGAATCGGCTGCGGCAGGTTGGCCGGGCCCCACACGCCGTACCAGGAATAGAACTCGAAATCCTTCTGGCCCTGTTCCTTCATGGTGGGCAGGTCGGCCAACAGCGGGCTGCGCTGCGCGCCCGTCACGGCCACCGCCTTGAGCTTGCCGGCCCGCACCATCGGCAAGGACGATAGCATCGGGTCGATCAAGCCTTGCACCTGGCCGCCGACCATGTCCGACAAGGCCGGACCGCCGCCGCGATACAGCACGATGGGAATCTGCTCCAAGCCGTTGTCGTGCAGGAACGAGGCCGCGGCCAGATGACCCGCCGAGCCGAAGCCGGAGGTCGCAAAGGAGTACTTCTGCGGGTCCGCCTTGAGCACCTTGACCAGGTCCTGCACGTTGTTCGCCGGCACCTTGGGGTTGACGCTGAAGATCAGCGCACCTTGCGCCAGCTCGCTGATCGGCGTGAAGTCCTTGACCGAATCGAACTTGATGGTCTTCTTGTACAGCAGCGGATTGATGGCGTGGATCGACGCGTTCAGATACAGCGTATAGCCGTCGGGCGCGGCGCGCGCCACATAGGCCGCGCCGATCATGCCCGACGCGCCGGCGCGGTTTTCCACCACCACCGACTGGCCCAGCTCTTTGCCTAGTTGTTCAGCATACAAACGTGCGACGCCGTCGACGGAGCCGCCCGGCGGGTGCGGCACGACCAGCGTGATGGGGCGCTGGGGATAGGCGTCTTGCGCCAGCGCGGCGGAGCCGGATGCTGCGCCCACCGCCAACAAGGCAGCGCTGAGCAGCCGTTTGAGCGGCGCGGGGCGGGACAGGGAACGGGACATGATGGTCTCTCTAGGCGATGGCGCATTCATTTCGAGCGCGCAGGAGCCGTCCACGCCATCGGGCGCGACGCGCGCGCCCGCCATGCCGTGGATCGTCAGGATGGGTCCGGCGGATTGCGCCGCCGGACAGGGGGAATCAGGCCGCCTTGAGTTGCGCGGAGCTGAAGCCGTACTTGGTGTCCAGCCCCAGTTCACGCACGATGCGCAGACCCTTGGCCAACGCGTCGCCTTCCAGGCCGCGCAGCGGACGGCGAAGGTCGCCCACGGGCAGGCCCACCGCCTTCATCAGCGACTTGATGGCCACCGGATTGATGGCAGAGTACGAGTAGTGCAGCATCGGCAACAGGCCCAGATAGCCTTCGCGGAAGCTCACCGACACATCGGGCGTATCCCACGGACGCGAGATGTCGGCCATTTCAGCCGGGGCGATGTTGCCGGTCATGTTGGCGGTGCCGTGGCCGCCCAGGCTCATGGTGGGTACCACCAGCCCCAGGTTGGGCGAATCGCAGCACATCACGGACACGTCCGGACGACCGCGCAGCACTTGCGCGACCTGGCCGACGCGCGTGGTCGATTCCTTGTGCACCACGTAGTTCGGGTGCTTGAAGATGCGCAGCAGCTGGTCCCAATGCAGGTCGCTCTTGACGCGCGGCGGGTTGTTGTAGATGCCCAGCGGCAGGTCGGTGGCGTCGGCCACTTCCAGGAAATAGGCTTCGGTGTCCGCTTCGGATGCGCAGATATAGGCGGGCGCGGCCAGGATCGCGCCGTCGGCGCCGTTGGCCTGCGCGAACTTCAGGTATTCGATGGTGCTGTCGGTGTTATTGCCGGTGCAGCCGTAGAACAGCTTCATCTTGCTGGTCTTGAACTTGGCGGTCTCGACAATGACCTGGCGCCGCTCTTCGGGCGACAGCAACGACACTTCTCCGGTGGAGCCCATGATGAGCACCGCGGCGGTGCCGTTGTCCTCCTGGAACTTCAGCAGGCTGCGAAAGGCGCTGAAATCGACGCTGCCGTCGCGATTGAACGGCGTCACGATAGCGACGAAGGACCCCTGGATTTTCATTTTGCTCATGAACCACTCCACATGCGGAAGGACTGCTCAATAAAAGCCAGGATCGCGCGCGGTCGGCGCATCCACCTGACCATTCCCCTTGTTGCTTACGCAGTATAGGAAGAGCGGCCCCGAAAATTTTTCTATTTTCCACACTTTCAGGGGGGCCGAAAGACAAAGAATTTCTAAGGCAATGCGTTTAAGTTATTAGGATTTCCATAACAATACGTTTTTGACCGCGCCACGCCTCATGTCCGCAGCGACCTCCCGTTATCCGTCCCTATCTCATTGGGGCGCCTACACCGCACTGGTTCGCGACGGCCGCGTGGTGGGCTGCGAACCGTTCGCCCACGACCAGGCCCCGTCCCCGCTTATTCATGCGATGCCCGATATGGTGCATTCGCCGCTGCGCATCGCCCGGCCCAGCGTGCGCGCCAGTTGGCTCAAGCACCGCGGCGCGCCCGAATTGCGCGGCGTCGACGGCTATGTGGAAGTCGATTGGGATACGGCCCTGAATCTGGTGCATGACGAATTGCAGCGGGTGCGCGCGCAACACGGCCCCACCGCGATCTTCGGCGGCTCGTACGGTTGGTCGTCAGCCGGGCGGCTGCACCATGCCCGCACGCTGACACACCGCTTCCTGTACGCAGGCGGCGGCTGCGTCGATCAGTCGGGCAACTACAGCTGGGGCGCGGCGCAGTTCCTGTTGCCGCACATCATCGGCACCTATGCGCCCGTCACCGGCCGCATCACCGACTGGAACAGTGTCGTCAACCACACCCGGCTGCTGATCGCGTTTGGCGGCATTCCCTTGCGCAACACGCAGATCGCGTCCGGCGGCGCCGGCGACCACAGCGCCCCGGGCTGGCTGGCGCGAGCGCGCCAGGCCGGCATGCGCAGCGTGATCGTCAGCCCCACCCGCGCCGACGCGCCAGACGCGCTGGCGGCCGAATGGATTCCCATCCGCCCCAACACCGACGCCGCGATGATGCTGGGCATGGCGCACACGCTGCTGGCCGAAGGCCGCCACGACCGCGACTTCGTGGCGCGTTGCTGCAATGGCTTTGACCAATACGCCGACTACCTGCTGGGACGCACCGACGGTCAGCCAAAATCGGCGCAGTGGGCCGAACAGATCTGCGGCGTGCCGGCAGCCACCATCCGCGAACTGGCGCTGGCCGCGGCCGGTTGCCGCACGTTGCTGTCCTGCTCGTGGTCGTTGCAACGCGGCCATCGCGGCGAACAACCTTATTGGGGCAGCGTGGCGCTGGCCGCCCTGCTGGGCCAGATCGGCCTGCCGGGCGGCGGCTTCGCGTTTGGTCATGGGTCCATGAACGGCGCCGGCAATCCGCGCCCCGACCTGCCGGCGCCGGAAATGCGCGCGGGCCGCAACCCGGCCGGCGCGTCCATCCCGGTGGCACGCCTGACCGACATGCTGCTGCACCCGGGCGAATCATACGAATTCAACGGCGCCACCGGCACCTATCCCGACATCCGCCTGGTCTATTGGGCGGGCGGCAACCCGTTCCACCACCACCAGGACTTGAACCGCCTGGCGCAGGCCTGGACGCGGCCCGAGACCATCATCGTGCACGAGCCCTGGTGGACGCCCACCGCGCGCCGCGCCGACATTGTGCTGCCGGCCACCACCACGCTGGAACGCAACGACATTGGCGGTTCATCGCGCGACCGCTACATCCTGGCGATGCGCCAGGCCGTGGCGCCGGTGGGCCACAGCCGCAACGATTTCGACATCTACCGCGAACTGGCCGCGCTGGGCGGCTTCGAGCAGGCCTACACCGAAGGCCGCGACGAAATGGCCTGGATCCGCCGCATCTACGAACAGATGCGGCCGGCCTGGGAAGCGGCGCAGTTGACGCTGCCCGCGTTCGATGAATTCTGGGACCGCGGCCACATCGCGCTGCCGCCGCCCACGCGCGACTTCGTGCTGTTCGAGCAATTCCGGGCAGACCCCGCGGCGCATCCGCTCAAGACCCGCTCCGGCCGTCTTGAATTGCACAGCGCGGCCATCGCTGAATTTGGCTACGACGACTGCCCACCGCACCCGGCCTGGCTGCCGCCGGTGGAATGGCTGGGCGCGGAACGCGCCACGCGCTGGCCCCTGCACCTGGTGACCTGCCAACCCGCCGATCGGCTGCACTCGCAGTTGGATCCGGCGCCGGCTACCCGCCAGAACAAGGTCGCCGGCCGCGAAGCCGTGCTACTGAACCCCGACGACGCCGCCGAACGCGGCATCGCGCAGGGCGACGTGGTGCGCATTTTCAATGATCGTGGCGCCTGCCTGGGCGGCGCACAGCTCAGCGCCGACTTGCTGCGCGGCGTGGTGGTGATGCCCACCGGCGCGTGGTTCGATCCGCAAGGCGCGGCGCTGGAACGCCACGGCAATCCCAATGTGCTGACGGTGGATGTCGGTACATCGCGCCTGGCGCAGGGGCCCAGCGCGCTGTCGGCGCTGGTGCAGGTGGAACGCTGGGAAGGCGACGCACCGGCGGTGAAGGCGTTTGAACCTCCGGCGCTGCAAGCACTGGCGGTCGGCGGCGCAAAGCCGCAAGACAGATAACCGCTGCGGCGGCAACGGCCTGCGCGCCACGGCAACTCGGCGGTGGCAGGCTGGACCTACGCTTGCCCGCTGTCGCGATAACGCAAGTGGATCAGCGGATACGCCCGCCCCTGGCCGTCGCATTCGGACCGGCCGATGCGCTCGAAACCCAACCGCTCGTAAAAGCCCACGGCTTGGCCGTTCTGCTCGTTCACGTCGGTGGCCAGGCGCGGATGGCGGCGTAGCGCCTCCTGCACGAGCGCGCGTCCGACGCCGCCAGCGCGATGGTCCGGGTCAACGAACAGGGCTTCCATGCGGTCGCCATCCAACAGCATGAAGGCGACGGGGCGATCTGCCTCGTCCACCGCCAGGTCCAGGGTGGCGGCGGGCAGGAAGCTCTGGACTTCGGCGTCGATGTCGCGGCGGTCTTCCGGGGTCAGAAAATGATGCGTGGCATCGACGGCGCGGCGCCAGATATCGACGACACGTGCGCCGTCGGCGGGGGTGGACTGTCTAATCGTGATCATGATTCAAAGGTAGAGATATTCAGTGCGGCGCGGATTCGATCCGCAAGCCGGCCGCTTTCCAGGCGGGAAAACCATCGCCCAGGCGCTGCGCCTGAAAGCCGCGCGCCCGTAGCAAAGCCACCGCACGCATGGACAGCACGCAATAGCGGCCGCCGCAGTAAGCCACGATGGCCTGGTCGCGCGGCAGTTGCGCCAGGTGCGCCTCCAGCGCTTCGGTGGGCAGATTGACCGCGCCGGGAATATGGCCGGTGGCGTAGTCCTCGGGGGATCGCACGTCCAGCAGCAACGCGCCGTCGTCCAGCTTGGCGACCAGCGCTTCAATGGACACCGCTTCCAACTGCTCGGGGCGATGCACGCTGTCGGACGCCACACGCTGCATTTCCTGTCGCTGATGCGCCAGATAGTCCTGCAGCGCCGAAAGCACTTCGGATACGGGCCCGGCGCCGCCGCGATACAGCACATGCTTGCCGTCGCGGCGCGACTGGATGAAGCCCGCGCGCTTGAGCTGCTGCAAGTGTTGCGAGGCGTTGGTGACGGACAGGCCGGACAGCAGCGCCAGTTGCTCGACCGTGCTTTCGCGCTGCAACACCGCTTGCAGCAAGGCCAAGCGGTGGGGGTGCCCCAGCGTCTTGGCGGCGTCGGCCAGGTCATCCAGGGAATCGGCGGCGGCTTCGTTCATTGTCAGGGTCGGCGGCAGGGACTTCATTGACGGGAAGATATCATCTTCCTATCATTCCATCATTTGTTGGATTGATAATTCTAAAGGAGACGATGGATCATGTCATCGAGCACCAGCCTGTCCTCGGCCGAACCGGCGCCAGCGTCCTGGGGCGACCTCTTGCGTGGCAACAACGGGCTGCGCTCCATCGCGCTGGCGGGCGGCGTCGCGCTGCACGCGGTCAATATCTACGTGGTCACCACCATCCTGCCGACCATCATCCAGGAGATCGGCGGCCTGACGTATTACGCCTGGAACACCACCCTGTTCGTGGCCGCCTCCATCGTCGGCTCGGCGCTGTCGGCCAAGCTCATCGAGCGGCTGGGACCGCGCCTGGCCTACCTGATTGCGCTGGCCGTGTTCTCGATCGGCGCGATGGGCTGCGCGATGGCGCCGTCGATGCCCGTGCTGCTGCTGGGGCGCACCGTGCAGGGCCTGGGCGGCGGCGTGCTGTTCGCGCTGAGCTATGCGCTGATCCGAGTGGTGTTCGATGCCCGACTCTGGCCGCGCGCCATGGCGCTGGTGTCCGGCATGTGGGGCGTGGCCACGCTGGGCGGCCCGGCCATCGGCGGCCTCTTCGCGCAAAGCGGTCATTGGCGGCCGGCGTTCTGGGTGCTGGTGCCGGTGGCTTTGCTGCTGGCGCTGATCGTGGCCAGCCAATTCCGCGGCAAAGCCACGGCCGAGTCGCCCCCCAGCCAAGTGCCATGGCTGACCATCGCGCTGCTGGTGTTGTCGGTGCTCGCGATCTCGGCCGCCAGCCTGTCGAACCAGTTGGCCTGGCACGCCGCCGGCATCGCAGCCGGCATGGCCATCGCCGCCATCATCGTGCGCATCGACAAGCGCGCCCGCGCCAAGCTGCTGCCCACCGGCGCCTATTCATTGGGCACGCAACTGGGTGTGCTGTACGCGCTAATGAGCCTGCTGGTGGCGGCGCTGACCACCGAAATCTTCGTGCCCTATTTCCTGCAGCTCGTGCACCAGTTGACACCACTGGCCGCGGGCTACATGACCGCCATGATGGCCGGCGGCTGGACGCTGGCGTCCATCTATAGTGCCGGTCGCAGCCCCGCCCAGGCGTATCGCCTGATTCGCACCAGCCCGCTGGTGGTGCTGGCGGCGCTGGTCGCGCTGGCCATCGCCATGCCGCTGACCGGCTGGAACCCGGCGCCACTGGGCAACGTCATCTACTGCGTCGCGCTGACGGCGGTGGGCTTTGGCATTGGCCTGGCCTGGCCGCACCTGCTGACGCGCGTGTTCTCCGCGGCCGCCCCCGGCGAGGAAAACCTGGCATCGTCCTCCATCACCACCGTGCAGCTATACGCCACCGCACTTACCGCAGCGCTGGCCGGCGTGGTCGCCAACGCGGGCGGGCTGACAGAACCCGGCGGCATCGACGGCGCCAAGACCGCGGCGCTGGCCTTGTTCAGCGTATTCGCGGTGGCGCCGGCTGTCGCGGCGGTACTGTCGGGCCGACTGGCGCGAACCTGACGCCGCGATTGCGCGGGCGCTATGCCGCCGTCAGGCCAGCACGGCCGGATTGACGACGTGTGTCGGCGTGCCCGCGGCATACGACACGATCTGATCGAACACATCCGAAAACTGGGTTTCGTATTCGTCTTCGGTGACATAGCCGATATGCGGCGTACAGATCGCATTGGGCAGCCGCAGCAGCGGGTGCTGCGGGTCACGCACCGGCTCTTCTTCGAACACGTCCACCGCCGCAGCGCCCGGACGGCCGGCGCGCAGCGCCTGCACCAGCGCGCCGGGTTCGATCAGACCCGCGCGGCTGGTGTTGACCAGCAACGCCGACGGCTTCATCCGCGCCAGGTCCTCTGCCGTGACGATGCCGCGCGTGTCCTTGACCAGGCGCATGTGCAGCGACAGCACATCGCAGGTCTCGAAAAAAGCCTGCTTGTCGGGCGCCACGTCCCAGCCGTCTTCGCGGGCCCGCTGGCGCGAGGCCTCGCGCGCCCATACCAGCACCTTCATGCCGAAGGCCGCGCCGTAACGCGCCACCTCGGCGCCGATGCGGCCATAGCCGTAGATGCCCAGCGTGCGTCCCCGCAGGGTCCGGCCCATGCCGGTCTGCCAGACACCTTCTTTCAGGGCCTGCACCTGCTCTGGAATCCGGCGCATGCCGGCCAGCACCAGGCCCCAGGTCATTTCAGCGGCGGCATACGACGGCGTGCCCGCGTGCTGGTTGGACGACACGATGACGCCCTGCGCGGTGCAGGCGTCGATGTCGATATGCGGATAGACGCTGCGCTGGCTGATCAGCCGCAGCTTGGGCAGCCGCGCGATTAGCGGCGCGCGGATCTGGGTGCGCTCGCGGATCAGCACCAGCACCTCGGTGTCGCGCAGGCGCTCGGCCAGCGCGTCCACGTCCTGCACGTGGTCGTTCCACACCGTCACGGCATGGCCTTGCAGTTTGCTGAAACAGGGCAAGCCCCGCAGCGTATCGAAATAGTCGTCCAGAATGGTGATGTTCATGATCTACCGGCCTCCTCGGGAACGAGCATTGTGAGCGCCTGCCCGCGGGCCGTAAAATGAGATTAATTAGCTCACTGATGCATTTTCCTCATGAAAATAGACGTGCTCGGCGTGCAGGCCTTCGTGGCGATCGCGGACCACAAGAGCTTTCGCCGCGCCGCCGGCGAGCTCAGCATCACCCAGACCGCGTTAAGCCGGCGGCTGCAAAACCTGGAGTCTTTCCTGGGCGTGCGGCTGGTGGAACGCACCACCCGTTCGGTGGCGCTGACCCCGCCCGGCGACAGCTTCCTGCCGCAAGCCAGGCGCTTGCTGGCCGACCTGGCCGCGGCGCTGACCGAAATCCGCGAAACCGGCAAGGCCCAGCGCGGCGACGTCACCCTGGCCTGTGTGCCGACCATCGGCGTGCACTACCTGCCGCAGATCCTGCAGCGCTATAGCGCCGAACACCCGCAGAATCGCGTAAAGGTGCTGGACCATTCCTCCGGCGCGGTGGCCCAGGCAGTGCTGACCCGCGAAGCGGAATTCGGCATCAACATCGCCGAATCGCATCCGCCCACGCTGCAGAGCATTCCCCTGCTGCAAGACGATTTCGTTCTGATCTGCCGCCACGACCACCCGCTGGCGCGCCGCCGCACCCTGCCCTGGAAGAAACTGGAAGGCCACCGGCTGATTTTCCCGGGCGCCAGCAGCAACAACCGGCCGCTGCTGGACCACGCGCTGGCGGATCAGGCGCTGCAACTGTCGGCGTTCTATGAAGTGCAGCGCAGTTCGACGGCGGTGGGCCTGGTCGCGGCCGGCGCCGGCATCGCCGTGGTGCCGCGGCTCGCCTGGCAGGCTGGCTCGTATCCGGCACTACGGGTCGTGTCGCTGCACACACCGGTCGTGGGCCGCACGTTTTCGTTGCTCAGCCGCAAAGGCGCGCATCTGTCGCCCGCCGCGCAAGCCTTGTACGACCTGATCCTGCGGCACGCCGAACTATCCACGTAAGGCCCCGATCCGGTTGATCGGCACAACCCTCAAAGACATTTAAACAATTGGTGACGCGTTCTGCGGCAAATCGGGTAACAATGCGCCCGCGCCCATCCGCCCAAAAGGAATCACCATGAACAAAGCGTTTGCGTTGCTCATCGCCGGCATGTTGCCCCTGGCTGCCGTGTCCGCGCAACCCGATGTCGAACCGCTCAAGCTCGACCCGCAGAACAAGCTGTACTGCAACGCGCAAACCGATTGGTGCGTGGGAATCAAGACCCGCGGCTCGTTCGAAGAAAACGGTCCCTTCGCCACCAGCCGCACGCTGCGCACGGAATGGCCTTTCTGGGACCTGCCTGATATTCCGAATTTCTCGAAGTTCACGGTCTGGCCGCACCTGATCCGCCTGGACGAAGCGCGTGCGCTGGTGGGCGTGGTCGGACCCGCCGAGCCGGACTACAAGGAAGAAGTCCAGTTCTCCGGCGGCAGCTTCTCGCGCCAGAACCTCTACCTGTTCATGGTCAATCTGGGCGACAAGGTGTCCGGCCTGGTGCTCGTGATGCCCTACACAGCCAACACCCGCATCCGCGCGTGCTTGAATGAAGCGGATCAGGCCAAGCGCGACGGCAACTGCGTCGATACCTACCGCTACCAGGCGGCCGTGAAAGTGCTGCCCGGCACCCAGGCCTACCCGGACCTGCAGGTCACCACCCACGCTACGCGCGCACCGGCCGGCGTCAGCCGCTACGCGGATTCGAGCAAGCTGGCCGCGCCGACCGAGGCCCAGAAAGCGCCCCAGACCGACAAGCAATGCAGCTACACGGTGACCTACAAGTGGCAAACGGACGGCTCGGTGTACCGGCCGGCGACGCCGGTGCCGGATTGCGCCGAGTTCCTGGAAGCCCAGCCGAAACAGAAGCCATAGGACGGCCAGGCCGCACGCCTGGCCCGCGCGTCAGTCCGCGTAGCCCGGATTGCGACGGTCCAGGCGGCGCAGCAAGCCGGGCCACGCCAACGCGGCCTTGTGCGCGCGGTCGGCGGGGGATTCCACCGCGGCGCGCGCCAGGATCTCGGGCGGGATGAACGTCAATTCGCCACCCGCCTGGGCCCGCACCTGCACCATGCAGGCCGCTTCCAGGCGATGCATCGCCTGGAACGCCTCGGCCATGGTCTGGCCCACGGTCAACAGACCGTGGTTGCGCAGGATCAGATAGTTGTTGCTGCCCAGGTCGCGCACCAGCCGCGGCTGCTCTTCGGGATTGAGCGCCAGGCCTTCGTAGTCGTGATAGCTGAGCGAGCGCAGCGCGATGAACGCGAACTGCGACAGCGGCAGCAACCCGCCCTTTTGCGCCGACACCGCCACGCCATTGATCGAATGCGTGTGCAGCACGCACATGGCGTCCTTGCGGGCCGCGTGGATACAGCTATGGATGGTGAAGCCGGCCGGATTGATGTCGTATTCCGAATCCATCACCTTGCGCCCGTCCAGGTCGATCTTGACCAGGCTGGACGCGGTGATCTCGTCGAACATCATGCCGTAGGGGTTGATCAGGAAGTGCTCGGTGCCTGGCACTTTCGCCGTGATGTGCGTGAAGATCAGGTCGTCCCAACCGAACAACGCCACCAACCGATACAGCGCCGCGAGATCCTTGCGGACCTGCCATTCCGTACCACTGACCTGTTCGCGCACGCTCGCGCCCTTGCCTACCGTATCCATGCTGTCTCCCGTTATGGTGTTCTCCTGCCGCATCCATGCCGCAGGGTGTTGGCACTGTACTACTACAGCGCGTCGCGCACGATGGCCGCCAGGGCCAATGCCAACGCCTCGGACCGCGCGGGCGAACCCTGCGCGATGCCGAACACCAGCCCGGGCACGGGCGTAGCCAGGCAGAACTCAGAGAATGTCCGGGCACCGTAGCCGCGTTGCGCCAACGCTTGCACCACGCGGCGGTCGTCCACGCCGTGGTCGCGGAACTGCACGGCCAGCTTCAGGCCGCCCGCGCCATCCGCGATGTCGAGCACATCACCGCAGTGCCGCGTCAGCGCGCGCACCAGGTTGTCCATGCGCTCGGCGTACACGCCGCGCATGCGGCGGATGTGGCTGCGAAAGTGACCGTCGTTCAGGAAGTCGGCCAGCCCGGCCTGGATGTGGATCGGCACTTCCCCCTGCCGCAGGGCCATGTCGGCGTGGCAGGCCGCCACCAGTTCGGGCGGCAGGATCGCGTAGGCCACGCGCAGCCCCGGCGCCAACGTCTTGGAGAACGTGCCGACATAGGCCACGCGCTGGCCGGTATCGATGCCCTGCAAGGCAGCGATCGGCTGCGTGGCGTAGCGGAATTCGCTGTCGTAGTCGTCTTCGATGATGAAAGCGCCGTGCCGCTGCGCCGTCTCCAGCAATGCCAGCCGCCGCGGCAGGCTCATGGTGACGCCGGTGGGGCATTGATGCGAAGGCGTCACGTAGATCAGGCGCGGCGGGCCGCCCGCGGCGCGCGACAGGTCGATGCCGTCCTGGTCGCATGGCACCGGCACCAGTTGCGCGCCGGCCCGCTGCAGCAAGGCCCGCGCGCGCGGGTAGCCGGGGTCTTCGATCCAGGCGACAGCGGCGGCGCCCGACGCGACGGCGCCGGACGTCAAGGCCACGCGCGCCAGCGTGTCGATGGCCGCCGCAGCCGACGGAAAAACCGCCACCTGGTCCAACTGCGCCACCACGCCGCGCGCCGCGCCCACATGCGCCAGGATCGCGGCACGTAATTCGGGCAGGCCGGCCACCGGGCCGTAGCCCAGGTCGTGGATGCGCAACGATTTGATCCGGCCAGCGACGCAGCGCGCCCAGGCCGCGGCCGGAAAGCTCTTGAGGTCCGGCACCCCGGGCTGGAACGGCAAGGTGCGCGGTGCGCCCGCCCAAAGCGCTGGCGACGGCGCCCCCGGCGATGCGTCCAAGGGCGCCGAAGCGGAAGGACGGCTTCGCGCCGCGCCCGCCAGCGGACGGGGTTGCGCCGTCGAAATCCGCGTACCTGAGCCGCGCACCGTTTCGATATAGCCTTCAGCGCGCAGGCGCTCGTAGGCCTGCACCACGGTCGACCGGGCGATACCAAGCGACAGCGCCAGCGCGCGCGTCGACGGCAACGCTTCGCCAGCGCCCAGCCGGCCCGCCCGCACCCGATCGCGGATGGCACGGCACAACTGGCCTTCGAGATCGCCCTGGGGCCGGTCAAGCACCATCCAGGTCACGGTTTGGGAGGTCATAGGCAACAAGACAACAGGTAGACGCGAATCGCGCGACGGATCAGCGGGAATTTTAGTGGCAACGTGCCGCCGCCGACCCGGCCACTGGTAGGGCGGACATCGGCAAAGCGGATGGCCGGCACGTCGCGGATCGGCGCTACAACGAGGACCCTGACAAGCTTTACAAGTAGATCCCGCGTGCTTGCGTCTTCGCTTCTTATCACCGGCGGCGCCCTGGCCGGTGGACTGGTGTCCGGGCTGACCGGCTTTGGCACGGGCCTCACGGCCCTGCCGATCTGGTTGCTGGCCCTGCCCCCTGCCCTGGCCTCGCCGCTGGTCATCATCTGTTCGGTGGTCTCGCAGTTGCAGACGCTGCCGTCGATCTGGCATGCCATCGACCTGCGCCGGTCGGCTCCCTTCATCGCGGGTGGCCTCTTGGGCGTACCCGCCGGCGTCATTGCACTGCCCTACGTATCGCCACGTCTGTTCGAGGGCGGGCTGGGCGTGATACTGATGACGCTATGCACCGTACTGCTGCTGAACGGCCACTATCGCCTGCCCCGCGCCAGTCGGCTGGCCGATGGTCTGGTCGGACTGGGGGGCGGCCTCCTGGGCGGCATCGCCGGGCTGTCTGGTCCGCTGCCGACCCTGTGGGCAGGCCTGCAAGGTTGGAGCAAGGACGAGCGGCGCGCGGTCTTCCAATCGTTCAACCTGTCGATCCTGGCGGTGGCGCTGGTATCGCAAGCCCTGTCGGGCTATGTCACCGCCGACGTCGTGTCGCTGGTCTGGCAGGCGCTGCCCGGCACCATCGTGGGTTCATGGATTGGGCGTCGGCTGTACCACCGCATCAATGTCGTTGTCTTCAACCGGATCGTGCTGCTGACCCTGCTGGCGGCCGGCGCCAACATGATGCTCCGGGTGCTTTGAGCGGCAGCCGGTGGCGAATAGGACAGATTTACGCAAGAAATAGACACTTTTTAACGTGAATAGAACCTACTTCATCTACAATTCAGCAATAATTCAGGTTAGCCGGCATCGAGGACCGGCGCCATTGCCAGGGATGACGAGACAACATGCAAAGCGCCATCAGGATTTTCGTCGGCTGCGATCCCAACGACTGCGATCTGGAACAGATGATGGTGCTGGAATACAGCGCCCGCAAGCACGCGTCGCGCCCAGTCGAGATCACCTGGATGCGCCTGTCGCGCGACCCCGCCAGCCCCTGGTATTGCGATCCCAAACGCCGCCGCGGCTGGCGCACCGAAAAATGGTCCACGCCGTTTTCGGCCTTCCGCTGGGCAGTGCCTGCCGCCGCAGGCTTTCAGGACCGCGCCCTGTACATGGACGCCGACATGCTGGTGCTGTGCGACCTGGCGCAAATCTGGGACATGCCGCTGCCGGGTGACACCATCGTCGCCGGCCGCCGCGACGGCGACGGCTGGCGCTCGTGCGTGGCGCTCTGGGACTGCGAACGCGCGCGCGATCATCTGCCCTCGCTGGATGCCTTGCGCGCCAAGCAGCATGCCAACCGCGAAATGAAGCACTACTTCGCCGACCGGCCGCAGTTGGTCCAGCACCTGGACGCCCGCTACAACAGCATCGACGGCGACGGCCTGGACCGCGACGACATCCGCATCCTGCACTATTCCGACATGGGCACGCAGTTCTCGCACCGCTACGCCCTGCCGCGCCTGCGCGCCGAAGGCCGGCGCCACTGGTTCGACGGCGACGTGGTGCCGCATGCCCGCAGCGACCTGACGGAGCTGTTCGACAGCTACTACCGCGAAGCAATCGAAGCCGGCTACTCGCTCGACGCCTACCGCAACACGGCGCCGTTCGGCGACGTGGTCAAGGACTCGCAAAAGGACTACACCGGCAACCGGCCGCGGGCGGAACGCCGCTCGTGGTTCCAACGGCTGTGGGCCGGCGCGCTGCGCGGCTGACGCCCACGCCGAACACCTATCTGCGTCGGGTCCTGCGCGCGGGGTTGTATGCCGGGGTTTACGCCGAGTTATACGCCGGAGTTCGCGCCAGGTTGCGCGCCGGCTTGCATACCTAAGCATCCCAAGCATGCGCGCGCATCTATTGCATGCACGCGGTCCTGTAAAGGCCGCCGGCCGCGGGCGTCCAGGATGTGTTTATAGCTAATCCATATTGGCGGCGCGGCAGCGCCCTCCCTACACTCGGCGTACGCGATTTCGGCTTTGTCTCCGCGTATCACACGTTTTAGCCGGCTTGCCTTGCGCGAAGCCGGTTATTTTTTTCGCCGCTGCTGTTTCCCCGATGCCCAAGATCCTACGTTTCAATGCCTTCCTGATGAATTGCGCGGGAGGTCACTTGGCACCTGGGCAATGGCGCAATGCGCCTGGCGCGGCCGCTTCCTATCTGGACGCCGAGCATTGGACCGGCCTGGCCCGCCTGCTCGAAGACGCCTGCTTCGATACCCTGTTCCTGGGCGACGTGCTGGGCGTCTATGACGTCTATGGCGGCAGCCCGGACGCGGGGCTGCGCGCCGGCGCCCAGTCGCCGATGAACGATCCGTTTCCGCTGGCGGCCATCATGGCGGGCGCCACGCGCCACCTGGGCTTTGGCGTCACCGCCTCGTCATCGTACGAAGCCCCTTATGTGCTGGCCCGCCGCTTCGCCACGCTGGATCACCTGTCGCGCGGGCGCATCGCCTGGAACATCGTCACGTCGTACCTGGACAGCGGCGCGCGCAGCCTGGGCCGCGATGCGCTGATGTCGCACGACCAGCGCTATGAGCTGGCCGACGAATGCCTGGACATCTGCTATCAGCTGTGGGAACGCAGCTGGGACGATGCGGCGGTGGTCCATGGCGCCCGCGACGGCCTGTACGCGGACCCGGCGCACATTCGCCCGGTGCGCTATCGCGGCCGCTATCTGCAATCCGAAGGCATCTTTCAATGCGAGCCCTCGCCGCAGCGTACGCCAGTGCTGTTCCAGGCCGGCGGCTCGGCGCGTGGGCTGACATTCGCGGCGCGCCATGCCGAATGCGTCTTCATCGGCGCACCGACCTTGGCGGGTACGCGCAAGGCCAGCGCCCAAGTGCGCGCGGCCGTCGCCGCTGCCGGCCGCGACCCGCGATCCGTCAAGATCTATGCGATGTTCACCGCCATCGTCGACGCCGACGATGCGCAGGCCCAAGCGCGACTGGCCCGCTACCACGCGCAAGCCGACATCGAAGGCGCGGCGGCATTGCTGTCGGGCTGGACGGGCGTGGACCTGTCGCGCCACGCGCTGGACGATACGCTCGAATACGTCGACACCAGCGCCGGCCAATCCGCCCTGGCCGCCTTCAGCAAACTGGATCCGTCGCGCCGCTGGACCGTGCGTGACGCGCTTGACTACGTGGCGCTGGGCGGCCGCGGCCCCGTGATCGCCGGCGGCCCCGCCACCGTAGCCGACGCGCTGCAAGCCTGGGCCGACGAGGCCGACCTGGACGGTTTCAACCTGGCCTGCGCCGAAACCCCGGGTACCTATGCCGACATCGCCCGCTACCTGGTGCCGGAACTGCAACGCCGCGGCGCCTACCCCACCGCCTATCTTCCCGGCACGCTGCGCGAAAAGCTCGGCGCCGCCAGCCCCCGCATCGCCGCGACCCATCCGGCCGCAAACATCGCCGCCGATATCGACCGGCTTGCCGACTAACTCGACTCTTTACGGAATTGCCATGCCCCGTGTTGCCGAACGCGCCCCCGACACCCTTGATCCCGCCCTGCGCGGCCTGTACGACAGCTATACCCAGGGCGGCACCGTGTTCGCCGACCAGTTCTCGGTGTTGGCCCAGGTCGACCCCGCCGCGCGCCACCTGTACGGCATGCTGGCCGAGCTGAAGGCGCGCGCCGCCGTGCCTTACCGCTACATCGAGATCGCCATCGTCGTCGTGTCGCTGCTGAACGATTGCCCCTATTGCGTGGCCAGCCACGCGCCGCGCCTGGCCGTCGAAGGCATTTCCGAAGCCGGCGCCAACCGCCTGCTCGATTACGCCGACCATCCCGAGCTGACCGACATCGACAAGCTCGTGGTGCGCTACGCCACCGAAGTGACACGCTCCGCCCAGCGCGTGCCGGACGATCTGTTCGACGCGTTGCGCACGCATTTCTCGGAAGCCCAGTTGGTCGAACTGACGCTGCGCATTGCGCTGTGCGGCTTCTTCAACCGCTTCAACCAGGCCTTGCAGATCGGCGAACACGCGTCCGACGTGCACGCCTGACCCGCCCCTATTCCCTCTCGCCGCCCCTACGCCGTCATGTCGATCCCCACGCTGAACCGCCGCCATTTCCTGTCCCTGTCCGCCGCCGCCCTGGCGCTGCCCTTGATTCCGCGCCTGGCGCGCGCCGCCACCGGCGAGCCCGTGCGCATCGGCGTGCTGGCGCCGCTGACCGGCGGCGGCGGCCCCTACGGCCAAGGCATGGCGAACGCGGCGCAGAAGGCGGCCGAATTCATCAACGCGGCCGGCGGCGTGCTGGGCGGACGTCCGCAGGAAGTGGTGGTGATCGACGACGAGAGCAATCCCACCGCCGGCGTGGCCGCGGTGCGCAAGCTGCTGGACGTGAACAAGGTGATCGCGATTGCCGGCGTGTGGAGCAGCGCGGTCGCCATGGCTATCAAGCCAATCACGCTGGAGCGCGGCGTGCCGCTCTTGGTCAGCGGGTCGGGCGACGAAGTGACCCAGGGCGACAACAAAGGCCTGGTCTACCGCTTCCAGGCGCGCGGCAGCGACTGGGGCCCGGTGTTCGCGCGCGCCATCCACAAGGCCGGCGGCCGCCGCGCGTCGGTGCTGGCGTTGCAGACGCCGTTCACGCTGAGCCTGGCCAACCCTTTCGCCGAGACCTTCAAGGCGCAGGGCGGCCAGATCCTGGACGTGGTGTATTACAACCCCAACCAGGCCTCGTACCGTGCCGAAGTGGAAAAGGTCTTTGCCCGCAAGCCCGACGCCGTATTCGTGCCGAGCTACCTGCCTGACCTGTCGGCCATCGCACGCGAGGTCTACCGTTCCGGCTTTGAATCCCCGATCTACGCCAACTCATCCGCGGCCGACGCCGAGGGCGCCTTCATCAAGGCGGTGGGGAAGGATGTGGCCGAAGGGATCCACCACATCCAATCGATTCCGCCCGTCAACTCGACGGCCTACAAGCGCTTCGCCCAAGCCGCCGGCATCGACCCCGCCACGCTCGCCATCTTCCCGTCCAACGTCTGGGATCAGATCTCGGTGCTAGCGCTGGCGGTTGAACAGGCGGGCAGCGCCGATCCCGCGCGTTTCGCGCCGGCCATTGCCCTGGTCGCCAATGGCCAGGGCACCAAGGTGGAATCCCCGGTCGATGGCCTGAAGGCGCTGCGCGCCGGCCAGGCCGTGGCGTACAGCGGCGCCGGATCGCAGTTCACCTTCACGCCCAACGGCGACCAGCTCAACCGCGAGTTCGGCCATTTCGTCATCAAGAACGGCGCCAACCAGCTGCTTGAGGTCTTGCACTAAGTGACGTCGTCCAGCACTACCCCGCTGCTGCGCGCCGACAACGTGGTGGTGCGCTTCGGCGGCGTCACCGCAGTGAACGGCGCCAGCCTCGCCATCCCGGCCGGCGCCATTACCGGCATCGTGGGGCCCAACGGCGCCGGCAAGTCAACGCTGTTCGACGTGCTGGCCGGCGTGCGCCGGCCGGATGCCGGCCAGATCCATTTCGCCGGCCATGACATCACCCGCACGCCACTGCACCGGCGCGCCGGCCTGGGGCTGGCGCGCAGCTTCCAGATCGCGCGTGAATTGGATAGCCTGACGGTGCTGGAAAACCTGCTGATTGCCTCGCCAGACCACCCCGGCGATGCGCTGTGGCGCGTGTTCCTGACCCCCGCCCGCGTGCGCCGCCACGAGGCCGCGCTGATCGATCGCGCCTATGCGCTGTTGCAGCGCGTGCGGCTCGACGCGCACGCCGACCGCCTGGCCGGCGCCTTGTCCGGCGGCCAAAAGAAGCTGTTGGAAATCGCCCGCGCCCTGATGCTGTCGCCGCGCCTGGTGTTGCTGGACGAGCCCGCGGCCGGCGTCAACCCGGCGTTGATGGACGAACTTTGCGCCCTGATCCTGGCGCTGCGCGGCGAAGGCGTCGCGTTCGCCATCGTGGAACACAACATGGACGTGATCGCCGCGCTTTGCGATACGGTCTACGTGCTGGCCGAGGGCGCCGTGCTCACGCGCGGCAGCTTCGCCGAGGTTACCGCCGACCATCGCGTCATGCAGGCCTACCTGGGAGAACCGGCATGAGCGGCGCCCCCGATCACGCAGGCCTGGCGCTGCGCGGCATCGAAGCCGGCTACGGCGCGTCGACCATCCTGCACGGCGTCAGCCTGGACCTGCCGGCCGGTTCCGCGTTGACGGTCGTGGGCCCCAACGGCGCCGGCAAATCCACCCTGATGAAAACCGTGGTCGGCCTGCTGCGGCCCGGCGCCGGCCAGGTCTGGCTGGGCGGCCGCGAGGTAACGCGGCTGGACGCCCCCGGCCGGGCCCGCGCCGGCATGGGCTACGTGCCGCAGGAAGCCAACGTCTTTCGCAACCTGACCGTCCTGGAGAACCTGCGCCTGGGCGGGGAATTCCTGTTCGATCGGCGCGGGCGCGCCGGCTGGCGCGAGCGTGTCGAAGAGGTCCTGACGCTGTTCCCCGAGATCCGCCCGCGGCTGGGGACGCCGGCTGGCCTGCTCAGCGGCGGGCAACGACAGATGGTGGCGATGGCCGCGGCCCTGATGCCGCGCCCGGCCCTGCTGGTGCTGGACGAGCCGTCGGCCGGCCTGTCGCCGCGCAACGCCGCGCTGCTGTTCGAGGCCATCGCGCGCATCCGCGCGGGCGGCGCCACCCTGCTGCTGATCGAACAGAACGTCAAGCTGGGGCTATCGGTGGCCGAGCGCGTCGCGGTGCTGGCCGCAGGCAAGGTTCGCCGCGTCGATACGCCGCAAGCCCTGCTGGCCGATCCCGATTTCCAGCGGCTGTACATGGGAGTCGCCAAGTGATTCAACTGCTGTTCAATGGCCTGGTCACAGGCCTGCTGGTGGCGTTGCCCGCCCTGGCGCTGTCTCTCACGTTCGGCGTGCTGCGCTTTGCCAACTTCGCCATCGGCGCGATGCTGACAGCCGGCGCCTACCTGATCTGGGCCTTCAATGTCTTGGCGGGCTGGCCCTTACCCGTTGCCGTGGCGGCCGGCGCCGCCGGCTCGGCCTTGGTGGCCCTGGCCGCCGACTGGCTGGTGTTCCGCCCCTTGCGCGACCGCTCTGGCGTGACGCTGCTGGTGGCGTCGATGGGACTGGCCTTCGTGCTGGAAAATGCCGTGCGACTGGTAGCCGGCGGTGCCACCCGCGGCTATGACGTGGCCGCCTCGCGGCCGATCCGGCTGGCCGGCCTGCGCATCAACCAGGAACAGATCCTGACCTTGGCGGTCACCGCGGCGGCGCTGGTGGCCGTGTGGCTGCTGCTGCGCCATACCCGGCTCGGCCGCGCCATGCGCGCCGTGGCCGACAACGCGCCGCTGGCAGCCGTGCGCGGCATCTCACAAGGCCGCGTGGTGGCGGCCACCTGGGCCGTGGCCGGCGTGCTGACCGCGCTGGCCGGCCTGCTCGTCGGGCTGGACATCGGCGTGGATCCGCTGATGGGCTGGAACTATCTGCTGCCGGTGTTTGCGGCGGCGATCCTGGGCGGCATCGGCCGCCCCCTGGCTGCCGTGCCCGGCGCGTTGCTGCTGGGGGTGGCGGCCGAACTGTCCACCTTGTGGCTGCCGCCGCACTATCGCGCGGTGGTTGCCTTTGCGCTGATGGCGTTGTGCCTGCTGTTCCGCCCCGCCGGGCTGTTCGGTTCCCGCTGGGTAACGCGATGACTCCCTATCTGATTTCCATCCTGACGCTGGTCTGCCTGGCCGCCATTCCCGCCCTCGCCCTGAACTTGCAATGGGGCCTGGCGGGGCTGGTCAACTTTGGGCTGTTCGGCTTTTATATGTTGGGCGCGTACGCCACCGCCATGCTGACGCAGGCCGGCTGGAACCCGTGGGCGGCGCTGGCCGTCGCCATCGCGGCAAGCGCCTTGCTCAGCGCGCTGGTCAGTCTGGTCTCGATCCGGCTGGCCGACGACTACCTGGCCATCGTCACGCTCGGGTTTGCCGAAAGCCTGAAACTGGTGGCCATCCACGAAGACAGCTGGACCCGCGGCAGCCTGGGCATCTCCGGCATCGCCCGGCCGGTCGAGGGCGACGGCGCCTTCCTGGCGGTAGCAGTGTGCGCGCTGATTGCGGTGTTCGCGCTGGCCCAGATCCTGACCCGCTCGCCCGTCGGACGCACTGCCCGCGCGCTACGCGACGATCCCGTGGTGGCGGCCACCGCCGGCAAGAACGTGCTGGGGTTTCGCATCAGGCTGTTCGCCGCCGGCGGTGCGGCCATCGGCCTGGCCGGCGGCTTGCATGCCTTCTACTACCAGTACATCGACCCCACGCAATTCGGCGCCATCATCACGGCCTACGCCTTCATGGCCGTCATCATCGGGGGCCGCGGCAGCCACGTTGGCGTGCTGGCCAGCGCGTTCACGGTTGTACTGCTGCTGGAAGGCACCCGCTATCTGGACGCCTACACCTCGTGGCTCAGTTCGGCGCAACTGGCCGCGTTGCGGTTGATGCTGATCGGGGCGGCGCTGATCGCGGTGCTGATCTTCCGGCCGCAAGGCCTGATGCAACCGTATCGCTTCAAGCGCGGCCCGACACGGTAGGCCCCAGGCGGTAACATGGCCGCATCCCATGAATACCGCCCCTCTCGCCCCGCAACGCCTGGTCTCCTACTTCTGGAGCGGCGACGTCATCCGCAGCCGCAGCGTCAGCGACCGGGTGCCCACCGCCACGCTCGACGTGCCCATCCCCCCCGCGCGTCTGGTGGCGGACTGGGCGCGCGAGATCGCCTCGCACGTGGTGCTGGAGCCCGGCGACGTTGAACAGATGCCATTGGCGCGCACCATCGCGCGGTGGCCCGAATACGGCCAGTGCCTGCGCGCAATGCGGGACTGGACCCATGCGCTTGGGCTGGGCGACGTGCTGGATTCCAGCGACCTTGCCCTGATGGCCTGCCGCGGCGCCCGCTATCACCACGACGGCATGCAGTACGGCAGCGCGGCCTTCTGCAACCTGTTTGTCAGCGAAGACAAAGCCCTGGACCTGATCTACCCCGGCACCGGCCAGCGCATTGCGCTGGTGCGAGGCACCGCCGTGCTGTTCGACACCTGCCAGCCGCACGGCGTGGTGCCGCGCGGGGCCAGCGTGTTCGACGAAACCGATTTTCCGGACAGCCGCGACCTGTCGCAGCTGTTCCTGACCTGGGAGTTGCCTATCGAAGACCCCCGTGTGGCGGGCGCGCTGGGCATTGCCTTCGATATCGACCCCGCCGCCACGCTGCAGGATGAAGAACAGGTGCGACGCGACGGCGCGCGCCTGGGGGTCAGACCGGATTCCGGGACCTGGGAACCCGTGGCGTGACGAAGGGCCGCCAGGCGTCCACGGTCGTTCGCACAATGTAGCTGCGCCATTCACGCGTCAGGTCCGCCGCGTGGTCGATGATGTCGGCATGGGTGTCGGATGGGGCAGGCAGAGTCATGGGGTTCAGCGCTTGCGTTTTATTTCGACCGCCACCTTCCGGTATATTGATCCGACCCTCAAAAATCCTTGGACGGCGATTCCGATGCTCGGCTTCTTCCTCCGTTTGTCCCGCTACCTGCCTGGCGCGCTGGCGCTGGCAGTCCTGGCGCTAGCCACCCACGCCGCCCAGGCCGCCCAGTTGATCGTCTACACGGGCACCTTGCAGGGCGCCGGTCAGGTCGTGATGGAACTGAACGCTCAAGCGTCCAGCAGCGGCGTCTTGAGCGGCCGCTACTTCTATCCGAATGCCGGCGTCGACATTCCCCTTATCGGCACGGAACAAACACTGGCTGAACCGCCCCCCCACTGGAAAAGCGAGCAGGCGCGCGCGGGCCAAAAGAACGGCGCCCCGCCCGTCGCGGCCACTTGGCAGGGCACGCGCGACGCGCAGGGTTACCGGGGCACCTGGACCGATGCTCGCAGCGGCAAGCAGCGCGCGTTCGACCTGCGGCGCGTCGCCGACTACAACACCAAGTCGCTGCCCGCGACCGGCGTGAACAACGGCATCTCCACGTACCCCGAGATCAACGCCGAGCTCGCCCCCTACGACACCCTGAAAATGACCGGCCACGCCGAACCCGTTGGCGAAGACGTCGGGCACGGCGCGGTGGCCTACCGCATGTGGCGCGACCCACGCACGCAGTTTCTGTATCCGCGCCTGTCCAGGCATCCGGATGAACAGGTGCGCGAACGCGTCAATCACCTGCTGGAACAACGCCACTGGCGCAAAAGCCTGGGCGCGTTGCGGTGCATGGCCGAGGCCTACACCGATAGCGGCGATATCCCCAACACCGGCACGCTGGGCAATTTCGACGACGAGGTCATCACCGTCACCTGGCTATCGCGCGCGCTGATGACCGTGACCGAAAGCGGCAGCCTGGATTGCGGCGGCGCCCACCCCGACAATCATTTCGAGCCGTACACCTACGATCTGCTGCGCGGCGAGTACCTGGACTGGAACCGCGTCTTCGACGCCTACGACTTTGCCGATGGCGGCCGCCCCAAAGCCAAGCCGGCCCTGCTGGACATTACCGCCACGGTGCAGCGCACGCTGGCCGCCGCCGAGGCCGAAGGCAACACCACGGACCCGTCCAAGGACGGCTGCTCCACCCTGTGGCCCGACTACCTTAGCCTGGGCGCGCAAGCGCCCGGCGCGCTGAGCCTGTCGGTATCCGGCGTAGGCCACGCGTCCGGCATCTGCCTGGGCACACTGGCCCTAGTGCCGTTCCCCGATCTGGCGCCGTACCTGAAGCCGGGCGGGCAGGCGTATCTGGCGACGGACTGAACCCCCAAGCGTCGACTCGCGCCGCCCGGCCGATACAGGGCGCACCATCAGCCCGCCGCTTCCGCCTGGCGCGCGTCCATCTGTGCCTGCATGGCGCGCCCGCCTTCGCCGTCGAACATCTCGTCGAACGCCACGGCGCATTGCGCCGCGATGCCCTCGGCCCGGTCCAGCATGGTGGTCTCGTAGCGCTGCTGCCCGGCACGCCAATCTGCTCCCTCGAGCAGCGCCTCGGCCAATTCCGCGGCGTCCAGCATCGCCAGGTTCACCCCCACGCCCAGCGGCGGCATGACGTGGGCAGCATCGCCGACCAGGGTCAAGCCTGCGCGATGCGTCCAGCGCGCACCCGGCGGCAACGCCACGATAGGACGCACCGCCGCGACCCGGTCCGCCTTGGCAATAAGCGCCAACAGCGACGGCGCCCAGCCGGCAAAGCGCGACAACAGATCGTCCTGGGTGATGCCCGCCAGGGCCAGATCCGGACGATCGGATTCCTCGGGCCGCGTACGTACCGCCGCATAGACGCGCAGCGTGGCATTGCCATTGCGCTGCGCCACGATGCCCGCGCCGCCGTGCAGCGAGAACAGCGTGCCATGGCCGACCTGCCGCGCGATCCCAGCGTGACGGCGATCGACGTCAGACAACCACAACTCAATGAACGTGACGCCGGTGTAGGCCGGCTGCACGGGCGTCAGCGCCGTGCGCACCTTGGACCACGCGCCGTCCGCCCCCACCACCAGATCGTATGGCCCGGCCAGCCCTGTGCGGCAACGCAGGTCATAGCGGCCATCCGGGCGCGCCACCACCGCCTCCAGGCGGGAGCCCCAGCGGATCGTGCCCGCCGCCAACGGCTGCAGCAGCAGTTCACGCAGCACCAGGCGGTCGATCTCCGGACGATCGCCGGTGCCGGGTTCGGGGATTTTTTCGCGCAGCACTTCACCCGTGGCATGGTCGGCCAGCCGTTGCTCCTGGTCTTCGTGGCGGGCGATGGCCATGAAGGCCTCGAGCAGGCCGGCCTTTTGCAGCGCAAGTTGACCTTCGGCGGGGTGCAGGTCCAGCGACCCGCCCTGGTCGCGCGCATCAACCGCGGCGTCGGCCTCGAAGATATCGGCGCGCAAGCCGTGGCGCTGCAGCACGTTGGCGGCGGTCAGGCCGGCGGGACCGGCGCCAATGATGGCGATAGCTGGAGGTTGCGGCATGGCGGGGTTTCCTTTACTTTAATAGGTGCCTATGCATATTACATAGGCACCTATTAAAGTGAAAGGCGATACATGGTTTCTTCCGTCGATTGGCAACCCCGGCAGATGCCGACCCTGCTCATCAACCGTTACGCACGGGCCATGGCCAAGCAGGTCGATGATCGGCTGCGGCCGCTGGGCGTCACCGCCTCGCAGTTGCCGGTGCTGGTCGCCCTGAAAAATGGAGGCCGGTTGACACAGAAGGAGCTGGCCGAGACCACCGGGGTGGAGCAGCCGAGCATGGCCCAACTGCTGGCCCGCATGGAACGCGACGGGTTGGTGCGGCGCGAACCCTCGCCCAGCGACCGGCGCAGCAGCCTGATATCGCTGACCCCCGCCGCCATCCGCAAGCTGGAACCCGGCCGCGCCGTGCTGCGCCAGCTGGATGACGAGGCCTGCGCGATCTTCGATCCGGCCGAACGCGAGCTGCTGGCCAGTTTGCTGTTGCGCCTGGTTGAAAGCGCCGTGGCCGCCTTGCCCGCGGAACCTGCCTGACCCTGCCAATACGGCGGAGGGGTCGCGGTTCCTGGGCGAGGCGGCCACGTCCGCTTCGCGACGCCCGGTCGCCCGGGCGCCTGGCGTGCTGCCTACCAGTAGATGTCCTGGTTGTAGTACTTGTGCAGGTCACGAGCCCAGGTTTCATCCGCCATGCGCGGCCAGTTGTCCTTGTCGAATCCCGGCGCGTTCTTCAGGGTTTCCTTATCGACATGCAGCACGAAGCACTTGCGGTCGGTATCCAGCTTCAACGACGCCCACGGAATGGCGAAGAGCTTTTCGCCCATGCCCAGGATGCCGCCGCGCGACAGCACGGCGTAGGCCACCCGGCCGCGCGGCACGTCGATCATGATCGCCTTGATATCGCCCAGGCTTTCGCCTTCGGCGTTGTAGACGTCGTTACCCTCAAGGGTGTTGGCCGCCATGACTTCCGGGCCGGGGCCCTGAGCCGAGGTCTTCGGGCCGCCGACAATATTCGTTTGCTGTTGTTCCATCGCTTATCTCCTGTGCGGGCAATTCCCGCTGTCCATCGTGAAATATCGGAAAGCCGGAGGGCGCTAGCGGCGCCGGTACTCCGACATCAGGCACACCCCGGCCAGCGCACCCACCAGCGCCGCCCCGGCAATGCTCTTCCAGGCGTTTTCATGCACAAAGCCATCGGTGGCCGCGGAAACGTCCTTGGCCCGTCGCCATGCCTGCTTTTTGAAGCCGCGGGCCTCGGCCCGCGCGGCATCGAGCTGCTGCTTGAGACGGTCGCGCGCCGCTTCGACCTCCGCGCCGCTGTAGCTGGCCGTGCTGCGCAGCAGGTTCTCGGTTCCCGAGATCAGGTCGCGCAACGTCGTGCCGTCGCCGTTTCGTGTAGTCATGGCACCTCCTTGAAGAAATGACCGGTTCAATCAGGCCTGTCCCGGCCTGCCCCGGCGCAACGACTGCCCGGGGACCCCATGCCTTCGCAAGTGGCGTGCCTGGGCTGACGTCAGCTCGCCCACCATTGCTTGATCGTGGCGCGCAGCGCTGCCGCGCCCACGCCGGGTTCTTCCTTACGCAAGGCGGCCATATAGGCGCCGAACTGCTTGATCGAGACATGCGGCGGCAGCGGCGGCATTTCGGGGTCGGTCACGATTTCCAGCACGGCCGGACGGCCGGCGGCCAGCGCGCGATCCCAGGCAGGGCCGACGTCGTCGGGCGAGGTAACGCGGATGCCTTCCAGCCCCAACATGCGGCCGTAGTCCGCGTAGGAAAATGACGGCAACGCCTGCGACGCCACAAAGCGGGGATCGCCGCCCATGACGCGCTGCTCCCAGGTCACCAGGTTCAGGTCGCCGTTGTTCAGCACCATCACCACCAGCGTGGGGTTGCTCCAGTCTTTCCAGCGGTGCGCGATGGTGATCAGTTCGTTGATGCCCAGCATCTGCATCGCACCATCACCCACCAGCGCGATCACCGGTCGCCCGGGAAAGGCCAGCTTGGCCGCAACCGCATAGGGCACGCCGCAGCCCATGCTGGCCAAGCCACCGGACACCGACCCCATCATGCCTTCACGCAGTTGCACGTCACGCGCGTACCAATTGGCGGCTGACCCCGAATCGCAGGTGACGATGCTGTGCGGCGGCAGGCGGCTGGACAGTTCCAGGAACGGCCGCTGCGGATTGATGGGCTTGGCCTCGACCATCGCGCGCGCCTTGACCGTTTCCTGCCAGCGCTGCACCTGCTTTTCGATGCGCTCGCGCCAACGGTTGGACGCCTTGGGTTCCAGCAGCGGCAACAGCGCTTCCAGCGTCAGGCGGGCATCGCCCACCAGGCCGACTTCAACGGGATAGCGCAGGCTGAGTTGGCGGCCATCCACGTCGATCTGCACCGCCCGCGCCTGCCCCTCGCGCGGCAGGAACTCGGCATACGGAAACGACGTGCCCACCATCAACAGCGTGTCGCATTCGTTCATCATGTCCCAGCTGGGCTGCGTGCCCAGCAAGCCGATCGCGCCGGTGACATACGGCAGCGCGTCGGGCAACACCGCCTTGCCCAGCAACGCCTTGGCCACCCCGGCCCCCAGCCGTTCGGCCACGGCCCGCACTTCATTGCCTGCTGCCAGGGCGCCCGCGCCCACCAGCAGCGCCACGCGCTCGCCGTGATTCAGGATATCCGCAGCGTTGGCCAAGGCTGCGGCCTGCGGCACCACCGCGTGCGACGTGACGCCGATGCCGGTATGCACGGTGCCGTGCTCGCGCGGCGGCGTCGGCACGGCTTCCAGGTCCTGCACATCATTCGGAAAGATCAGGCACACGACGCTGCGCCGCTCCATGGCGATGCGCATGGCGCGGTCCACCATGTGGCGGGCCTGTAGCGGCGACGTGACCATATGCACGAAGTCATGGGCCACGTCCTTGAACAGGCTGACCAGGTCCACCTCTTGCTGATAGTCGCCGCCCAGCGCGCTGCGCGCCTGCTGCCCGACAATGGCCACCACCGGCTGATGGTCCAGCTTGGCGTCGTACAGGCCGTTGAGCAAGTGGATTGCACCCGGCCCGGACGTCGCCAGGCAGACACCCACCTGCCCCGTGAACTTGGCATGGGCGCAGGCCATGAAGGCGGCGCCCTCTTCGTGCCGCGCCTGCACGAATTCCAGCTTGTCGTTGCGGCCGAAGGCGCCTATCAGCCCGTTGATGCCGTCGCCCGGGTAGCCATAGACGCGCTGCACGCCCCACTGGCCGAGCCGGTCCAGCACGAAGTCGGATACGGTTTCCAAATCAGCTCTCCTTTGCGCCTGCGTGGGTCAATTCCCCAGCTACGCAAATGCCGTTCCCGGCCGCGCGACGGGTCGCGCGGAGAGCCGCGAGTGTGCTGTTTACAAAAGGCGGCAACAACGACGCACGGCGGGCCAGTTGGCCCGCCGACATGTCTTCATCGATAGCGCTAGGAGCCGGATACCGCCCCGGCCAGTGGCGCCATCGCCGGGCCGATCAAGGCCAGCAGGCGCGGCCGGCTGACGCCGTCGCGGGCCTGGACCGACAGGCCGTGCAAGACGGCCGCGTAATAGTCGCCCAGCGCCTGTACGTCGGTACCAGGCTTGAGCTTGCCGCTGCGCTGCGCGGCCTGGATGCGGTCGATGATGGATTGCGTGCGGGCCTTGCGGTGCGAGGTCAACCAGCGCATGACCGGCTCGTTATCCGCCGCGTAATTGGTCGCGGCGGTAACCACCATGCAACCCTGCGGCCGCCCCCGACGCGTGTAGGTCGCCACGGCGTCCTGCAGCATTTTCTCGACCGCTTCGCGCACATCGGCCGATTGCAGCGCGTGTTCGGCGAAGCCGCCATCACCCGCTTCGTAGCGCTCGACCGCCTCGCGGAACAAGGCTTCCTTGGAGCCGAAAGCCGCGTACAGGCGCGCCGATGCCAGCCCCGTGGCCGCCACCAGATCGGCCATCGACGTGCCCTCGTAGCCGTGCTGCCAGAAGGCCAGCATGGCCTGCTGCAACGCGAGGTCGCGGTCGAATTCCCTGGGTCTGCCTGCCATATCACGCCTGAAGAGTTGGATTTTTTCGTAGTGTACCGCCGCGCCTGCCGGCAGGGCCGTGCACGGCCGCGCTTGCGGTCATCACCATTTTCAGTCTATTCTTTGTCAACCGACAAACAATTAAGGCCAACCGAACTCCGGTCGGCCCACGACAGAGATACCGCCATGCAAACCCTCAAAGGCCCCAGCATTCACCTGGCGCAATTCAGCGACGCCGCCGCGCCGTTCAACAGCCTGCCCGCCATTGCCGAATGGGCGGCCGGAATGGGCTTCAAGGCCCTGCAGATTCCCGCTTGGGACCAGCGCCTGTTCAACGTGGAATTGGCCGCGACCAGCCAGGACTACTGCGACGAGATCACCGGCATGCTGGCCGGCCACGGCCTGGTGATCAGCGAACTGACGACGCACATCTTCGGCCAGTTGCTGGCCGTGCATCCGGCCTATGACGCGATGTTCGATACCTTCGCGCCGGCCGACGTCCACGGCAATCCCAAGGCCCGCACCGAGTGGGCGCGCCGCAACCTGCTGCTGGCCGCGCAGGCGTCGCGCCGCCTGGGCCTGACGGAGATGGGCACGTTCTCGGGCTCGTTCGCCTGGCCCTACCTGTTCCCGTTCCCGCAACGACCCGAAGGGCTGATCGAGACCGCGTTCGATGAACTGGCGCGCCGCTGGCTTCCCGTACTGGACGCCTGCGACGAACAGGGCGTGAACCTGTGCTTCGAAATCCACCCCAGCGAAGACCTGCACGACGGCGCGACCTTCGAGATGTTCCACGAACGCGTTGGCGGCCATGCCCGCTGCGCCATCCTGTTCGACCCCAGCCATTTCGTGCTGCAGCAGCTGAACTACCTGGACTACCTGGACATCTACAAGGACCACATTCGCATGTTCCATGTGAAGGACGCCGAGTTCAATCCGACCGGACGCCAGGGCATCTACGGCGGCTACCAGTCATGGGTGAACCGCGCCGGGCGCTTTCGCTCGCTGGGCGACGGCCAGGTGGATTTCAAGGCGATCTTCTCCAAGCTCGCGCACCACGGTTATCAAGGCTGGGCCACGCTGGAATGGGAATGCTGCCTGAAGGACCAGGAGACCGGCGCCCGCGAAGGCGCGGCGTTCATCAAGCAGCACATCATCCCCGTCACCAGCAAGATCTTCGACGACTTCGCCGGCGCCGCGATCGAGCAGCGCCAGATCAACGCGATGCTCGGCATCGCCTGAGCAGCCTTGCCCACGCCATCCCTACAACGAATCTGGATACCCGCAGTCATGACCCATCCCCACGACGCTTATCTTCCGCCCGGCGCGGACTTCTCGCACCGCTATCTCATGGTGAACGGCGCTCGCCTGCATTGCGCCATCGCCGGCAGCGGCACGCCCGTGCTGCTGGTGCCCGGCTGGCCGCAGACCTGGCTGACCTGGCGCCACGTGATGCACGCGCTGGCTGGCCAGGGCTATATGGCCATTGCCGTGGACCCGCCGGGCACCGGCGATTCCGACCATCCCCAGGGCGGCTACGACACGGGCGCCATCGCCGCCACCTTGCATCAGCTGATGGCCCAGCTGGGCCATACCCGCTATCAGGTGGTGGGCCATGACATCGGCATGTGGGTGGCTTACGCCCTGGCCAGCGACTTCCCCGGTGCGGTGTCGCGCCTGGCATTGACCGAAGCCGTGATCCCCGGCCTGGCGCCCGAACCCACGATCTTCGCGCCACCCGGCGACAACGTGTTCCTGTGGCACTTCATGTTCAACCGCTTGCCCGACCTGCCCGAAGCGCTGATCGCCGGCCGCGAGCAGGCCTACCTGACGTACATGTTCGACAAGTGGTCGCACCGCCGCGATCGCGTGGCGGCGCAGGCCTATATCGACGCCTATGCCGCGCCGGGAGGCCTGCGCGGCGGCTTCGCCTATTACCGCGCGATTCCCGAGACCGTGCGCCAGAACACGGAACGCGTCCGCAAGCGGCTGGACATGCCGGTGCTGGCCATCGGCGCCGAACACGCCACCCGCGACGCGCCGCTGGTGACCATGCAGCGCGCCGCATCCGACGTGCGCGGCGCGATCATTCCGGATTGCGGGCACTTCGTGACGGAAGAATGCCCCGAGGAATTCCTGAGCCACTTGCTGCCGTTCCTGTCGCCCGCGGCAACGGCATAGCGCATCGTCAAAATTGCCAGCGCACTTCCAGGCGGCCGGTATGGTCGCGGTTGCCGCTGGCGTACTGGCCCGCGTAGGCCAGGCCCACCGTGGCGCTGCGGTTGACGGCCAGGTCTGCGCCCAGTTCCACCAGCGCCGCGTCGCGGCTGATGGGCGCGCCGGTGACCGTAAAGGCCTGGCCGGCATCGAACGCCACACGCGAGGCCGGCGTCAGGTCGCCGAACGCATGGCGCCAGCCCAGGCCGGCCGACACCGAGCCGGCCATCGTCCCCAGCGTCACCGCCTGCTTGCCGCGCAAGCCGAGCGTGGTCGTGGTGGTGTCGTTCTTGCTCGACTCACCCGACAAGGCTGCGCTGCCGCCGGATTCGCTGAACCCGCGCACACGCTGCCCTGCCCAGGCCACGCCCGCATAGGGTTCCAGCGTCAGGCCGTTGGCCACGCCGAAGGCGTAGCCCAGCTCGGTGAAGACCTGCGTGGTGTTGCCGCCGTAGTCCGCCGTCAACGTCTGGTCCAGGCCGCCCGCGCCGAGCTGACGGCGAGTATGGATGTCGTGCCAGGAATAGGCCGCGCCCGCCAGCAGGTTGAGCTTGCCCGCGCCGACGTCGAAGGCCTTGCCGCCGTACACGACTGCGCTGTAGCTGGAGACATCCGCGCGCGAGGCCAGGTCATCCACCGACAACCGTGAATCCGTGTAGCCCACCGCGCCGCCCAAGCGCCAGCCGCCGCCGATGGCGCGGTCGGCGCCCGCGATCACGCCACCCGTGTGCTGGCGTGCGGAGGCGTTGCCACCGCTGGCGCCGATGCTTTGCCAGTTGCCCACCAATTGCGCCCAAGCCGGACGCGCCTGCGAGGCCGGCAAAGCCGAGGCCAAGGGCGCCGCATCACTGACGCCCGCGGCCGCCGTCGGTGCGCCGGGCGCGCTGCCTGCGGCCAGGTTGCCGCGCAGTTGGTCCAGCGGCATGTTGCGCACGGTGCCCGACAAGTTGTTCAAGCCCGACGCCACCGAGGCATGCGCCTCGCCCGAAAGGGCCGCAAAAAAGCCTTGAGGTGCGCCCACGGGCAGGTTGATCGCGGCACTGTAGACACTGTTCGACGCCGGCATCGTCTCGACCGCATTGGCGGCGGCGCGGGCGTTGCGGCCCGACACCAGATCCGCGAAACGCAGGATGGTGCCGCCGCCCGAATCAGGACGAGGATCCGGATCAGGGCCTGGGCCTGGGCCTGGGCCTGGGCCGCCAGTGCCCCCGTCGACCGGCGGCACCACCGCACGCGCCAGCGTCAGGGTCACCTGCTTGTCGTCGCTCGAGTAGGACAGCGACGGCGTCAGGTAAGCCAGATCGCTGGTTGCGCCGGCAAAGCGCGAGCCGCCGAAAGCGCCTGCCGCGGTCAACACGACCTGGCTGAACCGCTCGCTGTAAGCCCCAGGCTGGGCCAACACCTGGACCGTGGCGCCGCTAAGCCTCG
The DNA here is from genome assembly GCA_040396375.1 of Achromobacter xylosoxidans. Classification (GTDB taxonomy): domain Bacteria; phylum Pseudomonadota; class Gammaproteobacteria; order Burkholderiales; family Burkholderiaceae_B; genus Achromobacter; species Achromobacter xylosoxidans_D. The sequence continues at coordinate 144,412 of JBEBOQ010000001.1, forward strand.
CCAGACCGCTGACGTCAAGCTTGTCGAATGCCGTGGGCGTGGCGCGCACGGTGTAAATCCCATTCCCGCCAAACACCAGGCCGCCGTCGATGGCGACCGTGGCCGTGGACCCGCCGCTCAACTGCAGGCGGTTGCCCGTGCCAGACAGCAGCACGGTACCCACTGTGATCGACCCCAGTCCCAACTCCACCGTATTGTTGTTGCCGGGCACCGAAATCGCCTCCCGGCTGCTACCAATGCCACCGAGGCCCGCCATGATCGCGCCCTGCTGGACCACCACGTTGCCATTGCCGTTCACCTGTACCCCCACGCCACCCACGCCGGGGGAACCGATCGGGGCAATAGCGCCGGCTATACCGCCACGAATGTCGCCGGTGTTGATCAGGCGGTGGTTGTCCGTCATCAGCACCACCCCCGCGCCGCCATCGCCGCCACGACCGGAAATCGTGCTGATCACGCCGTTGTCCATATAGGTGATCGCCCCCCCACCGCCGCCGCCACCGCCCCAGATCGACCCGGTGTTCTGGACCACCCCGCCCGAGCCCACGACTGACATGCCGACCCCACCGGTGCCGCCGCGGGCATTGAACCGATTCGCGTTATAGGACGGTAGATTGGTCGCGTCGATCGCGCCGCCGGCCCCGCCCCCGCCGCCAATGAGCGTACCTCTGTTGACGGCCCCCCCGCCTGGCGCCAACGTCGTGTCAGCAGCAGTGCCGCCAGCGCCACCGGCCGCGCTGGGATTGGCTATCGTTATGGGTGTGATGATCCCCCCGCTGCCGCCACCTCCGCCGACCATGACGTCGGCACTGACAATGATGAAGCCGTATGTGATGAGCGCCGCTTGCCCCGCCTGGCCGTCACCTTGACGGTCCAGCCCAGAGGCCCCGCCGAGCCCACCGAGGGCTGGCCCGAGCCCGTTGCTGTTGCCGGCGTTACCGGGAATGCCGTACGAGATCCCGCCATCGCCCACGAACGCCGGCCCGCCATAGGCCGTGCCGCCAGGTGACGCCACGCCCACGCCCATCCCCCCGGCGCCGGCGGCGAAAGCGGGACGGGCAGCACAGACCGCGATCGCAGCCAACGCCAGTGTCAACGGCAAGGGGGAAAGACGCACTGACGTCATCGACAAGCTCCTGGTTTTTTGTAGCAATAAGGAAACTGAGTAACGCCCGGGGGGAAAACGTTCCATTCGGTTTTCGCCTTTACCTATAATCCCCGCTGAACTGTCGGGCCGGCCCGCCGCGGCATCGGCCTGCAATTCAATGGCTCTGATGCGATGGACGAACAAGCGATAACAACGCCCCACCAGGAGACCTCGGCATGCTTTTTACATTTCCCGCATTCGCGGGCTACACGCAGCGCCGGCTGCGTAGGGCAGCCTGGCTGGCCGCCTTGCTGTGCAGCATGATCTTGGCGCCGGCCGCCCAGGCGTTCGACCGCCAGGCGCAGACCCAACGCTACCAGCAATGGGTCAAGGATTTCGAACACGACATGCTCCAGCTCTCCGCGGTGCGTGATCCCACCGACGCCGATATCGAACGGCTGTTCGCGGGCACCGTGGTGCCGTCGTCGCGCGCGGTGGCTTTCGTGCGTCAACTGGCGGCGCAGCCCCCTGGGTCGGTCTCGGGCGGCATCGCCTTCCGAGGCCGCGCGCGCCTGACGCTCGCCCTCTTGCGCCAGGCGGTGGTGGCAGGCGACGGCGGCCCCTACATCGATACCCCGGCCGGCAAAGCGCCGCTGACGCTGCGCGCCTGGTACCTGCACATCGACGACGGCGGACGGCTGGAACGGCATTTCAACGATCCGGCAAGCTTCAAGCCGTATCACCTGCCGCCGGACGGCACGCTGGAACGCGACGCCTACCCCTTCCTGATCTTCGAAGATGGCCCGCGCCTGCGGCTGGGCGCCATGACGCGAGAATTCTGGGGCACCGTACTGTTTCTGGACAACTTGCAATATGGCTGATCCGATCCGACTGCGCCACGCATCGCGCACCCTCGCCGCCGGGCTGCTGGCCATTGCCCCCGCCTGGGGCTGGGCCGCCTGCCCGCCGCTCACCGCGGACTTCGGCAACGATCCCGCGGCAGAGGGGCTGCGCGCGCAACCCTTGACGTTGGAACTGGACGGCGAAGGCGTGCTGCTGGGCCTGCGCGGCGAACGCGTGCCCGCCCGCAGCGCGCTGATCGCGGTGGCGAATGACGGCGACCCCACCCCGCGTTTCTGGACCGAGGACGTGGACTGGTCCGTCTACGGCAGCGCCGCCGGCAAGCCCGGCGCCACGGCCCTGCAACGCGACGCCGACGGCAGGCTTTGCCGCATCGACCGCAAGCAGATCCGGGGCGGGCGCCTGATTGATAACGGCGGCTACCGGCTGGCCTACGACGCACAGGGCCGCTTGTCCGCCTATGCCGAATTCGGGTCCACGCACACCAACCCCGATCTGCAAAGCCAAGCCTGCGTCACGCGCGACACGCACGGCGCCATCAATGCAGTCTATGCCGACACCTGCGCCACGACGCCGACGCGCCCGGTCTATTTCGTACGTAGTGAGCAGGGCCAGTTGCTGCGCACGATCGACCTGCGCGCGGGCGAGGCCGGCGCGGTGGTGCGCAGCCTGAACCCCGACGGCACGCTGCGCGCCGTGTACCGCTCGCGGCCGGACCCGGAACAGCCCACTGCACTGCTGACCTACGCCGAGCCCCTGTCCAAGGCCGACCGCGTGCTGGTGGTGCCGGCAGGCGCCTCGCCGGTCATCACCACCGAGATCAGCGACGAACCCTGGGTGGTGGTGCGCGTACCGGCCGACACGGTCGAAGGCGACGCCCTGGACTCCTGGGACCCCGATGTGCAGACCGTGCTGCTTGACGGCCGCAGCAATGCGCAAGGCCAGGTCGTGCTGGCCCCCGACCAGATCGCGCCTTTCCACCAGGCGCTGCGCGACACCCCGGGCCGGGTGTTCCTGTATGCCCGCCCCATGACCCGCTACCTGCCGGTCACGGCGCTCAGCGCCGAGACCTGGCGCGCCTGCATCGATCCGTCGCGGCGCGACGCCACCGCCTGCGACTAGCGCCTGACGCTTCGTCTTTTTTTCACCACGACCCTCTGGAGATCCCGACGCATGACTCTGACTCCCCCCAGCCTGTGGCACCGGTTGCGACGCCCGTTGATTGCGTTGATTCTCGGCGTGCTGCCATTCTGGGTGTTCATGGGTTCAGTGCAGCAAACGACCGTCAACGGCAAGCTTGTGCAAGATTCCAGCTTCAACATCCTGGGCCTGATCCTGGCCGTCGCTGGCCTGGTGATGGCGGTCAAGATGCTGCGCAAGGATGGCTCCTACGACGAATACGAGCGCTGGCTGCCGCGCACACTGCTGACCGTGGTCGCGGCGCTGGTCTGCCTGTTTCAGATCGGCCAATCCGCGGGGCTCTACCACGTCAATGTCGGCAAATCGTTCGAGACCCTGCAAAGCCGCCTGCTGGGTCCGTCGGAACCGGGTGCAAGCAACCTGACCGCGAGTCTCGACGCGGAAACGCGCAAGCGCGTCCAGGACCGCTCGGCGACGGTAGACCAGCTCTCGCTGCGCGATGACATCGCCACCACGGTAGCGCGTATCCAGGGTTCCGCCACGCTCTACAACCAGTATGCCGCCGCTTGCGACAGCGGCGCCAAGCGCTTCGTGCTGGAAGACATGCCGACGCTGCTGAACGCGGACGACCGCATCTACGTCGAGAACGCCAGGAAACACGCGGAGCAGAGCCAGGCCGCCGACTTCCATTGCCAGCGCCCGGTCACCCGTGAATTCATGACCCAGTGGCTACCGAACGACGTGTTGCGCGCCCGCGCCAGCCTGGCGCTGCAGACGGCTGCCTACCGCAGCCGCTTCGGCGGCAACGACATCCCTGGCGAGACCTCGCTCCCAAGCGCCACCGGCCTGCCGGTGGCGCTTGGCGATACCGTCGAACAGGCCCAGGCCAAATTCGGCACGACGCAGATACCGGTACCCTTGGGCAAGGGCGGCGTCACGCAACTTGTCTTGGCCGACCAGGGCATCGAGCTGCGTTTCAACCCGGCGGGCGAGGTGACCTTCATCGGGGTGCGCGCGCCGTTCAAGGACAGCTTTCTGGGGGTCAAGATCGGCGACAGCCGCCGCACGATCAATCGCCTATTGGGCGATAGCTGGATCAAGGCGTGGCCGCCCTACGATGAAACCTCTGCCAACAACCTGATCCAGGTGCGGAAACAATCGCCGGACGTCAGCATGCAATGGATCGACCAGCGCGATGAAAAGGACCGCCGGGTCGTGATGTTCCTGGGGCCGGTCCCTACGGACTATATTTCCGAGATCCAGTTGATCCAGTACCGCCAGCCGAGCTAAGACAGGCCAACGCTGCCCGGAGCCTCGAACAAGCCGCCGCCTGCGGGTAGCGCCGCCACTTATTGGCTGAATCGAATCGACGCCGCGAACTTCTCGAAAACCGGCGTCATGCGGGTGAATTCCGCCTTGGCGGCTTCGCGCGTGGTGTTCTGCGTGCCGCAAACGATCGTCCAGACCTGCGCCGGCGTCACGGCCGCGTAGTTCTTGGCGATGATGAAGACGCCGCCGTTCACCGGGCCTTCCGTCGTTTCATAGACCGCCCACGGCGCCAGGGCCTGGTCCAGCATGCGCTTGCCCGTTTGCGTCACGGTCACCACGCTGCCCTGCCGGCGCATATTGTCTTCCCAGTACTCCTTGGTGCTGGGAAACTGCTCCATCGCGCGGTTCATGGCTTCTTGCGACTGGCCGGACTTGGGCGACTTGCGCGCGGTCAGCGAGCAGCCGTACAGGCTGGTCGGACCAGGCTCCACCACGACGAGCGCGCCACCCTGCCCCTGCTGCACCTTGTGGGTCCACGCCTTGGGCAATGTGAAAGCGATGCCCTGCTCGGGCAGCGACACCTCTTGCGCCAGCGCGGGCGCCGCCAGCAGACCAGAAAACGCGATACCGGACAGCCACTTCGTCATTTGCGGATGGGGTGTCATGGAGGAGAAATCCTTATATCAGAACCGATACCGTACATCCAGCGTGCCCGAATGCTGCTGGTTGCCCTCGCCGAACTGCCCGCCATAGATCACGCCCACCGTGGTGCGCTTGCTGACCGCCATGTTCACGCCCAGCTCGACCACCGCGGCGTCCCGTGCGATCGGCACGCCGTTGGTGGTGAAGGAATCGCCGCCCTGCACGAACGACATCGTGCTGGCCGGGTCGACATCGCCAAAGGCGTGACGCCAGCCCAGCGTGCCGAACAACTGACCCTGGGCGCCGGCGCTCTCGAAGGCGCTGCGCGCGTGCAGGCCGAGCGTGGTGGTGGTGACATTGTTGCGGCCGGCATCGCCGCGCAACGCGGCATCGCCGCCAGACTCGGTGAAGGCGCGCGTGCGCAGACTGCTGAAGCCGGCGCCCAAGAAGGGTTCGAGCGTGACGCGGTCGGTCAGCGGCATGGCATAGCCGAGTTCGCCGAACACTTGGGACGTGTTGCCGTCGTAGCTGGCCTTCAGCGTCTGCGGCAAACCTGCGGCGTCAGCGTAGCGCTGTGTCTTCATGTCGTGCCAGGTGTAGGACGCCCCCAGGCTCAGGTTGAGCTTGGCGCTGCCCGCATCGAACGCCTTGCCGCCGTAGACCGTCAGGCTGTAGTTGTCGGCCTGCGAGCTGGATGCACGGTCACCGGTGCGGCTGCGGCTGTTGGAATAGCCGACCGCGCCGCCCAGGCGCCAGCCGCCGCCCACGGCCACGTCGCCGCCTGCCGACACGCCGCTGTCGCTCTGCGTGGTGCGGGCGGCATTGCCGTTACCGCCCAGCGAGCTCCAATTGCCGAAGACCTGTGCCCATAAAGGCTGCGCGGCCGATTGCGGCAAGGCGGCCGCGTTGCCCAAGCCCAACTGGGCTGTGGGTACGCCGGGCAGCATGCCCGCGCCGAGGTTGGCGCGCAGGCGATTCATCGGAATCTGCACGAAGGTGTTGGCCGCGCCCTGCGCCACCGACACCGTGGTCGCATGGGCTTCGCCGGACAGGCCGTTGAACACATCGGCCGGCGCGCCATTGGGCAAGTTCAGCACGCGACGGAACAGCGCGCTGTCCGCAGGCAGGCTTTGCAACGCACGCGCCACCGAACGCTGGTTGCCGGTGAAGGCGGCATCGGCGAATTCAATCGGACGCGTGCTGCCGCCATTGCCATTGCCGGTATCGGGCACCTGCTTGAGCTGCACCGTCAGGTCCACCTGATTACTGCCGTAGGCCAGCGACGGCGTCAGGAAGGCCAGGTTGCTCGAGACATCGTCAAAGCGCCCTTGCACCCCGCCGCCGGCCGTCAAGATCGTGTAGGTGGTAGAGGGCGCATAGGAGCCGCTCGGGCCCATGTGCAGCACCGAGCCTGCCACGCTGGCGATGCCAGTGACATTGACGCTGCTGTGCCGGCCATCGGCCGCCGCAGACACGCTCAACGACGAGCCCGGCGCCATGGTCAGGTTACGCAGCACGTTCAGCTGACCGAACGGCGTAGCGGCATTGCCCGGCGACAACGTGGCGCCCGAGCCAAGCAGCAACTGGTTCAGCGTGCCGACGCCTGACACCGTGGTGCCCGGCGTGGCCGCCACCACTGTGCCGCCCAGCTTGCCGTCGACCTGCAACCCGCCGCCAGACAGCGTGGTCGTGCCGACAAAGGCGCTGCTGTCGCCGGTCACGGCCAGCACGCCCGCGCCCAGCTTGGAGACCGAACCATTGCCCGCGAACGTTCCCGCGAACACCGAATCGGTCGCACGGTTGAACGTCAGGCTGCCGTTGTTGATGACGGTGCCGCCCAGCGTGCCGCGGTTCGCGCCGTCGCCGACCTGCAGCGAGCCCGAGGCGATGGTGGTGGTGCCGGTGAACGTACTGTCGCCCGTCAGCACCAGCGTGCCGCTGCCCTCCTGGCGCAGGTCGCCCGATCCGGAAATCGCGCCGCCGTAGACCACGCGGTCGCTGCGCTTGAACGCCAGCGTGCCGCCGGACTGGATGTCGGCGTTGCCGGCAATACTGCCGGCGGTGGCGCCGTCGCCCACTTGCAGGCGGCCGGCGGCCACGGTAGTCGTGCCCAGGTAGGTGTTGGCGCCGGTCAGCACCATCGTGCCCGCGCCCAGCTTGGCCAAACCGCCGTTGCCGGACACGGATTGCGCCACCGTGAAGGTGTTGCCCGCATCGGCGATGTCCAGCCCGCCGCCCCCCACGCCCAGCGAGATCGCGCGGGCCGTGTTCTGGAAGGAGGTGCCGGTGATGCGCAGCGTGCCGCCCTGGAAGTCCAAACCGCCCGATGCCGCGCCCAGGTTGGCGTCCGTCGACACCGACAAGGTGCCCGCGGACAGGCGCGTCTGCGCGTAGAGGTTGACGCCGGTCAGCACCAGCGTACCCAGGCCCGTCTTGTTGACGCCATTGCCAGCCACTACGTTGTCGAGCGTCGCAGTCCAGTTTGCCGATTGAGCGCTACCATTGCCCACGCGCAACTCGCTCAATGCACCACCCGGCGGCGCCACCAGATTGAGCGCGTCACCATTCATGCGGTAGCCGTCGCTGGCGAATTGCACGCCATTGGCCATGATGGCGCCTGCGGCGGAATCCACGGTGACCGTGCCCGCCGTGCCGCCAAAGATCGCGAACGCATTGGCAGGCGAAAACGTCGAAGTCACCGTCACCGCGGCATCCGTCCAGTTGGGATAGTTCCTGGACCAGATGCCGGACCCGCCGCCCAGCTGCGACGACGTGGCCGTACGGTCGGCGTTCCAGATATTGAGCGTCAGGCCTGCCGAATTGATCAGGTTGATCTGCTTGGATCCGGACGAGATCTGCACGGTCTGGCCAGCCGACAGGCCGGTGATGCCGCCGTTGGCCTGAAGCAGCGAGCCGGTGTAGTCAAACAGGCGGTACAGGCCGGCGCCATAGCCGCCCGCGTCGTAGATGTTGAGCTGGGTGCCGTTCAGGGCCAGGTCACCGTTGACCTGCACGCTGTGGCCGGCGCCCGCTGCACCCGAGCTGCCCGGCGCGCCAAGCCAATATTCCATCTGGCTGCCCTGCGCCAGCGTCAGGTTGCCATTAACGGTGAAGGTGCCGCCCGGGGCACCGGGGGCCAGGCTGCCTCCAGACTGCACGGTCACGTCGCCGGTCACCTGGCCAAAACCGCCGATCTTGGCGCCGCTGGCCACAACGACATCACTGTTAAGCCGGGCGCCACTATTGCCGGCCGAATTCCCCACTATCAGTTCGCCGTCATTCACCTGGGTCAGGCCCGTGTAGGTGTTGACGCCGTTCAGGTCGAGACGGGCCCCCGAATTCTTGGTCAGCCCGCCCGTGCCCGAGATCGCGCCGTCATAGAGGCCCGCGTTTAGCGTCACTGTGTTGGCGCCCAGCTTGACGACGCCGCCATTGCCGTTGAGCGCGCCCAGGCTGGTGATCGACGCCGCAGAGATGTCGAACTCTCCCGCCGAATCGACGGACACCACTGGACCCACGGCCAGGCTACCGCCGGCGCCAACCGCCAGTGTGCCGCTTTGCACCCAGATACTCCCGGTGAACGTATTCGCGCCTGTGAGGATCAACGCCCCGGGTCCGCCCTTGGTCAAGCTGCCATTGCCTTCGATCACCCCGCCGAACGTAGACGTAGACGCATTGACCACGGCCAGGCCGCCCATGCCCAGCCGTACTGTGCCACCGGAGCCGGACAGGCCGGCGATCGTCTGGCCCGGAACCGCGGTCAGATCCAGCATCGCGTTCGTCCCCATGCGGACCGGGGAAGCAGCATTAAGGGTTGTGCCTAGCGCGACAGCCAGGGTACCGGCCTCGATATTGACGCTGCCGGAATTGTTGATTTGCCCATTCAGCGTAAGCGTACCGGTACCTTGCTTGGTCAGGTCGCCCACACCCCACAAAAAGCCGCCGTAGCTACCATTCGCGGCACTGGAAAAGATCAGCGTGCCGTCGTTGACGATGGCGCCCTGCAGGCTGGAAGCATCACCCTTCAGGGTCGCTCCCGTGGATATTCTGGTGAAGCCCGTGTAGTCATTGACACCGGTCAGGGTGACAACGCCGGTACCAGCCACCGTCAGTTTCCCCTCCCCCGTCAATCGGCCGGACAGCGTGAAGGCATCGGCTCCGACCGTCGTGAGGCCGCCTGTGCCCAGCGTGAAAGTGTTGCCCACCGACACCCCCGCCGAAGACGCACCGATGCTGCCCCCGCCTGCACTGATCGAACGAACGCCGAACACACCACTGTTATCCACCAGTACATTGCCGCCATTGAGCGCGATGCTGGCGCCAGGCACGAACTCCCCGCCCGACAGATTCCAGGTGCCGCCTGTAACGGTCAGGCTGTTGAAATTCAGGAACGTGCCGGCGGTGACGTTGCTGGTCAAGCCACGGTTGTACCCATCCGCGAACTTCAGCGAATTGGAGCCGCCCGCGCCGCCATCTACCGTGCCCGGCGCCGCGAACAACAGGCCCGGCACCGCGTCGACGGTGATCGTCCCGGTAGTTTGCCCCCCCGCGCTGATCGAGGACCCCGCCTCTGCCACGAAGACGTTATTGCTGTTGGCCCCCATCGATACGCTGCCATTGATAGTGCCGACGTTGGTGAAACTATTGCCGCTGGTTGGTCCGGCAGCCTCGAAGGCGACACGGCCGGAAATGACACCCACGCGGTCGTTGGTGAAGTTGGTCACACCGCCACCGTAGATCGCCACGGCCGCGATATCTGCGCTGGCCCGGGTGCCATCGCCCAGGACCTTTGCGCTGATGGTGCCGTTGTTGTAGATCTTGCTCAATCCAGACGGACCGTTATGGATGGACAGCGCCATCCCCTTCAAGTCATCCAATTGTGCCGCGTAGGCGTCGACGCCCGAGCCACGAATCAGGCCGCCAACCCCGTTGATGACGTCATAGCCGCCAACTGCCGGCGTTATCGATTCCGGCCGGCCCAGGACCAGGCCCGACGACAATACGCTCGGACTGCCCCCCATGACGTAAACGTCGATCTTGCCATAGTTGCTCACCGCCACATTTTGGCCCTCCAGCAGCATGGCAGTGCCGCCGGTCGCCAACACGCCCACCTCGCCCTTCTCATAGACCAGCACCTTCAGACCGCCGTTCGCCGGGTTGGAGTAACCGGGCGCCAGGAGATCGACTCCCGTCTCGCACTTCACCGTGACACCCGATATGGTGCAGGCCGCCATGGCGGCCGGGCCCCAACCGGCCAGCCCGAGGGCCATGGCTACCGCGTGCAACCGCCACCGCACCGGCGCGTACACCGCCGCTGACGCCGCGCAGCCGCGCGGCTGGGCCGCCAGTTCCGACACAGGCTGCCACATGCGCATAGCGCGGTTCCATACCAAGCGGTACACGTGATTCAAGGCTTGTTCCTCCAGGATTAGCGGCGACTGGTGCGGGGCGTCGGTGACGCGGAGCGCCCAAGGGGGGCAACGGCAACGGCAGGGTCGATTTCCAGCCGGGACGAAACTATACCGCCTTGCAACTTTTATTTACAAATCAAGATAAGAGAAGGGCGAATGCTCCCCTGGGCTGTGCCACTTAAAGCGTATGCCTGGGTTGTCGACTGCCGATCCTACCGGTGAGTAACACGAACCTCGAATCGGTTCCATCCCCAAAAGGCCGCCGGCCGATGGCGCGCAGGCCGCAAACACGCTGCGCGCGGGCGACGCCTTGTTCATCGCCGAACAACTGCTGTACGCCACATCGATCAAACCGCGGGTGGCGACCATGCTGGGCGAGGCGCGTTTTGCCGACGCCGCCGAACAGCAGGCCTATTTCGACAAGGCGTGGGGCCTGTTCATGCAGGGCGCGGCGCGGCCAGATTCCCTCCAAATGTAATAATCCGCCCACGGTCGGGAATAAACCTCTCGGCCAGTCGTCTTACGGCAACTCGAGACCTTTGAAAGGCTTGTTTTCCCATGACTGGCGGCTTTACCGACGACGATCTGCGCGAGGTGCTGCCACGGCTGCGCCGCTTTGCGCTGTCGCTCACGCATGACCTGGCCAACGCCGACGACCTGGTGCAGGCGTGCATGGAGCGCGCGCTGTCCCGGTCCGCCAGTCGGCGTGCCGACGGCGACCTGCGAGCCTGGCTGTTTTCCATCCTGCACCGGTGCTTTCTGGACGGCCAGCGGCGCAACAAGCGCTATGCACGCATCCTGGATTTCTTCAGTGGCGCGCCCGAGCCGCTGGCGCCATCGGCCGAAGACGTCGCCATCGCCCGCGCCGCCCTGGGCGATCTGGCGCGGCTGTCCGCCGATCAGCAGAGCCTGTTGCTGCTGGTGTCCGTGGAAGGCCTGGGCTACCAGGAAGCCGCCGACGTGCTCGATATTCCCATTGGTACCGTCATGTCCCGGCTGTCGCGCGCCCGCAAGGCGCTACGCGACCTGAACGAAGGCCATGCCGCCCCCAAGCCCGCCCTGCGATTGATGAAATGACCATGCAGACGCCCACCGAACAAGAATTGCACGCCTATGCCGACGGCCAGCTGGATGCGGACCGCCGCCGCGACGTGGAACGCTACCTGGCCGAGGCCCCCGCCGCCGCCCGCCTGGTCGACGACATTCGCGCGCAGACCGACCGCCTGCGTCAGCAACAGGCTGACCTGAGCCGCTACGCCCCGCCGCCGCGATTGGACCCGGCACAGATCCGCCAGAACCTGCACGCGCGCTCGCGCCGCTACCTGGCGCTGGCCGCCACGCTGGTGCTGACGCTGGGCTTGGGCGGGCTGGGTGGCTGGCAGATGCGCGATGCCGCCATCCGCACCAGTTACCTGCCGATGGCGGACGCGGTGCAGGCCTACCGGATGTTTGCCTCCGACGCGAGCGCTGCGATGGTGGATTTCCGGTCCAGCCAGCCGACCGAACTGCAAGCCTGGCTGAACCGGCATTTCGTGCAGCCCGCGCCGCTGCCCGATTTCAATGCCTTCGGTTTCCAGCCGGTGGGCGGGCGCCTGATGTCGTCGGAGTATGGCCCGGCCGCGATGGTGATCTACCAGAACCCGGCCGGCGAGACCGTTCTGTACTACGTGCGTCCACCCGGCGGCGTGGTCAATTTCGGCGATGGCAAGCGGCGCGACGGTGATCTGCTGGCGCAGTATTGGAAGCAGGGGCGCTACTTCTACGGCGTGGTCAGCCCGAGCGATACGCCGGCCGCGCGCGCGGTGCAGCAGGCGGTGGCGCCGGACGTGTGAGTGCTCGGCGCGCCGTCGTTGCACGCGGCATGAAGCCGTTAGCGCCGACAGGTAGGCATCCCACAACTGCCGCCCTCACCGGGCGGCATTTCTTTTCGTGGACCGGGAATAAGGCCGCCGCCCGTTCGTCTTACGGCGGACAGGCAGACACTTTCGGCACATCGCCAGGCGTCGCTGGCCTGCCCCGACTCCACCGCCCTAGCGCATCGAAGGAACCCCATGAAGATCAAACACACCCTGACCGCCGCCGCCCTCGCGCTGGCCTCGCTGGGCCTCGCCCACAGCGCCCTGGCCGCCGGCGCCACACCTGCTCCCATCAACAACGTCGTGCTGGTGCATGGCGCCTACGCCGATGGCTCGAGCTGGTCGGAAGTCATCGAACGCCTGCAAAAGGCCGGCTTGCATGTGACCTCGGTACAGAACCCGCTGACGTCCCTGGCCGACGATGCCGCCGCCACCCAGCGTGCGCTGGCGCTGCAAGATGGCCCGACGATCCTGGTGGGCCATTCCTGGGCCGGCACCGTCATCAGCCAGGCGGGCAACGACCCCAAGGTGGCAGGCCTGGTCTACGTCGCCGCCCGCGCGCCCGATGCCGGTGAAGACTACGGCGCACTGGCCGCCAAGTACCCGACCCCACCCGCCAGCGCCGGCCTGGTCAAGTCCGGCGGCTTCGCGCAGTTGAGCGAAGCCGCCTTCCTGCACGACTTCGCCAGCGACATCGACCCGGTCAAGGCGCGTGTGCTGTATGCGGAGCAAGGCCGGATTTCGGACACCCTGTTCGCCTCGCGCACCACTGAAGCCGCGTGGCGCCACAAGCCCACCTGGTACGCCGTGTCCACCAACGACCGTACCACCTCGCCCGAGCTGGAACGATTCCTGGCCAAGCGCATGAACGCCCATACCATCGAACTGGCGTCGGGCCACCTGTCGCTGCTGTCGCATCCCGACGAGATTACCAACCTGATCCTGCAGGCCACCGGACGCAAGGGCTGAGCGGCGTTACATCCTCTCCTGAACCCAAAGGCCCGCGAGGTTACTGCACTGGGCAGGCCCAGGCTCAGGAAGAGATCGCATGCGTTGCCGTTCGAACGAATATCGTCACCCCGACGTCGCGCCAGGAGGCCTCTGGCGCGACGGGGACTGACACGACTTCGTTGGGGATATCATTCAAGGGTGTTGCCCCTCCCCCACCCCATCGCCACAGCGATTGCGCGTGTGAAACGCAATCAACGACTCGTGTATGAATGAATACGAACTGACAGGAAGAACCCGAACGCATGTTGTGCAGTTTTCGGAGCCCCGCTTCGCGGCCCAACAGGAGGCGGGCGAAGCCTTTCTGGCGATGCGCGAAGATGCGCGCGCGTCCGGATTCGACCTTGTTCCCTTCAGTACGTTTCGGGATTTCCAGACGCAGCTGCGCATCTGGAACCACAAATTCATCGGTAGAAAGCCGCTATACGATCGCGACGGCAAGGTCCGCGAATTCTCGGCATTGTCGCCAGAGCAGATTGTCGACTGCATCCTGAACTGGTCGGCGCTGCCAGGCGGCAGCCGGCATCAATGGGGAACCGAGATCGACGTCGTCGACGGGTCGGTGCTGGCATCAGGCTACGCCCCCCAGTTGCTGCCAGAAGAGGTTGCCCCAGGCGGCGTCTTTGCAGAATTGCATGGCTGGCTGGATGAGAATATCGGCAGGTATGGCTTTTTCAGACCCTACAAGCGGTATCAGGGCGGTATGTATCCAGAACCTTGGCACCTGAGCTACGCCCCCCTGTCGATGCCAGCGCTGCAACAAGTGTCCGTCGAGCTATTGACCGAAGCGATTCGCGAGGCGGACATGCAAGGCAAGGAGATTGCGCTGGCAAGAATCCAGGATATCTATCGCGATCACGTTTGCAACATCGTGATGCCTGACGACCAGTAGCAGCAGCACCGTCAGGCCGCCTGCCGCGCTACCGCCAGGTTCGGGTTCCAACGTCGGCCCGGCACCGCCGCCAGCAACGCCTGCGTGTAGGGATGCGCCGGCGCGGCGAAGACGTCCGCGCACGGGCCTTCCTCGACCACGCGGCCATCCTTCATGACGGCGATGTGGTCGCAGACTTGCGCGGCCACGCGCAGGTCGTGGGTAATGAACACGATCGATAAACCCAGTTGTTCGCGCAAGCGGGCCAGCAGCGCCAGCACCTGCGCCTGCACCGACACGTCCAGCGCCGACACGGGCTCGTCGGCGATCAACACGCGCGGCCGCATGGCCAGCGCCCGGGCCAGGCCCACGCGCTGGCGCTGGCCGCCCGAGAATTCATGCGGGTAGCGCCGAATGGCGTCCGGCGACAGGCCGACCAGTTCGAACAATTCACGCGCCTGGGCCCAGGCCTCGCGCCGCGGCATGCCGTGCACGATGGGCCCGCGCGCAACGATCTCTCCCACCCGCTGGCGCGGGTTCAATGATCCATAAGGGTCCTGGAACACCATCTGCACCCGCCTTGCATGGGCGCGCCGCGCGCGGCTGCCCTTGAAGGCCAGCGTTTCGCCGGCCAGCGTGATGGCGCCCGCGTCGGGCGGCAGCAACCCCAGCAACGTACGCGCCAGGGTCGACTTGCCCGAACCGCTTTCGCCGACGATGCCGAGCGTGCTGCCCTCGCGCAGTGCCAGCGTGACGCCGTCCAGCGCATGCGTCACCCGGCCCGGCTGGCTGAACCAGCCGCGCTTGCGATAGGTCTTGGACAAGGCCTCGGCGGTCAAGATGACGGGCGTGTCTGATTGCAGCGGCCGCCGGTTCGCGGCGGGCGCCAGCGGCGGCACCGCGGCGATCAGCGCGCGGGTATAGGGATGGCGCGGGCGTTCCAGCACCTCGTCCGCGACGCCGCTTTCCACCAGCGCGCCGCGCTGCATGACGGCAACGCGGTCGGCGATTTCCGCCACCACGCCGAAGTCATGCGTAATGAACAGCACCGCCGTGCCGCGACGCCGCTGCAAGTCGTGAATCAGGTGCAGGATCTGCGCCTGCGTCGTGACGTCCAGCGCCGTGGTGGGCTCGTCAGCGATCAGCAGGGCCGGCTCCAGCGCCAGGGCCATGGCGATCATGGCACGCTGGCGCTGGCCGCCGGACAGCTCATGCGGATACGCGCCCAGCGCATGCGCCGGATCGGGCAGGCGCACGGAATCCAGCAGGTCCAGCGTGCGCCGACGAATCTCGGCGCCCGGCAACGCCGTGTGGGTATGGAAGACCTCGCCGATCTGGTCGCCAATGGTGCGCAGTGGATTGAGCGCCGTCATCGGTTCCTGGAAGATCATGCCGATGCGCCTGCCGCGCAGGCGGCGCAGCGCGTCGGGCGACAACCGCAGCAGATCCTGCCCTTCCCACAGCACCTGGCCGCCGCTGGCGCGCACGCCCTGCGGCAACAAGCCCAGGATCGCGCCCGCGGTCAGCGACTTGCCAGATCCGCTCTCGCCCACCACGCAGACGATTTCACCGGCGTTGACGGACAGGGACAAGTCATGGAGCGCGTGCGGCCGGTCGGCGCCGGCCGGCAGGTCCACCGTCAGGTTCTGGATGCGTAGCAGTTCGGTCATGGGAGGCCGATGGTAAGACGCAGCGTGCACGCGCCTAACGACAGATCGGCGATAAGCAAATCACCGCACGGAATCCAAATATCGACATGCGAAAAACATCCTTCTAGCGATGACGTCGACTGCTTAGGATCGGTGTTTTGCTGACGGCGCCTGCCGGCGCCCCGCGTTTCCTCCCCGCATTCTCCCTTCCTGCACCCATGCCCCAATCCCCCCCAGAGACCGCTCAAGCGGCGCCCGTTCGCGTCGCCGTTGACGTCGGCGGCACTTTTACCGACATCGTCCTTGAACAAGAGCCTCGGCGCTGGTCCGCCAAACTGCTGACCACGCCCGACACCCCCGAGACCGCCGTCCTGCAAGGCATCGAAGAGCTGCTAGACCAAGCCGGCCTGGCCTGGCCGCAAGTCAGCCTGCTGATCCTGGGCACGACGCTGGCCACCAACGCGCTGATCGAGCGCAAAGGCGCCCGCACTGCGCTGGTGACGACGGAAGGCTTTCGCGATCTGGTCGAGATCGGCCTGGAAGATCGCTTCGCCCAGTACGACATCTTCCTGGACAAGCCCGAACCGCTGGTGCCGCGCCCCTGGCGTCATGGCGTGACCGAACGCGTCGATGCGCACGGCCAGGTGCTTACGCCGCTGGACGAAGCCCAGGTGGTGGCGCTGGCCGGCGAACTGACCCGTGCCGGCGTCGAGAGCGTGGCCGTCTGCCTGCTGCACAGCTACGCCTACCCCGACCATGAACGCCGCATCCGCGAGCTGCTGCGTGAACACGCGCCGCAGTTGTGGGTGTCGCTGTCATCCGACGTGTGCGCCGAGATCCGCGAATACCCGCGCCTGTCCACCGTCAGCGCCAACGCTTATGTACAGCCGCAGGTGTCTGGCTATCTGCGCCGCCTGAACGAGGCCGCCCGCGAGCGCGGCCTGCGCGGCGAGCCGTTCCTGATGACCTCGGGCGGCTCTATTGCCACCTTGCAGACCGGCGTCGACGAACCGGTGCGCCTGGTCGAATCCGGCCCCGCGGGCGGTGCCATCCTGGCCCAGCATATCGCCGAACAGACCGGCACCGCCCGCGCGCTGTCGTTCGACATGGGTGGCACCACCGCCAAGATCTGCTACATCGACGACTTTGAACCGCAGGTCAGCCGCAGCTTCGAATTCGGCCGCGTGCACCGCCACCTGAAAGGCTCCGGCCTGCCGATCCGCATTCCCGTGATCGAGATGGTGGAGATCGGCGCGGGCGGTGGCTCCATCGCCCGCGTCAACCACCTGGGCGTGGTGCAAGTCGGCCCCGACAGCGCCGGCTCGTCGCCAGGCCCCGCCGCCTACGGCAACGGCGGCGAACTGCCGACGGTGACCGACGCACATGCCTTGATCGGCACCGTCACCCCCGAGCGTTTCGCCGTGGGCAAGGTCAGCCTGCAACCGGAACGCGCGCGCCATGCCATCCAGACGCACCTGGCCGCCGCCGCCGGCCTGGACGCCCCGCAGGCCGCGCAGGCGATCATTGACGTGGTCACCGAGAACATGGCCAACGCCGCCCGCGTACACGCATCGGAACTGGGCAAGGCCGCCGAAGAACACACCCTGATCGCATTCGGCGGCGCCGCGCCGCTGCACGCCGCCCGGCTCGCGCGCAAGCTGGGCATCGGCCGCGTGATCATCCCGGAATCCGCTGGCGTGGGATCGGCGGTGGGTTTCCTGTGGGCGCCCATCGCCTACCAGGCCGTGCGCAGCTTCCACCAGCGCCTGGCCAGCATCGACCACGGCGCGGTGCAGCGCCTGCTGGACGAACTGACCGCCGGCGTGGACGCGGTAGTACGCCGCGCCGCGCCCGATGCACCGCTCAGTCACAAGCGCGTGGTCTTCATGCGCTATAGCGGCCAAGGCCACGAGATCCCCGTGGACCTGCCGGACGGCCCGTTTGACGCGGCCGCCAGCAGCCAATTGGATGCGGCCTTCGCCGAACGCTACGCCCAGTTGTACGGCCGCAGCCTGCCGCACGTGGCGCCCGAAACCGTCAGCTGGTCGGTCGCCGCCCAGGCCGGCGAACGCCGCGCCCGGCCCCAGGACCACGTTGCCAGCGGGCCCGCCACGGCTGCCCGCCAGTCGGGCACGCGCACGCTGTACGACTTCGAACAGAACCGCTGGACGGACGTGCCGGTCTACGAACGGCAAACGCTGGACGCCGAGCAAAAACTGAATGGCCCCGCCCTCGTCGTGGAAGATGAAACCACCACCTTTGTACCGGCGGGCTTTGAAGCGCGCCGCAGCCGGCTGGGATCGCTGGTGCTGGACGACGCCCTGGCCGCCGCCAAGCCGGCCGCCAGCGCCGGAAAGGAATTCGCATAATGAGCACCGCACAACACACGCCCCAGCAACGCATCCGCTTCCAACTGGCCTGGAACCGCCTGTTGTCGGTGGTGGAAGAACAGGCGCAGGTCCTGATCCGGTCCGCCTTCGGCACCGCCACGCGGGAAGCCGGCGACCTGTCGGCGGGCGTCTTCCTGCCCGACGGCAAGATGATCGCCCAGGCTGTCACGGGCACGCCGGGCCACGTCAACGCCATGGCCGAATCGGTCAAGCACTTCCTCAAGGTGTTTCCGCCCGACACGCTGCGTGACGGCGACGTGCTGCTGACCAACGACCCCTGGAAAGGCACCGGCCACCTGTTCGACATGACCATGGTGTCGCCGGTGTTCCACGACGGCGCGCTGGTCGCGCTGTTCGCATCCACGCTGCACGTCATCGACATTGGCGGCATCGGCAGCAGCGCCGACGGCCTGGAGGTCTATCACGAAGGCCTGTTCCTGCCGATCCTGCGCTTCTTTCACCAACACAAGGTCGACCCCGGCGTGCTGGCCATCATCCGCGCCAACGTGCGCGAACCGGAACAGGTCGAAGGCGACCTGTACGCGCTGGTGGCCTGCAACGACATCGGCGGACGCCGCCTGAAATCGCTGCTGACGGAATTCCAGCTGGCGGACCTGGAGCAACTGGGCAGCTACATCGTCGAACAATCGACGCAGGCGATGCGCCAGGCCATCTCGGAATGGCCACAAGGCACCTGGCACAACACGCTGGTGATCGACGGCTACGACGCCCCCATCACGCTGCAGGCCAGCGTCACCGTGCAGGCCGGCAAGATCCTGGTGGACTTCGACGGCACTTCGCCCAGCGTGACGCGCGGCATCAATGTGGTCAAAGCCTACACCGACGCCTACACCTCGTTCGGCATCCGTTGCCTGATCGGTGCGGACGTACCCAACAACGCCGGTTCGCTGTCGCTGGTGGAAGTGTCGGCGCCCGAAGGCTCGATCCTGAACGCCCGCTTC
Source organism: Achromobacter xylosoxidans (assembly GCA_040396375.1). Lineage (GTDB taxonomy): Bacteria > Pseudomonadota > Gammaproteobacteria > Burkholderiales > Burkholderiaceae_B > Achromobacter > Achromobacter xylosoxidans_D. The sequence continues at coordinate 163,558 of JBEBOQ010000001.1, forward strand.
CCGGCCGCAGTGACCGCCCGCCACATCATCGGGCAAATGCTGCCCGACGTCGTGTTCGGCGCGCTGCGCCAGGCGCGCGCGGACCAGGTGCCGGCCGAAGGCGCCTCGTCGCTGTGGAACCTGCACCTGGTGGGCGGCGAGCCGCTGGCCGGCGCCACGCAAGAACAGCAGCAATCCTTGCTAGCCGGGCGGCGTTTCAACGCCACCAGCTTTTCCACAGGCGGTACCGGTGCGCGTCCGGGCAAAGACGGGCTGTCCGTCACGTCCTACCCCAGCGGCGTGCGCAACGTGTCGCTGGAAATCCTGGAAAGCGCCAATCCCCTGGTGTTTGAAAAGAAGGAATACCGCCAGGATTCCGGCGGCCCCGGCACCGTGCGCGGCGGCTTGGGCCAGACCATCGTGGTGCGTCATGCCGACCCGCAAGCGGGCATGATCATCGCCGCGGCCTTCGACCGCGTAGTGCATCCGGCACGCGGCGCGCTGGGCGGCCAGGCCGGCGCGGGCGGCAAGCTGGAACTCGGTTCCGGCGCGGCCCTGCGCGCCAAGGGCCGCCAACTGATTCCCGCGGGCGAACGCCTGGTGGTGCAGACCCCGGGCGGCGGTGGACTGGGCGACCCGACCCAACGCGCTGACGCCAGCATCGAACGCGATGTGCGCTACGGCCTGGTCAGCGCCGGGCAAGCCGAAGACGCCTACGGGCGGGCCGCCACATCCGCCTGATCCCCTCCTTTGATACCCCCAGGGCCGCGCCCTGGGCCAAGCCCCATTTAAAGCCACACCGACGACCATGACATCGCCCCGCCGTCCTTTCCTTAAGCTGGTACTGACCGGCCTGCTGCTGGCCGCCAGCCCCTTCGCCCACGCCGAGCCCACGCGCGGCGGCACGCTGACGCTGCTGTTGCCGTCCGAACCCACCGCGCTGGTCACCGTGGGCAACGTCGCCACGCCGATCCTGAGCGTCAGCGCCAAAGTCACCGAAGGCCTGCTCAAGTACGACTACGACCTCACGCCCGAACCGCAGCTGGCCACCGCCTGGACCATCAGCCCCGACGGCACCGTGTACACCTTCACGCTGCGCCAGGGCGTCAAGTGGCATGACGGCAAGCCGTTCACGTCGGCGGACGTGGCCTTCTCGATCGACCTGCTCAAGAAGATCCACCCGCGCGGCCGCAACACCTTCGCCAACGTCACCGCCATCGAAACGCCGGACGACCACACCGTGGTGCTGCGCCTGTCCAAGCCCGCGCCCTACCTGATCCGCGCCTTCGTCGCCACCGAGACGCCGATCATCCCCAAGCATATCTACGCCGGCACCGATCCGCTCACCAATCCGGCCACCTCGGCGCCGATCGGCACCGGCCCGTACAAGTTCAAGGAATGGGTGCGCGGCAGCCACATCGTCTACGAACGCAACCCCGACTACTGGGACAAGCCCAAGCCCTACATCGACCGCCTGATCGTGCGCATCGTGGCCGATCCGGCCGCGGCCGCCATCGCCTTCGAGACCGGCACGGCCGACCTGGGCTACCGCACCCCCGTGCCGCTGGCGGACCTGGCGCGCCTGAAGGCCGTGCCGTCGCTGCGCTTCGAGACCAAGGGCAACAGCTACTCCTACAACGTCACACGCCTGGAATTCAACCTGGACGACCCGCACTTCAAGAACGAGAAGGTGCGCCAGGCGGTGGCCCACGCCGTCGACCGCAACGTCATCCTGAAAGTCGTGAACTACGGGGTCGGCCAGGTAGCGTATTCGCCCATCGCCCCCGGCCTGAAGACCTACAACGATCCGACGCCGACGCCCTACCCCTTCGACCTCAAGCGCGCCAACGCGCTGCTGGACGAAGCCGGCTATCCCAAGGGCGCCGACGGTATCCGCTTCCGCGTGCCGCTGGACTACAACCCGATCGGCGCCGACGGCCCGCGCCTGGCCGACTACCTGCGCACCACGCTGGCGCGCGTTGGCATCGCGGTGACGGTGCGCGCGCAGGACGCCTCGGCGTTCATCAAGCGCGTCTACACCGACCGCGACTTCGCCTTCACCACCAACGGCGCCAGCAACCTGTTCGATCCCACCGTCGGCGTGCAACGCCTCTACTGGTCGAAGAATTTCATCAAGGGCGTGCCGTTCTCCAACGGCACGCACTACCAGAACCCGCGGGTCGACCAGTTGCTGGAGGCCGCCGCGGTCGAGAACGACCCGGCCCGTCGCGTACAGCTATTCAAGGAATTCCAGCAGATCGTGGCGCGCGAGGTGCCCGACCTGAACCTGTACCAGCCGGAATTCATCACCATCGCCAACCAGCGCGTGCACGACCACTCGCTGACCGCCGACGGCGTGGAGTCCAACCTGGCCGACGTCTATCTGCAGCCATGACCGGACGGACCCTGCGCGTCCTGGCGCGCTCGCTGCTGCAAGCGGTGCCCACCGTCATCGGCGTCGTCCTGCTCAGCTTCTTTCTGCTGCAGGCCGTGCCGGGTGATGCCGCCGACGTGATCGCGGCCGAGTCCGGTTCGGCCACGGAAGCCAGCATGGCGGCGTTGCGCACGCACTTCGGCCTGGACCAACCCGTGTTGCAGCAGTTGGGCGACTACCTGCGCAACCTGGCCACGCTGAACCTGGGCGTCTCGCCGCGCTACAACCTGCCCGTGTCGGACCTGATCTTCAGCCGACTGGGCAACACGGTGCTGCTGATGGGCAGCGCGCTGGCCTGCGCCTTGGCCGCCGGCATCGCGCTGGGCGCGGTCATGGCCAGCTTTGCCGGCCGCTGGCTGGACCGCGCGCTGTCGCTGGCGGCATTGCTCCTGTATTCCACCCCCGGCTTCTGGCTGGGCCTCATGGCCATCATCCTGCTGTCGGTCCAGTTGGGCTGGCTGCCACCAGGCGGCGTGTACACCATCGGCTCGAACGCCACGGGGTTCGCGCACCTGCTGGACGTGGCGCGCCACCTGGTGCTGCCCACGCTGGCGCTGGCCAGCTTCTACGTCGCCATCTTCGCGCGGCTCACGCGTGCAGCAATGCTGGAAGTGAACCGCCAGGACTTCGTGCGCACCGCGCACGCCAAGGGCCTGAAGCCCCGTGCCGTGGCCCTGCGCCATGTGTTGCGCAACGCGCTGATTCCGGTCACCACCGTGGCCGGACTGAACGTCGGCACCTTGCTCGGCGGCGCGGTGGTGGTGGAAACCGTGTTCAGCTGGCCCGGCCTGGGCCGGCTGGCTTATGACTCCGTCATGGGGCGCGACTATGTCGTGCTGCTGGGCATTCTGGTGCTGTCGTCGCTGCTGGTCATCGTGGCCAACATCCTGGTGGACCTGATCCAGACCCTGCTGGACCCACGTATCCGCGTGCGCTGACCCGCGCTTGCATCTTGATCGAACCCCCTATGTCCGCTCATTCCGAACCCGCGCTTGCGCCGCCGCCCTCTGTGCAGCCCTGGCGGCGCCGCAGCGCCCTGGGCCGCCTGCTCGCCAACCCCGCCGCCGTGGCGGGCGGCGTGCTGCTGCTGTTGATCCTGCTGGCCGCAGCCACCGCGTCCTGGGTATTCCCGCACGACCCGCTGGACATGGTCGGGCCGCCCATCCTGTGGCCTGGCCATGACGCCGAATTCTGGCTGGGCACCGACACGATGGGCCGCGACGTCGCCGCCGGCCTGGCCCATGGCGCCCGGGTGTCCTTGACCGTGGGCTTCACGGCCGCGTTCCTGAGCCTGGTCATCGGCATCGCCATCGGCGCCACCGCCGGCTACTTCGGCGGCTGGGTCGACGTGGTGCTGATGCGCGTGACCGAACTGCTGCAGACCATTCCCGCCTTCCTGCTGGTGGTCGTCATCGTCGCCATCGCCCGGCCATCGGTCGCGGTGATCGCCTTATCCATCGGCGTGGCGTCCTGGCCGGTCATCGCCCGCCTGGTGCGGGCTGAATTCCGCACCCTGCGCGAATCGGAATTCGTGCAGGCCGCCCGCAGCCAGGGCTATAGCCATGTCCGCATCGCCCTCCTGGAAATCCTGCCCAACGCCCTGCCCCCGGTGATTGTGACGACCTCGGTGCTGGTGGCCAACGCCATTCTCATGGAGTCGGCCCTGTCGTTCATGAACATGGGCGACCCGAATGCCGTGTCGTGGGGCAGCATGATCGGCGGCGCCCGCGAAATGCTGCGCACCGCCTGGTACCTGACCGCGTTGCCGGGGGTGTCCATCATCCTGACGGTGCTGTCGCTCAATTTGCTGGGCGATGCGCTGAACGACGCGTTCAATCCCAGGCTATCCAGGTAAACGCCGCGTCACAGCGGTGACGGCGGCCCAACCCTATAGGGCGAAAAACGGGGTCAGACTGCACTTGATAAGATCAAGGCAATCTTTCCCTTATTTCGGAGCAGTGCCTCTTGACGTCAGTACTGGCGGACCTGCTGCGCCCAGTTGCGCGCGCCCTGTTTTTCACCCTTGCCGTCCTGGCGTCTTCCCAGGCGCTGGCCGCACCGCCCTCCCTGGCGCAATGCAACGGCATCAAGGACCTGGCTTTCGTCGCCCACCTGGATGACGACCTGCTGTTCATGAACCCCGACATCGCCTCGAACATCGCGGCGGGGGGGTGCGTGCGCGTGGTCTACATGACCGCCAGCGATGCCGGCGAAGGCGACACCTACATGCTGGGCCGCGAGCGCGGTGTGCGCGCCGCGTATGCCTACATGGCGCGCAAGCCCGATCGCTGGAAGGAAGACGTGGGCACCGTAGGCGGACACCGCATCGCGCGCTTCACGCTGGAAGGAGACTCCCGCGTGCAGCTCTGGCATATGCGTCTGAAAGACCCCTGGCTGGGCAAAGGCTGGGGCAGCCTGACGCCGCTGAGCCGTACCGAATCCGAAACCGGCCAGACCGTCGACACGCTGGGGCCTTACCCCGAGGTCTACACGCGCGAACAGCTGATCGACACCCTGGCCGAACTGATCCGCCACTACGCGCCCACCACCGTGCGCCATCTGGACGACACCATCACCGTGCCCTACACGCAGTTGTGCTGGCGCTGCGCCGGCCACGGGCACCCCGACCATATCGCCAGCGCGCGGCTGGTGCGCGCCGCCATGCTGCGCGTCCCGGGCAACTATGCCGAAACCGGCTATATCGACTACCCCAGCCAAGAACGCGCCACCAACCTGGCCGACACCGAGATCGCCAGCAAAGCGGTGATCTTCCAGCACTACGCCTGGAACGACTACCACTACTGCGCCGGCCCCACCGGCTGCAAAGAGCCGGCCGGCCCTGCGGCCGCCTGGGTGCAGCGCGCCTACTACGTGTCGCGCCAGGACATGCCGCCGCAACTCTATCCGGACGGCCGCGGCGGGCTGGTGGTGTTCGCCGCCGGCGAAACCAATGCGGCCGTCAACCGCTGGGACTCGAGCCAACACCGCTGGCAAAGCCTGGGCGGACGCACCAGCGGGCCACTGGTGTCCTTCACGCACGCAGACGGCACCGCCGGCCTGATGGCGCGCGACCCGTTGGGCGGTGTGTGGGCCAACAAGCAACGTCACGACGGTACCTGGCAAGGCTGGCAGGCGCTGGCCGGCATCCGCGTCACGCAGATCCCGGCGATGGGGCCGCGCGGCGAAGCGGCTGCCGTGGCGCTGGGCTACGACGGCCGGCTGCACTGGATCGCGCCGTCGGGCATCGACGGCAGCTGGAGCACCTGGCAGGAACTGCCGCCGCTGGACGGCGTCACCGGGTCCCCCGCCGTGGTGCGCGGCGACGACGGCCGCTACATCGTCTTCGCCTCGGCGGGCGCGGGCCAGCTGTTCTACACGCGCCAATTGCCCGCCCCCAAAGGCCAGCGCCCCGATTGGCAGCACTGGCGCCGCATCATGGCGCCCGACGCGGCCGGCGGCCTGGCCGCGATCCGCAACCATGAACACCGCGTGGAACTCTATTTCCGCCAACGCGCCAACAACCACCTGACACGTCTGGAAGAAACCGGCGACACCACCGACCTGGACATTACCTTCAGCGCCCCCACCGACTTGGGCGTGCCCTATATCGGCCGTCCGGCCATCGACGCCGATGCGCAAGGCAATGTCGTCCTGGCAATCCTGGAACGCGCGGGCGGCCCGCTGTGGCTGGTGGAACACGGCAAGCCCGCCAAACTGGACGCCGAGGCCGCATCGCCACCCGCGATGCATCTCATCGACGGCACGCTCTATATCGTCGCCCGCACCGCAGGCGGCCCGCAACGCTACCAGGTGCTGTCGCGCCACGACGGCGCCTGGGCCACCGCCCTGACCCTGGACGGCGTGCCGTCCAGCGGCGGGGGCCCCTTCGCCACGACCGCCGCTCGCCCGGCGGACTTGCCCAACCTGGGCGTCAACCCGCCGGGCAACACCGTGGTGGTGCGCCCGTCGCCCAACGAGCCGGGTACGCTGACCCAGGAACGCATGCCGACGCAGACATCGCGCACGGCGACGCCGACGCACGTGCAGTAAATGGCGGGGGCCGCGGCCAGGCGGCCGCGGCTCAAGCCCCCGACGTCCGAGGCGCCAATCCCGCCTCTTCCAGACGCCAACGCGGGATCTGGTATTCATACGAGGCCGCTTCCAGCGTCTCGTACTGCTTGAACCACGGGGCAACGTGCTGCGCGATATCGGCCGGCAGGGTGGCCAGCCATGCCGCCAAGTCTTCCGGAGAACAAAGGGCAATCGAAGCGCCGCTCGCAAAGGTCGGCTCGTCGACCAACCCCTGGCCAGGCACCAGATACGCGCGGCGATAGAGGCGGCCCTTGCTCCAGACCTCGGCCGGCACATACACCGGCCATTCCCGCTCGCAAGGCACCGACACGTACAGGCCCAGCGACACCAGTTGCCGGTTCTCGAACGACGCGTTATAGCGGATCAACTCCACGCCTTGCTCCACTTCGCCCAGCGCGCGCCACAGGCAGCGCTTGCGCTTCTTTCTCCAGCCTGCGAAGGCGGGCTGCGGGCGCAGCGTGTCCATGAATCCGTCTTCGATCGGAGAAAAATCTAGGGGCATGCGGCGCGCTCCTGCAGTATTGGTACGGTGTATTCAAGACCGCCGACGAACGTCGACAATTCGACGCCGATCATACCGCCGGTCGCGGCCGCGTCCGCCGCAGCGCCTGCGCAGGCAGACCGCGTCAGGGCTGGTTGGCCTGCAACGGATTGGGCAGCTTGAAAATCTGGCCGGACGCCCCCGACAGCGCAGTCGCATACACCGTTTTCTGGTCACGCGACAACGCCAGGTTCGAGTGGTGCTCGCCTGGCAATGCCACCGAGCTCTGGAGCCTTCCCTGGTCATCCAGCACCCACAATCCGCCGCCGTTGTACAACGCCACGAACAGATGGCCGTCCGCATCGCTGCGGATGCCGTCCGGCGTATGGCGGAAGGCTTGCCCGGTGGGCGCCAGCGCGTCCAGATCCGCGAATGGCGTGCGCTCGTCCAACGTGCCGTCGCGATGCACGCCGTACCGCAGGATGCTGTCGGTAGTGCTTTCGCCGACATACAGAAGATTGCCGTCCGGCGACAAGGCGACGCCGTTGGCGTTGCGGATGTTGTCGGCCACCGCCACCGGCGCGCTGGCCTGCGGCGCCAGATAGAACACTTTGCCCAGCCACGAGTCGTCGCCCGACGCGGTGAAATACACCCCGCCCCGAGCGTCAGTGACCAGATCATTGGGGTGCAGGAAAGGCTCGCCCTTCGAGCCGCGGTCGAACGCCCGTTGGCGCACGCCATCCAATGAGACCTGCTGCACCGCACCGCTGTCGTAGCAGGCCACCAGCAGCGTATCGTTCAGCACGGTCAGGCCGTTGGCGCCGCAGCCCGGCAAGCGCGCGACCACCGCGTAGCCCGACGGCGTCAGGCGGTTGACGGTCGAGGCCTGGTAGTCAACGAAATACAGGGTGTCGTGCACCAATACGGTTCCTTCCGGGAAGCCGATGCCGTCCGCCACCGGCGTCGCATTGCCGGCGGCCTCGGCGGCGCCCGCCCACGCGGAATAGGGCAACGCGAGAATAGAGACGATAAGCGCGGCTAGTAGTCGCATGTTCAGGTCCTTTCCAGACGGTCGGCGATGTGGCCCGGCAACCCGCGTTGCGATGCGGCGCATCGCTTTCTCTTTGCGGCAGGCCGCCTTGATCGCCAGGCTTCCGACCGCCGCACAGCCGCCGAAGTTCCTCCAGCGCGAGGCCAGGTATTTGGCGCCGCCCCACACAAGGGCCGCGCGCGCCCGGCACTTGCCTGTATTATTTGGGGGCCACAGACATGTTCGCATTTGTGGCTGCATCCCTACCCGTCGCCTTCCGCGGCTGCACCCCATATGACCCCGGATATCCGCCATGGCCGATCCGCTTCGTCTGCAGGCTCTGATACAGGATTGTGCGCGTGGACAGGAATCCGCGCTGGCCGAACTCTATAAACATACGTCCCCGCATCTGTTTGCGCTCGCCGTCCGTATATTGCGACGAAGCGACTGGGCGGAAGAGGTCCTCCAGGACAGCTTCATCAATATCTGGCGCAATGCCGCCCGCTATTCTTCGGAGCAGAGCCAAGTCATGACCTGGATGACACGCATCGTGCGCAATCGCTGTATCGACCTGCTGCGCAGGCCGGACCTGGAGCGCCCCGACGCCGACGGCGAATTGACGCTGGCCTGGGCCGACGACGCGCCCGGTCCGCTGGAACGGCTGCAAACCGACCAGGATGCCAAGCGTCTGGCCGACTGCCTGAAACAACTAGAGGGTCAGCAACGCGCGGCCATTGCGCTGTCCTTCTTTGATGACCTGAGCCACAGTGAGATCGCCAGCCGTCTGCAGACGCCGCTGGGCACGATCAAAAGCTGGGTGCGCCGCGGCATGGAACGGCTCAAGAGGTGCCTGTCATGAACTACCGCGATCCGCAATTGCGCGCCCGGCTGGCCGCCGACTACGTTGCCGGCGCCATGCGCGGCGGCGCCCGCCGCCGCTTCGAAGGGCTGATGGCCGCCGATGCCAATCTGCGCCGCCAGGTCCGCGAGTGGGAAAACGATATCTACCCGCTGCTCTGGTCGCTGCCCGCCAAGACGCCGCCCCGCCGCGTCTGGCGCGCCATCGAATCCCGCCTGCGTCCGGGCACCGGCCCGTGGTGGCAGGGGCTGACGTTCTGGCGTGTCGCCAGCGGCGCGCTGGCCGCCCTGCTGGTGGCCGGCGTGGTCTTCTATCCCATGCAGGTCGACCGCGCCGCCCGGGCGCAATTGATGGCCGTGCTGCAAAGCCCCGAAGCGCAAGCCATGCTGGTGGTGCGCGCCGACGAAGCAGGCGGGCTGCACATCCACGCGTTGCAGAACCTGGCGACGCGGGCCGGCGACAAGGCCCTGGAACTCTGGGCCATCCCGCCCGGCCAGGCGCCGCAATCGGTCGGCCTGGTGTCGCCCGAAGGCCTGACGGCGCTGCGGCGCAGCCAAGGCCTGGCCGGCGTGCAGCAATTGGCCATCACGCTTGAACCGCCGGGCGGCTCGCCGACCGGCAAGCCCACGGGGCCCGTCATCATGAGCGGCGACGTCCTGAAGATCTGACCTGCATCCAGTACGGGCCTCGGCCCGTATAGAGGGGTGTCCCCGTTGCGGAGCACCCCATGTCTTCCTGGATCGGCACCGGCCCACGCGGCCTGCTCGAGATTGCCCTGGTCGCCGGCCTGTCGCTGGCCGTATTGGTCCTGCTGGCCGCCTGTTCCCCCCTGACGCTGCTGAACGGCGCGGTGCCTGACGGCGCCAGCCGCGCCACCACCGGGCTGGCCTATGGGCCGCTCGCGCGCCAGCGCCTGGATATCTATGCCCCGCCGGACGCGGAGCGGGCGCCGGTGGTGGTGTTCTTCTATGGCGGCAACTGGCACAGCGGCGAACGGGCCGACTACCGCTTCGCCGGCGACGCGCTGGCCTCGCGCGGCATCGTGGCCGTCATCGCCGACTACCGCCTCTACCCCGAAGCCCGCTACCCGGCCTTTCTGCAGGACGCCGCCTTGGTCGTGGCCTGGACCCAGCAGCATGTCGCCGCCTACGGCGGCGACCCCGGCCGGGTATTTGTGGCCGGGCACAGCGCGGGCGGCTATATCGCCGCCATGCTGGCACTGGACCCGCGCTGGCTGCAAGCCGCCGGCACCACGCCCAGCGCCCTGGCGGGTTGGATCGGGCTTGCCGGCCCCTATGACTTCTTGCCCATCGTGGCGCGCGACATCCGGCCGGTGTTCCAGTTTCCCGATACGCCCGCCGACTCGCAGCCCATCCGGCATGTCAGCGCCACCGCCCCGCCGGGCCTGCTGCTGACCGGCGCCGCCGACACCACGGTCGATCCGCAGCGCAACAGCGCCAGCCTCGCCCAGGCCCTGCGCGCCGCGGGGGCCTGCGCGCGCCTCGTCGAATACCCCGATCTGGGCCACAAGCTGCTGGTGGGCGCGCTGGCGCGGCCGCTGCGCTGGCGTGCGCCGGTGCTGGACGATCTGAGCGCGTTCGTGGCCCGACCGTGCCCAGCTTCTCTTGGAGAATGACCATGCGCCGCTTGCTGCTGTTCGCGTTGCTCTTGGCGCTGGCCACGCCCGCCGCCCTGGCCGCCAATGAGCACTACCTGGGTACCGCCTATGCCCCCCACGGCGGCGCCGAACGCTACCGCGAAGAACACTGGGTGCTGCGCGAAGGCGGGCAGCAGGTCCGCTTGGTGCTGTACCGCTGCCCGGATGGCGCCGCCTTCGCCCGCAAATGGGTCCGCGGCGGCATTGATGATCCGGCACCCGACTTCGCCCTGTTCGATCAGCGCGACGGTTATCGCGAAGGCGTCAGCACCCGGGCTGGCGAACGCTATGTCTACTTGCAGGCGCGGGCCGGCGCGGCGATGCAAAGCCAGAAACTGCCGCCGGTAGCGGACCCGGTGATCGACGCCGGTTTCGACGCCTGGCTGCGCGCGCACTGGGACCCGCCCGCCGCGCCCCTGCAGTTCCTGGTGCCCAGCCGGCTCGACTGGGTGCCGCTGCAGGTGCAGGCGCGCGACGGGCCCGATCGGGGCGAACGCGGCTTTCGCCTGCGGCTGGATGCCTGGTATGGCTTTGCCGCGCCGCCGCTGCGCGTGATCTATGACCGCGAGACACGGCGCCTGCGCCGCTTCGAAGGCCTGAGCAACCTGCGCGACGGCAACGGCGGCACCCAGACCGTGCGCATCGAATTCCCGGCCGACGCGATTCTGCCCCCGCCCTCGCAGCAGGATCTGGACACCGCCGCGGCCACGCCACTGACGGGGAGATGCGATTAGGGCCTGCTGACCCTCGGCCCTGCCATCACTAAGGGTTTACACCAGTGCATCCGGTCCGGCCCCGCGCCCGTATATCCCAGCAAGTCTCGAATAGGACACGATGATGCGCCCCGAATTCACTGGCTGGACCGCCTCGATACGCCGCTGGGTAGATACCCAGGCCGCGGGTGCGCCTGATGGCGACCCCGATCGCATCGATTGGGCGCGCGCCCTGCCCTTCGCGCTGCTGCACGCGGGGTGCCTGGGCGTCCTGTGGACCGGCGTCTCGCCGGTAGCCGTGGGCGTGGCGGTGGCCCTTTACGCGGTGCGCATGTTCGCCCTGACCGGCTTCTACCACCGCTATTTCTCGCATCGCACGTTCCGCACCTCGCGCGGCATGCAATTGGCCTTTGCGGTACTGGGCGCGTCGTGCGCGCAACGCGGCCCCTTGTGGTGGGCGGCGCACCATCGCCATCATCACCGCCACGCCGACGACGAGCAGGATCTGCATTCGCCGGCCCGCCACGGCTTCTGGTGGAGCCATATGGGGTGGTTCCTGACGCAGCGCGCCTTTGCCACCGACATGGCGCGCGTGCCGGATTTGCGGCGCTATCCCGAACTGCGCTGGCTGGACCGTTTCGACGTGGCCGCCCCCGTCGCGCTGGCGCTGGCCTGCTACGCCCTGGGCGCGGTGCTGGAACGCCATGCCCCCGGGCTGGGCACCAGCGGACCGCAGATGCTGGTGTGGGGCTTCTTCATTTCGACGCTGGTGCTGTTCCATGCCACGGTCACCATCAATTCCCTGGCGCATCGCTACGGCAAACGCCGCTACGACACGTCGGACGACAGCCGCAACAACGGCTGGCTGGCGCTCCTGACTTTCGGCGAAGGCTGGCACAACAACCATCACTTCTATCCAGGTTCGGCCCGACAAGGGTTTCGCGCCCGGGAAATCGACATCACCTGGTATGGCCTGCGCCTGCTGGCGGCCGTGGGCCTGATCTGGGATCTGAAACCCGTGCCGGCCTGGGTGCTGGCGCGCGCCAAGGAGTAAGCGATGCGCATCGCCATCATCGGCTCGGGCATCTCGGGACTGGTCTGCGCCTGGAAGCTCGGCCGCGACCACGACGTGACGCTGTACGAAGCCAACGACTACCTGGGTGGACACACGCATACCCATGACGTTGAGCAAGATGGCCAACGCTACGCGGTGGACAGCGGCTTCATCGTGCACAACCCGGTGAACTATCCGCACTTCACGGCCCTGCTGGACGAGCTTGGCGTGCCCTCGCAGCCCACCACCATGAGCTTCTCGGCGCACAAAGAGGCCGATGGCCTGGAATACAACGCGACCTCGCTCGACACCCTGTTCTGCCAGCGCCGCAACCTGCTGTCGCCACGCTTTCTGGGCATGGTGCGCGACCTGATGCGCTTTTACCGCGAGGCGCCCGCGCTGCTGGCCAGCGCCGACCCCGGCCCAACGCTGGGCGACTACCTCGCGCAGCACCGCTACGGCAACGCGTTCCAGACCGATCATTTGATCCCCATGGCGTCGGCGCTATGGTCATCGCCCGCGGCGCGCATCCTGGATTTTCCGGCGCGCTACCTGGTGCAGTTCATGGCCAACCACCAGATGCTGCAGGTCAACCAGCGGCCTGAATGGCGCGTGGTGCAAGGCGGGTCCAACAGCTATGTCCGCGCCCTGTGCGAACGCTGGAATGTGCGGGTACGCCTGAACTGCTCCGTGCACACCGTCACGCGCCAGGCCGGCGGCGTGGTGGTGGCCTCGGCCGACGGTCGGCTCCGTTACGACGAGGTGGTCTTCGCCTGCCATAGCGACGAGGCCCTGAAGCTGCTTGCCGACCCCACACCGGCCGAACGCCAGGTGCTGGGCGCCATCACCTACCAGGATAACGACGTCGTCCTGCACACCGACACGCGCCTCTTGCCGCGCCACCGCAAGGCCTGGGCCGCCTGGAACGCCTATGTGCCGGCAGACCCCGCGGCGCCCTGCTCGGTCAGCTACTGCATGAACCTGCTGCAAGGCCTGCAATCGCGCCTGCCTTTCATCGTGACGCTCAACCGCAGCGAGGCCATCGACCCCACCCAGGTGCTGGCCCGCATGCGCTATCACCATCCCGTCTACACCCTGGCGTCGGTCGCCGCGCAGACGCGCCGCGATGAAATATCCGGCCACCGCCACAGTTGGTATGCCGGCGCCTATTGGGGCTGGGGCTTTCATGAAGACGGCGTGGCCAGTGCGCTGGACGTGGTCCGCGGCATCCAGTCGCGGCCAACCTCTTTGTCGTTGGTGGCGGCATGACCCGCCAAAGCGCCCTCTACGAAGGCCGCGTGACGCATCGGCGCCACGTGCCACATCCGCATGGCTTCAGCTATCGCATGGCGCAGCTGTACCTGGACCTGGACGAAGTCGACCAGGTGTTCCAGCAACGCTGGCTGTGGTCCGCCAACCGCCCCAACCTGGCGGAATGGCGGCGCAGTGATTATCTGGACGGCGGCTCGGGCCTGCCGCTGGCGGACTCGGTGCGCGCCCGCCTGCGCGCCAGCATGGGCGAGGCGCCCGCCGGGCCGATCCGGCTGCTGGCGCATCCGCGTTATGCCGGCTATGTCTTCAACCCCGTCAGCTTCTACTACTGCTATGAAGCCGACGGCGTAACCCTGGCCGCCATCCTGGCCGAGATCACCAACACCCCGTGGAAGCAGCGCCATTGCATCGTGCTGCCCGCCAATACCGCCGAACACCGCGGCCAGTCCCTGGTCTGGCGCTTTGACAAGCGCTTTCACGTATCGCCCTTCATGCCGATGGACTGCGCCTACGACTGGCGCTTCAGCCAGCCGGGCGATGACCTGCGCGTGCACATGCGCGTCAGCCGCCAGGACCAGGTGCAGTTCGATGCCCACCTGTCCTTGCAACGCCGCGAGCTGGACGGCGCGGCGCTGGCGCGGCTGCTGTGGCGCTTTCCGCTGATGACGCTGCAAGTGATCGGCGGCATCCATTGGCAGGCCCTGCGCCTGTGGCTCAAGCGCAACCCGATACACAACCATCCCCGCACGCCTAACGGAGAACCGCAATGAAACCCATGACGTCATCCGAACATGCCTTGATCGCGGCGAGCCGGCCCGTCAGCGCACTGGACCGCCTGCTGCGCAAGCGCCTGTTCGCCAGTCTTGCGCAGTTGGCCGATGGCCGCCTGACCATCGAAGACAGCCTGGGCAGCGCCACATTAGGCAGCGGCACAGAGGTCGTGCGCCTGACCGTCAGGGACATGGCCTTTTATCGGCTGGTAGCCACGCAAGGCAGCGTCGGCGCCGGCGAAGCGTTTGGCGATGGCATGTGGACCTGCGACGACCTGGTCGGACTGGTTCAACTGCTGGTGCGCAACCGCGACACCCTGGACGGCATGGAGTCCGGGCTGGCGCGGCTGGCCGGCTGGGCGCTCAAGCGCTGGCATGCCCGCAACCAGAACACCCACGAAGGCAGCCGCCGCAACATCGCCGCGCACTACGACCTGGGCAATGATTTCTTCTCGCTGTTCCTGTCACCCGACCTGATGTATTCGTCGGCGCTGTGGGCGGACGCGGATGACACGCTGGAAGCGGCATCGCGGCGCAAGCTGGACGCCATTTGCCGCAAGCTGGAACTCGGCCCGCAGGATCGCGTGGTCGAGATCGGCAGCGGCTGGGGCGGATTCGCCATCCACGCCGCGCGCCACTATGGCTGCCACGTCACCACCGCCACCATCTCGCGCGAACAACATGACTTGGCCACCGAACGCGTGAGCGCCGCCGGCCTGGAAGATCGCGTCAGCGTCGTGCTGCAGGACTACCGCGACCTGCAAGGCCAATACGACAAGGTGGTGTCCATCGAAATGATCGAGGCCATCGGCGCGCAGTACCTGGGGACCTATTTCAGCAAGGTCGCCAGCCTGCTCGCCCCCCACGGCCGCGCCCTGATCCAGGCCATCACCATCGAAGACCATCGCTACCAGCAGGCGCTGGGCGCAGTCGACTTCATCAAGCGCCATATTTTTCCCGGCAGCTTCATCCCCTCCATCGACGCCATGCTGCGCGCCAAGACCCGCGCCTGCGACCTGGCCCTGGTGCATCTGGAGGACTTCGGCCTGTCGTATGCGCGTACCTTGCAAGCCTGGCGCGAACGCTTCCTGGCGCGCCTGCCCGAAGTCCGCGAGCAAGGCTTCGATGCCCGCTTCTGCCGCCTGTGGGAGTTCTACCTGGCCTACTGCGAAGGCGGCTTTCGTGAACGCTCGATCGGCGTGTCGCACCTGCTGCTGACCCATCCCGGCGCGCGCGGCACGGGCGAACGCTGGGTGCGGGAGAACGCGTGATGCGCTTCTGGGCCAATCTGCTCGGTTACCAGCTGGTCTGGTTCAGCGCCGTCATCGGCGCCGGACGCGGGCTGGCCTGGCCGGGCGTAGCCACGGCCCTGGTATTCATCGCGGCCCAACTGGCCATTTCCAGCGAGTGGCGCGCCGACCTGAAACTGGCGGCCGCCGCGCTGCTGTGCGGCTGCCTGCTCGATGGCGTGCTGTCCGCGCTGGGCTGGTCGGTCTACGCCGCCAGCGCCTGGCCCGCGCCGCTCTGGATCCTGGCGCTGTGGGCGTCCTTTGCCCTGACGCTGAATCATTCCCTGGCCTATCTGCGCCCGCGCCCCTGGCTGGCCTGCGTGTTCGGCGCCATCGGCGGCCCCATGGCCTACTGGGGCGCCGCCCGCGGCTGGCAGGCCGTGCAATTCGACGCGCCCGCCTGGCGCGCCACCGCCACGCTGGCGATCGGCTGGGGGCTCATCCTGCCCGCCCTGACCACCAGCGCGCGACGCTGGCTACGGGAGGCAACATGACCCCATTGCAACAATGGCTGACCATCGCCGCCGGCATAATCGTCGCCATGGCGCTGGCCTGGCACTGGCAGCGTCGCCACACCAACGCGGGCATCGTCGACGTGGTCTGGGCGCTAGGCATGGGCGCCGCGGCCCTGCTGATCGCCGCGACGGGACAAGGCGCCGCGATGGCCCGGGCCGGCCTGGCCGTCATGGCGGGCGTGTGGTCGTTGCGGCTGGCCATGCATCTGTGGCGGCGCGTGCGGCAAGAGGAAGACGGCCGCTACCGCGCGCTGCGCGAACGCTGGCAAGGCCATCAGGGCAAGTTCTTTGGCCTGTTCATGTTCCAAGCCGGCCTGGTGATGATGTTCTGCCTGCCGTTCCTGGCGGTCGGCGCCAGTCCGGCGCAAAGCTGGCCGGTGGCGCTGGGCCTGCTGATCTGGCTGGCCGCGCTGACGGGAGAAACCATCGTCGACCGTCAGCTGGACCGCTTCCGCGACGACCCGGCCCACCGCGGCCAGACCTGCCGCGCAGGCCTGTGGCGTTATTCGCGCCATCCCAACTATTTCTTTGAATGGTGCCATTGGTTCGGCTATGTGGCGCTGGCCTGGGGCTCGCCGCTGGCCTGGCTGTCGTGGCTGGGGCCGGTGCTGATGTATGTGTTCCTGCGCTGGATCAGCGGCATCCCCTTTACCGAACAGCAGGCGCTTCGCACGCGCGGCGACGACTACCGCGATTACCAGCGCCGCACCTCGGCCTTCTTTCCCTGGTTTCCCAAATCCTGATGAGGCACGCCATGACGACCGCCACTTTGCAAGACGCCCCGCTCGCCGCCGACCGCCCCGCGCCGGGCCTGCTGGGCCTGGCCGAACGCGGCCTGGTACCCGACGCACTGCTGCGCCTGGGCATCCGCCGAATGTGCGCCGAGCGCCTGGCCGACGAATACGCCGGCGGCATCGACGCCTGGACGGCGCGCGACCAGCAGTTGATCGCCAACCTGCGCACCAGCGCGGTGGCCATCCACACCGACGCCGCCAACGCCCAGCACTACGAGCTGCCCACCGCCTTTTTCCAGCTCTGCCTGGGCGCCCGCATGAAGTATTCGGGCTGCTATTACCCCACCGGCACCGAAACCCTGGACCAGGCCGAGATCGCCATGCTGCGCCTGTACAGTGAACGGGCGGAACTGGCCGACGGCCAGGACATCCTGGAGCTGGGCTGCGGCTGGGGCTCGCTGACACTGTGGATGGCCGAGCAGTACCCCAACGCGCGCATCACCGCAGTCTCGAACTCCGCCACCCAGCGCCAGCACATCGAAGCGCGCTGCCGCGAACGCGGCTGGCAGCATGTGCGGGTCGTCACCTGCGACGTCAACGTGCTGTCGCTGCCCGACGGCGCCTATGACCGTTGCGTCTCGGTGGAAATGTTCGAGCACATGCGCAACTACCAGGACCTGTTGGGCCGCATCGGACAATGGCTGCGCCCTGGCGGCAAACTGTTCGTGCACATCTTCGCGCACCGCGAACGCGCCTATCCGTTTGAAACCGAGGGCGCCGGCAATTGGATGGGCCGGCACTTCTTCACGGGCGGCATCATGCCGGCAGCCGATACCTTGCTGCACTTCCAACGCGATCTGCAGCTGGAAACCAGATGGTTTCTCGACGGCACGCACTACGAACGCACGGCCAATCATTGGCTGGAAAACCAGGATGCCCGCGCCGCGCAAGCCCGCGCGGTGCTGACCCAAGCCTACGGCCCGCAACTGGCCGGCTTGTGGCACCAGCGCTGGCGCATGTTCTGGATGGCGTGCGCCGAACTCTTCGGCTATGACAACGGACAACAATGGGGGGTGAGCCATTACCGGTTCACGCGTCCATGAGCAGGCGACCGGTGTGGCGCGCCCTGTGTGCCGGCATCGTGGGGCTGCTGGCGGGTTGCGCCGCGCCCCCGCCCATGCCGCCGGTAGACCACGTGGACCTGGATCGCTTCATGGGCGATTGGTACGTGATCGCGCATATCCCCAGTTGGCCGGAGCGCAACGCCTACGACGCAGTGGAAAGCTATCGGCGGCTGCCCGACGGCAGGATCCAGACCGACTTCCGCTACCGCAAAGGCAGCCTGGACGCCGACGTGGACACCATGCATCCGGTGGCCACCGTGCAGGAAGGCACCGGCAATGCGGTCTGGGGCATGCAGTTCATCTGGCCCATCCAGGCGGAATACGTCATTGCGTATCTGGATGACGCCTACCAGACCACCATCGTCGGCAGATCCAAACGCGACTATGTGTGGATCATGGCGCGCAAGCCTTGCCTGAGCGACGAGGTCTACGCGCAGCTGGCCGCCAAGGTGACGGCCCTGGGGTACACGGAACCCTTGCGGAAGGTACCGCAGCGTTGCGGCAAGTAAGGCCAGCCAGCGATCCCCGCAATCTTCACGAAAAATTTAGATTTGCGTGAAATCCCCGGTACGGCCTCGCTCTTATGCTGTGGCAAACGCGCTCGCCATCCATCCGGATGCGGGCGTCCAGCAAGCCACAACCTCTGATCAAAGCCGGACCGACCATGCTGCTGCTTCTCCTTGCCTATCTGGGCGGTGTACTGACCATCGTCAGCCCTTGCATCCTGCCCGTACTGCCCTTCGTCTTCTCGCGCGCCGGCCAATCCTTCGTGCGCAGCGGATTGCCCCTGCTGGCCGGCATGGCCGTCACCTTCGCCCTCGTGGCCTCGCTGGCGGCCGTGGGCGGCGGCTGGGTCGTTGCCGCCAATCAATACGGCCGCTGGCTGGCCTTGGCGCTCGTCGTGATCTTCGGCCTGGCGCTGCTGTTCCCGCGCCGCTCCGAACGACTGACGCATCCGCTGGTCAACGCCGGCAATCGGCTGACCAACGCCGCTGGCAATGACACCGAGCCGCGGCCCACCACCTCGTTCCTGCTGGGCATCGCCACCGGCCTGCTGTGGGCGCCTTGCGCCGGGCCGATCCTGGGGCTGGTGCTGACCGGCGCCGCGTTGCAAGGCGCCAGCTTCAGCACCAGCTTGCTGCTGTTGGCCTACGCGCTGGGCGCCGCCACCTCGCTGGCCTGCGCCCTGCTGTTGGGCGGCAAGGTCTTTGCGGCGATGAAGCGTTCGCTGGGCGCCGGCGAATGGATCCGGCGCGGCCTGGGCGTGCTGATGCTGGCCGGCGCGGCAGCGATCGCGATGGGGTGGGACACCGGCGTGCTGACGAAACTGTCCACCGCGTCCACCGGCAACATCGAACAGGCCTTGATCGGCCGGCTCGGCGCCGCCCCGGACGCGGCTACGCCGCGCACCACGGCAAGCACCGGCGGGACGCTGCCTGTCGAGGGCATGCTGCCCCCGCTGGACGGTGCCGTGCAGTGGTTGAACTCGCCGCCCCTGTCGGCCCAGGAATTGCGCGGCAAGGTCGTGCTGATCGACTTCTGGACGTACTCCTGCATCAACTGCCTGCGCGCCTTGCCCTACGTAGAAGCGTGGGCGCAGAAGTATCGCGACCAAGGGCTGGTGGTCATTGGCGTGCACGCCCCCGAGTTCGCCTTTGAACGCGACATCGGCAACGTCACGCGCGCCGCCAAGCAGTTGGGCGTGACCTACCCGGTCGCCATCGACAACGACTATGCCATCTGGAAGGCATTCGGCAACCAGTACTGGCCCGCGCACTACTTCATCGACGCGCAAGGGCGCATCCGCTACCACCACTTCGGCGAAGGCGAGTACGACCAGTCTGAACGGGTGATTCAACAGCTGCTGCGCGAAGCGGGTGCGTCCAATGTAGATGCCGGCCTGGCCACCGTGCAGGCGCAAGGCATCCAGGCATCCGCCGATTCCGCCGAGGTCCGCTCGCCGGAAACCTACTTGGGATACGACCGCGCCGAAGGCTTCGCGTCCCGCGACAAGTTCGTCGCCGACACGCCGGTCGCCTACGCCGCCCCGTCCGAACTCGCCCTGAACCACTGGGCGCTGGACGGCACCTGGCGCATCGGCGCCGAACGCTCAATGCTGGCGCAGGGCCCAGGACGCTTGATGTACCGATTCCACGCCCGTGACCTGCACCTGGTGCTCGGCCCCGATGCTGACGGCAAACCCGTGCGCTTCAAGATCACGATCGACGGCAAGCCGCCTGGCGATGCCCACGGCGTGGACGTCGCCGCGGATGGCACTGGCACCGTGACCGAACAGCGCCTGTACCAACTGGTCCGCCAGCAGGACGCGTCGGCGGACCATACCTTCGCCATTGAATTCCTGGATCCTGGCGTGTCGGCCTATGCGTTCACGTTTGGCTGATGCCAGACCCGGGCGACTGCGCACTCATTTACGCGACAGCGGCACGCCCCAGACCGGGTCTTCCATCCCTTGCTTGCCCAACGGCGTGATCTGCATGGGGATTATCTTGGACAGCATCTCGCGCTGCGTGTCATTGATGTTGGTGCGCTGCGCGATGAGCTTCTGCGTGAAATCCATCGGCGCCGGCCAGGTGTAGACGGTCAGGTTTTCCAGCGGGCACTCGATCATCTTGGTCTCGACCGCGCGGCAGCCCGACTGCTTGTACTGGTAGCTGGGCGTCTTCAGGTGCATGCGTTGGCTCAGCACCAGTTGGCCACCCTTGAGCGTGAAGCTGGCCAGCGCCTGCTTGGGCGGAATGCGCGCCTGCACCTTGATCGCGGGGATATCGCGGAAAGCGGTGTCCTCGTAATAGCCCGCCCGGGAACCCGGCGTGGTTTCGTTGTATTGCTCTTCGCCCCAGGCCACGCATGCGCCCGAGCCACGGTGCACGGCGGTGCAGACCGTGCGCGTCTTGAGCTGGGTGCTGGTGGAACCCTCGTGCCAATTGGTCTCTTTGTAGAACTCCCGATACAGCTCGGGCGACAGATAGGCGGTGCCGTTGGCGCCACGGCCAGAACCGACCGCGCCGCGCGGGGCGCCCACCTGGTCCAACAGCGCGTTCAGCTTGTAATCGTCGCCGCCGGTCAGCAGATACTTGCCGGGCGGCAGGATATGCACCTCGAACGCCTTGAACAGATACGTGGTCGCCTTGTCCCGCTGCAGCGAGTTGTTCTGGAACTTGCGGCCGAACGTGATGCGCGGGTCCGCCTCGTTCATCCAGATCGTGTTGCCCGTCCACTTGGTCATGCTCAAGGCGTCCTTCAAGGTCGCATGCGGCATCACGTCGGCCACCAGCACCACGGCCATGTCGTCCTTCAGCGCCTCGCCGATCAGGTCCAGCAGTTGCCCATAGCGTGGATCGTCCATGGTGCCCTCGCCGCTGGAATGAGGCTGGGTCACGCAACCCGACAGGGCAAGCGTAAGAGCCAGGGCGGACAAGGCAAAGCGCGGGCGCGGCAGCGTCATGGTTCGGTCCTTAAAAGGGGCTGAATCGAATCGGTGAGCCGGCATACTACTGAATCGGGGTCATAGAGCAAGGGCCGCGAGGCACGCTGAAACATGGGAGGGCGCAACCGCAATCGCCTGCCTGCGGCGCAGGGCGTTATCTCGAAAATTCTTGTTTCGATTGTTTCGATCTCGCCCTGCCCACACCGACATCGCCGCTATTCCTGGCCGCTTGCGTCCGCCTCGTCACGGCGCGGACGCCGACACCGGCAAACACTGCCAGCCGTCCGCCGTGGCCACCCACAGATCGGTCAGTCCCAGGTTGTCCATGAAAGCCTGATCGTGCGATGCCACGACCAGGGCGCCTTGATAGCGTGACAACATGGCCTCCAGGGCCTGCAGCGTGGGCAGGTCCAGATGGTTGCTGGGCTCGTCAAGCAACAGCAACTGCGGCACCGGGTCCGCATACAGCACGCAGGCCAGCGCCGCCTTCAGGCGTTCGCCGCCGCTGAGCGCTTCGCTGGGTGCCGCCACCTTGTCCGCATCCAGGCCCAACTGCGCCAATCGCATGCGCAGCTCGCCGTCACCCAGGACAGGATTGGCCTGCCGCAATGCGTCCAGCACCGACAACGCCGGATCCAGGTTCCCCAAGCCCTGGTCGAGATAAACCAGGTTGACCGTGACCTTGCTGGTCCCCGCCAACGGGGCGATCTGGCCCGCCAGGACTTTCAACAGGGTGGATTTGCCACTGCCGTTGGGTCCCCGTACCCCGATCCGCTGCTGTCCCCGCACCTGCAGGCTGACCTGACGTGCGGCCCGGGACACGAACGGCAACGCCACCTGGTCCAACACCGCAACCTGGCGCTGGGCGACGCCGGCGGCCGTCCCGGTGTGCAAATGGATGCTTGCATCGTCTGCGATCTGGCTGGCGGCGCCGCGCACGCGCTGCGCCAGTTCAAGCTGCATCGCGGCTTGTTGCTTGCGTAGCTTGCCGGTCGAATGATCGCTGCGCTCTTTCTGGCGGTCGAGCAGGATCTTCGCCTGGTTGGCCTCTTTGCCGCTGCGCGCGCCCCGCGCCTGCCGCTTTTCCTGGCGTTCACGCTGTTCACGCATGAACCGTTCTTCGCGCTGGCGATCAAGCTTGAGCCGTTCAAGTTCCGCCACCGCGTTCTGCTGTTCAAGGGCCTTGGCCTGCGCATAGAAGGCATAGTTGCCCCCATAGCTGCGCAAGCCCAATGACGACAGTTCGACGATGCGATCCATCGCCCCCAGCAGTTGCCTGTCATGGCTGATCACCAGCAGTCCTCGCGGCCATTGCGCCAACTGCTCGATCAAGGCCAGACGGCTGGGCTGGTCCAGGTGATTGCTGGGTTCATCCAGGATCAGGAAGTCCGCGCCGGACAGCATGGCGCCAAGCAGGGCGACCCGCATGGCTTGCCCGCCGCTAAGCATGCTTGCCGGCGTGTCGGCGCCAAGCTGCGGCAGCCCCTGCTGCTCGAGCGCCTGCCGCAGTTGCCGCTGGATGTCCCAACGGTCGCCCACCGTGTCGTAGTCCGCCTGCAGCGCGCTGCCCGCCTCGATACGCCGCAGGGCGTCGAGCACACCTCGCACGCCCGCCAGGTCGGCCACTGTGGCATCGGCCGCCGGCGCGACCTGCTGCGCCAGATAGTGCACCGTGCCCGTTTGCACGCAGCGTCCGTGGGTAGGCGGCAGTTGCCCCGCCAGGATGCGGGCCAGGACGGTCTTGCCGGCGCCGTTGCGCCCGACCAGGCCGGTATGGCGCGAGTCAAAGGTTTCGTTCAGGTCGGAGAAAAGTGTAGTGCCGTCCGGTAAGGCGTAAGAGACGCCTTCCAGAGCGAGATAAGCAATCGCCATGCGTATGCGTATTCCAAAGATGCAAAGAGCTCCCCCGCGTTTTGGGGGCAGTGGAGATTTGCCGTCATGACAACGGCGGCATCAATGGCGCATGGGACGAATACCTCGAAAAAATGGGCGGATTCGTGAATTGTACAAGCCGCCAGGGAATACCCCTAGACGCGTTTGGGATCGCCGTGCTGTCGCATTTTGGTTTGGCCCCCGCTATCAGTGTCCATAGACTCTGGCTGATATCTGGGGAAAGCATGCACACCAACGAATACGAGAATCTGGACGGCCTGGCGCTGGCCGAGGCGCGCAATCCCGTCCTGAACCTCATCACCTATCCGCGCTACGACGAGTCGCGCAAGATCGCTGGCGACTGGGCACAACGCGGTCCGTTTCGCGGGATTCCGTTTCTGCTCAAGGACTCCGGCTTCGCCCACCAGCGCTTTCCGTCCAGCATCGGCTCGGCCCTGTTCGACAACACCACTTACTCCTACGACGCCACCGTTGCCGGCCGCTTCGAAGCCGCCGGGCTTATCCCGTTCGCACGGACAACGGTGCCCGAGCTTTGCATGGCCGGCACGACCGAAGCCGTGCGCAACGGCGGCGCCACGCCCAACCCCTGGGACCGGACACGATCGGCGGGCGGCTCCAGCGGCGGTGCCGCGGCTGCGGTGGCGGCGCGCATCGTGCCGGTGGCCCATGGCAGCGATGGCGGAGGTTCGGTCCGCATTCCCGCCGCGTGCTGCGGCGTGTTCGGCCTGAAACCGTCGCGCGGCAACGTGCCCATGGGGCCGGCGCGGGGCGAAGGCTGGGCGGGCATGTCCACGGACGGCGTGTTGAGCCGGACGGTACGCGACACCGCCGCCGCCCTGGACATGATGGTTGGCTACGAACCGGGCGCCCCGTACGCCGCTCCCCCTAAGGCACGCCCGTTTCTCGACGCGGTACGCGAACAGGCGCACCGTCCGCTGCGCGTGGGCATCCTGCGCACCGGTTGGAACGACATCCGCATCGCGCCGGAATGCAACGCGGCCGTCGACCAGACCGCGTCACTCCTTGCCTCGCTGGGCCACGACGTCTTCGAGGCCGACTTGCCCGCCATCGACTATGACGGCTTCGTCCACGCCCATGGCAGCATCCTGGCCAGCAATATCGTCGTGGCGGTGGATGCCCGACTTCGGGTGCTGGGCCGCGCCCTGCGCGACGAAGACCTGGAATCGGTGATCCGCGACGGCTATGACGTCGGCAAGCAGCTGGATGCCGCGTCGTACATCGACGCGGTGTCGCGTCTGCATGCCGTGGGCCGGGCATTCGCCGCCGCCATGGCAGGCCTGGACGTGCTGTTGACACCCACGCTGGCCCAACTGCCCTGCAAACTGGACTACCTGGCGCTGAACGGTTCCGACGGCCTCGGCTTTCGCGCCTACCGGGCGCGCGCCGCCACCTATTCCACCTTCCTGCCGGTCGTCAATGGCGCCGGCCTGCCGGCGGCCAGCCTGCCCCTGTCGTGGACCGACGCGGGGCTGCCGGTTGCCACGCAGTTGATCGGCCACTTTGGCCAGGAAGACACGCTACTCGCCCTCTCGGCGCAACTCGAACGCGCAGCGCCGTGGGCCGACCGCAAGCCGCTGCTCACGTAGGCGGCCGGGCCGCGCGCCGCCGCCTTCCCGCCGGCGCGCGGTTCGTCCTTTCATCCTGAAGGTACCGATATGAACAAAGTGATGTTCCGGTTGGGCCGCGCCGTCGCGCCCGCCGTCCTCTGCGCCGCCGCCGCCGGCGTATTCGCGCCAACCAGCCAGGCGCTGGCCGAAACCACCGCCAAGATCGTCATGCAGGCGCCCCTGCGCATCGTCGATCCCATCCTGACCAACGCCTACATCACACGCAATCACGGCTACATGGTGTTCGACACCCTGTTCGCCATGGATGCCAATGGCGCACCGCAGCCCGAGATGGTGGATAGCTGGACAGAGTCGCCCGACAAGCTGACCGTCACCCTGACGCTGCGCCGTGGCCTGACCTTCCATGACGGCACGCCGGTGACCGGCGAAGACGTCGTCGCCTCGCTCAAGCGCTGGGCGGGCCGAGACGCCCTGGGTCAGCGCCTGATGGCGGCCACCCACAGCCTGGAAAGCCCGGACGCCGCGACCGTGGTGTTCACGCTGAAAAAGCCGTTCGGCATGCTGTACGAAGCCTTGGCCAAGTCCGGCGCGCCGGTGCCCTTCATCATGCCCAAGCGCATCGCCGCCGTACCGGCCTCGCAGGCAATCACCGAGGTGATCGGCTCGGGTCCCTACCAGTTCGATGCGGCCGGCTTCCAGCCCGGCGTGAAAGCCGCCTACATCAAGTTCGCCGGCTATGTGCCGCGCAAAGAACCCGCCAGCGGCTTCGCCGGCGGCAAGGTCGCCATTGCAGACCGCATCGAACTGGTCAATATTTCCGACTCGCAGACGGCAGTGAACGCCTTGCGCCGGGGCGAGATTGACTTCATCGAAGACGTGCCGCCTGATCTCATGCCGCAGCTGGACGGGGTGAAGGGCGTCGTGCTCAAGCCCTATGGCGAAAGCACCAACATGTTCACGATGCGCATGAACTGGCTGCAGCCGCCCTTCAACAACGTCAAGGTCCGCCGTGCCGTGCTCGCCGCGGTCTACCAGGCCGACTACCTGGATGCGCAGATCGGCGACGACAAGGTCTACCAGCTGTGCGGCGCCGTGCTCAGCTGCATTTCTCCCTACTCCTCGCAGGATGGCGCCACGCAAACGAAAAAGCCCGACCTGGCGCACGCCAAGGCGTTGCTCAAGGAAAGCGGCTACGACGGCAGCAAGGTCGTGATCCTGCATCCGACCGACCTTCCCGTCCTGTCCAGCCTGGCGTCCGTCACCGCCCAGGCCCTGAAGACGATCGGCATGAACGTCGAGATCCAGTCCATGGACTGGGCCACGCTGCTGTCGCGCTATTCAAAGAAGGATCCGGTGAATCAGGGCGGCTGGAGCATCTTCCAGACAGGCTTTACCAGCATCGACCTGATGAACCCGCTGACCAATCCCAACCTGGATGGCCGGGGCGAGGCAGGCTACATCGGCTGGTCCAAGAGCGAAGCGATGGAAGCGCTGCGCGACCAGTTCGCCGAGGAAGGCGACGCGGCCAAGCGCAAGCAGATCGCCGTGGCCATCCAGAAGCTGAGCTACGAGCAGGTGTTCTTCATTCCGCTGGGCGCCTACTCCAAGGCCAAGGGCTACAACACCGCCAAGTTCGGCACCCTGGTGGACGCACCCATCCCCCTGTTCTGGCAAGGCAATCCGTAACAGCGTGGCGGCCCGGCGGGCCGCCACGCGATCCGTAAGGCATAGCCATGATCGAACTCATCATCAAGCGCCTGCTGGCGGCGATTCCCGTCATGCTGATCGTCGCCACCGTGGTATTCCTGCTCTTGCGCCTTGCGCCGGGCGACCCGGCGCGCATCATCGCCGGCGACATGGCCAGCGAAGAAGACATCATGCAGATCCGCCAGGACATGGGGCTGGACCAGTCCGTCGGCACGCAATACGTGCGCTGGATGACGGCGCTGGCGCAAGGCGACCTGGGCCATTCCATCCAATCCAGGCAGCCCGTCACGTCGCTGATCAAGGCGCGGCTTGGCCCCAGCCTGTCGCTGGCCGCCTGGGCCATTTTGCTGACCATCGCGGCCGCGATTCCCCTCGGCGTGCTCGCGGCATGGCGCCATCGCAGCATGGCCGACCGCGGCATCATGGCGGGCGCCGTGCTGGCGTTTTCCGTGCCCGCATTCGTGGTGGCCTATCTGCTGATCCTGGTGTTCTCGGTCAAGCTGAACTGGCTGCCGGTGCAAGGCTACTCGCCGCTGGCGGACGGCATCGGCAAGTATGCGTCGCACCTGCTGCTGCCCACCGTGACGCTGGCCATGGTTTTCGTTGCCCTGATCACCCGCATCACGCGGGCCAGCATGCTGGACATCCTGGGGGAGGACTTTGTGCGCACCGCGCGCGCCAAAGGCGTCACCGAGCGCTTCGTGCTGTTTCGCCATGCGCTGCGCAGTGCTGCCATTCCCATCGTGACTATCGTCGGCGTGGCGCTCACCACCTTGATCAGCGGCGTCGTGGTGACCGAGACCATTTTCAACATCGCCGGCGTGGGTCGCCTGATCGTCGACTCGGTGCTTGCCCGCGACTATCCCGTGGTGCAAGGCACGATTCTCTTCTTCTCGTTCATCTACGTCTTCGTCAACCTCTTGATTGACCTGACCTATGTCGTCCTCGATCCGCGCATCCGCTACTGAGCCGCGAACGACCCGGAGTTACCTGATGCCCTCGTCCCCCGCAGTCTCTCTTTCCTCCGCTCGGCCGCCCTCGCGGCTAAGGCAGGCGGTCGGCGCCGTGATCCAAGACCCGGTCATGCTCGGCTCGTTGCTGCTGCTGTTGCTGCTGATCGCCATCTCGGTCGGCGCGCCGTGGCTGGCGCAGCACGATCCCGCCGCGCTCACCCCGCGCGCCCGGCTGCAGCCGTCTTCCGACACCTACTGGTTGGGTACGGACTCCCTTGGCCGCGACCTGCTGGCTCGCGTGCTCTACGGCGGCCGGCTCTCGATCACGCTGGCCGCGATGGTCAGCGCGATCTCGGTCGTATTGGGCCTGGCGATCGGCTTGGCCGCCGGCTATGTCCGCACGCTCGACGCACCCATCATGCGGCTGATGGACGGCATCATGGCCATTCCCGGCCTGCTGCTGGCCGTGGCCATGGTGGCGCTGGGTGGCGCCAACATCGTCACCATGGTCGTCGCCATCGCCATTCCCGAGATTCCCCGCATCGCCCGGCTGGTGCGCAGCGTGGTGTTGTCGGTGCGCGAAGAACCCTACGTCGAAGCGTCGATCGGGGCCGGCACGCCCGCGCTCAAGGTGCTGTGGCGGCACATCATGCCCAGCACCATCAACCCGCTGGTGGTGCAAGCCACCTTCGTTTGCGCGGCGGCCATTCTGACCGAAGCCGTCCTGGGCTTTCTCGGCCTGGGCTTCCCCCCCGAAATTCCCAGCCTGGGCACCATCATCGCTGAGGGCCGGCCGTTCTTCCAGCGGGCGCCGTGGATCGTGCTGTATCCCGGCGTGTTCCTTGCCTTGCTGATCCTAGCCGTCAACATGTTCGGCGATGCGCTGCGCGACCGTCTCGATCCCCGTCTTTCACGCAAAACCAAAGGCTGACGCCATGAACGACACCACCCGTTCCCCAGCGGCAACGGCCAGCCGGTCGGCCCCCGGCGCCGCGCCCCCCATTTTGGAGATCCGCCGCCTCACGGTGCGCCTGCCCGCCGCCGCCGATCGCCGCTACGCGGTAGAAGACATCTCGCTGACCGTGCATGCCCGCGAGATCGTCTGCGTCGTCGGCGAATCCGGCTCGGGCAAGTCGGTGACCTCCAGCGCGGTCATGGGCCTGCTGCCCAAAGGCGTCCTTACATTGGACAGCGGGCAGATCATGCTGGCCGGCGCGGACATCACCCACGCCGGGCTGGACACGCTGCAGAAGCTGCGCGGCAATCGCATGGCGATGATCTTCCAGGAGCCAATGACCGCGCTCAATCCGCTCATGCGCGTCGGCGACCAGATTGCCGAGGTGTTCGAATTCCACGCGCCGGCCCTCAACCGCCAGGCGGTCGCCAGCCGAGTGCTGAGCTTGCTGACCGACGTACGGCTGCCATCGCCCGAGACCCTGCAGCATGCGTATCCGCACCAATTGTCAGGCGGCCAGCGTCAACGCGTCATGATCGCCATGGCCCTGGCCATGGAACCGGGACTGATCATCGCGGACGAGCCGACCACGGCGCTGGACGTGACGTCGCAAGCCCAAGTCTTGCGGCTGCTGAATGAACTGCGGGGCCGCCACGATAACGGCGTCCTGTTCATCACCCACGATTTCGACGTGGTGGCCGAGATCGCCGACCGGGTCGTGGTGATGCAATCGGGCCGCATCGTTGAACAGGGCGCCGCGGCCGATGTGCTCAATCACCCCCAGCACCCCTATACGCAGCGCTTGCTTGCCGCGCGTCCGCGGGGCGATTTCCGCGCCGCAGCGCTCACGCCATCGGGCACGCCGGCTTTGGAGGTGCGTGACCTGACCATGCGCTTCGAGACCAAATCCCTGTTCAAGTCGAAACGTCGCCACGTCGATGCGCTGAGCGGCGTGTCGTTGCAACTGGCGCGCGGCGAGACGCTGGGCATCGTCGGCGAGTCAGGCTCCGGCAAGACCAC
The DNA here is from genome assembly GCA_040396375.1 of Achromobacter xylosoxidans. GTDB lineage: Bacteria > Pseudomonadota > Gammaproteobacteria > Burkholderiales > Burkholderiaceae_B > Achromobacter > Achromobacter xylosoxidans_D. The sequence goes on from JBEBOQ010000001.1 coordinate 193,126, forward strand.
CCTGGGCCGCTGCGTGGCCCGCTTTGCCACGCCAACGTCGGGCGATCTCCTGATCGACGGCCAATCGGCAGCCAAGCTCACCGCGATGGATGCGCGCAGCTATTGCAAGCGGGTGCAGATGGTGTTCCAGGATCCCTTCCGCTCGTTCAACCCGCGCCGCAAGGTGGGCCGCACCCTCGCCGAAGGCCCCTTGAACTTCGGCGCCGACGCCGGGCAGATCCATGCCCGCATGCTCGAGATGCTTGACCTGGTCAGCATGGATCCGGGTGCGCTGGATCGCTTTCCGCACGAATTCTCGGGGGGGCAGCGACAACGGCTATCCATCGCCCGGGCGCTGATGATGGAACCGGAAATCCTGATCGCCGACGAGGCGGTGTCGGCTCTGGATGTGTCGGTGCAGGCGCAGATCCTGGACCTGCTCGAATCGATCCGCGAGCGGCTCGGCATCAGCATCCTGTTCATCACGCATGACCTGCGTGTCGCGGCAAGGCTATGCCATCGCATCGCGGTGATGCAGCGTGGCAAGGTGGTGGAGATCGGCCCGGCGCGAGACGTGTTCCTGCGTCCGTCCAGCGCCTATACGCGCGAATTGGTCGCGTCCATTCCGGGCCATGCCACCAACGCGGGCGGCGCGATCACGGCCTCGTTCGAGGCCGAATCCAGCGCCGCATGACGCGCACCGGATCAGGTCGGGTCGCTGTCGGCCGGATCTGAGACGGAATCGACCGCGCGCAGCAGTCTGCCCAGGTGTCCGCTGCTGGAAAACCCCAGTTCGGCGCTGACTCGCGCCACAGGCTCGCCCAGCGCGATCCGCTGGCGCGCCGCCTGCGCCAGGACCTTGCGGCGCAAGGCGATGGGCGACTGCCCGTAGGCTTCCAGGCAGGCGCGCTGCAGCGTGCGCGTCGTGGCACCGAGCGCACTGGCCGATTCAGCGATCGCGGGCAGCGGCTGCCCCTCTTCCAACCGGGTACGCAACAGTTCCATCCATTGGCGCGCCAACGGCATCGGGGGCTGCAAAACGCGGGTCTGCGCCTGCTGCCGGTGATTGGCGTCGAGCTGGGTGATAAGCGCGGCCACCAGCATGGGCAGGGCAGACGCCGACAACGCCGGCTTCCAAAGCGCGTCCAGCATGGCCTGCGCCGCGCCGTCCAACTGCAATACACCGCCGGCCTGGCAGGCCCGCAACAATTCGGGGGCCAGATACAGCTCGCCATGCTGCTGCGTGATGCTCTGGGCGCGTGTGCTGTGCTCGACGTGCGAGGGCAGGAGCAACGCCTGGCCACGGACCAGCCGGCAGCGATGGCGCGCCCCTTCCTCGTCCTGCCAGGCGCTATCCAGCGCGCCGGCGCGCGGCCACAGCAGCATGGCGCAGTCGTGCTCGTGCCAATGAAAGGCATAGCGCGGCTGACGGCTGGCCGCGAGGGCAAAACCGGTCTGGGCGATCAGGTCCTGTTTGGACGAAAGCGGGACGGAACGCGTCATGGGGGTATGCGGGGAGTGTTCTGCGCAGGGGGAAACCCCGGCGGCGACAAAAATGAACGTTGGGCCAGTATCGGCGCGCGGGTGTTTTCGTGCAAGCCCGGCGCCCACGTGGTATTCCCGCAGTCGCGGGTGGCAGCTGTCGCGTGCGGGATCAAGCGCTGTCGCGCCGTGGTTCGCAGCGAACCCGGCCGCTCCCTACGATCTGAGCATTCAACCAATACAAGGGGATGTCCATGATTCACGCACTACGGTTACCGGCGCTGTTCACTGCCGCCGTCCTGGCCTTGCCCCCCGCCAGCGCCTTGGCCGAGCCCGCCTGGCCAGACAAACCCATCACCATCATCGTGCCCTTCCCCGCCGGCGGTGGCACGGATCTGGTGGTGCGCACCCTGCAGCCGGCGCTGACGCGGCAACTGCAGCAGACCGTGATCATCCAGAACGCGGGCGGCGCTGGCGGCACGGTGGGCTCTGGCCAGGCGGCCCGCGCCAAGCCCGATGGCTATACCGCGCTGGCCGTCACGACCAGCACCACCGCGCTCAGCGCCAGCCTGTACAAGAACCTGCCGTACAACCCGGCCAAGGACTTCGACTATGTCGGCTTCATCGGCACCTCGCCCTACGTGCTGGCTGCGCGGCCAGCCCTGAAGGCCACCACCCTGACCGCCCTGGTCGATGCGCTGAAGTCGCGCCCCAACGGCACCTATGCCTCGGTGGGCGCCGGTACCGTGTCGCACCTGCTGGGCGAGATGTTCAAGAAAGACAAGCAGCTGGACCTGACCCACGTGCCGTATCGCGGCGCGGCGCCCGCCTATACCGATTTGATCGGCGGCCAGGTCGACATCATGTTCGACAACCCCGTAGGCCTGGCGCCCTTCGTGCAAAGCGGCAAGCTGATCGCCGTAGCCACTACCAGCCCGACCCCCATCCTGCCCAACGTGCCGACCTTCGCCGCCCAGGGCATGCCCACCTACACGCAATCGCTCTGGTACGGCCTGGCCTTTCCCAAGGGCACGCCGCCGGCCGTCGTGCAGAAGATGAACCTTGCCCTGAACACGGTCCTTCGCGACCCGGCGATCGCCGCGGACCTCGCGGCCAAGGGCGTCGACATCCGGCCCGACACAGCCCAGGCGTTGACCGACACCGTCTCTCACGACCTCGCCTTCTGGGGCGAGCTCATCACTACTATCGGAGTCCAGTTTGACTGACCTTCACCCGACCCGCATCCCCGCCCAGCCGGCCGCCGGCACTGCGGCTTTGCTGCGCGTATTCGTTGACCCCACCCAGTCCTTGCAAGGCGGCAACCCGGTACCCCTGGTGCTGGACGCCCACGGCATGGCGGCCAGCGACATGCAGGCCCTGGCGGCGCATCACGGCCATGAATCGTCGTTCGTGGTGCCGGCCGACAGCGACGATCATCTATGCCGGCTGCGATTCTTCGTGCCGGGCCACGAAATGGAGATGTGCGGCCATGCCACCGTGGGCACGCTATGGGCGCTGCGGCAATGGGGACACTGGACCACGCCGCAGGCGCGCGTGCAGACCCTGAGCGGCAGCGTGGACATCGAATGGGACGACGCCCGCGACCGGGCCTGGGTATCGCAACCGGCCGTGACCACCTCGGCCCTGACGCCGGACCAATGTCGCGCGATCGCATCCGTGCTGCGCATCGATCCCGATCTGCCCGGGCTGCATATCATCAACGCCAGCACCAGCCGCGTGAAAACGCTGGTCAGGCTGCCAAGCGTGGCTGCGCTGGACGCCCTGACGCCGGATTTCGCCGCCATGCGCGCCCTGTGCGAGGCTATCGGCTCGACCGGCCTGTATCCCTATGCGTTGACGCAGGACGGCGCCAGCGCGCGGCAGTTTCCCAAGGCGTCCGGCTATCCCGAGGATGCCGCCACCGGCATCGCCGCGGCGGCCTTGTGGGGATACTTGAACGAAACAGGCAGCGTGCCCGCGGACGGGGTGTACACCGTGCGCCAGGGCGTGGCGATGGGCTCGCCGTCGGCGATCCAGTTGCGCCCGCGTGGCAACGGCGCGGGCTGTTGGCTCAGCGGCGAGACGCACTGGATGGCGTGACCGGCCGCGGCCTTTGTCAGCCCCTGTTGGTAAACCGCGCAGATGATCGCCAGGTGGATACGCTCTAGCGGGGCTGGTCGTGAACAAAATTCATCGATTAATGAGAAATTACCACTTTTATTCATACTTAGACCCCCCTACGATGACACCACTCCCTCAAAATCGACAGGACGGTCGTCGTGGCACGCTTTCATAATCTCGGTTTCCCCCGCATTGGCGCCAAGCGCGAACTGAAGTTCGCCCTTGAATCGTATTGGAAGGGCCAATCGAGCCGCGATGAGCTCAAGGCCGCCGGCGCGGATCAGCGCAGGATCAACTGGGCGCTCCAGTCCAAGCTTGATCTGATCCCCGTGGGCGACTTCGCCTTCTACGACCAGGTGCTGGACATGAGCTTCACCCTGGGCAACCTGCCCACCCGGGTGCAGGGCTTTCACGGCGATGCGCTGGACAATTATTTCCGCGTGGCCCGCGGCCGTTCGGCGCAAGGCGCCGAAGAGCACGCCGCTTGCTGCGGCGGGGTTGCCGCGGGTGAAATGACCAAGTGGTTCGACACCAACTATCACTACATCGTCCCGGAATTCAAGGCTGGCACGGAGTTCAAGCTCGACGCCTCGCGCCTGCTGGAACAGTTGGCCGAAGCCAAGGCACAGGGCGTCAAGGCCAAACCGGTCATCATCGGCCCGGTCACCTACCTTGCGCTAGGCAAGGCCAAGGATGAATCCGACAAGCTGGCGCTGCTGGATCGCCTGCTGCCGGTCTACGTGGAACTGCTGGCCAAGCTTGCCGCCGCAGGCGTGGAATGGGTGCAGATCGACGAGCCCATCCTGGTGACCGAGCTGGAATCTGGCTGGGACGCGGCTTTCACCAAGGCCTATCAAGCGCTGAACACCGGCAAGGTCAAGCTGCTGCTGGCCACCTATTTCGGCCAACTGCAAAGCAACCTGCCGCTGGTCGCCAGCCTGCCGGTGCAGGGCGTGCACCTGGACGCCATCAATGCCCGCGACGAAGTCGACGCGCTGATCAGCAAGCTGCCGGCGCAAAGCGTGGTTTCGCTGGGCGTGATCAATGGCCGCAACATCTGGAAGACCGACCTCACCGCCGTGCTGAACTGGCTCGAACCGGTTGCCAAAAAGCTGGGCGACCGCCTGTGGGTGGCCCCGTCGTGCTCGCTGCTGCACGTGCCGGTTGATCTGGACAGCGAGCAAAAGCTCGACGGTGAGATCAAGTCATGGCTGTCGTATGCCAAGCAGAAGCTGGGCGAACTGGCGGTACTGTCCGCCGCGCTGAACCAAGGCCGCGACGCCGCGCGCGCCGAACTGGCCGACAATGCCGCCGCCATCGCCGCCCGCCGCAATTCGCCGCGCGTGAACAATCCGGCCGTGAAGGCCGCCATTGCCAAACTGGACGCCAAGCTGGGCCAGCGCCAGAACCCGTATGCCGTTCGCGCCAACAAGCAAGCTGAACTGCTGAAGCTGCCGGCGTTCCCGACCACCACCATCGGCTCCTTCCCGCAGACGGCTGAAATCCGTCATGCCCGTAGCGAATTCAAGGCGGGCCGCCTGGATGCCGTCGGCTACAAGACCGCGATGCAAGCCGAGATCGCGCGCTGCGTGAAAGAACAGGAAGCCCTGGATCTGGACGTGTTCGTGCACGGCGAGGCCGAGCGCAATGACATGGTCGAATACTTCGGCGAACAACTCGACGGTTACGCCTTCAGCCAATTTGGCTGGGTGCAGTCGTACGGTTCACGTTGCGTGAAGCCGCCGATCCTGTTTGGCGACATCAGCCGCCCCAAGGCCATGACGGTCGAGTGGATCAAGTACGCCCAATCGCTGACCAACAAGCCCATGAAGGGCATGCTGACCGGCCCGGTCACCATCCTGAACTGGTCGTTCGTGCGCGACGATCAGCCGCGTTCGGTGTCGTGCCACCAGCTGGCGCTGGCCATCCGCGAAGAAGTGCTGGACCTGGAAAAGGCCGGCATCAGCGTGATCCAGATCGACGAAGCCGCCCTGCGCGAAGGCTTGCCGCTGCGCAAGGCGCAATGGCAGGAGTACCTGGACTGGGCCGTGGAATCGTTCCGCATCACCGCCAACGGCGTGACCGACGAAACCCAGATCCACACCCATATGTGCTATTCGGAGTTCAACGACATCATCAAGTCGATCGCCGACATGGATGCTGACGTGATCACCATCGAAACCAGCCGTTCGGATATGGAACTGCTCGACGCGTTCAAGAACTTCGAATACCCGAACGAGATCGGCCCGGGCGTGTACGACATCCACTCGCCCAACATTCCGAACGAAGACTACATGGTCAAGCTGATGAAGCTGGCCGCGGAACGGGTGCCGGCTGAACGCCTGTGGGTGAATCCGGATTGCGGCCTGAAGACCCGCCAGTGGAGCGAAGTGCTGCCGGCGCTGACCAATATGGTTCAGGCGGCCAAGGCGCTGCGCGCTGCGGCGCACTGATTGCCGACCACACCCGGTAGGTAATGTTGACCCCGGGGCTGCAAAGCCCCGGGGTCAATGTCATGGTGCGTCAGGCAACGTATGCCGCATACCCGTGCGCCAGACCCGTCATATGGCCCGTGGCATTGCCCAAGGCATCCGGACTGGCCCGGTAACGCAGCTGCGGCGCAGGCGCCGCCAGCAAACGGCGGACAGCCGCCAGCACCTCATCGGGATTGGCCGGCTTGCGCAAGAAAGTCGCCCGCCCTTCGCAGGCCGCGGCAATCTCATATTCGGGCCGCCCGCTCAACACCAGTACGGGCGTTTCGTTCAGATACGCGTTTTCACGCATCGCAGTAAGCAGGGCGCCCCCGTCCATGCCTGGCATGGAAAAATCGGTGACGACGAGATCCGGGCGCACGTCCAGCATTTGCTGCAGCGCCGTCAGCCCGTCCGTATGCGTGGTGACGTCATAGCCTTCACTGCGGAGGAATTCGCTCATCAGCAAGAGCAGCGTCGGCTGATCGTCGACCAAGAGGATTTTCGTCATGGTTATATAGTGGCACGCCGGTGGGAGGCCGAATCCTAGGACATGCGGGCCGTTCATGTGTGTAGTATTTGTATCCGGACGAAACGGCACCCCTACTCCCCGGTATAGTCCACCCTTCTTCCCCTGTCCCCGGTAAACCGTCCCCATGCAGAATTCACCGTCGCAGCCCGCCAGCCGCCATCGCTTTCCCCGGACATTGATGGCCGGTTTCGTGACGGCGGCATTGGCCACGCTGGTCATCGCCTTCGTCAACGTGCGTTCGGCCGACACCCGAGTCCAGGCGGTCAATACCATGAACCGCGTCACCGAGACGCTGCGCCAGCTCAGCCTGTTCAACTCGGCGATCAAGGATGCCGAAGCCGGTCAACGGGGCTACCTGCTGACCGGCGACCTGTCCTATCTGCAACCCTATCTGCGCTCGGTGCCCCTGGTCGAACAACGCCTGGCCCTGGTGCAGGACGCCGCGGCAACGGATCCCGCGCAACGCCGGATCGTCAACGACATCGCCGGCATCACACAGCAGAAGATGGCCGAGTTGCGCCAGACCATCGAACTGCGCCAAGCCGGCAACGTGGAAGGCGCGATGGCCCTGGTGCGCACCGACGCCGGCAAAGACGCGATGGACCGGCTGCGCGACCTGGTGGCCGACCTGTACACGCGGCAGATGGGCCAGCTCGAAGACGAGCGGGAAGCCTGGTCCGCGGCCGCCGCGACCTCGGCCTATTACTCGTGGGGGGGATCGCTGCTGTTGCTGGTGCTGATCCTGATTTCGGCCGGCATGACCGTGCGCGAATACCGCGCCAAGTCGCGTCAGGCCTGGGTCACCACCGGCCTGTCGGGCCTGAGCCTGAGCCTGCGGGGCGATCACCGTCTGGAGGAGATCGGCAAGCGGGCGCTGGACTACCTGGCGACGTATCTCAATGCCAACGTCGGCGCCGGCTACGTGGTCAATGGCAGCGGCGACGAACTGGAGCTGTTTGGCGGCTATGCGCTGCCAGCCGAGCGTTTGGCGCAGAAGATTCCGGCCGGTCAGGGACTGGCCGGCCAGGTCGCCAGCTCGCGCAAACTGCTGCACGTGCGCGACGTGCCGGCCGGCCACCTCGAGGTCACATCGGCCACCGGCCGCTCCAATCCGGCCGAACTGGTGCTGGCGCCAGCCATCCAGAATGACCGGGTCTACGCCGTGGTCGAGATGGGCTTCAACCACCCGGTGGGCGAGGCCGAACTGAGCCTGCTCGAAGGCGCCTCCGAAATGCTGGCCTCGGCGATCCGCGCCGGCCTGGACCGGACGCGGCTGGAAGCGCTGCTGGCGGAAACGCAGCGCCAGTCCGAAGAGCTGCAGACCCAACAGGAAGAGCTGCGCGTCAGCAATGAAGAGCTGGAGCAGCAGAGCCGCATCCTGCAAGAGTCGCAGGCACGCATGGAGCTGCAGCAGACCGAGCTGGAACAGACCAACGTCAACCTGGAATCCCAGACCGAACAGTTGCTGCGGATACAGGGCGCGCTTACCGACAAGGCGCGGCTGCTCACGCAGGCCAGCCAATACAAGAGCGAGTTCCTGGCCAACATGAGCCACGAACTGCGCACGCCGCTCAATTCGACGCTGATCCTGGCCAAGCTGCTGTCGGACAACAAGCCGGGCAACCTGAGCGCCGACCAGGTCAAGTACGCGCAGACCATTCACGCCGCGGGCAGCGACCTGCTGGCGCTGATCAACGACATCCTGGACCTGGCCAAGATCGAAGCTGGCCAGGCGACCGTGGAAGTCGAAGACGTCGCCATCGTCCCCGCCCTGCAACGCTTGCTGGATCCGCTGCGGCCGATGGCGCAGGAAAAGCGCCTGGCGCTGGACCTGGATATCGCCATGGATGTGCCGGCGTCCCTGCACACCGATCCGCAACGCCTGGGCCAGGTGCTGAAGAACCTGCTGTCGAACGCGCTTAAATTCACCGAGCAAGGCTCCGTCGTGCTCAGGGTGTCGCGCGCGCCGGGGAACCGGCTGTCGTTCGCCGTGCAGGACACCGGCATCGGCGTGGCGGCCGATCAGCAAGAACTGATTTTCGAAGCCTTCCGCCAGGCCGACGGCAGTACGCACCGCAAGCATGGCGGCACGGGCTTGGGGCTGTCGATTTCGCGCGATCTGGCCAAGCTGCTGGGCGGCACCCTGTCGTTGGTCAGCACCCCGGGCCAGGGCAGCGTGTTCACGCTGCTGCTGCCCCTGCGCCTGGAAGCCGCGCCGTCCGCACCGCCTGCGCGCGACAGCGCCGCTGCACCGATCGGCATGCCGCAGGCGTCTGCCCCGTTCATGCCCGCATTTCTCGCCCTGACGCCGGCCGCCGCAGCGCCGCCCGCCAGCCCCGACCACGCATCAGGCCAGCCGGCCGGTCCACGCCCGGACCGCACTATCCTTGTCATCGAAGACGATGAGCGCTTTGCCAGCATCCTCGGCGATCTGGCGCGCGAAATGGGCTTTGGCTGCCTTGCCGCCCACACCGCCAACGACGGTCTGGCGCTGGCGGTTCAGCAACGTCCCGACGCCATCGTGCTGGACATGAACCTGCCGGACTTCTCCGGGCTGGGCGTATTGGATCAGCTCAAGCGCAACCCCCACACCCGCCACATCCCGGTGCACATCGTCTCGGTGGCGGACTACTCCCAAGAGGCCCTGGGCCGTGGCGCCGTCGGCTATGCGCTCAAGCCGGTCAAACGCGAAGAACTGGTTCACGCGCTGCACCGCCTTGAAGCCAAGTTCACGCAGAACGTGCGGCGCGTGCTGGTGGTCGAAGACGACGATCGGCAGCGCGAAAGCGTGCGCGAGCTGCTGGCGCGCGACGGCGTCCAGATCGTGCCGGCGGCCACCGCCACGGCCGCACTGGAATTGCTGCGCGACACCACCTACGACTGCGTCGTGATGGACCTGAACCTGCCCGACATGAGCGGCTACGACCTGCTGCGTGAAATGGCCGACCAGGAAAGCGTGTCGTTCCCCCCGGTGATCGTGTACACGGGCCGCGCGCTGTCGCGCGATGAAGAACAGCACCTGCGCCGCTTCTCCAAGTCCATCATCATCAAGGATGCGCGCTCGCCCGAACGCCTGCTCGACGAGGTCACGCTGTTCCTGCATCAAGTCGAAGCGGACCTGCCCCCGCAGCAACGCCAGATGCTCGAGCTTGCCCGCAGCCGCGACACCGCGCTGGAAGGCCGTACGGTGCTGGTGGTGGAAGACGACGTGCGCAACGTGTTTGCACTTTCCAGCATCCTGGAGCCCACGGGCCTTTACGTCGAGATCGCCCGCAACGGGCGCGAAGCGCTGGACGCCCTGGGCCGCGCCGGCTCGGACGGCCACCGCGCCATCGACCTGGTGCTGATGGACATCATGATGCCCGAGATGGACGGCTACACCGCCATGCGCGAGATCCGCCCGCGGCCGGAGTGGCGCCGCCTGCCGATCATCGCGCTGACCGCCAAGGCCATGAAGGACGACCAGGAGAAATGCCTGGCCGCCGGCGCCAACGACTACATCGCCAAGCCGCTGGACGTCGAGCGCCTGCTGTCCCTGGTGCGCGTCTGGATGCGCAACTAGCGCGCACCGCGCCACGACCCACCGGCCACGACCATGCCCCACCGGACCCGCGCGCATATCCAGGACATCGAGCAGCGGCTGCTGCTCGATGCGATCTATCACCACTACCACTACGATTTCCGAGAATACGCGCAGGCCTCGCTCAAGCGCCGCCTGCAAAGCGCGCTGACCCAGTTCAACTGCAAGACCCTGTCGCAGCTGCAAGACCGCGTGCTGCACGAGCCCGCGGTGTTCACCGGTCTGCTGCAGTTCCTGACCGTGCAGGTCAGCGACATGTTCCGCGACCCCAGCTATTTCCTGGCGCTGCGCAACGAGGTCGTGCCCATTCTGCGCACCTACCCGTCGATCAAAGTCTGGGTGGCCGGATGCAGCACCGGCGAAGAAGTCTATTCGCTTGCCATCCTGCTGCACGAGGAAGGCCTGCTGGACCGTGCCCTGATCTACGCCACCGACATCAACCCGCATGCCCTGCGCGCGGCCGAACAAGGCGTCTTCGACCTGGACCGCGTGGCGGCCTTCACCGCCAACCACGCCCAGGCCGGCGGCCGCAGCTCGCTGTCCGACTACTACACCGCACGGTATGGGCGCGTCGTGTTCGACAAGGCCCTGCGCGAGCACATGGTTTTTTCCGACCACAGCCTGGCCACCGACAGCGTCTTCGCCGAAGTGCACCTGGTGTCCTGCCGCAACGTCCTGATCTACTTTGAGCGCGACCTGCAAAACCGGGCCCTGGGTCTGTTCAACGACGCCCTGGTCCACCGCGGCTTCATGGGCCTGGGGTCCCGCGAGTCGATACGGTTTTCGGCCCAGGCCGAGAACTTCGACGACTTCGTGCTGGAAGACCGCATCTACCGCAAGAAGGCCGGCCTGTGAGCAAGCGCACCGCGCCTGCCCGCTCCCCCATGGCCCCTGCCGGCCCGTGGGACGCAATCGTCATCGGCGGTTCGTCCGGCGCCATCGACGCCTTGAACGTCCTGTTGCCGGCCCTGCCCGCCGGCTTGCGCGCGGCGGTGATCGTGGTGCTGCACCTGCCGCGCGACCGCCGCAGCCGGCTGGTCGATATCTTCAACCCCCGCTGCGCCTTGACCGTGCAAGAGGCCGAAGACCAGCAGCCGCTCCAGCCGGGACACCTGTATTTCGCGCCGCCTGACTACCACCTGCTGGTGGACCAAGGCCCGCGCCTTGCGCTGTCCATCGATCCGCCGGTGCTTTTTTCGCGGCCGTCGATTGACGTGCTGTTCCACTCCGCCGCCGATCGCTATGGCAAAAAGCTGCTGGGCGTGCTGCTGTCGGGCGCCAACGAGGACGGGGCGGAAGGCCTCGCGGCGATCCATGCCGCCGGCGGCCACGCGGTCGTGCAGGCGCCAGCCACGGCTGCCATGCCCACCATGCCCGCGGCCGCCATCGCGCGGATTCCCGCGCCCCAGGTGCTGACGCCAGAAGACATCGCGGCGTTGCTCGCACGCTTGCCCACGCAGCGCCAGGCTGATCCCAACCTACTCTGACACCATGATCCTCACACCTGCCAAATCCCCGGACGCCCGTATCAAGTGCCTGCTGGTCGACGACGTGCCGGAGAACCTGATCGCGCTGGAAGCCCTGCTGGCCAACGACCGTGTCGAGGTGCTGAAGGCGCAGTCCGGCCCCCAAGCCCTGGAACTGCTGCTGGACCACCCGGATGTCGCGCTGGCGCTGCTCGATGTGCAGATGCCCGACATGAACGGCTTCGAGCTGGCCGAACTGATCCGCGGCAGCGAACGCACGCGCCACATCCCGTTGATCTTCATTACCGCCGGCTCGCGCGAACAAAATTGGCAATTCCGCGGCTACGAAAGCGGCGCCGTGGATTTCCTGTACAAACCCGTCGACCCCTACATGCTGCGAACGAAGGCCAACGTGTTCTTCGAACTGCACGAACGCCGCCGCGCGCTGGCCCAGCAACTGGAAGAGCGCACCGAAGCCTTGCGGGTCAACGAAATGTTCATGGCTGTGCTCAGCCACGACCTGCGCACGCCGCTACAAGCCATTGTGATGGGCGCGTCCTTGCTGCAGCGCCAAAGCGATGACGCGCGCGTCACCAGCCTGGCGACGCGCATGCTGCAAAGCAGCGACCGCATGACGCGCTTGATCGAAGACTTGCTCGACGTGACCCGTATCCGCCAGGCCGGCGGGCTGACGCTGGCGCCCACCACGTTCAGCATGGAAGCGCTGGTGAACCGCACGCTGGACGAAGTCCGGACCGCCTCCTCGGGCCGCCACCTCGAATCGGAAACCCGCGGCGATCCGGTCGGCCATTGGGATGGCGAACGCTTGTCTCAAGTGCTTGCCAACCTGGTGGGCAACGCCTTGCACCATGGCAGCGGCGATATTCCGGTACGCGTCGAGGTGGACGGCACGGCAGCGGACGAGATCGTCGTCACGGTCAGCAATGGCGGCACCATCCCGCCCGACCTGCTGCCCCACCTGTTCAACCCGTTCCACAGCGGCGCCCGCCCCCCCGGCGGCCACCGCGGCCTGGGCCTGGGACTGTTCATCGCACAACAGATCGTGCTGTCGCATGCCGGTCGCATCAGCGCCGAATCGCGCGACGGGATCACGCGATTTTACGTAGGCTTGCCGCGAGGCTCAGCGTGAAGGCGGGGATGTAGCCGTCAGCTTCCACAGTTCTTCGGCCACTCGGGTCATATCGTTGGACTGGCGAAACAGGCAGATTTCCACCGGAATGTCCCATTCGCCGCCGCCGGCGCGCACCAATCGGCCCTGTTCCAGGTCGTCGTGCACCAGCATGTCCGGGAGCCAGGCGACGCCGCGGCCCTGCACCGCCATGGAACGCAACAGCGTCGCATGCGGCCCGACGAATGTCGCCCTTACACGGTCTTCGCCCAGCGCCATTTGCCGCAAATGGCTGGCCACGATGCGTCCAAGGCCCGAAGCGGGCCCATACGCCAGACAGGTCACCACCCCCTCACCCGCCAAGGTGTGTGCCGGCTCGCCGGGCAAACCGTGCTCGCGGGGTGCGCTGACGGGCACCAGCGTGTCCGTCCCCAACCACACCATCGGATAGGCCGCCTCATCCAGGCGGCTGGGCACCCGCGGGTGTCGGTGACACAGCACAAACTGGACCCGGCGCTGGGCCATCAGGTCCTCGCAGGCCTGAAAGCTGTCCGACATGATCTGGATCGCTCCGACCTCCATCCGCGCTTCCAGGCTCGAAAGCCATTTCGGAAAGAAGGTCAACGACAGCAAATGGGTGGCCGCGAAACGCAGGCTGGCGGCGTCCTGGGCATGCGCGGCGACCGCCTTGATACGCGCGGCTTCCAGGTCGGCCAGCACATGCTTGAGCAGCGGCAGGAACCGGCGCCCGGCAGCGGTCAGCTCGGTCGGATGCGCGCTGCGGTCGCACAGGTCCGCGCCGACCCATTCCTCGAGCGCGCGGATGTGCCGGCTGAATGCGGGTTGCGCAATGGCGCGCGCTTCGGCCGCGCGCGAAAAGCTTCCGGTCTCGGCCAACGAGAGGAAGTCCTCCAGCCAATTCATGTCCAGAGGTCGGTTGCCAGGTCCCATGATGTTTGCGCTGCAGCATAGATAATTCTATGCAATTCGAGTATTGGACGGTCCCAGGGGGATGCCGCAATCATAGCGGCCATCCTACCTACGCAAAACAAGGACAAGTCCCCATGGCTTCCATCTCGAATTACCGCGGCATCATTCCCGCTATCGCCTGCCCGTTCACCGCCGATCGCCGGATTGACGAGCCCGCCCTGCGGCGCCTGGCCAGCTGGCTGGCGGATCATGATGGCGTGGTGGCCGTCATGACCAACGGCCACACGGGCGAAGTATTTTCGCTCACCCCTGTCGAACGCGCGCAGGTCACCCGTATCGTCGCCGACGAACTGCGCGGCAGATTGCCCGTGATTTCCTCGATCGTGTGCGAAGGCATCGCCGAGGCCGCTGAACACGCGCGAGCCGCGCGCGAAGCCGGCGCGGCCGCGCTGGACGTCATGCCGCCCCACCACTGGCTGCGGTTCGGCTTCACTGCGGGGCATGCGCTGGAATACTTCCAGGCCATCCATGAGGCCGCGCCCGATCTCGACCTGGTCTGCCATGTCTACCCAGCGTGGACGCGCGCGTCGTATTCGTCGAGCCTGCTGGCCGACCTGGCAAGACTGCCCTACGTCCAGGCCTTCAAGGTGGGCCAGCGCGATATGAATAAATACGCGCGGGACATCGAGGCGCTGCGTGCGGCCGACGCGTCCAAGGCCATTCTGACCTGCCACGACGAATACCTGCTGGCATCGATGGTGCAGGACGTGGACGGCGCGCTGGTCGGCTTCGCCACCTTCATCCCGCAGCTCATCATCGACCTGTGGGCGGCGGTGAAGGCCGGTGATCTCAAGCGTGCGCAAGCGGTGCAGGCGCTGATCACCCCGCTCAAGGACGCGGTCTACGGCGCCGGCGAGCCCACCGGCGAGGCGCATGCCCGCATGAAAGCCGGCATGTACCTGGCCGGGGTGCTGGAAAGCGCCGCGGTACGCCCGCCCACCGAAGCGCCCGGCCAGGCCGACATGGACGCGTTGCGCGCCGCGCTCGCCAAGGCGCAATTGCTGGCGCGTTGACGCCAGGCCCGGCGGCGCGCGGGCAATCACAGCCTTGCGCCATGCCGCCAGATAAATCAAAAAAAGAGGAGACATCTCATGCAGAAGAGAACATTGTTGCGCGCCGTCCTGGCCCTGTGCGCCGCGCTCGCTGGCGGCGCGGCGCATGCCGAGGGCGACTATCCGTCGCGGCAGGTAAGGTTCGTGATTCCCTTTCCCCCGGGCGGCACGCTGGACATGCTGGGCCGCGATGTAGCGCAGAAGCTGAGTGAACAGACTGGCCAGAGTTTCGTCGTGGAGAACCGCTCGGGCGGCAACGGCATCATTGGCGCCGACGTCGTAGCGCGTTCGCCCGCCGATGGCTACACGCTGCTCTTTAACGCATCGACGTTCACGACGGCGCCCATGACCATGAAGTCCGTGCCCTTCGACGTCGAAAAGAACTTCGTGCCCGTCGCCATGGCCGGCAAGGCGCCGCTGTCGGTCTCGGTCAAAAAAGACTTGCCCGTGTCCGACCTGGCGGGCTTGCTGGCCTATGCCAGGCAGAACCCGGGCCGGCTCACCTTTGCCGTCGGGTCCATCGGATCGGCCGGACACCTGGCCACCGAACTGCTCAAGCGCCAGGGCGGCCTGGACTACATGGTCATCCCCTATCGCGGCACGTCGCCCGCCTTGCAGGACCTGGTGGGCGGGCGCATCGATGGATTCATTGATCCGGTACTGGGCGCCCTGTCGTATTACAAGGGCGGCATGCTCAAGATACTTGCCGTGACGTCGGAAGCGCGCCTGCCCAATCTGCCCGAGGTGCCGACGGTGAACGAAATCCTGCCCGGCTATCAGTTCTACAGCTGGTACGGGCTATGGGCGCCGGCCGGCACGCCCGAGCCGATCGTCACGAAACTGAACGCCGAGGTCAACAAGGCCCTGTCGTCGGGCATGGCTGCCAAGTACGAACAATTGGGCGTGACGATCACGCCGGCTTCGGCAGCCGATTTCGCGCGTTTTCAGAAAGCCGATATGGCGCGCTCGCGCAAGATCGTCGAAGAGGGGCACATCCGTGTCGACTGAATCCGCCATGAAGCATGCCGTGGTCACCGGGTCGACCGGCGGCATAGGCCAGGCCATTGTGCAACGGCTGCTGCAGGCCGACTGGCGCGTGACCGGGCTCGACCTCGGGCCCGCCATCGTCCAGCATGATGCCTATCGGCATGTCAGCGTCGACCTGTGCGATGAACAGGCCACCGATCGCGCGTTGCATGCTTTGTCCGACGTCCAAGCCCTGGTGCATGCGGCCGGATTGCTGCGGGTCGCCCCATTGGCCGAGTCGGATTCCGCCGAAGGCGCGCACATGTGGAAGCTGCATGTCGATGCCGCGCTGCGGCTGAGCCGGCATCTGGCGCCGCGGATGGCCGCCAGGGGCAGCGGCCGCGTGGTGCTCATCGGCAGCCGCGTAGCCCAGGGCATGCCTGGACGCGGCCAGTATGCCGCGTCCAAGGCGGCGCTGGTGGCCATGGCCCGTAGCTGGGGGGCTGAACTCGCCGGCCAGGGCGTGACGGTGAACGTCGTATCGCCCGCCGCCACCCAGACAGGCATGCTGGACGCCCCCGAGCGAGCCGCCAGCCCAGCCCGCCTGCCACCCATCGGCAGGCTGATCCAGCCCCCGGAGATCGCGGCGCTGGTGGCGTTCCTGCTATCGGACGAGGCGGCCGCCATTACCGGCCAGGACATCGCCATCTGCGGCGGCGCATCGCTGCCCCGCTGACTGACGCCCTACCTGGAAAAGGAAGGCGCGCGGACCATGAAAGCCGGGGCCGCCTGGCACTTCTGTTTCGCGTCAGCAGCAGAACTACGGAGCCGGCCCGTCAGCCTCACGCCGTTCGGCGTCTTCCTGCGCCTGCACATCCTCCAGCGCAACCTGCCGACTGCTGCCATGCGTGGCAGCGCACTGGCCGGGATTGCCGCTGCTTTTCACGCACTCGGCAAACGCCAGCGCGGCATCCACCGTGGCGAAGTGGTAGGCCTGACCATCCGCAAATGCGACTTTTCCTTCGACTGAGCAATCCATAGCGCCTCCTTTTGATGGAAGGGCCATCCTATCCGGCGCGGCGCCTAAAGTCAGCCCGATTCCCGCAAGAAATGGTGTCAGACTCTCGCCAAACGTCTAGCAACCACCTTAATTTCCACGCCCAAGCCGCTCGCCGAGGTGCCTTGAAAAATAGGTGACCACACCACTCACCTCGCGGCATTCTCTGGACGGCAGTGAGCCAATAGGCGCATGGCAATCGACCGCTCTCGGCCACCTCTGGTCAGTCGCCATGGGCATGCAAGTCGTTGACAATGTCGCGGTGAAAAGGCTCCACCCCTACCGCCTACGAACGCCTCGTGAGAAGACCCGGAGCCCGGCTCTAGGCCATCAGATACTGCGTCAACTTCTCCATCATGGCGTCGCAAGCCTCCAGCTGCGACAGCTCGACGTACTCGTCGGCCTTGTGCGCCACTTCGATACTGCCCGGTCCACAGATCAGCACCGAAGTCTGCGCCCACAGCTGCTGGAACAACCCGCCCTCGGTGCCGAAAGCGGCCTTGACGAGTGGCGTGTCCCGCGGCAGCCACGAGGCCAGCAGCGCGACGGCCTCCGAGTCGTCCGCCGTGGCAAGGCCGGGATAGGTATTGACGGTTGTGACCCGGGGTGGCTCGGCATCGGGGCGGGCGCCCGCGACACGCATTTTTGTCCTGGTGAGCGCCAACACCCGCTCCAGGATCTGGTTCGGGTCATCCTGCGCGACGTTGCGGATCTCGAAATTGACTTCACATTCCGCGGGCACGATGTTCAGCGCCGTGCCGCCCTTGATGGTGCCCGCATGCACTGTCGTGTACGGCACGTCATAGCCGGATTCGCGCGGCCCGTGTTCGGCGAGGTCGTGCTGCACGTCGCGCAGGGCGTTGATCAGATCGCTGGCGGTGTGGATGGCATTGACGAAATGGGGCGCCAGCCCGGAGTGGCCCGCCTGGCCGCAGCACAAGGCCCGGTAGGCCGCCTTGCCCTTGTTGCCGGTGCCGATCTTCATCAGCGTGGGCTCACCCACGACGCAGAGCAGCGGAGCCGGTTCCATGTGTTCCAGTGCGCGCAGCATATGGCGCACGCCCACGCAGCCGATTTCCTCATCGAACGACAGCGCCAGATGCAAGGGACGCGCAAGCGGCTGGCGGGCCACGCGGATCATGGCCATTACGGCGCAGGCGACGAAGCCCTTCATGTCCGCGCTGCCCCGCCCGTAGATGCGCCCATCGCGCAGGGTTGCCTCGAAAGGCGGCGAGGTCCAGGGTTGGCCCGTCACGGGGACCACATCAGTGTGGCCCGAAAGCAGGATGCCGGGCACATTCAGCGGACCGACGGACGCGTACAGATTGCTCCGCCCGGCGTCCTGCGGGTCGGCCACCAGCGTGGACTCGATGCCGGCCTGCGCCAGCAACTCCCGCACACGCTCGATGAGTTCGATGTTCGGCGTCAGCGTGACGGAGGGGAACGCGAGCAATTCGCGCAATAGGTCTGGACTGTTGTCCGGAGTCGGTTTGCTCATGGCATGGGCCTGCAAGAATGCGGAGGGCGCTCGGGCGTGCCGTCCGTTCATTTGTTTTCGGGAAGCACGTAAGGATCGAAGAAGCTGCCTTCGCTCATGCCGGGAATGTATTGATCCGAGATATAGGAGCGGCAGCGCTGCATGAACACCTCGGTCAGGCGCGACGGCTTCATCGGCTTGTAGGTCGTCAGGCCTAGCAGCATGGGGCGGTGCTCACCCACCAGGCGCAGCCGCACGAGCCGCTTGCCATCCAGCGCTTGGGTGGACTTCGGCCGCACGTTGAACAGGGCATAGCCGATCCCGTTGGCCACCATGGACCGCACCACTTCCTCCGAACGCGAACGCGCCACGATGTTCGGCTCCAGCCCGACCTTCGCAAATAGGGACATGAAGTATTCACGGCTCAAAGGCAGGTCCAGCAGCACCATGGGCAGGCGGGCCAGCTCCTCCAGCGTCACCGCGATCTGCTGCGAAAGCGGATGCAGCTCGCTGACCACCACATGCGGCGGCAGGCGCGCCAGTGCCTCGAACGATATCTCGTCGCCCAGCCTCAGGTCGTAGCTCAGCGCGACGTCGATCTCCAGCGTATGCAGCTTGTCGATCAGCAACTGCTGGTCGCCTTCGACCATGTGCAGCTCGACCTTGTCGAATGCGCGCGAGAATCCGAATATCACCTCGGGTGCGATCATGGCCGTGAGCGACTGGAAGCAGCCCACGCGCAAGGTGCCCTGGATGGTGTTGCTGGAGACGGACGCGATCTTGTAGAGACGCGACGCGCGCTCGAGCAGATCTTCGCATTCGCTCATGACCTGCTGGCCCAGCACCGTCAGGGCAAGGCCCTTGGACGGATGCCGCACGAATAGCTGCACGTCCAGCTCGGTTTCGACATGCGCGATGGCAGCCGAGATCGACGGCGCCGAAATGTGGATCTGGCTGGATGCCGCGGCGATACTGCCATGCTTGGCCGTGGCGACGAAGTACTCCATCTGGCGCAGCGAAATGCGATTGAGCATAGTCCGAAGTGAGAAAACTGGAACAGGCTGGAGGGAGGTGGCGTTCCGGCTGACGGGCCGCCACCGCGGCCCGGCGCCAGCATGCGCCGCACCGAGGAAAAGTGTCTCCACTATGCCCGGACAGCGGTCAAGGCGCTCCTCGGGTTTTCTCGCACTCGCCGCCTGCCAAAGCCTGTCACAGATTGCCGGGCACACCGAAGCTTGGCGCGGCGCGCGGATCCCGGGCGCGGGTAATGTAGTCCTGGATCTGCGGCTCGTAGACCTTCCAGGCCTCATAAAGTGTCTCGACGGGGCATTTCTCCACCCAGTCCATGCGCAGGTCGACGATAGGCCAATCCAGCTCTGCCACCACCAGCAGCCCGGCCGAATGCACAGGCCCCTCTTCGCCGCCAGCCGCCTGCCCCGCCAGCATCGCCTGCATCAGGCGTTCGGCCAGCGAACCCGGCGTCTTCTCGAACGCCGACAGCATGGCGGCGGGCACATCCAGCGACGCCAGCATATTGCCGGCGCACGCGGCGTGCTCGCCCTTTGCGCTGGCCAGACGGCCCAGCGCGTTTGCCCCGGTGAAGATGGCCGGCGCCTGCGTGGCGTCAATGGCCATCAGTTGCCGATAGCTGATGAAAGGACGTTCGGCCAGGGACTGCAGCGCGCGCTCGGGCGACTGGCCCTGGCCCATCGCCTCGAGAATGAGCGGCCCCAGGGCGGGGTCGGTGATGTTCTGGCTGACAGCCGCGCCCACACCTGCGCGCGCGCGGACGCAACGCGCCGCCACCGCGGGCGACGACGATGAGACGGCCGCGCCGAATTGGCCAGTAGCCGGACAACGGGCAATGATGGAGAAAGTCATGACCTGGGCCTCCTGTGGCGTCAATCCGGAATAACAGCAGTCGCGTCGATTTCCACCAGCCATTCGGGGCGCGCCAATGCTGACACCACGATACCGGTGGACACGGGGAACACGCCCTTGAGCCACTTGCCGACCACAAGATAGACCGCCTCGCGATAACGGGGATCAATCAGGTAGATCGTGATCTTGCAGATGTCCTGCAGTTCGCCGCCGGCCTCCTTGAGCAGCATGTCGATGTTCTTCATCGCCTGCTCCGCCTGGCCGGAGGCATCGCCGATGCAGACGCTCTCGGACGTATCCAGGTTCTGGCCGATCTGCCCGCGCAGGAATACGGTGCTGCCGCGCGCGACGACGGCCTGGCACAGATCGTTGTCGAGCTTCTGTTCCGGGTAGGTTGCCTTGGTATTGAAGGTGCGTATGCGCTTGTGCTTCATGGCTCGTATCTTTATTAGGGTTTATCCGGGGCCCCTGCGCCTGCCTGGCAAGCGGCGTCGCTTAAGGCCGTGACCTGCCCGCTGATGGTCGGCCCAAGCGGGGCGGCAGCCTATTTGTTTTTTCCGGCGTCCTGTCTCGGAAATCCTGACGCGGGCGGCGTCCGCGGCGATGCACCTTCACCATGCCTCGGCGCGCCTCGTCCGGCCATCAGGAAAATCTATCCATGCCAACGGAAAAGGCGACTTGGTCGCTCGGATCGCGTCTCTCATCATTGGTTTTCGCTGGCCGAAGCAACCTCTCTTTGCAGGGAAACCGGATGAACACCGCCTTAACGCCCCAACCCGCTGCCTATCCCCGATTCCGCTACGACGGCTCTGGCGATCTTGCCCGCATCGGGCTGATCTACATCGCCTCCAGCGTCGTGATGGAAGAAGAAATGTGGGCCATGTCCGCTCCGGGGGTTTCCACCCATACCGCGCGCATCAAGCTGCCCAAGGTCACCGTGCAGGGCATCGAGGAAATGATGAACGCGCCGGAACTCGAACAGGCCGCGCGCCTGGCCGGCGCGGCCCCCATCGACGTGTTGCTGTTTGGCGGGACCAGCGCCTCTTTCCTGCACGGCACCGCCTACGACCAGGCGCTTATCCAGAAGCTGCGGCAATGGGTGCCGGGGCCGAAGATCACCACCGCGTCCACCGCCACGCTCGCGGCCTTGAAGAAGGTGAAGGCTGGCAAGGTTGCGCTGGCCACGCCGTATCTGCCGGAAATCCATGAGCGCGCCATCCGCTTCCTGCAGGAAAACGGCCACGAGGTCGTCAGGAGCGCCTGCCTGGGCATCTCGGATGATCACGCGCTGGCCGAGGTGTCGCTGGAGAAAGTCTATGACCATGTGATCGCGGTCGACCACCCCGATGCGACAGCCATCTTCGTTTCGTGCACCAACTTCCGGACCGTCGGGGCCATCGAGGCGCTCGAACAGAAACTCGGCAAGCCGGTGATCTCGGCCATCCAGGCCTCGTTCTGGCACTGCCTGGAACTCACCGGCGCGGCAGGCGCCAAGCCCGGCTACGGGTCGCTGTTCAATTCAAACCTGACCAAGGCCGACACGATGTAAGCACTTCGCCGCGGCCGATAACCAATAAACAAGGGGAAAAAGATGCATCTGCACAAAACCATCACGGCGCTGACACTCGCAAGCGCCTCATTATTCGTCCTGGCGCCAGCCCATGCCGAGAAGCTGGTGCTCGGCAATGAGGGAAGCTATCCCCCGTTCAGCATGGTCGATCCCTCGGGCCGCCTGACGGGCTTCGAACCCGACCTGGCGCGCGAGATGTGCAAACGGATGAAGGTCGATTGCGAAATCGTCGTCATGGACTTCAAAGCCCTGATTCCAGCACTGCTGCAGAAAAAACTGGATGCCGTGGTCAGCCAGACCAAGCCACTGCCAGAACGCAAGGAAAAGGTGCTATTCGGCCGTGCGGTGCTGTTCAATCCAGACTCCTACGTGGTGCCGGAAGCGAAGAACTACACCTTCACGCCCGAAGGCCTCAAGGGCGTGCGGATCGGCCTGCAACGCGGCTCGGCGCAAGCCAAATACGTGTCCGAGACGTTCGGCAACGCGGTGCAGATCGTGTTCTACGACAACCCCGACCAGATTCGGCTCGACCTGGCCAACGGACGGCTGGACATGAGCCTGGGCCCCAAGATCAGCTGGACCAACGAGTTCCTGTCCAAGCCCCAGGGCAAGGGCTGGAAATTCGCCGGCGGCGATTTGTGGACCGGCGGCGGCGAGGCCGGCTCCAGCTGGATCGCCCGCAAGGACAGCGGTGAACTGCTCAACCGCATGAACGCCACGCTGGAAACCATCATCAAGGACTGCACCTTCACCAAGCTGCGTAAACCCTACATGGAAGTGGAGCTCCTGCCAGAGGAAGCGGCCTGCCGCTAGTCGGAGCCGCGCCCCCGCCTGGGCCGCCCGGCACGAGGCCGGTGGACCAGGCGGCATGTTTCATACGCTTGCCAAGGTCTGTGCAAGGCGCCTTTCAATGTGAACAGGCTTTAGGAATACCTCATGCCTTCGATGGGTTTCGTGCAGCAACTCGCGACCGGCGCGATGATGACGATCCAGGTCGCCGTCTGCGCCTATCTGCTGGCGCTCGCGATCGGGACGTTCTTCGCCCTGATCACGCTGCGGCCGACCTGGCTGGCCAGAATCGTCTGGATCCCGTATGCCTCGATCTTCACGGGCGTGCCTTCGCTGCTGGTCGGCTTCCTGTTCTATTACGGCGGCTCGCAGATCGTCGCCAGCCTGCTCGCGCCGTTCGGCATAGGCCAGCGCATCGAGGTGACGCCGTTCATGGCGGCGGTGGCGGCGCTGGGCATGGTGTATGGCGCCTACCTGGCCGACCTGATCCGCAGCGCGATACAGAACGTACCCCACGGCCAGTTTGAAGCCGCGCGGGTGCTGCTGGTGCCGCGCACCGCCATCTGGCTGAAGGTGATCCTGCCGCAGATGCTGCGGCTGGCCTTGCCTGGCATGACCAATATGTGGATCGTCGTGCTCAAGGACACCGCCCTCATCTCCCTGATCGGCCTGAAGGAAATCATGGCCTACGCCAAGCTCGCCTCCGGCGTGACCAAGGAACCCTTCGTCTACTACCTGCTCGCGGCGTTCTTCTTCCTCATGATGACCTGGCTGACCTACTACGTGGCCCGCCGCGTTGAAACGTGGGCCGCGCGCGGCTTCCATCCCGTGGTGACCAAGGGAGCGTCTCATGCACTTTGATTTCCAGGTGGCCTGGGAAAGCCTGCCCAAACTGCTGGCCGGCACCGGCACCACATTCGCCGTGCTGCTGCCGGTGCTTGTCATCGGCCTGCTGCTGGCGCTGCCGGTTGCCCTGGCAAGCTTCCGGCCGGGCCCGCGCGCCATCTTCGCCAGCAGCTATATCGGCTTTTTCCGCGGGGTACCCAGCCTGGTGCTGCTGTATCTGATCTATAGCGGACTGCCGCAGTTCTCTTTCGTGCGCGATACGTTTCTGTGGAACGTTTTTTCCAGCGCCTATGTCTGCGCCTGGCTGGGCCTGGCGATGACGCACTCGGGCTTCTTGGCGGAGATCATCCGCGGCGGGCTGGCGGCGATTCCCAGGGGCACCATCGAAGCCGCGCAGACCCTGGGCCTGAAGCCCGCCCAAATCCTGTTTCGCTTGCGGCTCCCGCTGGCCGCGCGCTATGTGCTGCGCGCCTATCAGAATGAGTTGCTGATCATGGTCAAGAGCACGGCGGCCGTCAGCGCCATCACGCTGGTTGACCTGACCGCGGCCGCCAACACTGTGTTCGACTACACCTATGACCCGTTCACGCCCCTGATCACGGCGGCGGCCATCTACTGGTGCATCACCAACTGCATACGTCTTGGATTCTCGATCGCGGATCGCAGGTTGAACCGCTATCTCATCAGAGTCTGAACCGTCCGGCCGACCGTCTATCAGAGCGCGAACCATCATGACTGCCATCCTGTCCAGCATCACGCCGCCGTTGTCCTCCGTCCGTTCTGACTGCGCGCCCGCGGTATCCATCTCGGGATTGAACAAGTTCTACGGGTCGTTCCACGCCTTGCGCGATATTCACCTTGAGGTGGCCAGCGGCGAAATCGTCATCCTGTGCGGCCCTTCGGGATCCGGGAAGTCGTCGCTCATCCGCTGCATCAACCATCTGGAACAGCATGATTCGGGCGATATCCACGTCAATGGCACCGCGCTGACCCGGCGCCCGGAAAGCGTGGAGCAGGTTCGGCGCCAGCTGGGCATGGTTTTCCAGAGCTTCAATCTCTTTCCGCACATGACGGTGCTGGAAAACTGCACCTTCGCGCTGAAGATCGCCTTGAAGACGCCAGCCAGCGAGGCCGAACAGACGGCACGGGAGTACCTGGCCAAGGTCAATGTGATCGAACAGGCCGGCAAGTATCCGATCCAGCTTTCCGGCGGGCAACAGCAGCGCGTGGCCATCGCGCGCGCGCTCTGCCTGCGGCCGCGCATCATGCTCTTTGACGAGCCGACATCGGCGCTCGATCCGGAATCGGTCGGCTCCGTGCTGCGCATCATGGAAGACCTGGCCCAGACCGGCATCACCATGATCTGCGTCACCCACGAGATCGGCTTCGCCCGCAGGGTGGCCGACCGCTGCGTGTTCATGGAGCGGGGCGAGATCATCGAGACCGCGCCCACCGAACAGTTCTTTGCCTCGCCCGGGAACGAGCGTCTGAGGAATTTTCTCGAGCAGGTTTTGTAGCCAACAACGTAGACAAGGGGATGTCATGATCAAGAAACTCATTTGCGCGGGCATGCTTGCCGGCGCGGCCCTCGCCGGCACGGCACATGCGCAGGATGCCCTGGTGGTGAGCACCTGGGGCGGCAGCTTCCGGGACCTTATCGATGAGACCATCGGCAAGGAGTTCACGCGGCAGACAGGGGTACCGGTGAAGTACATCACCGGCGGCACCATCGATCGCCTGAACAAGGCCAAGCTCGCTACCAAGCCCGAAAGCGACATCACGTTCACCACTTCGCACATCGGCTGGCTCTACGTCAATGCCGGCCTGTACGAGAAGCTGGACCTGAGCAAGATTCCCAATTACTCGCACCTGGTCGAGCGCGCCAAGATCAGCCCGTACCATATCGGCAGCTGGGCGTATGTGTACACCATCGGCTATCGCCCGGACCTGGTTCCCGCCGGCATCACCTTCAACAGCTGGAACGATCTCTGGAACCCGGCGCTGAAAGGCAAGCTGTCCGCGCCCGATTTCGACCCGAGCCATATCATCGACATTTCGGCTTTGCTCTCGGGCGGCGACGCGAGCACCTGGGAAAAGGGCCAGGACAAACTCAAGGCCCTGAAACCCAACTTCAAGGCCTTCTACACCAACGATGCCAACAGCCAGCAACTGATCGCCGCCGGCGAGACGCCCGTGCAGATCGTGCTGTCCATGAACGCCTATTACATGATCGGCCAAGGCGTGCCGATCAAGGTGGCGATGCCCAAGGAAGGGGCGGTGCTGGGGGTGGACACCATGGCCATCATGAAAGGCAGCACCAAGACCGACCTGGCGCACAAGTTCATGAACATCGCGCTTTCGCCGGAAGTGCAGGCCAAGATCGTGGCCGCCAAGAAGGCCAGCCCCGTCATCGACGACGCCAAGGTCTCGCCCGAGGACGCCGCGCTGCCGGGCGTCTTCACGACCAAGCAGCAATGGGATACCCAGGCCATCGTCATCGACGACAAGCTGCGCGCCGAAAAGACCGCCGAGTGGCGCAAGTGGTTTACCGAGAACATCATGAACTGATTGCCGATGCCGCGGCCTTGCGGGCCGTGGCATCGCCACGCTTTCACCGTACACGAAGGATGGGTCAACCATGGATGCGCGTTCCACCCTGCGGGGATGGCTGATATCCCCGGCCAGCTTCATCGCGCTGTGCATCTGCGTCGCCATGGCGGCCGTGCTGCAGTACAGCTTGCGCACTTTCATTCCCGGTTCGCTGGATGTCGGCGGCCTGACGCTGACCAATTTCTCGGGCATGGGCAAGCAGATCTACGTCGATGCCTTTGTCAACACCTTGCGCCTGAGCGTGGAAACCACGATCTTCTCCCTGCTCGTCGCGTACCCATTGGCGTATGCCCTGGTCAGGGTGCGAAACCGCTACATCAAGTCTTTCATCCTGATCGTATCCATCACGCCGCTGTTCCTGGGCGAAATCGTGCGCACCTATTCGTGGATCATCGTGCTGGGCAGCACGGGCTTCATCAATTCGATGCTGCTCAAGCTGGGCTTGATCGATACGCCGCTCTCGCTGATGTTCAGCCATCTCGGCGTACTGGTGGCGCTGGTGCACGTCACCGTCCCGGTGGTCGTGCTGATGCTGGCTACCGCCATCTCGCACATCGACCGCGATTACGAGAAAGCCGCCGAAAGCCTGGGCGCGGGGCCGGTCCGCACTTTCCTGACCATCACGCTTCCGCTGTCGATGCCGGGCATCCTGGCCAGCATCACGACCTCATTCGCCTGGACGTTCAGCGCCTTCGCCACGCCGCAAATGATCGGCGGAGGCCGCGTTCCGACGGTTTCCACATTGGTCTACCAACTGGGATTCTCATCCATGAACTTCCCCCTGGCGGCCAGCCTGAGTGTCATGGGCCTGGGCCTGACGGCGATCGCGCTGATGCTGCTCGGCCGCGTCACGCGCCGTCTCAAGGTCATTGGAGGACATTGACATGGGTCTCCGTAAAACCCTGCCCCTGTGGCTGCGTATCGGCGCGCCCGTGCTGATCACGCTCATCCTGGCCTTCGTGCTGCTGCCCGTCGTGGTCGTGGTGCTGGCTTCCTTCAATGAAAAAGCCTTGCTCACGTTTCCGCCGCAGGCCTGGTCCTGGCGCTGGTTCGAGCGTGTTTTCACCTACTCCGACTTCCGTGACGGCTTTCGCGCCAGCGTGGTAGTCACGTTCTGGTCGTCGTTGCTGGCGCTGGTCATCGGCACCGGCCTGGCGATTGCCGTCAAGCGCATGGCGTTTCCCGGCAAGAACATCCTGCAGGCGATTCTGCTCTCGCCGCTGGTGATCCCGCACTTCACGGTGGGACTGGGCCTGTTGATCCTGGTGGCGCAGCTGAACATCGATCGTGGCTACGGCATCGTGATCCTGTGCCACGTGATTCTCGTCCTGCCTTTCGTGCTGCGCAGCGTCTACGTCTCGATGGAAAACCTGGACGAGCGCCTGGAACAAAGCGCCGCCAGCCTGGGAGCGTCGCCGGTACGGGTCCTGTTCACCATCACCGTGCCCTTGCTGGCGCCCGGCTTGTTCGGTGGCTGGTTGTTCGCGGCCATTATGTCGTTCAGCGAATTCACCGCGTCACTGTTCGTGACCACTCAGAGCACGCAGACCCTGCCCGTGTCGATGTACAACTATGTGCGCGAGTTCGCCGACCCAACCCTGGCCGCGTTGTCGGTGGTGTATATCGTGGTGACGGCCAGCCTGCTGATCTTCGCCAACCGCTTCCTCGGGCTGGGCAGGATTCTCAATATCGAGGAAAACCACTAGGGCCGGTCAACAGGCCCTGGCCCCGTGGGCCAGGGCCGCACCCCTCAATAGCCGCGCGCGGCATCAACGCGATTGACGGGGGGCAAGCCTTGGCTGACACGCAGCACGTTGTCGGCGACCTGTTCGGCAGCGGATGCCGGAATGGCGACCGATGCCAGGTGAGGCGTGATCAGCACATTTTCCATTGCCCAGAGCGGGTCGCCAGGCGGCAGGGGCTCGTGCTCGAAGACGTCCAGCGTCGCGCCGCCCAGATGACCGCTGCGCAGCAGGTCGGTCAGGGCGGCCTGGTCCACCAGCGCGCCCCGGGCCACATTGATCAGGGCCGCGCCGCGCGGCAGACGCTCCAGACGTTCACGGTCCAGCAGGCCGACCGTCTGCGGCGTGAGCGGAAGCATCACCACCAGGATATCGGCGCGCGACAGTACGGTATCCAGCGACGCCATGCCGGCGTGGCACTCGATGCCTTCGATGTTGCGCGGGCTGCGCGACCAGCCAAGCACTTTCAGCCCCTGGCGGGACAGTTCCCGCGCCGCATAGGCGCCCAGTTCGCCCAGGCCCAGCACCGCCACGCGCACCGCCGCCGGCGAGCGGGGATGGCGGTAGGCCCATTCGCCCCGCCGCTGCGCCGCTTCGAAATGTGGAATGTCACGCGCATACCGCAGGGCGGCAAACAGCACATAGCCCGCCATCATGCGCGCCATATTGGGATCGATGATGCGGGTGATGGGTACCTCGGCGGGCAGGTCTTCACGGCCGACAATCGAATCCACCCCTGCACCCAGATTCACGATGAGGCGCAGGTTTTTCATGCGGTCGAAGAAACCCGAAGGCGCCTTCCAGATCAACGCGTAGTGAATGCTGGCGGGATCATGCGCTTGGTCGCCGTGCACCACGCGCAAGTCGGGCAGGCAGGCCTGCATGGCGTCGCGCCAGGCCGCGTAGTCGTCGAACGCGCTGTAGAAGATCATTGCGCCCGACACGGCGGGGCGGGGGGATGCGTGCATGGCCGATCTGCCTCAGGCGCCGCGGTTGATCAGACGAGACATGGCCTCGATGGCAAGCTCGTAGCCATCGCCGCCCAGCCCCGCGATGACGCCATCCGCGGCCTTGGAAACGTAGGAATGATGGCGGAAGGATTCACGCCGCCAGATGTTGCTCATGTGGACTTCGATGATCCTGCCCGGAAAGGACAACAGGGCATCGAGGATGGGCACCGACGAATAGGTCAGGCCGGCCGCGTTGATGATGACGCCCTGCGCGGCGCCACGCGCCTCCTGGATCCAGTCGACCAACTGGCCTTCATGGTTGGACTGGACGAAGTTCAACTGGATGCCCAGCGAGGCGGCCTTGGTTTCGCAGCGCTGCTGCAGCACGGGAAAGCTGTCGGAGCCATAAGTCTTGTTGGCGTCCAGTCCGTAGAGATTGGCGTTCGGCCCGTTGAGAAACCAGACCGTGGAAGATGTTGGAGTGGCGCTTGGCGTCGTCATGGAGGCAGTCTCAGGCTTCGTGGGGAAGGGTTGCCTGCATGGCAGGCAAGTCGTTGAATACGGAGAACCACGCAGCGGCGCGCGGATGCGCGGTGCGCCAGTCCAATTCGGGAAAGCGAAAATCCAGATACCCCAAGGCGCAAGCGATGGTCAGGTCGCCGATGTTCGGATGCGTCCGCGGCAGGTCGTCTGCCTGCGTCTCGATGTCAGCCAGGCAGGCCTGGACTTTGACGAGTTGCGCCTCGCGCCAGTGGGGCCACTGGATGTCGGCCGGCCGGGCCGTGTGCTCGTAGCGCGCCAGCAGGGCGGCGTCCAGCAGGCCGTCGCCCAGCGCCTGGCGCGTCAACGCCACCCAGCGGGCCGGACCGGCCGGAAACAACTGCTTATCGCCGGCAGTCTCGGCCAGGTATTCGCAGATCACGCGACTGTCGTAGAGCGCTCTGCCGTCCGGCAGAATCAAGGTGGGCACCTTGGCCAGCGGGTTGTGGGCGGCAATGCGCGCGTCGCGGTTGACAGGATGCGCCGCGCTGGCCAGCCATTCGATCTGTCCAGTCTGGCCGGTCAAGTGCGCGCACACCATTACCTTGCGCACGAAGGGGGACGTCGGGGCATAGAGAAGTTTCAATCCATTCTCCGCTTGTCAGGGTTTGAGGACCAGCTTGCCGAACACCTTGCCGCTTTCCAGCAACTGATGCGCGCGCACCGCGTCGGCCAGGGGCAAGCTTTGCGCCATCCTGGGCCGGACGCGGCCTGCGGCGACCAACGGCAGCACATGGCGCCTGAGCGCGACCGCCATCCGGGCCTTCTCGGCATCGGTTTGCGGACGCATGGTCGAAGAGTGCAGGCTCAACTGTTTTTGCATCAGGGTCAGCAGCTCGATGGTGACGGCCGATCCCTGCAGGAAGGAAAGGCTCACGTGGCGCCCGCCGAAGGCCAGCGCCTGCATATTGCGCCGTACATAATCGCCGCCGACGATATCCAGCACGACATCCACGCCACGGCCCTGCGTGAAAGCCGCGCAGGCTTCCACGAAATCCGTGTCATGAAAGCAGATCACCTCGTCGGCGCCGAGTTCGCGCAGCGCGTCCAAGCGGTCGCGTTCGCCGTCAGTGGCGATGACCCGCGCGCCGGCGGCATGCGCCATCTGGATGGCCAGCGAGCCGATACCGCCGCCGCCGCCATGGATCAGCACGGTCTCACCCATGCGCAGGCGGCCCAGTTCGAACAGGTTGTGCCAGACGGTGAATAGGCCTTCCGGCAAGGCGCTTGCCTGCGCGTCGTCCAGTTCCTCGGGCACTGCCAGCGAATGATCCACGCGAGCCACGCACCACGGCGCATAGCCGCCGCCCGCAAGCAGGCTCATCAGACGCTGCCCGCGCAAGGAATCCGGCACGCCGGGTCCGCAAGCCGCCACCTCGCCGCAAGCTTCCAGCCCCAGCACGTCGGTTACGCCCGGCGCCGGTTTGCTCACGCCCTGGCGCTGCATGATGTCGGGCCGGTTGATGCCGGCCGAATGCACGCGCAACAACACTTCACCGGGGCCCGGCGCCGGCACTGGTCTGCCGGCCAGCGTCAATACCGTGGCATCGCCGGGCTCGCGGGCGATGATGGCTTGCATTTCAGCGGGAATTTGATTCATGGCACTCTGCCTCGCGGACGAATGGAGACTCGGCGGCTGCGCAGGCGCGACCGCCAGGAAGGGGCATCGCGTGAAGCCGTCTTCAGGACGGCGCGTTGAAGACACTGACCCCGTGGCCGGGCAGGGCAAGTCCCGCCACGGCGCCCACGGGCCATTCATGGAGGCAGTTCAAGTCGAAGGAGCGCACCATGACGTGCTGGCGCCCCTCCACGGGAATGTGCACCTCCAGGTACAGATCCACGTGATCGCCCTGGAACACGTGGTTGACGACGGTGCCGCTCAGGACCGATCCGCTATGCAAGGCTTCCAGCTTGATATGTTCTGGCCGTACATAAAGATCAAGCCGGTGGCCCTCGTGCGACCCGCCCACCAGGCGCCGGCGGGGGATATGCGTCAGCCCCGCGCCCAGGCGCAGCTGGATGGTTTCCGCGCTGGTGCCGTGATAGTGCGCGGGCAGGATGTTGACGTCGCCCAGGAACGCCGCCACGAACGGATCCTGCGGATTGCGGTATAGCTCGTCCGGCGTGGCGACCTGCCGGATCACGCCCTGGTTCATCACGGCGATGCGATCCGACATGCTGAGGGCTTCGCCCTGGTCATGCGTGACGAAGATCGTCGTCACGCCCAGCCTGCGCTGGATATCGCGGATTTCCACCTGCATGGCGCCGCGCAGGCTTTTGTCCAGCGCGGAAAATGGCTCGTCGAGCAACAGTACCTTGGGACGGATCACCAACGCCCGCGCCAGCGCCACGCGCTGCTGCTGGCCGCCGGACAGCTCGCGCGGCTTGCGCTCGCCCAATCCGTCCAGCTTTACCAGGGCCATGGCTTCGCGCACCCGCCGCTCGATCTCGGCAGCCGGCACGCGCCGCATCCGCAGGCCGTACGCGATGTTGCGCTCCACGGTCATGTGCGGGAACAGCGCGTAGTTCTGGAACACGATGCCGATCTGGCGCTGATACGGCGGCAGCGCCGTGACGGGCGTGTCGTCGATGAAGATCTCGCCCTCGTCCGCGTCGGCGAAGCCC
The DNA here is from genome assembly GCA_040396375.1 of Achromobacter xylosoxidans. Taxonomy (GTDB): domain Bacteria; phylum Pseudomonadota; class Gammaproteobacteria; order Burkholderiales; family Burkholderiaceae_B; genus Achromobacter; species Achromobacter xylosoxidans_D. Next base: position 224,981 of record JBEBOQ010000001.1, read on the forward strand.
GCGATCAGGTTCAGCAAGGTGGTCTTGCCGCAGCCCGACGGGCCCAGCAGCGTCAGGAACTCGCCGCGCTCGATCTTCAGGGACACCTGTTGGAGCACCGCGTGATCGCGATATTTCTTGACCACTCCCTCCAGGCTGACCGCGCTGGAGTTATCGGAGGAATAGGGACTATTCGGCATGGCTGCTGCACTCACAGAGTTCAGTCTCCCGGCGCGAAGATTCCGGGAAAAACAGGCGGTGGCCGCATGGCACGCAAGGCTGCGGCGCCAGCGTTCTGGTGCAGTCAAGAATACGGTAAAGCCCTATTTCCAGTGCATTGCCGATGCTGATGGGGGCCATCGGAAAAAAGAAATCACGACGGCGCAAGCGCGCAGGCGCGTGCCGCCCGGGCAAACCGGCACCTTTGCTTTTTCCTAAGTCAGCCGTCCGAAAAACGAAGTTATCAACTTGGGCCTTCGGGGTCACACTGCGTGCCAATCGTTCAGCGCGCACCCTGATCGTGCACGCGGTTCGCCGGCTTTCTTTTCCTTGATCGTCGTGTCAGCCTCGAGACGCACCAGGGTCTCGGTATTCCTTAGGATCTTCACATGTCAATTGAAAAAACCAATACGCTGGTGATCGGCGCCGGCCAGGCGGGCATCGCAATGAGCGAGCACCTCGGCGCCATGGGGATTGCGCATATCGTGCTCGAACGCAAGCGGATCGCCGAACGCTGGCGCTCCGAACGCTGGGACTCGCTGGTGGCCAACGGCCCCGCCTGGCACGACCGCTTTCCCGGTTTGAAGTTCGATGACGTCGGGCCCAATATCTTCCCGCCCAAGGAGCGCATGGCCCAGTACTTTGAAGACTACGCCAGGATGCTCAATGCGCCGGTGCGCACCGGCGTCGAAGTCCTGCGCGTCCAGCGCAACGACAAGCGCCCGGGTTTCACCGTCACCACCTCCGCGGGCACCATCGAAGCCCTGCACGTGGTCGCCGCGACCGGCCCCTTCCAAGTCCCCACCTATCCGAAAATCGTGCCGGACAGCGCCGGCATCCAGCAGCTTCATTCCTCGGCCTACAAGAACCCGGGGCAATTGGCCGACGGCGCCGTGCTCGTCGTAGGCGCGGGCGCCTCCGGTTCGCAGATCGCCGAAGAGCTCCGCCAGGCCGGCCGTACCGTCTACCTGTCCGTGGGCGAACACTACCGGCCGCCCCGCTCCTACCGCGAACGCGACTACTGCTGGTGGCTGGGCGCGCTGGGCATGTGGGACGAAGTCAAGAAAAAGCCCAAGCGCGAACACGTCGCCTTCGCCGTAAGCGGCTACGAGAACGGCAAGACCGTCGACTTCCGGCGCCTTGCCCGCGACGGCATCCAGTTGGTAGGCATCACGACCTCCTACGAAAACGGGGTGCTGCACTTCGCCGACAACCTCGGCCGCGATGTCGCCCAGGGCGATGCCGACTACTTCGAGGTCCTGCGCGAAGCCGACGCCTACATCGAGCAGAATGGCCTCGACCTTCCGCCCGAGCCCGATGCCTGGAAACTGCTGCCCGACCCGGAGTGCCTCACCTATCCCATCCTCAGCCTGAACCTGGCCGAGGCCGGCATCAAGACCATCCTGTGGGCCACCGGCTTCAAGGTCGACTTTAGCTGGATCGACGTCGACACTTTCGACGAAAACGGCTACCCCATCCACAAGCGCGGCATCTCCGCCGAAAAAGGCATCTACTTCCTCGGCCTGCCCAACCTCACCAACCGCAGTTCCTCATTCATCTGGGGGGTTTGGCACGACGCCCGCTACATCGCCGACCATATCGGGATCCATCTGGACTATCTGGCGTACAGGAAAGAATGACGGAGTTCGCGTCAGCCGGGCTCCGAGCCTGACCCAAAAAACCCGCATCCTGATCGAGAATGCGGGTTTTTTTATGCAGATGCTCCGGCTGGAGGCCGCGCCAGTGCGTGTATATCGGAAATTCTCGATTCTCAAACTGGATGACGAAAATCCCAAGTTGGATGAATTTCGACACCGACACTGCTGTCCAAACCCCCTTCAAGATGTAACAGCCCACCCCCGCCCCCTTGAACCCCACGACATCATCCCTATAATTAGCACTCGACTCTGGTGAGTGCTAACAGCCCTCCCGGGCCTAACCGATCATTCACTTTCTTCTTAAGTAACAGGAGTTCCTCATGGCCTTGCGTCCCCTGGGCGATCGCGTGATCGTCAAACGCCTCGAAAACGAGCGCAAGACTGCCTCGGGCATCGTCATCCCCGACAGCGCCGCTGAAAAGCCTGATCAGGGTGAAGTCGTGGCCGTCGGCCCCGGCAAGAAGACCGAAGACGGCAAGATCCTGCCGGTCGACCTGAAGGCTGGCGACAAGGTGCTGTTCGGCAAGTACGCCGGCCAGTCCGTGAAGGTTGACGGCGAAGAGCTGCTCGTCATCCGCGAGGACGAAATCCTCGCCGTGGTCCAGTAAACCCTGCCTCAAACGAATTTTCGAAGGAAGCTAACAAATGGCTGCCAAGCAAGTACTGTTCGGTGACGACGCCCGCGTGCGCATCGTCCGTGGCGTGAATGTCCTCGCCAACGCTGTCAAGACCACCCTGGGCCCCAAGGGTCGCAACGTCGTGCTGGAGCGCTCGTTCGGCGCCCCGACCGTGACCAAGGACGGCGTCTCCGTCGCCAAGGAAATCGAACTGAAGGACAAGTTCGAGAACATCGGCGCCCAGCTGGTCAAGGACGTCGCCTCCAAGACCTCCGACAACGCCGGTGACGGCACCACCACCGCCACCGTGCTGGCCCAGGCCATCGTTCAGGAAGGCCTGAAGTACGTTGCCGCCGGTTTCAACCCGATCGACCTGAAGCGCGGCATCGACAAGGCTGTCGCCGCCGCCGTCGCCGAACTGAAGAAGCAATCCAAGCCGGTCACGACCAGCAAGGAAATCGCCCAGGTCGGCTCGATCTCGGCCAACAGCGACTCCTCGATCGGCCAGATCATCGCTGACGCGATGGACAAGGTCGGCAAGGAAGGCGTCATCACCGTCGAAGACGGCAAGTCGCTGGAAAACGAGCTGGACGTCGTCGAAGGCATGCAATTCGACCGCGGCTACCTGTCGCCCTACTTCATCAACAACCCGGACAAGCAAGTTGCCGCGCTGGAAGATCCGTTTGTCCTGATTTTCGACAAGAAGATCAGCAACATCCGTGACCTGCTGCCGGTGCTGGAACAAGTCGCCAAGTCGAGCCGTCCGCTGCTGATCATCGCCGAAGACGTCGAAGGCGAAGCCCTGGCTACCCTGGTTGTGAACAACATCCGCGGCATCCTGAAGACGACCGCCGTCAAGGCTCCTGGCTTCGGCGACCGCCGCAAGGCCATGCTGGAAGACATCGCCATCCTGACGGGCGGCACGGTGATCTCCGAAGAAACCGGCATGTCGCTGGAAAAGGCCGGCCTGGCTGAACTGGGCCAAGCCAAGCGCATCGAAGTGGGCAAGGAAAACACGACCATCATCGACGGCGCTGGCGACAGCAAGTCGATCGAAGCTCGCGTCAAGCAAATCCGCGTCCAGATCGAAGAAGCCACGTCCGACTACGACCGTGAAAAGCTGCAAGAACGCGTGGCCAAGCTGGCCGGCGGCGTTGCCGTGATTCGCGTTGGCGCTGCCACCGAAGTCGAAATGAAGGAAAAGAAGGCTCGCGTCGAAGACGCCCTGCACGCCACCCGCGCCGCAGTGGAAGAAGGCGTTGTGGCTGGCGGCGGCGTTGCTCTGCTGCGCGCCAAGCAAGCCATCACCGACCTGAAGGGCGACACGCCTGACCAGAACGCCGGCATCAAGCTGATCCTGCGCGCTGTCGAAGAGCCGCTGCGCACCATCGTCACCAACGCCGGCGAAGAAGCCAGCGTCGTGGTCAACACCGTGCTGCAAGGCAAGGGCAACTACGGCTACAACGCCGCGACCGGCGAGTACACCGACCTGGTCGAGCAAGGCGTGCTGGATCCCACCAAGGTGACCCGCACTGCCCTGCAAAACGCTGCCTCCGTCGCCAGCCTGCTGCTGACGGCTGAAGCCGCCGTGGTCGAACTGGCCGAAGACAAGCCCGCTGCCCCGGCCATGCCGGGTGGCATGGGCGGCATGGGCGGCATGGACTTCTAAGTCCCGCTTCCCCTGCAAGGCCTCCCCGGCTTCGGCCGGGGATCAGTACCCTGAAAAACCCTCGGACCTTCGCCCCGAGGGTTTTTCTTTTTGTACGGCGTGTTCTGTACGGCGCTTTCCCTGCGGCGCCCTTTTTGCGGCGCCTTTTGCCCGGCGCCGGAACGTTTGCCAACAAGTTGCGGGTTTCGCGCCGGCACATGCGTCCCTACAATGAGGGATCCCAAGCCCGAGCCAGCCCCATGCGCCTACCCGAGAGCCTGCGTGTCCTGCGTCCGTCCGAGATCGGCGGGTTGCTGATGGATTCCGCCAACCAGTGGTCCACCCACCGCGCGTCCAGCAAGGGCGCGGCGCTGGCCCTGTATATGGTGTTTTCGTTGGCGCCCATGCTGATCCTGGTGATCGCGGTGGCGGGGGCCTTTTTCGGCGAAGACGCGGTGCGGTCCGAATTGTTCTCGTCGCTGCGCGACCTGACGGGCGAGCGCGGCGCCGAAGTGATCCAGACGGTGCTGGCCAGCGCGCATGAATCGGGCGGTGGCTGGATCGCGGCGCTGATCTCGATCTTCGTCCTCATCTTCAGCGCCACCACGGCGTTTGCTGAGCTCAAGGCCAGCCTGGACGACCTGTGGGAAGTGTCCGCCAACCAGAAGGGCGGGCTGCAAGGCATGGTGCGCAGCCGCATGCTGTCGTTCGGCCTGGTGCTGGTGCTGGCGCTGTTCCTGTTGATTTCCCTGACCGTCAACGCCGGACTGGCCGCAGCACGCACGTACTACGGCGACCTGTGGGCCGCGTCGGCCTTCGCAACGGTGGCCGATTGGGTCTCTAGCGCGTTTTCGTTTTCGGTGGTGGTGGCGCTGTTCGCGGTGATCTTCAAGCTCCTGCCCAGCGCCAAGATTTCCTGGCGCGACGTCATTCCCGGCGCCATCGTGACAGCGGCGCTGTTCCTGGTGGGCAAGTGGGGCATCGGCGTGTATCTCAGCCGGGGCGCGGCGGTGTCAGCCTACGGCGCGGCAGGTTCGCTGATTGCATTGCTGCTGTGGATTTATTACTCGGCACAGATCTTCTTCTTCGGCGCGGTGTTCACGCGCCAGTTCGCGTTGCGCTTTGGCACTGCGGCAAAAAATGGGGAGCCGGCGAGCGCCGCAACGTCGGATTCGCCATCCATGCCAGGCGCTTGCGCCCCTGCCGCGCCCCCGGCTTCGTCGGTTCACGCCGTGCCGACTGCGCCGGCGGCTACGTCGACGCCCCCATCAGCCGCCCCTCAGCCGTCGGCACCCAAGCCGCCCGAGTCCTGACGCAACGCGCCCATCAGGACGCGTCGGGCGGCTCCAGCCCCGCCATCAGGCGCAGGCATTTCAAGAACACCGGCCGCAGTTCAGGTGGAATCGGCGCCAGCACCTGGGCCTCCACGTCCGCATCCTGCGGCAGGATGCGTGCCAAGAGCGCCATGCCCTCCTCCGTGATCTCCAGCGCGTAGGCGCGGGCGTCTTGCGCCGAGCGCGTGCGGCGCACGTAGCCTTTGGCCGTCATGCGGGCGATCATTTCCGCGAAGGAATTGCGGTCCAATGCAATCAGTTCGGCGATGCGGTTCTGGGTGGCGCCGGGGTTTTGATAGACCGTGATCAAGAGGGCCTTCTGGCGCGGGGTCAGGTCTTCGTCGGGGAAAGCCTGCGCGAACAGCCCCTCGGCCCGGAAATGCGCGCGCCGCAGCAAATGGGACGCCACCTGGGTCAGATCGAAATCCTGCAGGACTTGGGGCGGGGCCGGACGGGCGGCTGAACGGGAGGCGGTCATCGGGCTTTCCATGGAATGCGCAAAGCGATTGTAGGCGTTGACGTCTGGGCGCGGCCGCAGGCAAGCCGCCTGCCGATGGGCTGCGAATCGCCGCGCAATGCATTCAACCTGGACGACCCGATCCATGAACAGAACGCAAAGCACTTCCCGACAACTGCAACACCCGCGCAACAACCTTAAAAGCCGGCGCCGGTAAACTTAGCGCTTGTCTCGGCGCCGATGGGCTGGCCGAACGTCTACCCACTCTGGAGAGCTTCATCCTATGATCCGTCATCTGGTCTTGGCAGCATCGCTGGCCATGGCAGGCAGCGCTGCGGCAGCCCCCTCCTTCAACTGCGCCAAGGCCACCACGCCGGTCGAAAAAGCCATTTGCGCCAACACGGCGCTGGCTGAACAGGATGCAGCCATCGCACAGCAATACAAAGCGGTACGCGGCAAGCTCGACGCCGAGGCCGCCAAATCGCTGACCGCCGATCAACGCTATTTCCTGGGCGTGCGCGACAACATCTATGCCGCCCCCTTCAAGGGCAGCACGCCGGCCAAAGAGATCAGCACCAGCATGCGTTCCCGCGTGGCTTTTCTGAAGTCCATCAATCCACAGCCGCCTGCCGGCTTTATCGGCAAGTGGAAGAACATCGAAGGTGAAATCGAGATCACGCGCACCGACGATGGCCAGCTGTTCGTGGCGGCCAACTCGAATCAGCCCTACTCTGGTCGCTGGGTCTGCGACGTGAGCGGCAAGGCGGTCATCGCCGGCGACACCTTGAAAGTCACGTACCAGGACGGTCCGCCCTGGGTCCTGTCCCTGACGCGCCGCGGCGCCGTGCTGGTGGTCAGCGAAATACCGCCCGCCGGCGTGGAAAAAGACGGCTTCGGCCCGCCCTTCTGCGGCATGAAGGGCAGCGTGTCCGGCGACTGGTTCGCGGTGCGCTGACAAGTTCGCCTGTCTGGTCTACCCCCGGACACATCGCGCGGCCGCTGGATAGCGACCGCCTCATTGCCAACGATATCGGCAAAACCCTGCATTGACTTCGGTTGGACGGCTGCCTAATATCGCCATAATAGTACGTATACGTACCTTATAGCCAGGGCCTGCATACGCCGCGGCCCCTTCAGGAATTCCGATCATGACGATCCGCCAGCTGCGCAACTACATCGACGGCCGTTTCGAAGACGGCGCATCCACCTTCGACAAGCACAGCCCGGTAGACGGCGCGCTGATCGCCCAGGCGCACGAAGCCAGCCGCGAGCAGGTCGACCGGGCCGTGGCCGCCGCCCACCGCGCCCTGCCAGCCTGGGCCGCGCTGTCTGTTGCCGCCCGCACGGACCACCTGCTGGCGCTGGCCGATGGCATCAACCGCCGCTTCGACGACTTCCTGCAGGCCGAGATCGGCGATACGGGCAAGCCGGTGTCGTGGGCCAGCCAGATCGATATTCCACGCGGCGCCGCCAATTTCCGCGCCTTCGCCGAACTGGCGCGCACGCTGGACATGGAAAGCTACATGACCGACACGCCCGACGGCCGGCAGGCGCTGAACTACGCCTACCGCAAGCCGCTGGGCGTGGTCGGCGTGATCTCGCCGTGGAACCTGCCGCTGCTGCTGCTGACCTGGAAGGTGGCGCCGGCGCTGGCGTTCGGCAACACCGTCATCATGAAGCCGTCGGAAGTCACGCCTTCCACCGCCACGCTGCTGGCCGAAGTCGCGCACGAGGCCGGGCTGCCGCCCGGCGTGCTGAACCTGACGCATGGCTTCGGACCGGGCTCCGCGGGCGAGTTCATCACCACGCATCCGGACATCGACGGCATCACCTTCACCGGCGAATCGGCCACCGGCGCGGCCATCATGCGCGCCGTGGCGCCGGGCGTGAAGCCGGTGTCGTTCGAGCTGGGCGGCAAGAACGCGGCGCTGGTGTTCGCCGACGCCGACTTCGAGGCGGCGGTCGACGGCACCGCGCGCTCGGTGTTCGCCAACTGCGGCCAGGTCTGCCTGTGCACCGAACGCGTGTACGTGCAACGCCCGATCTACGAACGCTTCGTCGCCGCGCTGGCCGAGCGCGCGCGGGCGCTGCGCATCGGCTGGCCCAACGACGCGGACACCGGCATGGGGCCGCTGGTGTCGCGCGAGCACCGCGACAAGGTGCTGTCGTACTTTGCGCTGGCGCGCGAGGAAGGCGCCACGGTGGTCACCGGCGGCGGCGTGCCGGTGTTCGGCGATGCGCGCGACGCCGGCGCCTATGTGCAGCCGACCATCTGGACCGGCCTGCCCGAGAGCGCGCGCTGCATCAAGGAAGAAGTGTTCGGTCCGGTCTGCCACGTGGCGCCGTTCGACACCGAGGAAGATGCCATCCGCCTGGCCAACGACACGCGCTACGGCCTGGCCGCCGCCGTCTGGACCCAGGACCTGACCCGCGGCCACCGCGTCGCGCAGGCCATGAAGGTGGGGCTGGCCTGGGTCAACTGCTGGTTCCTGCGCGACCTGCGCACGCCGTTCGGCGGCAGCGGCCTGTCGGGCATCGGCCGCGAGGGCGGCCGCCATTCGCTGCATTTCTATACCGAGCCCACCAACGTCTGCATCAAGCTGTGATGCACAACGCCTCCAAGGACACGCCATGACCCAATCTTCCACCCGCGCCAGCGTCGTCGCCGGCAAGGCCACCCCGCGCGGCAAGTATCCCCACATCAAGCGCGCCGGCGACTTCCTGTTCGTCTCCGGCACCAGCTCGCGCCTGCCGGACAACCGCATCGCCGGCGCCGAGGTCGACGCGATGGGCACCGCCACGCTCGACATCCGCGTGCAGACGCGCGCGGTGATCGAGAACATCCGCGACATCCTGGCCAGCGCCGGCGCCAGCCTGGCGGACGTGGTCGAGATCAGTACTTTCCTGGTCAACATGAACGACTTCGGTGGCTACAATCAGGTCTACGGCGAGTTCTTCGACGCCGATGGACCGGCACGCACCACCGTGGCGGTGCATCAGTTGCCGCACCCGCAATTGCTGATTGAGATCAAGGCGGTGGCGTACAAGCCGCAGGCGCGCTGAGCGGCGCGCGCGGCCATGGCGCCCGACCGCCTTGCGGCTTCGCCTTCGGAACAGGATCGCCGCCCCGCCGGGACGGCCGCGCGCATGTCGAACTTCCGCATCACGCCCAACGCGCTCAGCCACAAACTGAAGCTGCACCAGCTGCAGATCTTCGAGCGCGTGCTGGCGCGCCGCTCGCTGTCGCGCGCCGCCAGCGAACTGCACCTGACCCAGCCCACCGTCACCAAGGCCATCCACGACCTGGAAGCCTTCTTCGGCGCCACCCTGTTCGAACGCTCCAACCGCGGCGTCACCCCCACCGAACTGGCCCTGGTCCTGGGCCGCCGCGTGCACGCGATGATGGCCGAAATCCGCTACATGGCCGACGATATCGACGCGGTGCTCGGCGGCGCCAGCGGCCACGTGGTCGTCGGCACCCTGATCGCCGCATCCGCCAAGCTGCTGCCCGAAGCCATCGCCCGCCTCATGACCGAACACCCCGGCATCCAGGTCACCGTCCGCGAAGGCCCGTCGGCGCAACTCTTGCCCGCCCTGGCCACCGGCGACGTCGACATCGTCGTCGGCCGCCTGCCCGGCCCCGACATGGCCTCGATCTCCGGCGTCGCCGTAGACCACCATAAGCTCTACCGCGAAGACCTGTGCCTGGTCGTCGGCGCCCAACACCCCCTCGCGAAAGCCTCCCAGATATCCCTGGCCGACCTGACCGACCACATCTGGATCCTCCCCGCCCCCACGTCTCCCCTGCGCGCCTCGGTAGAACGCACCTTCTTCGACGCCGGCCTACGCCTACCCGCCCGCCACGTCGAGTCGCTCTCGCTCCTGACCAACATCGGCATCCTGATGCACAGCGACGCCCTGGCCCTGATCCCCTACGACGCCGCCGCCCAATTCCTCTCCATGGGCCTGCTGGCCCGCCTACCCACCACCGTCTTCGGCGCCTTCGGCGACGTCGGCTACTCCATCCGCGCCGACCGCCCCCTGACCCCCGCCTGCCAACGCCTGGTCGACTACCTGAAACAGATCACGGCACAACGCCCCCCAACGCCAGCCGCCGAATAGGCAGCCGCCAAAGCTGGACTCAACACCAGCGGGCCTCCGCGCCGCCCCCCAAAAAAACCTGCCCCTCAGCGCGCACAAACACCCCACGCAAGCCCCCAACGCCCACAACGGCGGGCCCGCCCGCCACCGCCCCCACCCCTCGCTTTCCCGCCCCTTCCCCCGTCACTGCTCTCCCCCCAAACCAAATCACTCAGCCCCACACCCGTGAAACCCGAGCCAACGCCAGCGCGGCGTCGTGGCGGGAGCCGAACGCGGGGCGTTTAGATTGCGCCCGAGGGAATCGGAAGGCAGTCGCCAAAGGCGACAACGACGATGACGAAGGGGTAGTCCGGAGCGAAGGCTCCGGACCGCAATCGGAGCCCCGCGTTCGGCTCCCGCCACGACGCCGCGCGACTCAAGAACCCGACTCACCTCCAGCAAACAAACAAGCAAAACCAAACATCACATTAGCAATCAAGAAAACCACATAAGAAATAAAAGAAAGCCCCAAAAGAACTCCTAAGGGAAACCCCGCGATAGATAACCCGCATACCTGATCCCACAATTTCTATTGTCCCCCCGCCCCCACCCCAGCCTAGACTCCCATTCAACACAGCAAGTCCGAGCCCCCCGGAGACCGCCATGCCCGCCTACGGCCCGCCCCTGAATTTCCAGCGCTGGATCCAAGACCACGCCCACCTGCTCAAGCCCCCCGTCGGCAACCAGCAGATCTGGCAAGACGCCGACTTCATCGTCACCGTCGTCGGCGGCCCTAACCACCGCACCGACTATCACGACGACCCGCTGGAAGAATTCTTCTACCAGGTCCGCGGCAACGCCTGGCTATCCCTTTGGATCGACGGCAAGCCCGAACGCGTCGACCTCAAGGAAGGCGACATCTTCCTGCTGCCGCCCCACGTGCGCCACTCGCCCCAACGCCCTGAAACCGACAGCGCCTGTCTGGTCATCGAGCGCCAGCGCCCGCTCGGCATGCTCGACGGCTTCGAGTGGTATTGCCCGCAATGCGGCCACCTCGTGCACCGCGTCGAAGTCCAGCTGAAAAGCATCGTCACCGATCTGCCGCCCCTGTTCCAGGCCTTCTACGGCAGCGAACAGAAGCGCACGTGCCCTGGCTGCGGTGCTGTGCACCCGGGCAAGGCGCAGGCCCCCGCCACGCAACCCGCGCCAGCCTGACAGGCGCTGGCCCGCCCTTGCCTGACCCGCCCCACGCATTCCCCCAAACGTTTCCCGCACGCCTCGCCCATGACCCAGAAAATCGACATGCACGCCCACTTCTTTCCGCCGATCACGCGGCAGGAAGCGGCGGCGCTGGACCCCGTCAACGCCCCCTGGCTGCGACGCGACGGCGACGGCTCGACCGGCCAGATCATGGCCGGCGACCGCCCGTTCCGCCCCGTCGACGCCACCTTGTGGGACCCGGCCCTGCGCGTGGCGCAGATGGACCGCCACGGCGTCGACGTGCAGATCCTGTGCGCCACCCCCGTCATGTTCGGCTACACCTATCCGGCCCAGGCCGCGGCCGATTGGGCCGCCCGCATGAACGATCTGGCACTGGAACACTGCGCCCACGCCCCGGCTCGCCTGAAGGCCCTGGCCCAGGTGCCGTTGCAGGACCTGGACCTGGCTTGCCGCGAAGCGTCACGCGCCCGCGCCGCCGGCCACCTGGGCGTGCAGATCGGCAACCACGTCGGCCCGCGCGACCTGGACGACGACACGCTGGTGCGGTTCCTGGTGCATTGCGCCAATGACGGCATCCCGGTGCTGGTGCACCCCTGGGACATGATGACCGACGGCCGCATGAAGCGCTGGATGCTGCCGTGGCTGGTCGCCATGCCCGCCGAAACCCAGCTGGGCATCCTGTCGCTGATCCTGTCCGGCGCGTTCGAGCGCATCCCGCGCAGCCTGAAGCTCTGCTTCGCCCACGGCGGCGGCAGCTTCGCCTTCCTGCTGGGACGCGTGGACAACGCCTGGCGCCACCGCGACATCGTGCGCCAGGACTGTCCGCAACTGCCCTCGTCGTACACCGACCGCTTCTACGTCGACAGCGCCGTGTTCGATCCGCGCTCGCTGCGGCTGTTGATCGACGTGATGGGCGAGGACCGCGTGCTGCTGGGCTCCGATTATCCGTACCCGCTGGGCGAACAGGAGGTCGGCCGGCTGGTGTCGAATTCCGACCTGCTGCCCGCGGTGCAGCACAAGATCCTGGCGGCCAACACGCAGACGTTCTTCGGGCTGGATCGCTGAGCCGCCCGCCAACCATGACCGTGACACACGGCAACGCAAGGGGATTCACCATGAAACGCATCCATCTGCTGGCCGCCGCGGCGGCCGTGGCCCTGGCTCCCGGGGCCGCCGCCTGGGCCGACGTCAAGATCGGCCTGCTGACCACGTTGACCGGCCCCGGCTCGGTGCTGGGGCAGGACCAGCTCGACGGCTTCATGCTGGCCGTGGAACAGGGCGGCGGCAAGCTCGGCGGCGTGCCGGTGCAGGTCATCAAGGAAGACGACCAGTTCAAGCCCGAGATCGGCGTGCAGGCCGCGCGCAAGCTGGTGCAGAGCGACAAGGTGCCGATCATCACCGGCATCGTGTATTCGAACGTGATGCTGGCGGTGGCGCGGCCGGTGACGGGCGCCGGCGTGTTCCTGGTGGGCTCGAATGCCGGCCCCACCAACCTGGCCGGCAAGGACTGTTCGCCGTTCTTTTTCTCGACCTCGTGGAACAACACCCAGCGCCACGAAGGCAGCGGCGAGATGGCCAACCAGATGGGCTTCAGGAAGGTCTACCTGCTGGCGCCCAACTACCAGGCCGGCAAGGACGCCATGGCCGGCTTCAAGCGCTTCTTCAAGGGCGAGGTGGTCAACGAGGTCTTCACCCAGGTCAACCAGCCCGACTACTCGGTCGAGCTGGCGGCGCTGGCCGACGCCAGGCCCGATGCCGCCTATGTGTTCTTTCCCGGCGGCATGGGCGTGAACTTCATCAAGCAGTACCGCCAGGCCGGCCTGTTCGACAAGATCCCGCTGCTGTCGGTCGACACCATCGACGGCGCCACCCTGCCCGCGCTGCAGAAGGATGCGCTGGGCGCGGTCACCAACGTGCCGTATTCGCCGGACCTGGACAACGCCGCCAACAAGGCCTTCGCCGCCGCCTTCCGCCAGAAGTACGGCCGCGAGCCGTCCAGCTACGCGGCCCAGTCGTGGGACGCGGCGCAACTGATCGGCTCGGCGCTCAAGCGCACCGGCGGCAAGACCGACGACAAGGAAGCCTTGCGCAAGGCGCTGGAAGCGGCCGACTTCGCATCGGTGCGCGGCGAGTTCCGCTACCAACCCAACCATTTCCCGGTGGCCGGCTTCTTCCGCGCCGACGTGGCGGCGGGCGCGGACGGCAAGGTCGGTTTCGTCAACAAGGGCCCGATCTTCGCCGACCTGTCCAAGGTTTCGGACCAGTACGCCGCCCAGTGCGCCATGAAATGACGCCGGCCTGCCGGGCAAGAACGAGGTAAGGCGCCATGTCCGCGACATTGCTGCTGGTGCAGGCCCTGAACGGCCTGCAACTGGGTATCCTGCTTTTCCTGCTGGCCGCCGGGCTGACGCTGGTGTTCGGCATCATGAACTTCATCAACCTGGCGCACGGCTCGCTGTACATGATGGGCGCGTTCATCGCGGCCACCGTGTTCCGCCACAGCGGCTCGTTCCTGCTGGCGGCCGCCGCGGTGGTGGCGGGCATGGCGCTGCTGGGCCTGCTGCTGGACCGCATCGCGCTGGCGCGGCTGTATCCGCGCGAGCACCTGGACCAGGTGCTCGCCACCTTCGGTTTCATCCTGTTCTTCAACGAGCTGACCCGCATCATCTGGGGCCCGGCGCCCCTCAGCATGGGCCTGCCGTCGTGGCTGTCGGGCACCATCGACCTGCTGGGCGTCACCTACCCGCTGTACCGCTTTCTCATCATCGTGGCGGGGCTGGCGGTGGCGGCGGGCTGCTACGCGCTGATCCACCGCACGCGGCTGGGCATGCTGATCCGCGCCGGCTCCACCGACCGCATGATGGTGGGCGCGCTGGGCGTGAACATCGCGCGGCTGAACACGCTGCTGTTCGTGCTGGGCGCGGTGCTGGCCGGCGTGGCCGGGTTGATGGCCGGGCCGATCCTGTCGGCGCAGACCGGCATGGGCGAACCGATCCTGATCCTGACGCTGGTGGTCATCGTCATCGGCGGCATCGGCTCGGTGCGCGGCGCCTTCCTGGCGGCGCTGATGGTGGGGCTGGTGGACACGCTGGGCCGGGCGCTGCTGCCCGCCCTGCTGCGCGCCGCGCTGCCGCCGGCCGCCGCCAACGCGGCCGGGCCGGCGATCGCCTCGATGCTGATCTACATCGTCATGGCGCTGGTGCTGGCGCTGCGGCCGCAGGGCCTGTTTCCCGTGCGGCACGGCTAGCGCCCAAGGAGGCCAACACATGCTTCGACTCTCTCCCCGCGCGTTCGCCGCCGGCGCGCTGTTGCTGCTCCTGGCGCTGGTGCCGCTGTATGCGCAATGGCAGGGCGAACCCTTCCTGCTGGCGCTGTTCGGCCGCGTGCTGGTGTACGGCATCGCCGCGCTGGCGCTGAACCTGCTGCTGGGCTACGGCGGCATGGTCAGCTTCGGCCACGCGCTGTACCTGGGCCTGGGCGCCTACGCCGTCGGCGTGCTGAACCACTACGGCATCGACAACGGCTGGCTGCACCTGGCCGCCGCCCTGGGCGCTTGCGCCGTGGTCGGCCTGGTCAGCGGCTACATCGCGATGCGCACGTCCGGCATCGCATTCATCATGATCACGCTGGCGTTCGCGCAGATGTTCTATTTCCTGGCGACGGGGCTGGACGGCTTTGGCGGCGACGATGGCATGTCGCTGTTTTCCGGCAGCGACTTCGGCCTGTTCCGGCTGGATACGCCGCTGGCGCTGTACTACGCCGCGTTCGGCGTGCTGCTGGTCACGCTGGCAGCACTGCACCGCCTGGTGCATGCGCCCTTCGGCATGGCGTTGCGTGGCTGCCAGGCCAACGAACGGCGCATGCGCGCGTTGGGCTTTGCCACGCTGCGCTACCGGCTGGCGGCGTACGTGATATCGGCCATGGTGTGCGGCGTGGCCGGCGTGCTGCTGGCCAACCTGACCCTGTACGTGTCGCCGTCGTACCTGGCCTGGACGACGTCCGGCGAGCTGATCGTGATGGTGGCGCTGGGCGGCATCGGCACGCTGTTCGGCCCCGTCGCCGGCGCCCTGGCCTTCCTGCTGCTGGAAGAAGGCTTGAAGCTGCTGACGGACCATTGGATGCTGGTGATGGGCCTCTTGATCGTGGGCGTGGTGCTGGCCTCGCGCCGCGGCCTGTACGGCGGCCT
The DNA here is from genome assembly GCA_040396375.1 of Achromobacter xylosoxidans. Lineage (GTDB taxonomy): Bacteria > Pseudomonadota > Gammaproteobacteria > Burkholderiales > Burkholderiaceae_B > Achromobacter > Achromobacter xylosoxidans_D. The sequence continues at coordinate 240,380 of JBEBOQ010000001.1, forward strand.
GTCGGAAAGACCCTGGCGCCTGGGCGGCCTGCGCGCCACGCCGCGTCCCACCGGAGAACCGCGATGAGCGCCCTGCGCGTGGAAAACCTGGTCAAGCGCTACGGCGGCCTGACCGTCACCGACGACCTGTCGCTGGATGTGCCCAGCGGCGAGCTGCACGCCGTGATCGGCCCCAACGGCGCCGGCAAGACCACCCTGATTGGCCAACTGAGCGGCGAACTGCGGCCCGACGGCGGCCGGGTGCTGCTGGACGGCCTGGACGTGACCCGCATGCCGGTCGAAAAGCGTGTGCGCCACGGGCTGGCTCGCTCGTATCAAATCACCTCTGTCTTCAAGCCCTTCACCGCGCTGGAGAACGTCGCCATGGCGGTGCAGGCGCGGCGCGGCCACAGCTTCCGTTTCTGGCGGCCGGTGCTGTCCACGCCCGCGTTGCTGGAGCCCGCTCGCGAGGCGCTGGAACTGGCCGGGCTGACCGGGCGCGCCAACACCCCGGCCGGCGAACTGGCGCACGGTGAACTGCGCCAGCTGGAGCTGGCCATGGTGCTGGCCTGCCGGCCCACGCTGCTGCTGCTGGACGAACCGATGGCGGGCATGAGCCAACACGAATCCGAAGCCATGACGCGCCTGTTGCAGCGGCTGCGCGGGCAATACACCATCCTGCTGGTCGAACACGATATGCAAGCCGTCTTCGCCCTGTCGGACCGCATCACGGTGCTGGTGTACGGCCGCGCCCTGGCCTGCGGCACTGCCGACGCCATCCGCAACGATCCGCAGGTGCGCGAGTGCTACCTGGGCAGCGAACGCGGCCACGCCGGCCGCCGTGCGCAGGGTGCCTTGGCAGGAGCCACGCCATGACCTCCAGCATGAACCCACGCGCAGCCGCCACCCCGCTGCTGTCGCTGCGCGGCGTCACCGCGCACTACGGCGCCAGCCAGGCGTTGTTCGGCATCGACCTGGATATCGGGCCGGGCGAATTCGTCACCTTGCTGGGCCGCAATGGCATGGGCAAGTCCACCACCGTCAAAGCCATCATGGGCCTGAACCGCGCCAGCCAGGGCGCGATTGCGTTCGATGGCCGCGACATCACGCCGCTGCCGTCGTACAAGGTGGCGCAATGCGGCATCGGCCTGGTGCCGGAAGGCCGCCACGTGTTCCCCAACTTGTCGGTGCGCGAAAATCTGGTCGCCACCGCGCACAACCGCCAGGGCCTGGCCGCGCCCTGGACGCTGGACCGGGTCTATGCACTATTCCCGCGGCTGGCCGAACGCGCGCGCCACCTGGGCAGTCACCTGTCGGGCGGCGAGCAACAGATGCTGGCCATTGGCCGGGCGCTCTTGACCAACCCGCGCCTCTTGATCCTGGATGAAGCCACCGAAGGGCTGGCGCCCGTGGTGCGCGAGGAAATCTGGCAGGCGCTGGAAAGCCTGAAACGCACCGGGCTCGCGGTGCTGTGCATCGACAAGAACCTGGAACCGCTGCTGGCCACGGCCGACCGCCATGCCATCGTGGAAAAAGGCCGCGTGGCCTGGACGGGTACGTCACAGGCCTTCATCGATGACGAGCCGAGGTTGCTGCAATACCTGGGTGTGTAGGGCGGCGCCGGCATCGCCATTTGGATGCCTGCGAACCCTGGAGGCGCCGCCCCGAGCATCAGGGCCGCATGAAGCGGCCCTGCAGGCCCGTTACGCGCCGACGCTGGCCGGCTCGCGCACTTGCGCCGCCGGCGTCACGTCAACGGCCTCCTGCGCCGGTTCGACGGCCTCTGGCTCGCGCGCCACGGCCTCCAACGCCACCCGCACGCCATGCTCGCGCAGCGTTTCCAGTTGCGCCGCCAACGCGGCGATGAAGACGGGCTTCTTGCCCAGGTCGCCAAACACCGGGCGGTAGCCTGCCAGCACGAAGGCGCGGCGATGCGCGGCCTGATTGGGCGCGGCCGCGCGCGCGGCCACGTCGGCGCGTGCCAGCAGCTTGGTCAACGGCCCGGCCAGGGGATCCTGGATCGGGTAACGTCCGCCCGCCTCGTCCTCGCCGCGCAGATAGTGCAGCCACGCGGCCACCGCCAGCGCCAGCCGGCGGATGTCGTCGCCGCCGCGCAGGCGCTCGCGAATGGTGGCCAGCAGGCGCTGCGGCAGCTTCTGCGAACCGTCCATCGCGATCTGCTGCGTCGGATGCGGCAGCGCCGGGTTGGCCACGCGCGCCAGGAAGCGGTGGCGGTAACCCTCCAGGCCCACATCCGGAATGCCCTTGAGCGTCGGGGCGATCTCGTAGCGCATCATGTCGTCCAGGAACCCGCGCAGCGCCGGCAGCGACGCCGCCTCGCGGATCGTGCCGATACCCAGCAGCGCGCCCAGATAGGCCAGCGCGGAATGCGGACCGTTCACCATGCGCAGCTTGAGCCGCTCGTAGGGCGCGGCGTTGGCCACGAAGGTCGCGCCCGCCGCTTCCCACGCGGGGCGCCCGGCAGCGAACTTGTCTTCGATCACCCAGTTCAGGTAGGGCTCGCCCACCACCGGCCACGCGTCTTCCACGCCCAGCCGCTGCGCGATGCGCTCGCGGTCTTCGTTGCGGGTGGCCGGCACGATGCGGTCCACCATGGAATTCGGAAAGGTGCAGTGCTTGTCGATCCAGCTGGTCAGCGCCACGTCGATCCGCAGCGCAAAGGCCAGCACCAGGCTGCGCAGGGTATCGCCGTTGGCCTGCAGGTTGTCGCAGGACAGCAGCGTCAGCGGCGGCAGGCCGCGCTCGCGGCGCAGCGCCAGGCCGTAGACCAACAGGCCGATCGCGCTGCGTGGGCGAATCGGGTTGTCCAGGTCGTGCAGGATGTCGGGATCATCCCAGCGCAGATGGCCGGTGGCCGGCTCGTGGCTGTAGCCCTTCTCGGTGATGGTCAGGCTGACGATGCGCGTCTGCGGGTAGGCGATGCGCTCGAGCACCGCGTTGGGGTCTTCCTCGGCCACCATCACGCGCTGCACCGCGCCCACCACCCGCAGGTGTTCGCGGGCTTCGCCATCCGGGCCGCTGTCGCGCAGCGCCAGCGTGTACAACCCGTCTTGCGGCGTCAATGCGTCGCGCGTGGCCGGACTGCGCAGCGACACGCCCAGGATGCCCCAGGACAGGTCCTGGCTGGCCGCCATGGCCAGATCCGTCGCCAGCGCCTGGTGCGCCCGATGAAATGCCCCCAAGCCCAGGTGCACGATGCCCGGCGTCAGCCGGCTGCGGTCATAGGCGGGTTTCTCCACGTCTGCGGGCAGACGCGTCAACGACTCCGTATTCAAACGTTCGAGCATGGATTGCAGTGCCGTAGGGCGCCGTCATGCGTCTGCCATGTGGCCTGCAGATAGGCGCGTTGGTGGGAATTCGCGCCAGGGTATCTCATGGCTGCGGCGAAGGCAAAACGTAACGTAATATGACGAAACAACGCGGCCCGCGCTGGACCTCTCCACCGCAGGCTACGGCAGCAACCCATATCTGTTAAAAAGCCGCCACACCCGGCCTTATCACGCACCCCATGTCCACCAATCCGCACCACTCGCCCTACAAAAGCACAGGCGGCCTGCGCCGCATCCTGAATGCGCTGCGCTATTCGCTGCAGGGCCTGAAGGCCGCCATCAAATACGAAGCCGCGTTCCGCCAGGAACTGGCGCTGGCCGTGCTGCTCATCCCGGCTGCGTTCTTCCTGGGCCGCACCACGGTCGAAGTCTTCTTCCTGATCGGCACCGTGATCCTGGTGCTGGCGGTGGAACTGCTGAATTCGGCGATCGAAGCGCTGGCCGACGCGCTGTCGGTGGACACCCACCCGCTGCTGGGCCGCGCCAAGGACCTGGGTAGCGCCGCCGTTATGCTATTGCTGTTGTTCACGGTGGCCGTCTGGGTCGGCGTGGCCGTCAGCCGGTTCGTCATGCACTGAATCCGGCCCCCGGCTTGCACGCCCCGCGGCCCCCGCCTCTATACTGGGAGCCATGATGCCAAACACCAAGCCAGCTTCCCCTGAACGCATTGTCATCGTCGGCGGGGGTGCCGGCGGCCTTGAATTGGCTGCCAAGCTGGGCCGCATCCACGGCCGCCAGCACATCACCCTGGTCGACAGCCGCCCGTTCCATATCTGGAAGCCGTCGCTGCACGAAGCGGCGGCCGGCACACTGGACATCCACCAGGAAGGCCTGTCCTACCTGATGCTGGCGCACCTGAACGGCTTTTCCTTCGCCCAGGGCCGGTTGGTCGGCGTCGACCGCGAACGCCGGCTGATCAGCGTCGACGCCGTGGCCGACGCGCAAGGCCAGGAAGTGCTGCCGCGCCGCGAACTGGCCTACGACACGCTGGTGCTGGCGCTGGGCAGCACCTCCAATTTCTTCAATACGCCGGGCGCGGCCGAACACGCCGTCACGCTGGACACCACCGAGAACGCCGAGCAGTTCCGCCTGACCATGCTCAAGGCCATGGCGCTGGTCGACCAGGCCAAGGTGCGCGATCCGTCGGCGCGGCTGGACCTGGTGATCGTCGGCGGCGGCGCCACCGGCGTCGAGCTGGCGGTCGAGCTGACCGAAGCCAGCCACGTGGTCAGCGCCTACGGCCTGCCGAATTTCCGCGCCGAGCGCGACCTGGCGATCACGCTGGTCGAGGGTGCGCCGCGCATCCTGTCGGCGCTGCCCGAAAAGATCTCCGCCGCCGCCACCGCGCGGCTCACCGAACTCGGCATCCGCGTCGAAACCGCGTGCCGGGTCTCGGAAGTCACCGCCGATTCCGTCAAGACCGCCGACGGCCGCGAATTCCCGGCGCGGCTGTGCATGTGGGCGGCCGGCATCAAGGGCCCGGCCCTGCTGGCCGAACTGGACCTGCCGCTGAACAAGCTGGGCCAGGTCGAGGTCAATGAACGGCTCGAAACCGCCGACCCGCACATCCTGGCGCTGGGCGACTGCTGCGCCGCGCCCTGGCGCGACGGCCGCACCGTGCCGGCGCGCGCCCAGGCCGCGCACCAGCAGGCCGACTACCTGTGCAAGAAGCTCACCGCGCGCCTGCGCCGCGCGGCCGAACCCACCGCTCCCTATGTCTACGAAGACCACGGCTCGCTGGTCTCGCTGGGCCAGGACGCCGGCGTCGGCAGCCTGATGGGCAAGCTGGCCGGACGGGGACTGTTCGTAAGCGGTACACTGGCGCGCCTGATGTACATGAGCCTGCACCTGATGCACCACAAAGCGGTGCTGGGCATCTCACGCACCGCCTCCCTGGCCCTGGCCCGCCTGCTCATGCGGCGCACGCGCCCCCGGGTCAAACTGCACTGAACTCCCCCATGAATTTCCTCCAAAGACTCGAACACGCCTGGACCTCCCGCAACTCGCTGCTGCAAGTCGGGCTGGATCCCGATCCGCAGCGCTTTCCGCGCGAACTGCAGGACAAGCCGGACGCGATCTTCCAGTTCTGCCGCGACATCGTCGACGCCACCGCGCCCTACGCCTGCAGCTTCAAGCCGCAGATCGCCTACTTCGCCGCGCACCGCGCCGAAGACCAGCTCGAAGCGCTGTGCCAGCACATCCGCGACAAGCACCCCGACCTGCCCATCGTGCTGGACGCCAAGCGCGGCGACATCGGCTCCACCGCCGAAAACTACGCCCGCGAAGCCTACGAGCGCTACCAGGCGCATGCCCTGACCGTCAGCCCCTACATGGGCCTGGACTCGGTCGAGCCCTACCTGGCTTGGCGCGACCGCGGCGTGATCGTGCTGTGCCGCACGTCCAACCCCGGCGGCTCCGACCTGCAATTCCTGAAAATGGATAACGGCGAACCGCTCTACCTGCACGTGGCAGGGCTGGTGGCCGACAAATGGAACGCCAACGGCCAATGCGGCCTGGTGGTGGGCGCGACCTTCCCGAACGAACTGGCCGCCGTGCGCCAGCGCATCGGCGACGCCGTGCCCCTGCTGGTGCCCGGCATCGGCGCCCAGGGCGGCGACATCACGGCCACGGTCAACGCGGGCGCCAACGCGGCGCGTAGCGGCATGATGATCAACTCGTCGCGCGCCATCATCTACGCCAGCGGCGGCGACGACTGGCGCGAAGCCGCCGGCCAGGCCGCTCGCGGCCTGCGCGACGCGATCAACGCGGTACGCTGATCGATTGCAGGGGCGGCGGAGTCGCGGCCCCTGTCCTTTCAACGCCGGTTGACCGGCGTTCCCAGCAATTCCAATATCCCGCGCAGCGCGTATTCCACCGCCGCCTGGCGCACTTGTGCCCGGTCGCCGGTAAACACGTGCGTCACCGCGCGGCTGCTGATGCCGTCGCCCACCCGCATGGCGAAGCCAAAGCACACCATGCCCACCGGCTTGCCCGGCGTGGCGCCGCCCGGACCGGCGATGCCCGTGGTTGACACCGCCACGTGCGCCCCCGGCGTCACCAGCAACACGCCGTTGGCCATCTCCAGCGCCACCGGTTCGCTGACCGCACCGAAGTGATGCAGGGCGTCGGGCGAGACGTCCAGCTCGGCCACCTTGGCCTCGTTGCTGTAGGTGATGAAACCGCGATCGAACCATTCGCTGGAACCCGCCACCGCCGTTACCGCGCCGGCCAGCAAGCCGCCGGTGCAGGATTCGGCCGTTCCCAGGACCAGGCCCTGGCGCCGCAACGTATCGCCCACCCGCTCGGCCAGGCCCAGCGAGGTGGCGTGCGCCAGTTGTTCGGCCGACAGATTGGACCGGGTGCTTTCGTGTTGCTGGTTCATCCCAAGACTCCTGTGCGCACGACCAACGCCATGATGAGCAAGGCGTATCCGGCCGCGACGATATCGTCCCACATTACCCCAAAGCCGCCCTTCAGGCGGGCGTCGAAGAACTTGATGGGCGGCGGCTTGACGATGTCGAACGCGCGAAACAGCCCGAACGCCAGCGCCTGCGACAGCAAGCCGGCCGGCGTCAGCCACAGCACCAGCCAGAAAGCCACCATCTCGTCCCACACCATTCCGACATGATCGGGCTGCTGGAGTTCGCGGCCCACGCGGTCGCACGCCCAGCAACCGTACAGGAAGGCCAGCGCCAGGAAGATGCCGATGGCCAGGTCCGACGCGGCGGGCGCGGCGGCGACCCAGATGGCCCAGGCCAACAGCGTGCCCCAGGTGCCCGAGGCTGGCCGCAGCAAGCCACTGCCCAGGCCGAAGGCGATCAGCCGGCCCGGGTCGCGGCAGACCCAGGACAGCGACGGGTAGACAGCCCGTGAGCGTTCACGCATGGAAGGAGAGCGGTTGGAGGAGGACGACATGGGTAAGGGCCCGGAGATGGCAAGAAGGAAGGGTTCTGGACAGCGATGACGAAGGCGGCCCGTCAGGCCGCCGGGAAGTGATCGAAACCGGCAGGCAATTGCGCCAGCGGCTGGCCGGCGGCGTCCAGCACCAACAGGCGGGGCCGGGCCGGCGCTTGCGGCTGGGATGGGGACTGCCCCTGAGCCGGATCTTGCGCCACGATTTCACCCACCCGGCTCACACGTGCCCCCGCCGTCTGCGCGGCGGCCAGCACGGCGTCGCGACGAGCCGCCGGCGCGGTAAAGCAAAGCTGATAGACATCGCCGCCCCCCAGCACCGCGCGGCGTAACGGGTCAGCCGGCAAGCCGGCCAGCGCGGCGGCGACCGGCATGCGGTCTTCATGCAGCACCGCGCCCACCCGGCTGGCGGCCAGGACATGGCCCAGGTCCTGCAACAGGCCGTCGGAAATATCAATGGCGGCGTGCGCAATGCCGCGCAACGCCAGGCCCAACGGCACCTGCGGCTGCGGCCACTCCAGCGCGCCACGGGTGGCGGCCAGGCGCTCGGGGTCGGCCGGGTATTGGCCATCCAGCAGCCGGTAGGCCACATCGGCCGCGCCCAGCTCGCCCGACACCCAGATATCGTCGCCCACCCGCGCGCCGTCGCGGCGCAGCGCCGCGTTCGCGGGCACGGCGCCGAACACCGTCACACTGATGGCCAGGTCGTGCGCACTGCGTGTGGTGTCGCCGCCGATCAGGGGGCAACCATGGACGGCGGCCAGCGCATGAAAGCCCTCGGCAAAAGCAGCCAGCCACGGCTCATCCAGCCTGGGCAGCGCCAGGCCCAGCACGCAGCCGATGGGGCGCGCGCCCATGGCGGCCAGGTCGGACAGGTTGACGGCCAGCGCCTTGTGCCCCAAGGCCTTGGGATCCACATCGGGAAAGAAATGCCGGCCTTCCAGCAGCAGGTCGGTACTGGTGGCCACCTGCTCGCCCGGCGGCACGGGGAACAGCGCGCAGTCGTCGCCCACGCCCAGCAGGCCCGCCGGCGCGGTGCGCGTGAAATAGCGCGCGATCAGGTCGAATTCGGACGCCACGGCAACTCCGTATTGCGAGCCGGCCAGGGCAGGCCGGCGTTGAAATGAAACGAGGGGGTCAGACGCCCGCCGCGCCAGGGCGCACCAGAACGCGGTGCGCGCTTGCGGCAGGCGCCTGACCCCCTCGGAGTCCGGCACGCGCGGAAATCAGCGCCGTTGCTGGGCCGCGGCTTGGACCTCGTGCGCACGCACGTCGGCTGCCAGCTTGTCGAGCACGCCGTTGACGAACTTGAAGCCATCGGTGCCGCCGAACGACTTGGCGAGCTCCACGGCTTCATTGATGGCAACCTTGTACGGCACTTCGACATGATGAATCAGTTCGAAGCTGCCGATCAGCAGGATGCCATGTTCGACGGGCGACAACTCGGCCAGCGGGCGGTCGACGTAGGGCGTGAACCGCTCGCGCAGCGCGGGCGCTTCGCGCAGGACGCCATGCAGCAAGGTCTTGAACCACTGCGCGTCGGCCTCGGAAAAGTCCTCGGTGTCGCGCAGATGGGCGTCGATCTCGCCGGCGTCCTGCGTGCCCTCGCCGCCGCGCAGCAGCCACGCGTACACGCCCTGCAGGGCGAATTCGCGTGCGCGGCGGCGCGCGCTGCGCGCGTTGGCGCGGGCCTGCGCCGCGCTATCAGCGCTGGTCGTCGTCTTCTTCGTCGTCAAAATCTTCGTCCTCGTCTTCGTCGTCTTCGTCTTCTTCCTCGGGCTCCAGGGCCGCCACCAGGTTGGCCATTTCGACGGCCACCTGGGCGCAGTCGCGGCCCTTGCCGGCGGCGCGGGCTTGCGCCTGCTCGTCGGTGTCCACGGTCAGCACGCCGTTTGCGACCGGGATGCCGGTTTCGAGGGAGATGCGGGTGATTGCGGTGGCCGTTTCATTGCTGACCACTTCAAAGTGATAGGTTTCGCCGCGGATGACGGCGCCCAGCGCGATCAGGGCGTCGAACTCGAACGTTTCGGCCATGTGCGACAGGGCCACACCAAGCTCCAGGGCGCCGGGCACGGTGGTGACCATTACGTCGCGCTCGTCCACGCCGAGTTCGGCCAGTTCTTTCAGGCACGCTTCGAGTTCGGCCTGGCCGATCTCTTCATTGAAGCGGGCGCGTACGATGCCGATGTGCAGCCCTTCGCCGTTCAGGTCGGGGGTAAGGATGTAAGGGTTCATGTGTCGGCCTTCAGTGTGTTGCGGGAGTATGCAGCGGGTCGCAATCGTAACCCGTAATGGTGAGCGAAAAGCCCGCCATGCTGGGCATCTTGCGTGGGCGAGCCAGGAGCCTCATTTGGCCCACGTTCAGGTCGCGCAGAATCTGGGCGCCGATGCCATACGTCCGCAGACCGAAACGGTCGGCGTTGGCGGGGTTGGCATTTGCCTTGGCGTCGCTCCAGCCGGCGATCTGCGCGAACAGGTGTTCGGTGGACGACTGGCAGTTCATCAAGACCAGCACGCCGGCGGGGGCCTGGGAAATCGTCTGCAAGGCCTGCGCCACGCCCCAGCTGTGCGGGCTGACGCCGGTGTCCAGCACGTCCAGCACCGAGGCCGGCTCGTGCACGCGCACCAGCGTTTCGGCGTCGGGAGTCACGTTACCATGCACCAGCGCCAAATGGGCGGAGCCGGTGGCGGCGTCTTCGTAGGCCACGGCCTCGAAGGTGCCCCAGGCGGTCTGCATGCTGCGCTTGCCGACGCGCTTGACGATGGATTCGTGCTCGCTGCGGTATTGGATCAGGTCGGCGATGGTGCCGATCTTCAGGTTGTGCTCGCGGGCGAACTCCACCAGGTCGGGCAGGCGCGCCATGGTGCCGTCCGGCTTGAGGATTTCGCAGATCACCGCGGCCGGGGTCAGGCCGGCCATGGCGGTCAGGTCACAGCCGGCCTCGGTGTGGCCGGCGCGCACCAGCACGCCGCCGGGCACGGCGCGCACCGGAAAGATATGGCCGGGCTGGACCAGGTCGGACGGCTTGGCGTCGCGCGCCACCGCCACCTGGATGGTGCGGGCGCGGTCGGCGGCCGAAATGCCGGTCTCGACGCCTTCGGCGGCCTCGATCGACTGGGTGAAATTGGTGCCGTATCGCGTGCCGTTGCGGGCCGCCATCAGCGGCAGGTCCAGCTGGCGGCAGCGTTCTTCGGTCAGGGTCAGGCACACCAGGCCGCGGCCGTGGGTCACCATGAAGTTGATGGCCTCGGGCGTGACGAATTCGGCGGCCATGACGAGGTCGCCTTCATTTTCGCGGTCTTCTTCGTCAACCAGGATGACGATGCGGCCGGCGCGCAGCTCGGCGATGATCTCGGCGACCGAGGCAATATCGAAGGATTCCGGCTCGGAGCCGGGCAAAGAGGACAACTGGACGGACATGGCGGGCACGCAAACCAGGCGGGAAAGCCCGGATTTTACCGCCCCCGGCGCCATATCCCCTACCGGGTCGCGCCGCCCCCGCCCAAACAGGGCCATCCGGTTAAACTTTCGGCCGGAGAACACCCTATAAAACCAAGGAAAAACGCCATGCAAGCCCTTGCGGCCATGCCTTTGACCGTCGCGGCGGGGATCCGCGTCGTGCTCACCGACATCGACGACACCCTGACCACCGAAGGCCGGTTGCCCGCCGACGCCTACGCCGCCCTGGAACGCCTGGAACAGGCCGGCATCCAGGTGGTGCCGATCACCGGCCGCCCGGCCGGCTGGTGCGACCACATCGCCCGCATGTGGCCGGTGCGCGCGGTGGTCGGCGAGAACGGCGCGTTCTATTACGCGTACGACCGCCAGGCGCGCCGCATGGTCACGCACTACTGGACCGACGCGGCTTCGCGCCAGGCCAGCCGCAAAAAGCTGGACGCGATCCGCGACCGGGTGCTGGCCGAGGTGCCCGGCGCCGCCGTGGCCAGCGACCAGGACTACCGCGTGGCCGACCTGGCCATCGACTTCTGCGAAGACGTGCCCGCCCTGCCCGATTCGGCCGTCAGCAACATCGTCCAGATCTTCCAGGACGCCGGCGCGCAGGCCAAGGTCAGCTCGATCCACGTCAACGGCTGGTTCGGCGACTACGACAAGCTGACCATGACGCGCACCCTGTTCCAGCGCGAATTCGGCATCGACGTGGCCGGCGCGCTCGACAGCACGCTGTTCATCGGCGACTCGCCCAACGACGAGCCCATGTTCGCCTACTTCCCGGTCTCGGTCGGCGTGGCCAACATCCAGTCGCAGTTGCATCGCCTGACGCACCGCCCCGCCTACGTGGCCGCGTTCCATGGCGGCGCCGGCTTCACCGAGATGGCCGACCGCCTGCTGGCCGCCCGCGCCGTCACCGCCTGAGGCACGCACCGTGGCCACCGCCAAACCTTCCGCCCCCGCCGCCAACGACGGCCGCCGCAGCATCCAGTCCATCGAAGTGGGCGTGCCGCTGCTGGCCGCCCTGGTCGACGCCGCCAAGCCGCTGACCCTGCGCGACCTGGCCGCCGGCGCCGGCATGACCTCGGCCAAGGCCCACCCCTACCTGGTCAGCTTCATCCGCGTCGGCCTGGTGCAGCAGGACAGCATCACCGGCCAGTACGAGCTGGGGCCGTTCGCGCTGCAGATGGGCCTGGTCAGCCTGCAACGGCTGGATCCGGTGCGCATCGCCATGCCCGAGATCGCCAAGCTGCAATCCGAGATCGGCCACACCCTGGGCATCGCGGTGCTGGGCTCGCACGGCCCCACCATGATCCACATGACCGAAGCCAGCTACCCGGTGCACGTGAACATGCGCAAAGGCACGGTGATGTCCATGCTGCACACGGCCACCGGCCTGGTGTTCGCGGCCTGGCTGCCGCCCAAGGTCAGCGAGCACTACATCGCCCGCGAGGAAGGCGATACGGCGGTGATCTCCAGCGTGTCGCCGCCGCGCAAGGTCAGCCGCGCCAACATCGAGGCGCAACTGGCGGACATCCGCGTGCACGGTATGGCCCGCGCCCTGGGCAACCCGCTGCCGGGCGTCGACGCCCTGTCGGTGCCCGTGTTCGACAACACCGGCAACATCGTGCTGGCGCTGACCAGCCTGGGCCCCACCGGCCTGTTCGACGTGTCCTGGGACGGCGCCATCGCCCGTCCGCTGCTGGCCTGCGCGCACGAGATCTCGCGCAAGCTGGGCTACCGCGCCTGACCTTCTCCCCTGTCGCCTGACCCGCAAGCCGCGCGACGGATCTCACGATCCGATCGCGTGGCCGCCGCGCCGTTCGCGCAAAAACGAACCCAAAGCGAACAAAACGAACAAAACACGAAAAGAAACACAGGGACTTTCCCGAGTGTGCCTCCCGCGCTTGTATGTTTGAATTCAGTTACCAGTCATATTCAAACCTATAACAGGAGACATACGATGCGCGCCTTGCGTCTACTGCAAGCGGCCTCGCTGGCCGCGCTCGCGTTCGGGGCATCCGCCGCCCACGCCGCCGACACCTGCTCGAACCGGGGCGACCTGGACCAGAACTACTGCGACGCCAACAAGGACCTGGTGGCCGACACGCCCACCGATCCGGCCAAGCTCAAGACGCCGTCGACCCTGGTGTTCACCTACACCCCGGTGGAAGACCCGGCGGTGTATGAAGACATCTTCAAGCCGTTCACCAAGCACCTGTCCGAATGCACCGGCAAGCGCGTGGTGTTCTACCAGGTGCAGAGCAACGCCGCCGAGATCGAGGCCATGCGCTCGGGCCGCCTGCACGTGGGCGGCTTCTCCACCGGCCCCACCGCCTTCGCCGTGAACATCGCCGGCGCGGTGCCGTTCGCCGTCAAGGGCTACGCCGATGGCTTCCAGGGCTACAACCTGATCGTCATCGTCAAGAAAGACAGCCCCTACCAGAAGCTGACCGACTTGAAGGGCAAGAAACTCGCGCACACCGCGCCGTCGTCCAATTCCGGCCACATGGCGCCCGTGGCGCTGTTCCCCAAGGAAGGCCTGACGCCCGACAAGGACTACAAGGTGATCTTCTCGGGCAAGCACGACCAGTCCGTCATGGGCGTGAACTCCGGCGACTACGACGCCGCCGCCGTGGCCTCCGACGTGTTCAAGCGCATGGTCGAGCGCGGCCAGGTCAAGGAAGCCGACTTCCGCGTCATCTACAAGAGCGAGAAATTCCCGACCTCGTCGTTCGCCTACGCGCACGACCTGGAGCCGAAGTTCCGCGACCAGATGCTCAAGTGCTTCTACGACTACCGCTTCCCGGCCGAGATGTCCAAGGCCTTCGACGGCGCCGACCGCTTCTACCCGGTGACCTACCAGAAGGACTGGGCCATCGTGCGCCAGGTCGCCGAATCCGGCGGCGAAAGCTTCAACCGCGCCGCCTACGACCGCGAATCCGCCAAGAGCAAGAAGTAATCAGCATGACGACGTCGCTACGCATTTCCGGCCTGGTCAAGGAATACCGGGCCGGCCGGCCGGTATTGAACGGCATCGACCTGCAGATCGCGGGACGCGGCCTGACGGCCATCATCGGCCCGTCAGGCACCGGCAAGAGCACGCTCCTGCGCTGCATCAACCGGCTGATCGAGCCGACCCGCGGCGAGATCGTGCTCGAAGCCGGCGACGGCGCGGTCGACCTGGCCCGGGTGCGTGGCGCGTCGCTGCGGCGCGCGCGCCGGCGCATCGGCATGGTGTTCCAGGAATACAACCTGGTCGAACGCCTGACCGTCATGGAAAACCTGCTGACCGGGCGGCTGGGCTACACCAGCGCCTTCAAGGCCTGGACCCGCCGCTTCGAGGCCGAAGACATCGAGCACGCCTACAAGCTGCTGGACACCGTCGGCCTGGCTGGCTTTGCCGACCAGCGCGCCGACGCCCTGTCGGGCGGCCAACGCCAGCGCGTGGGCATCGCCCGCGCACTGATGCAGCGCCCGCAGTTGCTGCTGGCCGACGAGCCCACCTCGTCGCTCGACCCCAAGACCTCGGTGGAAATCATGGAGCTGCTGTCGGCGCAGGGCAACGCCACCGGCATCCCCGTCATCGTCAACATCCACGACGTCGAACTGGCCCGCCGCTACGCCAGCCGCATCGTCGGAATGTCCGGCGGCCACGTCGTCTACGACGGCGACGGCCATGGCCTGGATGCCGCCATGCTCAAGACCATCTACGGAGGCGAGTCTTGGCTGGAATAACGCATCCCCGGGGCCCGCGCCCCTTCGCCCTGTCCGGCCGCGCCAAGGCCGGCCTGCTGTTGCTGCTGCTGTACACGGTCTACGCCGCCGCCCAGCTGGACTTCAGCTGGAGCCGCTTCGAATCCGGCATGGGCCACGCGTCCACCTTCCTGGCGCGCATGTTCCCGCCCAACTTCGAAAAGCCCGCCACCCTATGGAAGGGCATCGCCGAAAGCCTGGAAATCGCCGTGCTCGCCTCGGTGCTGGGCATCTTCCTGGCGCTGCCCGTCGGCCTATTGGGCGCGCGCAACATGATGCCCGCCTGGGTCTCATGGCCGGCGCGTTCCATCGTCGCCCTGTGCCGCGCGCTGCACCCGGTCATCGTCGCCATCCTGTTCGTCAAGGCCGTCGGCTTTGGCGCACTGGCCGGCATCCTGGCGCTGACCGTCGCCTCCGTCGGCTTCATCGGCAAGCTATTTACCGAGGCCATCGAGGAAATCTCGCTCAAGCAGGTCGAAGCCGTGCGCGCCACGGGCGCCTCGTTCGCCAACGTCATCGTCTTCGGCGTGCTGCCGCAGGTGTTCGCGCGTTTCATCGGTTTCGCCACCTACCAATTCGACTCCAACCTGCGCAACTCCACCATGGTCGGCATCGTCGGCGCCGGCGGCGTCGGCGGCACGCTGTTCTCGGCGTTCCAGCGCTTTGACTACGACTTCGTCAGCGCCATCCTGCTCACCCTCATCGCCATCATCATGCTGGGCGAAATCCTGGCCGGCTTCGTGCGCGCCGTGTTCCTGGACAACCTGGGCTTTGACCGCATCCTGCAAAGCCGCTTCGCCGGCGCCCGCGGCGTAGGGTCCAGCAAACCCACCGCGGCCAAGCAAGCCGTCAACAAGGCGGAGGCAGACCAATGAACGCCCACGCCCCCACCTTGCGCGACACCGGCTCGCCCCGCATCTGGCAACGCTACAGCATGGGCCAGCGCCTTCTGCGCTTCGCCCTGTACCTGCTGGTCGTCGCCGCCATCGTCCAGGCCATCCGCGGCGTCGAAGTCATTCCGGAGTTCCTGTACGACGCCCCGGAACAAATGGCTGACCTGTTCCGGCGCATGTGGCCGATCGACTGGGCCTACTACCCGAATGGCGTGCATGACGCCCTGATAGAAACCCTGCACATCGCCACGCTGGGCACCATCCTGTCCGTCTTCATGGCCGTCCCCGTCGGCCTGCTCGCGGCCAATAACCTCACCCCCAGCAAAACCATCAACATGCTGGCGCGCTTGATCCTGGTCTCCAGCCGCTCGGTCAACTCGCTGGTCTGGGCCCTGCTCTTCATCGCCATCTTCGGCCCCGGCGCCCTGGCCGGCACGCTGGCCATCGCGTTCCGCTCCATCGGCTTTGTCGGCAAGCTGGTAGGCGAAGCCATCGAAGAAGCCCAACGCGGCCCCATCGAAGCCGTCACCGCCACCGGCGCCAGCAAGGCCTCGGTCATCTGGTACGCCTACTGGCCCCAGATCCGCCCCGCCTTCTGGTCCATCGTGCTGCTGCGCTGGGACATCAACGTCCGCGAATCCGCCGTCCTGGGCCTGGTCGGCGCCGGCGGCATCGGCATGGCCCTGGACACCGCGCTAAACCTCTTCCAATGGGACCGCGTCGCCCTGGTCCTGGCCGCCATCTTCGTGGTGGTGGTGCTGGCCGAAGTCATCATCACCCAAGCCCGCAAACGCATCCTCTAACCCAAGAGCATCACCAACGTTCCTTTGCGCCGCCCGGAAACGGGCGGTTTTTTTTGCGCAAAACGCCCCCAAATCAAAACATAGCTTGCCGACAATCTCTCCCGGCAAGCGCGCAGCGTCACCCGAACGACGCGAGACACCGCGTAAGCCTCGCAAGGCCGCCCGCGCGGCTCAAGAACCCAACCAGACCGCCCCCTTGTTGACGCACCGCAACCCAGTCTATGCTCAATGTGAACAAAATATGACCCGTCATCAAATCCCCCCCTCCGATTGACTAACATCTCGGCTTTTGCCGTCGGACACCCCCGCCATGTCGGAACAGGAATTGAAACTGCACGTGCCCACGGCTTCGCGCCAAGCCGTGCTACGAGAGGTCAAGCAACGTGAAGCGACCCGCATCCGCTTGCACGCCATGTACTTCGACACCCCCGAACGCGAACTCGCCAAGGCCCGCATCGCCATCCGCCTGCGCCAGGAAGGCCGCGACTGGGTGCAAACCCTCAAGATGCCCGGCATCAACGCCATCACACGCATCGAACTGAACCACCCCCGCCCCGGCCCCGTCCTGGACCTGTCCGTCTACGCCGGCACCGAAGTCGAAGCCGCCCTGGCCGCCATCAAAGGCGAACTCGGCCTGCGCTACGAAACCGACGTCCAGCGCATGCTGCGCAAAGTCCGCACCCGCTTTGGCACCGTCGAACTCGCTTACGACACCGGCATCCTGCGCGCCGGCGCGCTGGAACTGCCCATCTCCGAACTCGAATTTGAATTGGTCTCCGGCCGCCCCGCCGCCATCTTCGCCGTCGCGCGCGGCTGGCAGCAGCGCCATGCCCTGGTCGCGGACCCGCGCAGCAAATCCGAGCGCGGCGACGCCCTGGCTCAACTGGCGCAGCGTCTGGCCGACGTCGACGCCATTCCCGGCGACGACCTAGAAACCCGCCGCGCCCAGGCCATCGCCCAGTTCTGGGCCCCGCGCGGCGCCGCGTCCGTCAAACTGCGCGACGACATGACCGCCCCCCAGGCCATGGGCCGCATCGCCGCCGAATGCCTGGACCAGATCGCCCGCAACGCCGCCGTGCTCGCCGAAGTCGACACCGAAGGCGTCTACCGCGCCGGCAACTCCGAACACGTACACCAATTACGCGTCGGCATCCGCCGCCTGCGTTCCGCCTGGAAACTGTTCGACGGCTGGATCGCTCCCGTGCCCAACACCTTGCTGCAAGGCGTGCGCGCGCACTTCGCCGCCTTCGGCGCCAACCGCGACCAGGACGTCCTGAACGAAACCGTGGCCCCCGCGCTGATGCGCGCCGGCATGCCCGTCATCCCCATGGAAGCCGCGCCGCCCGAGCAGGACGCCCGCGCCATCGCCGGCGGCAAGGCCTTCCAGGCCTGGCTGCTGGAACTGCTGGAATGGAGCCTGGACGTGCCGCCCGCGCTGCCCGCCAGCGACGGCCAGCCCATCGCCAACGGCGTGCCCAGCGACGCGGCGCCCGAGCCGGCCATCCGCCTGGAAGGCGGCATCGCCGGCCCCAGCGTCAAGCCCACCATCATTCCCATGCTCGCGCCCGAACCCGATCCGCAGCAGCTGCACAAGCAGCTGGCGCGGCGCCTGCATCGCTGGCACAGCAAGGTGGCCGACCAGGGCACCCAGTTCGCCACGCTCGACATCCCCACGCGCCACGAACTGCGCAAGCGCGGCAAGCGCCTGCGCTATAGCCTGGCCTTCGCCGAATCGCTGCTGCCCCCGAGCAAGCTGCGCGGCTACCGCAAGCTGCTGTCGCGGGTCCAGGACATCCTGGGCGAGATCAACGACCTGGCCGTCGCCAAGGACTACTACGAGTCGTGTACGGCCACGCATCCGCAGGCCTGGTTCGCGCTGGGCTGGATCAGCGCGCGCCTGGAGGAACTGGCGGTGGACGCGCAACGCGCCTTCGACGACCTGGCAAGCAGCAAGCCGTTCTGGAAATAAGGCGACGCGGTCCCTCGCGGACCGCATTTGCGCCCGCCACAAACACCGCGCCCCACGCCTGCGATGCAGCAGACGTGGGGCGCGGTGTTTTCAGCGCCGGGCGCGAGGCCCGCGCGGGTATCAGCGGGACGAATCAGTCGGCCAGCAAGGCTCCGGCGAATTCGTCGGCCACGAACGGCTGCAGGTCTTCGAGGCTTTCGCCCACGCCGATCCAGTACACCGGGATCGGCCGCACGCCCTGGCTGCCCGCCGCCACCGCCGCCAGCGTGCCGCCCTTGGCGGTGCCGTCCAGCTTGGTCACGACCAGGCCCGTCAGGTTGATGGCCGCGTCGAACGCGCGGATCTGCGCCAGCGCGTTCTGGCCGGTGTTGCCGTCCACCACCAGCAGCACCTCGTGCGGCGCGGCCGGGTCGGCCTTGCCGATGACGCGGCGGATCTTCTTCAGTTCTTCCATCAGGTGCAGCTGGGTCGGCAGGCGGCCGGCCGTGTCCACCATCACCACGCCCATGCCGCGCGCGCGGCCGGCGTTGACCGAGTCGAACGCCACCGCCGCCGGGTCGCCGCCATCCTGCGAGATCACGGTGACGTTGTTGCGGCTGCCCCATTCGATCAGTTGCTCGCGCGCGGCGGCGCGGAACGTGTCGCCCGCGGCCAGCAGCACGCTGGCGCCCTGGCGCTGGAAGGTGTGCGCCAGCTTGCCGATCGACGTGGTCTTGCCCGCGCCGTTGACGCCCGCGATCATCACCACCAGCGGCTGCGCGCGCTTCAGGTCGAAGGCGCGCTCCAGCGGACGCAGGTGGTCGGCCAGCAGCTGGCGCAGCGCGGCCTTGACCTTGGCCGGGTCCTCGATGCGTTCTTTCTTGACCCGCGCGCGCAGCGCGGTCAGCAGCTTCTCGGTGGCTTCCAGGCCGGCATCGGCCATAATGAGCGCCGATTCGAGTTCCTCGAACAGGTTCTCGTCGACCTTGACGCCGACGAAAATGCCGCCAATGCTCTGGCCGGTGCGCGACAGGCCCTGCTTGAGCCGCGACAGCCAGGACGCCTTCTTGGGCGCGGCTTCCGGTTCGGGCGCGGCAGGGGCCGGCACAATGGCGGCGGGAGCCGGGGCGACGACCGGCGCCGACGGCGTTGCGGCGGGCTGCGAAACCGCCGGCGCGGGAGCCACTGGCTGCTGCGGCACGGGCGCCGCGGCGACCTGCGCGGACACGGGCGCCGAGGCCTGCGGCTGCGGCACCACGGCCGGCGACGGTTGCGGCACGCTGGCCGACGCCGGCGCGGGCACCTCGGCGGACGGCACCGGCAGGGTCACCTCGGGCGTCGCGACGGGCGCGAATTCGCGCGCCGGAACGGCGGGTTCGACGGGCTGGGCGGGGACCTCGGCCTCGGCTTGCGGCGCGATCCCGGCGTCCACCTGCTCCGGCGGCGGCGCGGGCTGGGCCGGCGCGGCGGGCGGAGGGGATTTTTTCTTGAAGAAGCGGCTAAACATGGGTAACAAGTATATTCGTATCGTCGGGGGCCAATACCGGCGCACCCCTATCGTCGTGCCCGACGTGGAGACGCTCCGCCCGACGCCCGACCGGGTGCGGGAAACGCTGTTCAACTGGCTCAACCACCTGTGGGGCGGCGAATTCGCCGACAAGCAGGTGCTGGATCTGTTCGCCGGCAGCGGCGCCCTGGGTTTCGAGGCGGCCTCGCGCGGCGTGGCGCATGTGCAGATGGTCGAGCGGGACAAGACCGCCGCGTCCGCGCTGCGGACACTGCGCGACAAGCTCAAAGCCGACATGATACGCATCCACGTGGGCGATGCGATGCAGGTCGCCGAAAGAATGGATGCGTCCCGATTTGACCTCATCCTGTTGGATCCGCCGTTCGGACAAGGCTGGCTGCCGCGCCTGTGGCCGATCCTGCCCGGCATCCTGGCCGAGGACGGACTGGTCTATGTCGAAGCCGAAAGCGCCCTCGACGCCCCTGACGGATTCGAGTTATTGCGCCAGGACAAGGCCGGGGCGGTCCACTACCATCTGCTGAAATTTGCTGCATTGCGCAAATAGGTCAATAATCCGAGCTTCGGAGGATGGTGTACACCACTAATAACGGTACGGAGCTCGCATGATCATCGCTGTTTACCCCGGCACTTTCGACCCGCTGACCAGAGGCCACGAAGACCTGGTCCGCCGCGCCGCCACGCTTTTCGACAAAGTCGTGGTCGGCATCGCGCACAGCCGCAACAAGAAGCCCTTCTTCAGCATCGACGAGCGCGTGGACATCGCGCGCGAAGTGCTGGGGCACTATCCCAACGTGGAAGTGCAGAGCTTCGGCGGCCTGCTCAAGGACTTCGTGCGCGACCAGGGCGGGCGCGTCATCGTGCGCGGCCTGCGCGCCGTGTCCGACTTCGAATACGAATTCCAGATGGCCGGCATGAACCGCCATCTGCTGCCCGACGTCGAAACCCTGTTCATGACGCCGTCGGACCAATACCAGTTCATCTCGGGCACCATCGTGCGCGAAATCGCCCAGTTGGGCGGCGACGTCAGCAAGTTCGTGTTCCCCTCGGTGGAACGCTGGCTGCAGGAAAAAGCCAAGGAACGCCGCGAACAGTCCTGGCCGGGCTGAACCCGCGGGCTCCCCCGCCGCCGAATCCCCCGAAGAGCGCCTTGTGCGCTCTTCTTGCGCTTTGGCGGCCGGCGATCCGCACAGCCCCCCAGGGCTAATGGCAGGACGGCGCCAGGGGCTTGTCCGGGCGCCGAGCGAGGCCGGCAGTACAATGGCTGCGCCCCCGCCTGATTCCGCTGCCCATCCATCATGGCTCTGACCATCACCGAAGAATGCATCAATTGCGACGTTTGCGAGCCCCAGTGCCCGAACGACGCGATTTCCATGGGCGAGGACTACTACGTCATCGACCCTGACCGCTGCACCGAATGCGTCGGCCACCACGACGAGCCGCAATGCAAGGTGGTCTGTCCGGTCGAATGCATCGAACTGCATCCGCAATGGAAGGAAGGCCAGGAACAACTGATGGCCAAGTACCGCCGCCTGACCGGTGCCGCATGAGCGACACCGTGCAACCCGTCTTCGATCCCCCCGCCACCCGCCCCAACGCCCGCCGCGACCTGTCCGCTTCCGCCATCGCGGCCGGCCTGGTCGCCGTGCTGGTCAGCTTCGGCGGCACCGCCGTGCTGATGGTGCAGGCCGGCCATGCCGCCGGCCTGGACGCCGCCCGCATCGGCTCCTGGATCGGCTCGCTCAGCCTGGTGCTGGGCCTGGGCGGCGCGGCCTACAGCCTGCGCACCGGCCTGCCCATCGTCATGGCCTGGTCCACCCCCGGCGCCGCGCTGCTGGTCACCGCGCTGGCCGGCGTGCCTTTTCCCGAAGCCATCGGCGCCTTCGTATTGGCCGCCGCGCTGACGCTGGCCTGCGGCCTGTTCGGCTGGATCGATCCCATCCTGCGCCGCATTCCCGGCGAGGTGGCCGCCGCCATGCTGGCCGGCGTGCTGCTCAACTTCGGCATGGGCATCTTCACCAACGTCGGCAAGCAGCCGGCGCTGGTGCTGGCCATGTGCGCCGCCTACCTGGTGTGCCGGCGCTGGGCGCCGCGCTACGCGGTGCTGGTGGTGATGGCGGTGGCGGTGGCCATGGCCGCCGGCCTGGGCCTGATCCAGGTCGACCAGCTCGATTGGCACCTGACCGAATTCGTCTGGACCACGCCCGTCTTCAGCATGCAGGCCGCGGTCAGCCTGGGCGTGCCGCTGTTCGTGGTGGCGATGGCCTCGCAGAACCTGCCCGGCCTGGCCATCCTGCAAGCCGCCGGCTACCGCCCGCCGGCCTCGCGGCTGGTGGCCGCCACCGGTTTGCTCGGCCTGCTGGCGGCTCCGTTCGGCGCCCACAGCGTCACGCTGGGCGCGATCAGCGCGGCCATCTGCACGGGTCCCGAAGCGCATGCCGAGCCGTCCAAGCGCTACATCGCGGCGGCCACCTACGGCGTGAGCTATTTCGCGCTGAGCATCGTGGCCGGCGCGGTCGCGGTGTTCTTCCAGGCGCTGCCCGCCGCGCTGCTGGCAGCCTTGGCCGGGCTGGCGCTGCTGGGCACCATCATGGGCGGCATGGCCGCCGCCATGGCCAATCCGCAGCGGCGCGAAGCCGCGCTCATCACGCTGCTGGCAACGGCGTCGGGCTTCAGTTTCTGGGGCATCGGTTCGGCCTTCTGGGGCCTGGTGGCAGGCCTGCTGGCCCACACCGTGTTTGAATACCGGCGCAAGCCGGCGGCCTGATGCGGCGTTCGTCCCGCGTTGACCGCGGGCCTGTCGTGCGGCCGTGCGCGGCCCGCCGCCAGGCTCAGTCCGGCCAGGCGGACACGGGCGTGTCCGGATGCACCTTCATGATGCGGCACGGCACCTGCACGAAATTCGAGATCCACGCCGCGGCCAGTTCGCCTTCGTCGATCACGTCGATGATCTGCTCACCGACCTTCATGCTGTAGCGCACGCTGTCGTCGTCCTCGATCACGTCCAGCGGAATATCCATGCGCAGCATGCCCGGCGCGCGCAGCACCAGGTAGCCCAGGCGCAGTTCCACCGTCACGTCGGCCAGCCGCGGGCACAGCTCGCGGTTGAGCCACTGGCCCGAATCATTGGCGACCAGCCACTGGCGGTGATAGGGCGCGGCCTCGGCCTGCGACGTCTCGCCGCATTGGGCAATGGGTTGGAAAGTGGCGCCGCTCATTTGCCCAGCAGGCCCTTGAGCGCCTTGTCCACCGCCGCGCCGCCCTTGCCCTTGCCGGTCACGGCTTCGCGCAGCTTGTTTTCCAGGCTGCGCTTGAGAATGCCGCCGATGGCGTCTTTCCAGAGCAATGTATAGGTAGGCTTGTCGAACGGGCCCTTCACATGCACGGGAATGGTCACGTCCTTCAGGTCGATCAGCTCCTTGCCTTCCGGATCGGCCGCCGGATTGACCACGCGGGCGCGCGCCACCAGGTCCAGCTCGTTCTTGACGAAGTCGATGGTGGCCGGCTCGCCTTGCGTCACGCGCAGCAACGGCGACACGAAGTTCAGGCGCTTCATGCTGGCCACGCCCTTGGTGAACGCCAGGTCGGCATCCATTTCAGAGAACGCGGTCTGCTTGCTGGTGTCGGCGGCCACCGTCGTGTCCTGCGACTCGGGCTTGAGCACGGCCTTCAGGTCGCGCAGCGTCTGGGTCAGGTTGATGCCCTTGACCGCGCCATCGCGCAAACGCACCTGCAGCGTGCCGCCCAGATTGCTCTTCATGGCATAGCCGTTGGCGCCGGCGGTCTTCAGGTCCAGCGCCAAGCTGCCCGTGCCGGACAGCACGTTCTTTTGCGCCAGATCCATCAGCAGGGGCTCAATCGAAATCCCCGCCAGCGACATCTTGGTGGCCAGCTGATTGCCCTGCGCCGCATCCACCGACAACGCGCCGGCCAGCTTGCCGCCGTACAGGCCCGCCGTGAGGCTGGAGATATCGAGCTTGCCGCGTTCCAGCTTGACGGCGGCGGCGACCTCGTCGGCCTTCAGACCGCGCACCACCAGCTTGCCGACCTTGAGCGTGCCGGTCACGCTGGGGCCGACCAGGGCCGACAGGTTGATCGCGTCGTCCGCGGGTGCGGCAGGCGCCGGCTGAGCCGGCTTGTTTTCGTCTTTCTTGCCATCGGCGGGCGGCTTGGCGGGCGCAGCCGCGACCGGCGGCACCAGCTTGTCCAGATCCAGCGTATCCACCGCCAGCGCAAAATTGACCTGCGGCGTATCGCTGAGCTTGGTGATGTCGGCGCTCAGGTCGAACTTGCCGCCTTCCAGCACCGCGTTGATCTTGCTGGTCGCCTGGTCTTTCAGCAGGTCCACATTCAGGCTGCCGATCACCGGGATCTGCAGGTTGCCCTTGGGCAGACCCGGGTCGGTGATGTTCACGTCGCCGCGCAGCGCGGACAGGCCGCCCTTGCGTTGCAGCAGATTCACCGACAGCGGCGAGGCGAAGTTCAGCTTGACGATGCGGTCGCCCTTCTTGGACGTGCTGTCCAGCTTGGCTTCCTTGATGTCCAGTTCAGCCGCGTTGCCGCTGATACCGTTCAGGCCGAAGCTGGCGTCCAGGCCGCTGATGCGCACGCGCCCGGTCAGGGCTTCGCCCGTGGCCTGCGTGGGCGAAATGTTCAGCGCCGGCGCGTCCACCGCGAATTCAAACGGGCCGTCGGCCACGCCGCCCTTGGCGCGCACCGCCAGTTTTTCGATCTGCAATTGGCTCTTGTGCGGGTCGAGCGACAGCTTGGGCATGGCCACGCTGGCTTCAACACCCGTGGCGCGGGCGGCAGGATCGGTGATATCGCCCTGGAACACGACTTCCAGACCGGCCACGTCCAGCGCCGACTTCTGGCCGTTGAACGCCAGGTTGCCGCGCATCGCCAGGCTCTTGGCTTCGGCGCCCGGCAGCTTGCCGTCCATGCGCAGGTCCAGCTTCTGGGCCGCATAGCGCTTGGCAGAGGGGTCCAGCGTCAACAGCGCCTGGCCAGTCAGGTTGGCATCGATGCGGGGATTGCCGCCTTCGACGCGGGCCGTCAGGCGCACATCGAACGGCTGGTTGAACGTGACGCGGCCGGTATTGGCGTTGATCTTGGTAACCGCCACCGCCATGCCCGACATTTCGTCCTGCAGCAGGACTTCGCCGTCTTTCAGGTCCAGACCGGCAATGTCGATCTGCATGTTGTTGCGGGTCGCCGGCGACGTGCCGGTGGTGAGCGCCTGGGCGGCGGTCTGGGCCGCGCCCAGCACGGCCTCGGCCGGGTTGGATGGCGTGGCCACCACCGGCGCCGTGCCGCCGACCAGATTGCGGAAATTGAACTGGCCGTCCTTGTTGCGCACCACGCGGGCCTTGAAGCCGCTGATCGCCACGTGGTCCACCACGAAGCTGTTGGACAGCAGCGGCCACACGGCCACCGCCAGGCGGGTGCTTTCGATGGACGCGAAGTTTTCGGTGCTATTGGCTTCGGACAGCGACACGCCCTGCACCGACAGGCCGATGCGCGGGAACAGCGACAGCTCGATTTCGCCGTCGATCGTGAGCGTGCGGTGATAGCGTTCCTGGACCAGCTCTTCGAGCTTGTACTTGTACGCGTTGGGGTCGAACGTCAGCAAAAAGATGGCCAGGCCAACGACGGCCACGACAACCAACACCACCAGGCCTATCAGAATGCGCTTGAACCACGTTTTCATTGCCGCCCCGTCGGTACCTCGACTGGTAATCCTTGAATGCCATCCGCCGCGCCGGGCGCGGGAATGGTGCTTTGCCGCCGCGCCGCGCGCGTGGCTTCCTGATATGTCCGTCTTCGATCGCGTGCCGCCGCGTGCGCCAAGCCGGGGGCCGGGGCGCCAAGCGGGGAGGAACTGCCATGGAAAGACCTGCTGAAGACGCCGGCATGACCAGCGTGCACATACCGCTATCGTAACAAATCGGGCCAGCCTGCGCGTCCGGCCCGAAACTGACGGTTTTCTGTCTTCGGGATTGTAGGGCTAGAATTATTGATCCATCAATCATTGATCGATCCAACAATGCCCGCCCCCGCTCCCAGCACGCCCTATTCACCCGGCCAGGTGCTTCCCTTCCGGCAGACCCTGCTCGCCATGCTGGGCATGTGCTTCGTCATGATGATGGTGGCCATCGACCAGACCGTGGTGGGCACCGCGCTGCCCACCATCGTGGCCGAACTCAAGGGCTTCGAGCTGTACGCGTGGGTGGCCACGTCCTACCTGCTGACCTCGGTCATCACCGTGCCGATCTTCGGCCGGCTGGGCGACTACTACGGCCGCAAGCCCTTCGTGGTGGCGGCGATCGTGCTGTTCACGCTGGCCTCGGTGCTGTGCGGCGCGGCCGACAGCATGTTCACGCTGGTGCTGGCGCGGGCGCTGCAGGGCGTGGGCGGCGGCATGCTGGTGGGCACGGCGTTTGCCTCCATTCCCGACCTGTTCCCCGATCCGCACGTGCGGCTGCGCTGGCAGGTCATGCTCAGTTCGGCCTTCGGCATCGCCAATGCGGTGGGCCCGACGCTGGGCGGCGCGCTGACCGAGCACTACGGCTGGCGCTCCGTGTTCTACGTCAACCTGCCCATCGGCATCCTGGGCCTCTGGTTCGTGGCGCGCTACCTGCCGCACCTGCGCAACCATACTTCCGGCAAGGTGCGCCTGGATTGGCAAGGCGCGCTGCTGATCGCCGCCGCGCTCGGCAGCCTGCAACTGCTGGTGGAACTGCTGCCCAAGGAAGGCCTGAGCGCCACCATCGTGCTGCTGGCGGCTGGCAGCATCGCCGCCTTCGGCCTGCTGTTCTGGTGGGAGCGGCGCTGCCCGCACCCGCTGCTGCCGTTCGACATGTTCCGCAACCGCGGCCTGGCCATGCTGTTCATACTGGCGCTGCTGGTGGGCGTGACCATGTATTCGCTGCTGTTCTACGCGCCGCTGCTGCTGCAGGGCGGCTTCGGCCTGTCGCCGCAGGACGCCGGGCTGCTGATCACGCCGATGGTGGTCTTCATCACCGTGGGCAGCATCATCAACGGCCGCATCATCACCCGCATCCGCAATCCCAACCGCATGCTGTACGCGGGCTTCATCCTGATGGCGCTGTCCTGTCTGGGCATCGTCACCACCCACAACTACACCGCGCACGGCCTGATCGCCGCCTACATGCTCATGGCCGGGCTGGGCATGGGCTTCATCATGCCCAACCTGACCGTGTTCGCGCAGCAGACCGCCGGCCGCAGCCACCTGGGCATCGCCACCGCGCTGCTGCAATCGCTGCGCATGATCGGCGGCATGCTGGGCACGGCCGTGGTCGGCACCATGGTCAACCACAGCTATTTCAGCGGCGTCGAATCGACGCTGCGCGGCGCCTCGGCGCGCTGGCTGCCGCAGCTGGACGACCCGCAGATGCTGGTCAACCCCGAGGCCCAGACACAGTTCCTGGCACAATTGGCGCATCAAGGCCAGGATGGAACGTCGTTGATCGAGATCGCGCGGGTGGCGCTGGTCGGCGCCATCCACGAGGGGCAGCTCATCGCCCTGGCGGTCGCGGTGCTGGCGCTGTGGTGCGTGCGGCGCGTCCCCCTGGTGCAATTGGCGCGCGCTCCCAAAGCGGAGCCCGCCGGCGTCGGAGAGTAGCTTTTGCCCAAACAACAACAAGGCCTGCAGGTCGTCCAGCACATGGGCCAGACCTACCGCGTCATGCAAAGCGCCTTCAGCGCCAAGGTCGGGCATGCGTTGCCGCGCTGGCGCATTCTCTTGGCGCTGCATGAATGCGGGCAGTGTTCGCAAAAACATCTGGCCGAGCGCTGCCGGCTGGATCCTGCGTCGCTCACGCGACAACTTCAGGCGATGCAAAAGCTGGGCTGGATTTCGCGGGCGGTGGATGCCAACGACAACCGGCTGACCAACGCGCGGCTCACACCGGCCGGGCAGACGGTGGTGGATGAGGCGCTGCCGAAGCGGGCGGCGTTTTTTGATGAGTCGTTGAAGGGCTTGTCGGCCGCCGATATAGACACGCTGAATCGGGTGTTGAGCGTGCTGGAGGAGAATTTCTTGCGCGGGGCGGGGGAGAAAAGCGCTTGATCGGGCGCTATTCATGCAGTGATTGCGAGGCCGATTCACCGCACAAGCTGCGGCGAATATCCGCAAAGAAATGAAAAAGCCGCATAGCTATGCGGCTTTCGAAAGGTTTTGAATGCCCAGGCATTTCATGGAATGCCCAAGCTGTTCACACCCCAATCAGACGTTGAACAAGAAATTCATCACATCGCCATCCTGCACGATGTATTCCTTGCCTTCCGCGCGCATCTTGCCCGCTTCCTTGGCGCCCTGCTCACCCT
>JBEBOQ010000002.1:0-200376 GCA_040396375.1 Achromobacter xylosoxidans
GAACCCGAACCCGAACCCGAACCCGAACCCGAACCCGAACCCGAACCCGAACCCGAACCCGGCCCACGGGCCAGCAGTTGCTTCCGACCGCCGCGTCCCCTGGGCGTTGGGCAGCCTGTCGTTGTCCCTGCTCTTGGCTTCCTTGGGCACCAGCAGCGCCAATGTCGGGCTGCCTGCCTTGGCGCAGGCTTTCAACGCGCCGTTCCCGCACGTGCAATGGATTGTGCTGGCCTACCTGCTGGCTGTTACGACCTGCGTGGTGGGCGCGGGCCGCCTGGGGGATCTATGGGGGCGGCGGCGCCTGCTGCTGGCCGGCATTGCGCTGTTCACGGCGGCGTCGGCGCTGTGCGGTCTGGCGCCCACACTGGGGCTGCTGATCGCCGCCCGCGCGGCGCAGGGGGCGGGCGCGGCCGTGATGATGGTGCTGTCGATGGCCTTCGTGGGCGACATCCTGCCCAAGGCCAGGACGGGCAGTGCGATGGGGTTGCTGGGCACGATGTCGGCGGTGGGCACGGCGCTGGGGCCGACGTTGGGCGGCGTGCTGATCGCCGGATTGGGTTGGCGTTTCATTTTCCTGGTGAATCTGCCGCTGGGGCTGCTGGCGATGGCGCTGGCATACCGCCATCTGCCCGCGGACCGACCGCGGACAAGCGGCCCGGGCTTCGATATCACCGGCACGCTGCTGTTGGCCGTTGCGCTGGCGGCCTATGCGTTGGCGATGACGTTGGGGCGCGGCCGATTTGGCGCGATCAACGTCGGCCTGCTGCTGGCCGCGGGGGGCGGCGCGTGGCTGTTCCTGCGCGTTCAGGCCAGGACGGCGGCGCCGTTGGTGCACCCGGCGATGCTGCGCCGCCAGGGCCTGGGCGCGGGCCTGGCGATGAACGCGCTGGTCTCGACGGTGATGATGGCCACGCTGGTGGTCGGCCCGTTCTATCTGACGCAGGCCTTGGGGCTGAGCGCGGCGGCGGCCGGGATGGCGATGTCGGTGGGGCCGCTGGTCAGCGCTGCTTGCGGGGTGCCGGCAGGTCGTTTGGTAGACCGCTACGGCGCGGGGCGGATTGCGCGGATCGGGCTGGCGGCCGTGGTTGCCGGCACAGCACTATTAGCGACCCTGCCCGCCGCGCTGGGCGTGGCCGGCTACCTCGGGCCGATCGCCGTGCTGACGGTGGGCTACGCGGTGTTCCAGGCGGCCAACAATACCGGCGTCATGGCCGATGTCGAGGCGCGCCAGCGCGGCCTGGTGTCGGGCATGTTGAACCTGTCGCGCAATCTGGGGCTGGTGACGGGGGCCTCGGCCATGGGTGCGGTGTTCGCGCTGAGGGCGGGCGCTACCGACCTGGCCATTGCGCCGCCCCAGGCGGTGGCGCAGGGAATGGCGGCCACGTTCGGCGTGGCGGCGGCGTTGGCGGCCGGCGCCTGGGTGATCGGCTGGCGCGGCCGGGGCGCTTAGGGTGCCTTATCGGCTACCCGTCTCGTACATATCCCAAGCCTGCCTGGCGTCCGCATTGTCATGGATCATCGCCATCAGCGCCCGCACTACCGCCGACGGGTCGGCGTGCTGGTAGACGTTGCGGCCGTACACCAGCCCCACGGCGCCTTGGTCCAGCAGCTCGCGCGACCGGCCAAAGACTTGCCGCAGATCTTCGCGGCCGCCGCCACGCACCAGCACCGGGCAACGGGCGGCTTGCACCACGCGGTGGAAGTCCTGGGTGTGGGTGGTGGGATCGGCCTTGACGATGTCGGCGCCCATTTCCCGGGCCAGCCGCACCAGGGTAACGATCTTTTCGGCATCGCCGTCGACCATGTAGCCGCCCCGCTCGGAGTGGGGCGCCATGACCAGCGGCTCGATCATCAACGGCATGCCGTAGCGGTCGCAGTCGGCGCGCACGCGGGCGATGTTGGCGACGCATTGGCGGAACAGGTCCGGTTCACCGGGCAGCATGAACAGGTTGACCACGACGCAGGCCGCGTCCATCTGCACGGCGGGCAGCACGGGGTCTTGTTCGTTCTGCAGCACGGCCCACATGACGCGGTGGGTGGTCGCGTTGTAGGGGTTGCCCATGTCCAGGCGCATGACCAGGGCGGGCTTGTCGCGGCCGGGCTGCTGTTGCAGCAGGTCGGCCTGGCCGTAGTTGAGCTGGATGGCGTCGGGGCCGGCGGCCAGCAACTGGGCCATGACGGCGGGCATGTCTTCCAGCCCGGACAGGAAGCTGGGCTCGTTGCACACGCCATGGTCCACGGCGATGTCCAGGCAACGGCCGGCGTTCAGCAGGCGGTTCAGGCGGGCTTGTTTAAGGTGCGGCATGGGGGGCTCCGGGGTCAGTCCAGCGCTTGCAGATGGCGCTGGGCGGCCGCGTCGATGGCGGCGATATGGTTGGGTTCCAGGCGCAGCGCGGCGGCGCGGGCGTTCTGGGTGGCCTGGCGGGCGTCGCGGGCGCCGCACAGCGCCACGGTGACGCCGCCGGGCCGCGTGGTCCAGGCGATCATCAACTGCGACAGCGTGCAGTCCAGCTGTTGCCGCAGTGGCTCCAGATCTTGGAAAAATGCCTGCAGCCGGACGCGGTTGGCGGTGGAAAAGCGCGGGTTGCCGGCGCGCTGGTCGTCGCCGCCGAATTGGCGGGCGGGGTCGATGGGGCCGGCCAACAGGCCCAACGCCAGCGACGAATAGCCCAGGATGCCGACATTGTGTTCGCGGCACAGCGGCATCAGGGTGGATTCGATGTCGCGGTCGATCAGGCTGTAGCGTTCCTGCACGGCGTCCACCGCGCCGTGGCGCAGGTATTCGGCCAGGGTGCCGGGTTCCACATTGCTGACGCCGATGCCGCGGATCTTGCCCTGGCGCTTCAGGTCGAGCAGGGCGTCCATGGTCTCGGCGACCGGCGTGGTGTCGTCCTGCCAGTGGGTGATGTACAGGTCGATGTAGTCGGTGCGCAAGCGCGCCAGGCTTTGTTCGACTTCATGGAAGATGGACGCGCGCCCCAGGTGGCGGTGCACGGCGCGGCCGGATTCGTCAAAGAAGTGCCGGCCTTGCTGGGTGTGCCACACCAGGCCGCACTTGGTGGCGATGACGGCTTGGTCACGGCGGCCCTCCAGGGCGCGGCCGACCAGGCTTTCGGCGTGGCCCAGGCCGTAGGCCGGGGCGGTGTCGATCAGTTGCACGCCCGCGTCGAGCGAGGCGCGGATGGCGTCGACGGCGGCGTTGTCGTCGTTGCCGCCCCACATCCAGCCGCCCATGGCCCAGGTGCCCAGGCCCACGGTTTGGCAGCGGATGCCGGAAGTGCCCAGCGTGGTGGTGTTCATCGATGTCCTTTCTTGACGTTCATGAGATGGTCGACGGTGACGGCGGCCAAGAGGATCAGGCCCTTGACCACGTCCTGCCAGTAGGGCGACACGTCCAGCAGGATCAGCGAGCTGGTCACCACCGACAGCAGGGCCAGCCCCAGCACCGCGCCCAGCACGGTGCCCGAGCCGCCTTTCAGGCTGGCCCCGCCGATCACCACGGCGGCGATGACGTTCAGCTCCATGCCGACGCCGAAGGTGGGCGTGGCGGCGCCGAAGCGCGCGGTGTAGACCACGCCCGCCAGGCCGGCCAGCGCCGAGCACAGCACGGTGACCCAGAACTTGACGCGGCCGGTGCGGATGCCGGCATAGAGCGCGGCCTTTTCGTTGCTGCCGGTGTAGAACACCTTGCGCAGCAGGGCCGAGCGGCGCAGCGCGAAGTCGCTGATGGCGACGATGGCGCCGAAAATCAGGATCACGGCGGGGATGCCGGCGATGGTGCCCTGGCCGATGAACTTGAACTGCGGCGGCAACGAGAACAGCGACTGCGGCGTGCCTTGGGTAATCGCCAGGCACAAGCCGCGCACGATCACCATGAAGGCCAGCGACGCGATGAAGTGGCTGAGCCCGATGCGCGTGACGCAGCCGCCGATCATGGCGCCCACGGCGGCGCTGGCCGCGATGGCCGCCAGGCCCGCGGTCCAGGGGTCCAGGCCCATCAGGAACAGCTTGCCGGTGACCACCATGGCCAGGCACACCACCGAGCCCACCGACAGGTCGATGCCGCCGACGATGACCAGGAAGGTCATGCCGACCACCACGATGCCTTCGATGGAAAACGACAGCAGCATCGCGCGCACGTTTTCCCAGGTCAGGAAGTGAGGCGAGGCGAAGCTCATCACGATGCACAGCCCGGCAATGATCAGCAGCAGCCCGGCTTCGCGCAGGCTGGCCAGCCGGTGGCGCAGGCGCGGCGGCGCGTCGGCGGCTCGGGGAGCGGGCGCCAGCGCTGCGCCGGCGGATTGCGGGGAGGGTAGGTCGGTCATCATGCCGTCTCCTGTGCGCCCAGGCCGGAGGCCAGCCTGAGCAGCTTTTCTTCTGTCATGTCGGCGCGGGCCAGCTCGCCGGCCAGCCTGCCGTTGCGGATCACCAGCGCGCGGTCGCACAGGCCGATGATTTCGGGCAATTCGGAAGAGATCACCACCACGCCCACGCCCTGGTCGGCCAGCTCGCGCAGCAGGTGGTGGATTTCGGATTTGGCGCCCACGTCCACGCCGCGGGTGGGTTCGTCCATCAGCAGCACGGCGGGGCGGGTGGCCAGCAGCTTGGCGATGGCCACCTTTTGCTGGTTGCCGCCCGACAGGCAGGCGGCTTCCTGGCCCACGCCGGCGGACTTGAGCTTGAGCCGCGTGCCCAGGTCGACGGCCAGTTGGCGTTCGGCGGTGCGCCGCAACAGGCCAAAGCGGCTGCTGATGCGCGCCAGCGCCATGGACGACACGTTCTGTTCGATCGGCATGTCCAGGAACAGGCCGGCGGCCTTGCGGTCTTCGCTGAGATACGCGATGCCGTGGCGCAGCGCGTCGGCATAGCGGCGCAGCCGCAGGGGCTTGCCGCGCAGGCTGACCGAACCCTGGCGCGCGCGGCGCAGGCCGCATACGGTTTCAGCCAGCTCGCTGCGGCCGGCGCCCATCAGCCCGGAGATGCCCAGGATTTCGCCGCGCCGCAAGCTGAACGAAATGCCGTGCACGCACGCACCGTCGTCGATGTCCTGCACGTCCAGCAACGTCTCGGGCGGCTGGCCGGTATCGGCCTGCCCAGGCGGGTAATAGTTGCCCAGGTCGCGTCCCACCATGCTGCGCACCAGGGCGTCTGGCGTCATGTCGGCAATAGCGGCGCAATGCACGTCGCGGCCGTCGCGCAGCACGGTGACGCGGTCGCAGTGCTCGAAGATCTCGGCCATGCGGTGGCTGATGTAGATGATGCCGATGCCCTGCGCCTTCAGGCCGTGCAGCACGCGGAACAGCGCCGCCGATTCCACTTCGGTCAGCGCCGCGGTGGGCTCGTCCAGGATCAGCACCTTGCAGTCCAGCGTCAGGGCGCGGGCGATCTCGACCAGTTGCTGGCTGGAAATGCCCAGTTGGTCCACTCGCAGCGCCGGATCGATGTCCTGGCCCAAGCGTCGCAGCACCTGCGTGGCGCGGCGGTTCAGGTCGGCGTAGTCCATCCAGGCGCCAGGCTGGGTGTTGATGTGCGGCATGAACAGGTTTTCGGCCACCGTTGCGTCGCCGCACAGCGCGATTTCCTGGTGCACCAGGCCAATGCCCAGCCGCATGGCGTGGGCCGGGCCGTCGATGACGACCCGCTGGCCTTCGAGCAGGATGTCGCCGGCATCCGGCGCATGGATGCCGTCGATGATTTTCATCAGCGTCGACTTGCCGGCGCCGTTCTCGCCGCACAGGGCATGGATTTCGCCCCGTTGCAGCGAGAAGCGCACGCCGGCCAGCGCCTGCGCCGGCCCGAAGCGCTTGCTGATGCCCTGCAGCTCCAGCAGGGGCGCGGCCGGCGTCATTCGTTGATGCCCTTGGTGCCGCGGCGCGCCAGGTACTTGTCCCAATAGAAGTCGTCGGCGTTGGCTTTGCTGACGATCGACAGGCCGTTGTCCAGGAACGGCACGGCCATGGGGTTGCTGCCGTTGCGCTTGGCGTCGTTCATCGGGTCGATCAGTTGCTGGTTGCGCGCCAGGAACAGCAGCATCATGCCCATGTAGCCCTGCACGCCCTGGTTGGGGTTGACCGAACCGTAGACTTCGCCGGACTTGATCATGTCCAGGATCTTGGCGTTGACGTCGCAGCAGAGCACCTTGATGTTCTTCTTGGTTTCGATGCTGGCCTGGGCCGCGCCGAGCGCGGAGTTGGCCTCGGGCATGAACAGCGCGCCCAGGCCGGGGTTGGCCTGCGCCAGGCTCAACGTAGCCTGGTAGGCCTTGTTGGGGTCCTGGTTGCTGGCCGCGCGGCCCACCAGCTTCATGCCGGGGTGCTTGGTCTTCATGCGGTTGATGAAGGCGGCGATGCGGCGGTCGTGGTTGTCCTGGCCGGGGTTTTCCAGCACCGCGTAGTCGCCCTTGCCGCCCAAGGCGGCGGCGATGGCGTCGGCGGCTTGCGCGCCTTCCCGGTCGTTGTCCGACGTCACGAACGACACGCGCTTGGAATTGGGCGAATCGGCGGCGAAGGTCACCACCGGGATGCCCATCGCCGCGGCGCGGTTGATGGGTTCGATGAACGGATCGGGGTTCATCGGATGCAGCAGGATGCCGGCGGGCTTGCGTGCCAGTTCCTGTTCAAACGAGGCCAGTTGTTTGTTGACGTCGTATTCCGGCGTGCCGGAATAGCGGGTGCGCACGCCAAGCGACTGGCCCAGCTGCTTCATCATTTCGTACACCGGGAACCAGTACTCCACGCCCGACACCATCACGTTCATCACGTAGACGTCGTTGGCGTTGCCACGCAGGCCGGGGGCCTGCGGCGCGGCTTGCGCAAAGGCGTTGGCGCTGGCCAGGCCCGCGCCTGCTGCCGCTACGGTCTTCAGGAAATCTCGTCTCATGTCTCCGCTCCTTGTCCTTGCATTGATCCAACGGCCCTGGGGCCCGGGGAACCTGCTGATCGACCTGATTCGGTCAATTCGTTGTTATGACATCGAGTGCACTATATGGCAGCCGAAATTTTTAGATTACTAGGGGAAACACTGCTATCCTGCCGAAAATTTCTGTAGACAATGTTATGACATGAGAACAGACATCTACCTCGGGATAGACATGGGCTCCACGGGCTTGAAGGCGGTTGCCTTCGAAGCCGGGAGCGGGGCCACCCTGGCGGCGGCCGGCGGCGCACTGCCTTACCGGCAGCTGCCGCAGGGCGGCTGCGAGCTGTCCGCCGATGCCATCGAAGCCGGCTTGGCGCACGCCCTGCGGGGCGTGGCGGACCAGTTGGGCGACCGGGTGCGCGACCTGCGCGCGATCAGTTGTACCGGCCACGGCGCGGGCCTGTACCTGCTGGACGACGCCGGCCGGCTGCTGGGCGGGGGCGCAGTGGCGTCCACCGACCAGCGCGCCGCGGGCCGTGCCCGCGCGCTGGGCCAGCGGCTGGGCGATGCGCTCTATGACGAGGTGGGGTGCCGGCCCTGGTCGGGCCAGTCGTCGCTGATTGCGGCCGAGCGCTTTGACGCGGACCCGGCGTTGCGCCGCCGAGCGCGCCATCTGCTGTTCGCCAAGGACTATCTGGCGTTTCTCTTGACCGGGCAGATCGCCACCGACGCCAGCGACGCCAGCACGGCGGGCCTGCTGACGCTGAAAACCGGCGCCTGGTCGGCGATGGCGTTCGAAGCCGCCGGGGTGGCCGATCTGGTCGCGCTGGCGGCCCCCATCGTCACGGCCGGCTCGGTGATCGGGCAGGTGTCGCCGGCGGCCGCGGCCGCTTTCGGCCTGCCGGCAGGCGTGCCGGTGGCGATGGGCGCGATTGATCTGTTGGCCTCGCTGCGGGCGGTAGGCGCCGAGCACCACGGCCACGCGGTGGCGGTGCTGGGCACCTGGTGCGTCAACGCCGTGGTGGCGCCGGCGCGCGAACCCAAACCCGAGGTCGGCGCCATCGTGCGCTTCGGCGATCCGGATCGCCGCCTGTACCTGGAGAACAGCCCGTCGTCGATGGCCAATGTGGCCTGGGCGGCGCGCGCGCTGCAGTTCCCCGATGCGGCGGCGGTGGTGGAATGCGCGATGTCGGTGCCGCTGGGGGCCGAAGGCCTGCGCTTTCTGCCGTTCATCAATGGCGGCAATTGGCCCTCAGGCGCCAGCGCCGGTTTCGTGGGGTTGCAAGGGCACCACACGCGCGCCCATCTGGCGCGCGCCGTGGTGGACGGCGTGGCGGCCTGGCATGCCTGGCACATGAAGCGCCTGGCGGCGCAGGGCCTGGGCGTGGCGGGCAGGGTGGCCGCGCTGGGCGGCGGCGCGCGCGACTGGCGCATGGCGCAGTTGCTGGCCGGCTTCCTGGGCCACGCGGTGGAGCGCTGCGGCGACGATGAAACCGGCGCTCGTGGCGCGGCAGGCTACGCGGCGCTGTCGCAGGGGGCGGATGATTGCCTGCCCGCGCCCTGCGAACGGGTCGAGCCCGATCCTGGGCAGCAGTCGGCGCATGCGGATTTCTATGCGCAATTCCACGCACTGGTGGACAGCATGGCGCCGGCGTTCTCGCAGATGGCGGGAGCCGCGCGATGACCCCGACCGCCACGCCTTACGCGCGTCCGGCATCGCTGGCCGGTCGACACTTTTCAACCGTGATCGTGGGTGCCGGCATCAACGGCGCGGGCGTATTCCGCGACCTCTGCCTGCAAGGCGTGGACTGCCTGATCGTGGACAAGGGCGACATCGCGGCGGGCGCCAGCAGCGCGCCGTCGCGCATGATCCACGGCGGCCTGCGCTACCTGGAAAGTGGCGCGTTTTCGCTGGTGGCCGAGGCCACGCGCGAACGCAATCTGCTGCTGCGCAATGCCGCCCACCTGGTGCGGCCGCTGGAAACCGTGGTGCCGCTGTCCAGCCGCTTTGGCGGTCTGGTGGGCAGCGTGCTGCGTTTCGCCGGCTTGCGTGCCTCGCCCGGTGCGCGCGGCCTGTGCGTGGTGGGCCTGGGCCTGCGGCTGTACGACCGGCTGGGGCGACGCCAGCGCGTCATGCCGGAACACCGCATTGCGCGCGTGCCGGCGGACGACGGCGCCTTGTTCGGCGCATCGGTGCGCTGGACCGCCACGTATTACGACGCCTGGATCCGCCACCCCGAATGGCTGGTGCTGGAACTGATCCGCGACGGCCACCGCGACCAGCCGGCGTCGGCGGCATCCAACTACTGCAGCGTCACGGCGTGCCAGGGGCGCACGGTCACGCTGCGCGACGAACTGACCGGCGAAACCGTGCAGGTCACCGCCGATACCGTGGTCAATGCCACCGGCGCGTGGCTGGATCGCTCGGCCGGCGCCTTGCAGGGTGCGGGTTCGCGCGTCATGGGCACCAAGGGCTCGCACCTGGTCCTGGACCATCCCGCGCTGCGCGATGCCCTGCGCGGACGCATGGCGTACTTCGAGGCTTCCGACGGCCGCGTCTGCATCGTGTATCCGTTTCTGGACCGCGTGCTGGTGGGGTCCACCGATATTCCAGTGGACGATCCCGACCAGGCGGCGACCGAGCCGGCCGAGATCGATTACCTGCTGGACGTGCTGCGCGAGGTCTTTCCGCGGCTGGATTTTGGCCGTGGCAACGTGGTCTACACTTACGTTGGCGTCAGGCCCCTGGCGCAGTCGGACGCCGACAAGCCGGGCCAGATATCGCGCGATCACGCGGTGGCGATCGACCCGCCGAACGCCTCGCGGGACGTGCCCCTGGTGTGCCTGGTGGGCGGCAAATGGACCACCTTCCGTTCACTGGCGCAGTTGGCGGCCGATGCGGTGCTGCGGCAATTGGGCCGTGTCCGCGCGCATTCCACCGAGCAGTTGGCCATTGGCGGCGGCGCCGGCATGCCGGCCGACGCACCGGGGTTGGATCGCTTCCTGGACCGCATCCAGGCCGCCAGTGGGCTGGATCGCCCGCGCGTGGCCGAGCTGGTCAATCGCTACGGTTCGGGTGCGCAGGCGCTGGCGCGCGGCTTTGCTGACGATGGCGATGCGCCGCTGCGGCACGCGCCGGATTATTCGGCCGCCGAGGTCCGCTTTTTGTGCCGCGAGACGGCCGTGCAGCACCTGGCCGATCTGGTGATCCGCCGCACGCTGCTGGCCATCCGCGGCCGCATGACCGCCGCGCTGGCGGCCGAGCTGGCCGGTATCGCCGCGGCCGAGCTGGGCTGGAGCCCCGCGCGCCGCGACGACGAATTGCAGGCCTGCATCGCCACCTTGCGGGACCGGCACTGTGTTCCTTTTCCCGTTTCGATTTCTAGTCCCGTCACGATATGAGCAGCTTGACCCCTACCGAAGACACCGTGCTGGACCGCAGCGCCGGCGCCCCGCTGTGGACCCAGTTCCGCGACGTGGTGCGCGGCAAGATCCTGCAGGGCGAACTGGCCGTGGGCGCCAAGCTGCCCACCGAAGCCGAGTTCGGTGAGCAATACGGCATTTCGCGCATTGTGGTGCGTGAAGCCCTGGCCGACCTGGTGCGCAATGGCCTGATCTACAAGATCCGCGGGCAGGGCGCCTTCGTGTCGGCGCGCGAGCGCGACGAGGATTTCGTCTCGACCGTGCTGGGTTTTTCGGACGAAATGGAGCGCAAGGGCCGCACCGTGCGCACCCAGGTGCTGCTGCAAGAACTGCGCGCGCCAACCGAGCGCGAGGCAAGCTCACTGGGGCTGACCCTTGATGCGCAGGTGGTGGCGCTGAAACGCTTGCGCAGCGTGGACGGTGAGCTGCAACTGCTGGTGGAAACCGCGGTGCCCGCGGACCTGGCGCCGGGGCTGAATCGCGCCAGGCTGGAAAACCGTTCGCTTTACGATGTGCTGCGCCGGCAATATGGTCTGCGCATCGTGCGCGCCGAGCGCTGGATCGACGCGGTTCTGCCGGACGCCGAGACCTGCGTGCTGCTGGGCATGACCGAACCCGAGCCGCTGCTGCGCATCGAATCCATCGCCTACGGCGCCAACGGGCGGCCGCTGGAACACTACCGCGCGCTGCACCGCTGCCAGACTAGCCGGCTGCACGTGCAGACCACCACCTAGTCGGCCCAGGCGCGGTCGCGCCGTTACGCCGTTACGCCCAGTTCATCAGCCGCAATACCCACCAGGCCAGGCCCACGGCCACCGCCACCAGCACGATGCGCAGCAGGCCGCCGCCGCTGCGCGGCACGGCGCCCGGCGCCGGTGCGTTCGGGGTAGAGGCGCTTGTCGTGAACGCATCCGCTTGCGGCGCGCTGCTCGCAGCAGGCGCCGCGCTGCGCACATCCGGAATATCCGTTTCGATAATGAATTCGGGCTTGTCCGCATCGCGTCGATCCGGCGCCCCAGCCAGCCCGCCGATGTCGATGCCGGCGTTCTTCAGCATGTCCCACAGGCCACCATTGGCTAAGCCGCCGCGCAGCGCCTCGATGCGTTCGCGTTCTTCGCGCGGCACCTGGTCCAGGCTGTCGTAGCGACGGCCGTTCACCGTGACCGCGCCATCCTTGATCTCGACCTTGAACGGGCCGTCGTCCCCGCTGCTGGCGTAGCTCCATTGCTCGCTGACGCGGACGTCGGCGCCGCCGGTGTTGCCGCCCAGCAGGGAATCCAGGCTTTCGCGCTGTTCGCTGGACAGGCCGGCGGTCGTGCTCCAGCTGGTCGTCGTGGTCGTGCTGCGCCAGGTTTTGCTTTTCTCTGTCATGGAATGGTGTCCGTGAGTAACTATTTTTAGCAAGCCTTACACCCTTCCCGCGAGGGCGCCAGGGTGCCTGCGCACTATACAGATCAGTCGCCAACTTACCGTCTTCTTACAGTGTCCTTAATGCAAAAGTGAATCCCAAGTCAAGAAATCGCATCTGATCTGGTCACAGGACCAGATCAGATGCTTCAAAAAGCGCATAATGGGGGCCGCTTTCCCTTACGTCCCTTTTCAAGGGCAAGCCTTTTTTCTGTAACGAAAAGCGTGTTGTTTCTAGCTCGGCAGTTCGTGTTTCCAGGGTTCATGTTCGGTAGCGCGCTAGGACAACTTGGAATTCTCACGGAGATGTCTATGACAGAAGACGCAAAGCCGCGCAGGCGGTTTCTGCAGGCGTTGGCCATCGTGCCAGCGTCGACCCTGGCGGTTGGCACGTTGACCACGGCCTGTACCAACGCCTCGGAAGGCGGCGCAGCAAGCGCCGCCAAGCCCTACCAGCCCACCTATTTCACCAAGCCCGAATGGGACTTCATCGTCGCCGCCGTGGATCACCTGATCCCCGCTGACCAGTACGGTCCGGGCGCGATCGAAGCCGGCGTGCCGGAATTCATCGACCGCCAGATGGAAACGCCGTTTGGTCATGGCCAGATCTGGTACATGCAAGGGCCGTTCCACCCCGACGTGGCGCCGGAACTGGGCTATCAGCTGAACCAGAATCCGCGCGAGGTCTATCGCAACGGCATCCAGGCCTGTGATGCCTGGTGCAAGAAGACCCACGGCAAGGTGTACGCCGAACTCGACAAGCCCTTGCAAGAGCAGATCCTGAAAGACCTGCAGGGCGGCAAGATCGAATTCGACAGCGTGCCGTCCAAGACGTTCTTCAGTTTCCTCTTGTCCAACACCAAGGAAGGCTTCTTCGCCGACCCGATGTACGGCGGCAACAAGAACATGGTGGGTTGGAAAATGGTCGGCTTTCCCGGTGCGCGCGGCGACTTCATGGACTGGGTCGACCAGCCCAACGTCAAGTACCCCTACGGGCCGGTGTCGATCTCTGGGGAGAAGGGTTAAGCCATGGCGATCAAAAAAGACAAAGTGGATGCGGTATTGGTCGGATTCGGCTGGACCGGTGCGATTCTGGGCCAGGAACTGACCGAGGCCGGCCTGCAGGTGCTGGCGCTGGAACGCGGCGTCATGCAGGACACGCCCAAGGACGCCGAGTACCCCAAGGTGCTGGACGAGCTGGCGTACTCCGTGCGCGGCAAGCTGTTCCAGGACCTGTCCAAGGAAACCGTCACGATCCGCCACGGCGTGGACAACGTGGCCGTGCCGTACCGCCAGAACGGTTCGTTCTTGCTGGGCACTGGCGTGGGCGGCGCGGGCTTTCACTGGAACGGCATGCACTATCGCGCGCTGCCCGAAGAGCTTGAACTGCGCACCCGCTACGAAACGCGCTATGGCAAGAGCTTCATTCCCGAAGGCATGACCATCCAGGACTTCGGCGTGACCTACGACGAACTGGAACCGTACTTCAGCAAGTTCGAGTACGTTTGCGGCACGTCGGGCAAGGCCGGCAACCTGAATGGCAAGATCGTCGAAGGCGGCAACCCGCTGGAAGGCAAGCGCAGCAAGGAATACCCGCTGGCCCCGCTGGCCAACACCTACGGCGCACAGCTGTTCGAGAAGGCGGCGCGCGAAGTCGGCTTCCATCCGTATCCGGCGCCGGCGGCCAATGCATCCGGCCCGTACACCAACCCGTATGGCGTGCGCCTGGGCCCCTGTAATTTTTGCGGATTCTGCGAAAACTACGGCTGCTACATGTATTCGAAGGCCTCGCCGCAGACCACGATTCTGCCGGTGCTGCTCAAGAAGCCCAATTTCGAACTGCGCACCCAATCGCATGTCATCAAGGTCAATCTGGATTCGACCGGCAAGAAAGCGGTCGGCGTGACCTACATCGATGCCGAGGGCCGCGAGGTCGATCAGCCCGCTGACCTGGTGATCCTGTCGGCCTACCAGATGCACAACGTGCGTCTGTTGCTGCTGTCGGGCATCGGCAAGCCTTACGACCCCAAGACCAACGAAGGCGTGGTCGGCAAGAACTACGCCTACCAGATGAACGGCGCGGTCAACGTCATGCTGCCCAAGGGCACCCAGCTCAACCCCTTCGTGGGCACGGGCGCGGGTGGCGTGGGCATGGACGACCTGAACGGCGACCAGTTCGACCACGGCCCGCTGGGCTTTTTGGGCGGCGCCAGCATCCGCCACGTGCGCTACGGCGGCCGTCCGATCAAGACCACGCCCACCGTGCCGGGCACGCCCACCTGGGGCACGGCCTGGAAGGCCGGCGTGCAGGACGCCTACCAGCGCTACATGACCATCGGCATTTCGGGTTCGGTGATGTCGTATCGCGACGCCTACCTGTCGCTGGACCCGACCTACAAGGACAGCTTCGGCCAGCCCTTGCTGCGCATGACGTTCGATTGGCACGACAACGAATTCGACATGTTGGGCTACATGGGCAAGCGCATGGAAGACGTGGCCAAGGCCATGAAGCCCGAGAAGTACTTCGTGGCGGTGCGCAAGAAAGGCGCGCGCTACGACACCCGGGTGTACCAGAGCACGCACAACACGGGCGGCGCCATCATGGGGTCCAACCCCAAGGAAAGCGTGGTCAACAAGTACCTGCAAAGCTGGGATGTGTCCAACGTGTTCGTGATGGGCGCCTGCGCGTTCCCGCAGAACATGGGCTACAACCCGACCGGGCTGGTGGGCGCCTTGGCGTACTGGGCCGCGCAAGCGATCCGCGACCAGTACCTGAAAAACCCCGGCCCGCTGGTCCAGGCCTAAGGAGCCCACAATGATGAAGAAAACCATTGTTGCGGCGCTCTCGGTTCTGTTCTGCGGCGCTGCCTGGGCCGCCGACGGCACCCCGGCCGCCGCGGACGCGCAGATGATCAAGCAGGGCGAATACCTGTCGCGCGCCGGCGACTGCATCGCCTGCCACACCGCCACCAACGGCAAGCCGTTCGCCGGTGGCCTGGCGATCGAGTCGCCGATCGGCACCATCTACTCGACCAACATCACGCCCGACAAAGACACGGGCATCGGCAACTACACCTACGAGGACTTCGACCGGGCCGTGCGCCATGGCGTATCCAAGGACGGGCATTCGCTGTATCCGGCCATGCCGTATACCGCCTACGCCAAGGTGACGCCGGATGACGTCAAGGCCCTGTACGCCTACTTCATGCACGGCGTCGCGCCGGTCAAGCAGGCCAACAAGGACACCGACATCACCTGGCCGCTGTCGATGCGCTGGCCGCTGGGCGTGTGGCGCTGGATGTTCGCGCCGGACGTCGTGACCGCGCCCACCGCCAACGCCGCGGCGCTTGCCGATGCGGACAAGCAGGCGCTGTTGCGCGGCCAGTATCTGGTCGAAGGCCTGGGCCATTGCAGCACTTGCCACACGCCGCGCGGCGTCGCCTTGCAGGAAAAGGCGTTGAGCGACGCGGACGGTTCGGCGTTCCTGTCGGGCGGCGTGGTCGAAGGCTGGCTCGCCAAGAACCTGCGCGGCGACATGACCGACGGCCTGGGCAGCTGGAGCAAGGAAGACATCGCCGTTTTCCTGAAGTCCGGCCGCAACGGCCATTCGGCGGCGTTTGGCGGCATGGCGCAGGTGGTGCAGGACAGCACCCAGCACCTGACCGATGCCGACCTGAACGCCATCGCGGTGTATCTGAAGAGCTTGCCGCCGGTCAACAAGGACGCAACCAAGCCGCTGGCCTACAACGAGACCGTGGCGCAGGCGCTGCGCACGGGCACGGACAAGGGCGACGGCGCGATGGCGTTCCTGAACAACTGCGCGGCCTGCCACCGCAGCACCGGCAAGGGCTACACGGAAACGTTCCCGCAACTGGCGCTGAGCTCGACCGTGAATTCGGCGGACCCGACCTCGCTGATCCACATTGTGCTCAAGGGCGCGCAGATGCCGGGCACGACGGCGGCGCCGACCGCCTACGCCATGCCTGGCTTTGACTGGCGCATGACCGACAAGGAAGTCGCCGACGTGGTGACCTTCGTGCGGTCCAGCTGGGGCAACCAGGGCGCGAAGGTCAGCGCGTCCGATGTGGCCAAGGTGCGCAAGGACGTCGGCGCGGCGGCGCAACCCAAGCGCTAGCCTGCGCGCGGTTTGCGTGCGGCCAACGGCGCCGCGTTGCCTTCGGGCGGCGCGGCGCCGTTTTCATTCGGGGCGCGATCGGATGTGGCCTGCTGTCGGACGCGGGGCCGCTTTCTTGAGGCGGCGCGGTTCCTTTTTTAAAAGGGCGCCAGGTGCGGGGTGGGTTCGTTGCTGGTCGGTTGGCTACAGCGGCCGCTCGTAGCGCCGCGCCTGCGCCGTGATGCCGCCGATCTGGTCGGTTTCGGTGCCGGCGTATTGCCAGCCCTGGCGTTCGTAGAAGTCGATGGCGCGGGTGTTGCCTTCCAGCGCGTACAGGTACAGGTGGGAGGCGCCACGGGCGCGGGCCCAGGCTTCGGCTTGCGCCACCATCCGCTTGCCGGCGCCGGTGCCCTGGTAGGGCGGCAGCACGTGCAGGTTGTCCAGCAGTACGCCGTCTGCGTTGCCGTGTTCCTGTTTGACGCAGACAAAGCCGATGGGGCGGCCCTCTTGTTCGGCGATGAACACGGCCTGGGCATCGGCGTTGGCCTCTTGCATCTTGTCTTGCCAGTGCACCATGCGTTCGCTGGCCAAATCCGTGTCGAGAAAGCCGTCGGGCAGCAGCCCGCGGTAGGTGACGGCCCAACTGGCCGCATGCATGTCGGCGATGGCGTCGGCGTCGGCGGCGGTGGCTTGTCGCAAGGTGACGGCTGAAGCAGGCATGGAGTCCTTGTAGGGCAGTTGACGCGGCGTCAAGGCTGCTGTTTGGCAGCGGTCGGCTGGACGCTGCATTTGACAGCGTCGATTGGCGCGAGCATCATCATCCCATGAACCGCCCGCAACCCTCGTTCGCTTTGATTATTACCATCATTAGTCCAATGGTGGGTTAGCGCGC
This sequence comes from Achromobacter xylosoxidans, assembly GCA_040396375.1. Lineage (GTDB taxonomy): Bacteria > Pseudomonadota > Gammaproteobacteria > Burkholderiales > Burkholderiaceae_B > Achromobacter > Achromobacter xylosoxidans_D. The sequence continues at coordinate 16,695 of JBEBOQ010000002.1, forward strand.
GTCGGATCATCGCTACATCAACCCGCCACTGGCGGGTTTTTTGTTGGCCCGCCCATTGGTACTTTCCTGAAGGCAAGCCATGCAATCCCATCTTTCCAGCGATACCCCCACGCCGACGCTGCACTTTCTGTGCGGCAAGATCGGCGCCGGCAAATCCACGTTGGCCGCGCAGTTGGCGGCCCAGCCTGGCACGCTGCTGATCAGCGAAGACGCCTGGCTGGCGGCGCTGTACCCTGGCGAAATCCTGGACGTGGCGGACTACGGCCGCTGTGCCGGCCGGCTGCGCAACGCGCTGGGCAGCCATGTGGTGGCGCTGGTGCAAGCCGGCTTGTCGGTGGTGTTGGATTTTCCGGCCAACACCCGCCGCAGCCGCGAGTGGCTGCGCGAAGTGGCCCAGGCGGCCGGCTGCCGTCATCAGCTGCATTTCCTGGATCTGCCCGACGAGGTCTGCAAGGCGCGGCTGCGGGCGCGCAACGCGTCGGGAACGCATCCGTTCACGACCAGCGAGGCCCAGTACGACGCCATTACCGCTTACTTTGTCGAACCGCAGGAAGACGAAGGGTTCCAGATCGTGCGGCATGGCTAGATTTGCGTCATAGGACACCCGGCCTGCCGCTCGCGGGGCCGATCGGCCTGCTATGATTACTGGATAAATAACCAGTCATCCGGCGCCGCCGATGTTTGCCCCGCACCGTTACTACTACCTGCACAACTTCCAGCGCGCGTTGGCCTGGGTGGCCGAGCGCTATGCCGACCTGCTGGACGACCGCGAACGCCGCTTTCTGGCGGACTTCGCGGCGCTGCCACAGCCGTCGCAGGCGCTGCTGGTGCGCATGCTGATGCGACGCGGGCCGTGGTTCCGGGCCAGCCGGCTGGTCTACGAGGAAATCCCCAGCACACTGGATGCCGCGGCGCCGCTGCTGGCGCTGGGCTGGCTGGACGCGGATGCGCCAATGACGCTGGACGAACTGTTCGGGCTATATACGCGGCCGGAACTGGATCGGATCTTTGCGGGCGCGGTGGCCAAGGGCGTGCGCAAGGGGGACTTGCTGGAAGCGTTGCGGGTGACTCAGCCCCAGGCTCAGCCCCATGCGGGTTGGGTTGGGGCGGGGTGGCCAGGCGGGGACAGCGGCGGCGGTAACAATGATGCTGCTGCTGCTGCTACTGCTGCTGGCGATGCAAATGCCATCCATGACGCAGCCCCCGACTGCACGATGGCTCAATCCGTGGTTGTCGTAGCCGACCCTGCCTGGCGCGTGGTGGTGGCGGACCTGTGCGAGCGCTTGCGCCTGATGTTCTTTGGCAACCTGCACCAGGACTGGTCCGAATTCGTGTTGGCCGACCTGGGCGTGTTCCAGTACGAAGCGGTGCCGTTTGACGCGTCGTCGCGGGCCTTTCAGGCACGCGACGACGTGGATCGCTATCTGGCTTTGCATGCCTGCCGCCGGGCGCTTGAAGAAGACCTCGACGTCGACACCTTGTTGCAAGCGGTGGCCGATTGCGCCAGCGGCAACCCCTGGCTGGAAAAGCGCCGCGCCAAGGTGCTGCTGCGCATCGGCCAGGCGTGCGAGCGGGCGCAAGACTGGCAGGGCGCGCAGCGTGTCTATGCCTTGTGTGCCTATCCGGGGGCGCGGCATCGCCGCATCCGCGTATATGAACGCATGGCGCGTTTTGACGACGCGCTGGCGCTGGCCATGCAGGCTCAGGCGCAGCCGGAAAGCGAAGAAGAAACCCAGCGTCTGGCGCGCATGCTGCCGCGCTTGCGCCGCAAGCTGGGGCAAGGGGCGCCGCGCGGTGCAGCGGCGGCGCCGGTGGTGCGCATCGACCTGGAACTGGACCGGCCCCTGCCGCCCGCGCCGGTGGAGTTCGCCGCGCGCGACCACCTGCACCGCGATGACGCGCCGGTGCACTACGTGGAAAACGCGCTGATCAATTCGTTGTTTGGCCTGCTGTGCTGGCCTGCGGTGTTTGCGCCGCTGCCGGGCGCGTTTTTTCATCCGTTCCAGCGTGGGCCTGCCGATCTGGATGCGCCCGATTTCCACGCACGGCGCCAGGCCCTGTTCGCGGCCTGCCTCGCGCAATTGGACACGGGCGAGTATCGCGCCACGATACGCCAGCGCTATACGGAAAAGCGGGGGGTGCAGTCGCCGTTCGTGTTCTGGGGCGCCTTGTCGGACGCGCTGCTGGATCAAGCGCTGGACTGCCTGCCGGCGGCGCACCTGAAGCTGTTTTTCGAGCGGCTGCTGCGCGACGTGAAAACCAACCGGTCGGGCTTGCCCGACCTGATCCGCTTCTTGCCGGACGCGCCGGGGTACGAACTGATCGAAATCAAGGGCCCGGGCGACAAGCTGCAAGACAACCAGATCCGCTGGTTGGCGTATTGCGCGGCGCACGGCATGCCGGTGCGCGTCTGCCACGTCAGCTGGCGCGAGGCCGAAGCATGACCTACGCCGTGGCGGTGCGCACGCTGTGCGAGTTCACGGCCCGCGAGGGCGACCTGGACCTGCGCTTTACCCCGGCGCCCAGCGGGCTGGAAGGCATGGCGGGCCATGGGGTGGTGACGGGCCGGCGGGGCCCTGCCTACGAGACCGAAGTCGCGCTGTCGGGCCAGTACGACAACCTGCTGGTGCGCGGCCGCGCCGACGGCTACGACCCGGCGGCCAACCAGCTTGAAGAGATCAAGACCTACCGCGGCAAGCTGGACAGCGTGCGCGAGAACCACCGCGCGGCGCATTGGGCGCAGGCGCGGGTCTACGCCCACCTGCTGTGCCAGGCGCGCGGCTTGACCCAGGTGCGCGTGGCGCTGGTGTACTTCAATGTGACCACCGAAGAAGAAACCGTGCTGACCGAAAGCCGCGACGCGGCGTGGCTGGCAGCGTTCTTCCAAGAGCAATGCGGGCGCTTTCTGGCGTGGGCGCGTACGGAGCTGGCGCATCGCCAGGCGCGCGACGCCGCGCTGGAGCAGTTGGCGTTTCCGCACGGTGAATTCCGTAGCGGCCAGCGCGAACTGGCGGTGTCGGTGTACCGCACGGCGCGCGACGGCCGTTGCCTGATGGCGCAGGCGCCCACCGGCATCGGCAAGACACTGGGCACGTTGTTTCCGCTGCTCAAGGCCAGTCCGGGCACGGGATTGGACAAGGTGTTCTTCCTGGCGGCCAAGGGCTCGGGCCGCAATCTGGCGCTGGAGGCGCTGGATACCTTGAACGCGCAACCGGCCGCGCCCGGCCTGCGGGTGCTGGACCTGGTGGCGCGCGACAAGACATGCGAGCACCCCGACAAGGACTGCAATGGGGATTCCTGCCCGTTGGCGCGGGGGTTCTACGACCGCTTGCCGGCGGCCCGCGAGGCCGCGTTGGTGCAAATTCAGCGCCCAAGCCAGGATCAGGGCATGGGCCGCAACCAAGGTCCAAGCCCAGACCGGAAACAAGACGAAGACCTGAACCCAGACCAGGTCCCAGCGCAAGCCCAAGGTCGCCTGGATGCACCCACCGTGCGCGCCGTGGCCCGCGCGCATCACGTCTGTCCGTACTACCTGTCGCAAGAACTGATCCGCTGGAGCGATGTGGTGGTGGGCGACTACAACTACTACTACGACTCCACGGCCATGCTGCACGCGCTGACCCAGGCCAACCAATGGAAGGTGGCGGTGCTGGTGGACGAGGCCCACAACCTGGTCGAGCGCGCCCGCCGCATGTATACCGGTGAATTGGACCAACTGACGCTGGCCGCGGCGCGGCAGGCGGCGCCCAAGCCGCTGAAAAAAGCGCTGGACGGCCTGCAACGGTCGTGGACCGCCTTGAACAAGAAACAGGTCGAGGCCTATCAGGCCTACGACGCCGCGCCCGCCGGGGTGTTGGCGGCGGTGCAGAAGGCGGTGACCGCCATTACCGACTACCTGGGCGAGGCGCCGTTGGCACAGGACGACCCGGTGCTGGCGTTCTACTTCGAGGCGCTGCATTTCATGCGGCTGGCCGAGCAGTTTGGCTCGCATGCGCTGTTCGACGTGACACGGGCCGATGGGCGCGGGCACGGCGCCAAGACGCCGCCGTCCACGCTGTGTGTGCGCAACGTGATTCCCGCGCCGTACCTGGCGGCGCGCCACGCGGCGGCGCATGCCACGGTGCTGTTTTCCGGCACGCTGAGTCCCCAGCAGTTCTATCGCGACACGCTGGGGCTGCCGGCGGATGCCGCCTGGATCGACGTGGCCGCGCCGTTCCAGGCCGAGCAATTGGCGGTAAAGGTGGTGGGCAACGTGTCCACCCGCTATCGCGACCGCGAGCGGTCGCTGGCGCCCATCACGGACTTGATCGCCGCCGAATACGCGCGCCGGCCGGGCAATTACCTGGGGTTCCTGAGCAGCTTCGATTATCTGCGGCAGGTGGCCGACCTGATGCGGCTGCGTCATCCGCAGGTGCCGATCTGGCTGCAGACGCCGGGCATGGGCGAGACCGACCGCACGGCGTTCCTGGCGCGCTTTACCGAAAGCGGGCAGGGCGTGGGGTTCGCGGTGCTGGGCGGCGCGTTTTCCGAAGGGGTGGACCTGCCGGGCAAGCGGCTGATCGGCGCGTTCATCGCCACGCTGGGGCTGCCGCAGGTCAACGCGGTGAACGAGAACATCAAGCGCGCCATGGACCTGCATTATGGCGAGGCGCAGGGCTACGACTACACCTATCTGTATCCCGGCATGCAAAAGGTGGTGCAGGCGGCCGGCCGGGTGATCCGCACCGAGCAGGACGTGGGCACCGTGCACCTGATCGACGACCGCTATCGCCGCGCCAAGGTGCGCAATCTGCTGCCAAGCTGGTGGCGGGTGGACTGAGGCAGCCGGGCGCTGCCAGCGCCTTGCGGCGATTCCTGGCCCGACAGCGGAAGCGGGCCATCAGTGCTGGGCGCGGGCCGGTGCTGTGTTGCGGGCGCCGGCGGCTAAGCGGTGCGCAGTTCCGTCAACGGCTGGTTGGGATCGCGGCTGAGCTGGTAGCCGTACCACAGGCTGCGCGCCATGCGCTTGGCCATGTCGCCGGCCGCATCGGCCAGCGCGCGGTTGGGCAGCGCGGCCAGCGTCTCGCCCCATAACACCAGCCAGCGTTCGAACAGGTCAGCGCTCAGGTGCGGCATCGCGACGTGCTTGGGCATTGGCATGCCGGTGAAGCGGCGGGTGCCCAGCAGCACGGCCGACCAGAAGTCCGATAGCGTCGCCAGGTGTTCGTCCCAATCGTGGACCTGGCTGTGGAAGACCGGGCCCAGGGCGTCGTCGGCACGCGCTTTGGCGTAGAAGGTATGCACCAGGTCGCGGATTTCGGCTTCGGTGCAAAGGTCGGCTTCGGACAAGGGCGGCTCCTGGCGGCGCAGTGGTTGACGCGAAATAGTAGGGTGCAGGACCGGGCCGGCGGGTTGATCTGGCGCAAACAGGCGGCCCGACAGCCCGTTCGGGCCTGGCGCCGCCAAGACGAAGCAGCGCCCCGCATAGGGGTTGTGATAGCGGGCCGGGTAGTAACGTCGCCTATCGACAAGGCCGCTTCTTGATGCCGCCGATTGCCGTGCCGGTCAGGTTGCGTGCGTGCGCACGGCAGGCGCCGACGCCGCCTGCGGCCGCCGCAGCAGCGCGTACACCAGCCCGGCCAGCAGCAGTGCAAACACCGCCAGCGCGTACAGCACCTGGCCGAAGGCCGCGTCGTAGGCCTGGTGCAACAGGCCGCCCGCGCCCGGCAGCAGGTGGGCGGCCTCGGTCAACTGGCCCAGGGCGGCGCGGTTGGCGGCCTGCAGCAGGTCCTGGCGGTCGGCGCCGGGCAGGGCGGTGGCGGCCCGGCCGTGGATCAGTGTGGCCAGGAGCGCGCTGACAACGGCGATGGCCACGCCATCGGCGGACACGCGCACCGTATTGAAGATACCGGTGGCCATGCCGACCCGGTCGCGTTCGACCACGCTGACCGCCATGGCGTCCATCAGGCCCCAGGGCAGGCCAATGCCGATGCCGATCAGCCCCATGGGCAGCCATAGCGCTTGCGTCCCGCCGGCCAGATCGCGGGCCAGCCACGCCAGGCCGGTAGCTACCGCCAGTAAGCCCAGGCTGGATAGCACGCCGGGGCTGACCCAACGCGTCAGCAGTGCGGCCAGGAAGGGCACTACCAGCAGGGGCGCGGCCAGGCCGATCATCAGTTGTCCGGCCTGCAGCGCGCTGTAGCCGTCGATGCCGATGAAGCGGCCGGGCAGGATGGCGATCAGCACGATGAAGAGAAACGCGGGCGAGGCCGCCAGCACTTGGACGCCGACAAAGCGCGCGCTGCGAAACAGCGTCAGGTCCAGCATCGGGTGGGGCGCGCGCATTTCAGTGACGACAAAGGCGGCCGCCAGCAACGCCGACGCGAGCAACGCCCCGGCCACCGCGAGGTCGGTCCAGCCGTTTTCGGGGGCCAGCAGCATGCCGTATGTGAACAGCCCCAGCGCGCCGGTGAAGCTGAGCGCGCCGCGCCAATCGAAGCGGCCATGCGCCGCACCGGGTGTGGCGCGCACGCTGGCGGCCACCAGCGCCAAACCGGCCAATCCCACCAGGCCGGTGCCGTGGAAAACCCAGCGCCAACCGGCCGTCTGCACCAGCCAGCCCGAGATCAGCGGGCCGAACGACAGGCCGATGCCGAACGTGGTGCCCAACAAACTGAAGGCGCGGGCGCGGGCCGCGCCATGGAACAGCGGCGCCAGGGACGACATGGCCGCGGCGAACGCCGCCGCGCCGCCCACGCCCTGCATCAGCCGCAGGAAGTCGATCCAGCCGGCTGATGGCGCCCAGGCGACGGGAAAGGTAAAGGCGCAGAACCAGGCCAGTCCGCCCAGCCAGACGCGGCGCGGGCCATACAGGTCGGTCAGGCTGCCGGACACCATGATGACGCTGCCGTAGGCCAGGATGTAGCCATTCAGGATCCAGTTCAGTTGCACGGGCGTGCCGCCCAACGCCTGGCTGATCGACGGCAGCACCACGGCGGGGCCGGTAAAGCAAAGGGGAATCAGCACGGCCGTGATGCAGGCGGCCAGCAATTGCAACCAGCGGTTGGACGCGGGGGAAGGGTGGGGCGATGTCATGGTTGGAACAGGCGGAGTCAGGCGCTAATACGGCAGAGCCCGCAGAATAGGCAAGCGTGAATAAAAGAAAAATAGGCTAGGATTCCGGATATTCCGGACATGAATGTCCGCATTGAAATTGATGGGGCACAAGGGCCGAACATGGATAGCCTGAGCGGTATCGGCGTCTTCGTGCTGGTGGCGGACACGCGCAGCTTTGCCGAGGCAGGGCGGGTCATGGGCGTGTCGCCGTCGGCCGTGGGCAAGAGCGTGGCGCGGATGGAAGCGCGTCTGAAAGTGCGCCTGTTTCATCGCAGCACGCGCCATATTGCGTTGACGCCGGAGGGCGAGAAGTTCCTGGAGCGCTGCCGTCGCATCCTGTGCGAGGTCGAGGCCGCGGAGCTGGAATTGTCCGAAGCCAGCGGCACGCCCAGCGGCCGGCTGCGGGTCAGCTTGCCGCGCTACAGCGGGCTGTTCGAGCCCGCGCTGGCCAGTTTCATGAAGCTGTACCCGCAGGTCGAGCTGGACCTGGATTTCACCGACCGCATGGTCGATGTGATCGGCGAAGGCTACGACGCCGTGGTGCGCACCGGCGAAATGGACGATTCCGGCCTGAAGCGCCGTCGCCTGGGGCCGTTTCGCCGCATCCTGGCCGCGTCGCCCGACTACCTGGCGCTACACGGCACGCCGCGGCGCGCCAGCGATCTGCTGCGCCATTGCTGCCTGCACTACCGTTATCCCAGCACCGGCAAGCTGGAGAAATGGCCGCTGAAAACCGGCCCCACCGCGCAGGCGCCCGAGCTGCCGTTGACGCTGGTCTGCAATAGCGTCGAGATGCGGATCTTCCTGGCGCTGAAGGGACTGGGCATCGTGTGCCTGCCGGATTTCACGATTCGCGACGAGCTGGCCTCGGGCCGGCTGCAACCGGTGATGGACGAACGCACCCGCGGCAACGGCACGATGTGGGCGCTGTGGCCGGCCAGCCGCCATCCCTCGCCCAAGTTGCGCGTGTTCGTGGATCATCTGGCGCAGCATCTGTTCACTTAGCGTGCGGCCCCGCAGATACACGCACCCGAAATGCGGATGCATTTACAGGACAACACACTAGGCCGTTGACAAGAAAGTGGCGGGCTACTGGCGTGTGAAGGGTCGCCAGACCGGCGAAGGGGGCTGCGCAGCCGCGTGCTTGCTATATGACGGTCGTCATATTAGGATCGTGGGTAGCTTTCCTGGCGCCGGGCTGCTCTCGGCCCCCGCCTGCCTGGTCCAAATCGCCCTTTTTCTTTGGAGCACGTTGCATGACTGCATCTTCGACTTCGGCAGGCGGCCCATCCGCTGCCACCGCCGCCGCCCCGCAACGCGAACCCAGCCTGGTCGAGCAGACCGGGGCCGGCCTGAGCGGCCTGGAGCAACTGCGCGCCCTGTTGGCCTCGGGCCGCAAGCCCGGCATCCTGGTGTCGCTGGATTTTGATTTCGTCGAGGCCGAGGAAGGCCTGGCGGTATTCGCCGGCACGCCCGGCCCACACGCCTACAACCCCATCGGCACGGTACACGGCGGCTACGCCGCCACCTTGCTGGATTCGGCCTGCGGCTGCGCGGTGCATTCGCGCCTGTCGGCCGAACAGGCCTACACCACGCTGGAACTGAAGGTGGCCTATCACAAGGCCATCACGCGCCACAGCGGCCTGCTGCGGGCCGAAGGTCGGGTGTTGTCGTTCGGCCAGCGGGTGGCCTACGCCGAAGCCAAACTGACCGATGCGCAGGGCCGCCTGCTGGCCTCGGCCACATCCACGCTGCTGGTGTTTGCCCGTCCTTCGGTCTGATTCCTTGGCTGGCTGGCCGGCGCGCTGACGCGGGAATGTCTCTTCGTGCTCCTTAATGGCCCGCGTCTCGGCGTAGTATTGTCGGCGTGCAAAGAGGAGACAACAACACCATGAATGCAGCCACGCCGGCGGCCTCGGGCCGCCTGAACGATATTGTCGCCATGCCCGCCCATGCGCTGTCGGATGCAATCCGCCAGCGCCGGGTTTCCTGCCGCGAAGTCATGACGGCCTACTTGCAGCACATCGACGAGGTCAACCCGCGCCTGAACGCCATCGTGGCTCGGCGCGATGCGCAAGACCTGCTGCGCGAGGCCGACGAGCGCGACGCCCAACTGGCGGCCGGGCAGTGGCTGGGCTGGCTTCACGGCATGCCGCAAGCGCCCAAGGACCTGACCGCAGTGCGCGGCATGGTCACGTCGATGGGGTCGCTGGTCTACAAGGACCAGGTCACCCAACACGATTCCATTCTGGTTGAACGCATGCGCGCGGCCGGGGCCATTTTCATCGGCCGCACCAACGTGCCGGAATTCGGCCTGGGCTCGCATTCCTACAACCGGGTCTACGGCACCACCGTCAACCCCTACGACACCACCAAGACCGCCGGCGGCAGCAGCGGCGGCGCGGCGGCGGCGTTGGCCGCGCGCCTGTTGCCGGTGGCCGACGGCAGCGACTTCGGCGGCTCGCTGCGCAATCCGGCGGCGTTCTGCAATGTCTACGGCATGCGCCCGTCTGCGGGCCGGGTGCCTTTCGGGCCGTCCAACGAGGTCTTCCTCAAGCAACTGTCTTACGAAGGCCCAATGGGCCGCACGCCGCGCGACGTGGCCCAGATGCTGTCGGTGATCGCCGGCCACGACGCGCGCGTGCCGCTGTCGCTGGGCGACGATCCGGCCGTGTTCGCGCAGCCGCTGGACGCCGACCTGCGCGGCACGCGCATCGGTTGGCTGGGCGACTGGAATGGCTACCTGCCGATGGAGCCGGGCATCCTGGAACTGTGCGAACAGGCCCTGACGGACCTGAAAGCGGTGGGCTGCGAGGTTGACGCCTACCGCGTGCCGTTCGACCCCGCGCGCTTGTGGCGCATCTGGCTGGCGCACCGCCACCTGATGGTGGGCGGGCAGTTACACGCCTTGGTCAGCAACCCGGAGACCCGCAAGCTGGTCAAGCCGGCTGTCATCTGGGAGGTCGAAGGCCTGGACGGCATGACCGCGCACCAGGTTTTCCAGGCCACCGAAGAACGCAGCGCCTGGTATCAGACGGTGCTGGCGATGTTCCAGGACGTGGATTTCCTGGCCGTGCCCACGGCGCAGGTGTTCCCGTTTGATGCGCAACTGGACTGGCCCAAGGAAATCGCGGGCCGCGCCATGGACACCTACCACCGCTGGATGGAAACCGTCACGCCCTGGACGCTGGCCGGCTGCCCGGTGATCAGCGTGCCGGTGGGCTTTGGCGCCGCCGGGCTGCCCATGGGTATGCAATTGATCGGCCCCCCGCGCGGCGACCTGTCAGTGCTGCGCCTGGCCCACGCCTATGACCAGGTACGCGACTGGGTGGGGCAGCGTCCGCCGCATTTTTAAGGGCATTCGGTACGCGTTGTCACAGTAAAAGACAAGCCCTTGTAAGAGGGCTTTGCTTTTTTCCGACGAACGGCGCCAAGATGGCGGGGTTTCCCCTGTTTTTTCATAGCTGATAGGCTGCGCCTTTGCAATAATTGTTGATTATTTCCACATCCGGTCATGAACGGGTGGAAGGCGCGCCGCAACCGTGCGCCGGAAACGTCGACGGCGCTGCCCCGGGCGCTGCCGATCCGATACTGCACAAAGGTCCCTGGTATGAAGAATCTGACACTACGCGAGCGCATCATCGCCAGCTTCCTGGTCATCCTGGCCATCATGGCGCTGATGGTGGTGGTTGACTACCAGCGGCTGCTGCAGGTCGAGGCCGAGGCCAAGTCGATCAACACGGACGCGGTGCCGGGCATCTACTACAGCACCTCGATCCGATCGTCGTGGTTCGCGGGTTTCGTGGTGGTGCAGGACGCTTTCAATAGCGACACCGAGAAGGAGCGCCTGGCCGGGCTGGCCGCGCTGCCCAAGAACGATCAGCAGTTGCAAGAGAATATCGATCAGTACCGCCGCACGGTGGTGCGCGGCGACGACCAGCGCATGTTCGACGATTTCGAAAAGGCGCTGCAGACCTACATGCGTATCCGCAGCGAGATTCTCGAACCCGCGATGCAGGCCGATCCGGTGCGGGCGCAGGCGAAGATCAAATCCGACCTGCGTCCGGCGTTCTATATCGGCCGCGATGTGCTGGCCCAGATGGTGGCGGCCAACAAGCAGCAGGCCGATGATTCGGCCGTCAGCATCCAGAAGGCCGTGGACAAGGCCGAGGTCGGCATGCTGGTGTCGCTGGGCCTGGCCATCCTGGCCGCCATCATTTGCGGCATCCTGCTCATGCGCGCCATCGTCAACCCCATGAGTTCCATCGTCAAGACGCTGGAAGCCACGGGCGGCGGCGACCTGACGCGCCGCCTGACGCTGTCGCGCAAGGACGAGTTCAACGCCATCGAGGGCGGTTTCAATGGCATGGTGGATGAGCTGACCGGCCTGGTCGGCAAGACCCAGCGGTCGGCCGTGCAGGTGGCCACGTCGGTGACCGAAATCGCGGCCACCTCCAAGCAGCAGCAAGCCACCGCGTCGGAAGTGGCGGCCACCACCACCGAGATCGGCGCGACCTCGCGTGAAATCTCGGCCACCTCGCGCGAGCTGGTGCGCACCATGACGGAAGTGTCCAGCGCCGCCGAACAGACGGCTTCGCTGGCAGGTAGCGGCCAGGTCGGCCTGGCCCGCATGGAAGACACGATGCGCAACGTGGTCGGTGCGGCCGGCTCGGTCAACGCCAAGCTCGCCATCCTGAACGAAAAGGCCGGCAACATCACTCAAGTGGTCACCACCATCACCAAGGTGGCGGACCAGACCAACCTGCTGTCGCTGAACGCCGCCATCGAAGCCGAGAAGGCCGGCGAGTACGGCCGCGGCTTCGTCGTGGTGGCGACCGAGATCCGGCGTCTGGCGGACCAGACCGCCGTGGCCACTTACGACATCGAACAGATGGTGCGCGAGATCCAGTCGTCGGTGTCGGCCGGCGTCATGGGCATGGACAAGTTCTCGGAGGAAGTCCGGCGCGGCATGGCCGACATGCAGCAGGTGGGCGACCAGCTGTCGCAGATCATCCAGCAGGTGCAGACGCTGGCGCCGCGCGTGCAGATGGTCAACGAAGGCATGCAGGCGCAGGCCACCGGCGCCGAGCAGATCAACCAGGCATTGCAGCAACTGAGCGATGCGGCCCAGCAGACGGTGGAATCGCTGCGCCAGTCGAGCCTGGCGATCGAGGAACTGACGCTGGTGGCCAACGACCTGCGCAGCGGCGTGTCGCGCTTCAAGGTCTGATTCCATGCCCGACCTCGCCCCGATCCCGTCCGCGGGGGCCGGCGCCGGCCGCCGGCTGTACCTGCTGTTCCGCATCGGCGCCGACCGCTATGCGCTGGACGCGGCCGACGTGGTCGAGGTGCTGGGCATGCGCCCGTTCAAGCAGGTGCCGGGCACGCCGGCCTGGGTGGCGGGCATGTTCGATTGCCACGGCGCGGCGGTGCCGGCCATCGATCTGAGCGCGCTGGCCGGAGCGGGCGCGGCGGCCAAGGTGACCAGCACGCGGCTGGCGCTGGTGCGCTATCGGCCCGCCGGCGAGCGCGACGCGCGCCTGCTGGGGCTGATCCTGGAGCGCGCCACGGAAACGGTCCACTATGACCCCGCCGCCTTCCAGCCGGTGGGCCTGGATATGCCGCAGGCCCGTTACCTGGGCCCGGTGCTGAGCGACGGCCATGGCATGGTGCAGGCGCTGCGGGTCGTCGACCTGTTGCCGGAGCCGGTGCGGGCGATGCTGTTCCCGGCCGGGGGAGCGCAGCCATGATGCTGGTGGACGACTTCAGCGCGGTGCTCAAGCGCAAGATGGGGCTGGACAGCGGTTCGATCGGCAAGGCCGCCGTCGAACGCGCGGTGCGTCATCGCATGCAGGCGGTGGGCACGCACGACGAGCAGGACTACCTGATGCGGGTGCAGACCTCGCCCGCTGAAATGCAGCAGTTGATCGAGGCCGTGATCGTGCCGGAGACCTGGTTCTTCCGCTATCCGGAATCGCAGGCCGCGATGGCGGCGCTGGCGCGCGAGCGCCTGTTTACGGCAGGCACCTCGACGGCAGGCCCGGGCGGCTCGGGCGGCGCGACGTTTGGCGGCGATGCGGCGGGCGTGGCTGCTTCGGGCGCCGCGGCTCGCATGCTGCGCGTGCTGAGCGTGCCTTGTTCCAGCGGCGAAGAGCCGTATTCCATCGCCATGGCGCTGTTGGACGCGGGTGTGCCGGCATCACGCTTCCAGATTGACGCGGTGGACATCAGTGAACGCATGGTCGAATTCGCCCGCCGCGCCTGCTACGGCCGCAATTCGTTTCGCGGCGACGACCTGTCGTACCGCGACCGCTATTTCACGGAAACCGCCGACGGCCATCAACTGGCCAGCCAGGTGACGGCCCGCGTGCGTTTCCTGGCGGGCAATCTGTTCGACGCGCAGTTGCTGCAAAGCACGGTGCCTTACGACTTCGTGTTCTGCCGCAACCTGCTGATCTATTTCGACGCGGCGACGCAAGAGCGCGCGGTGGCGGTGCTGCGGCGCTTTACCCGCCGTGATGGCATTTTGTTCGTGGGGCCGGCCGAAACCAGCCTGATGACGGCCCGGCGCCTGCCCGCCGTGCCGATGGCGCGCGCGTTCGCATTCCGCGCGGAGCCGGCGGCCGCACCGGTCGAAACCCCGGTGCCGGCCTGGACGCCGCCGCCGCCCGCGCCAAGGCCTGTCGTCCGGGCGCATGTTCCTGGCCATGCGCCGATCCGCGAGTTGGCCGCTGTCGCACCCGGCAGCGGCTGGCAAGCCCCAATGCCACTGGGGCCAGCCCCCGTAGCCGCACCGGCCTTGGCCGCCAAGCCGGCGGCGAAGCAACCGTTTTCGTCCGCTGCCGCGGCCAGTGACAAAGACCAGGCCGCGTCGTTGCGCGGCATCGCCGCGTTGGCCGACCAGGGCCAGGTGCAGGACGCCATGGCCCAGTGCCGCGCGCATCTGGACCAGCATGGCGCCAGCGCCGAAGCGCTTTATTTGCTGGGTTTGTTGCAGGATGCCGAAGGCGACCCGCGCCAGGCCCAGGCCGCCTACCGCAAGGCGCTGTACCTGGACCCGACCCATCGCGAAGCGCTGCTGCACTTGGCCGCGTTGATCGCCTCCGACGGCGACCAGGAAGGCGCCCGCCGGTTGCAGGCGCGCGCCGCGCGCCAGGAGGCCCGCCGTGAGTGACGCATTGGCCCGGCTATCCGAAGTGGACGATTGCTGGAACCGCATCGGCATCCGCGGCGATAAAAGCTGCGAGCGCCTGCCCGAGCACGTGCATTGCCGCAATTGCCCGGTGTACGCGGCGGCGGCCAAGCGCATCCTGGATCGCCTGCCGCCGCAGGCTGACGTGCGCGACGAAACCGCGGACACGGCCGCGGCGCGGGCGGCGCAAGCCCGGCTGTCGTCGCTGCTGGTGTTCCGCCTGCAAAGCGAATGGCTGGGCCTGCCCACCAAGGCGCTGGACGAGGTGGCCAGCACGCGCGCCATCCTGACGCTGCCGCATCGCCGCGATCCGGCGGTGCTGGGCGTGACCAACGTGCGCGGCACGCTGACGGTGTGCGTGTCGCTGGCGCGGCTGTTGGGGTTGGACGCAGCAACGGTCGATACCGCGGCGGTCGATACCGCGGCGGTCGACACCGCGGCGGTCGACACCGGCCGCGAGCGTGCCGCCGCGCGCATGCTGATCTTTGGCGGCGCGGGCCGCGCGGTGGTGCTGCCGGTCGATGAGGTCGAAGGCATCCACTCGGTGGACCTGGACGCGCTGGAAGCGCTGCCGGCCACGGTCGAAGGCGCCAGCCTGAAATATTCGCGCGGCTTGGTCCGCTGCGGCGCCCGCAGCGTGGGCGTATTGGACGAGAATCTGCTGATGCAAGCTTTGGAACGGAGCCTGGCGTGAACCCGGACCAGATGCGCGACGCCTCGCTGCTGGAACTGTTCCAGCTGGAAACCCGCAATCAGGTGCAGGTGCTGAACAACGGCCTGTTGGCGCTGGAGCACGACCCGACGTCTGCGCCGCAGCTCGAGGCCTGCATGCGCGCCGCGCATTCGCTCAAGGGCGCCGCGCGCATCGTCGACCTGCACCCCGCGGTGCGCATCGCGCATGCCATGGAAGACTGCCTGGTGGCGGCGCAGGAAGGGCGGCTGCGATTGCAGGCCGCCGATATCGACGCGCTGCTGCTGGGCGCCGACCTGCTGCAGCGGGTGGCCACGCCTGGCGCCGAGCTGGGCGACGAAATCGACGACCTGGTGGCGCGTCTGTCCAATGCGCCCAACGCGCCGCCGGCGGCGCCGGTGGTCGAGCGCCCGCCCAAGCCATCGGATTTCCTGCCGCCGATTCAGCGGCCCGGCGACCCGCCGCCACCGCCTCCTCCGGGGCGCCGCGTTTCGGACCAGAGTCTGAGCGAAGGCGAACGGGTGCTGCGGGTGACGGCCGATACGCTCAACAAGCTGTTGGGCCTGTCCAGCGAGACCCTGGTGGAATCGCACTGGATCGCGCCGTTCAGCGCGTCCATGCTGCGCCTGCGGCGGATGCAGTCGGGCGCCAGCCAGGCGCTGGACAGCCTGCGGGCTTCGCTGGCGGGCGCCCACCTGGACGCCCGCAGCCAGGCGGCGCTGGACGACGCGCAGCGCATCGTCGAGGCCTGCCAGCAGGAACTGACGCAGCGCGCCAGCGAGGTCGATGAATTTGGCTGGCGCATGGGCCATCTGGCGCAGCGCCTGTACGACACCGCACTGGCCTGCCGCATGCGGCCCTTTGGCGACGGCGTGGGCGGCATGGCGCGCATGGTGCGCGACCTGGGGCGCTCGCTGGGCAAGCAGGTCCGGCTGGAAATCGATGGCGACACCACCCAGGTCGATCGCGACATCCTGGACAAGCTGGACGCGCCGTTGATGCATCTGCTGCGCAACGCGGTGGACCACGGCATCGAAATGCCGATGGACCGCCTGGAAGCCGGCAAGTCGCCCGAGGGCCTGATCCGGCTGTCGGCGCGCCACGCGGCCGGCATGCTGCTGATCGAACTGAGCGACGACGGCGGCGGCATTTCGCTGGACCGCCTGCGCGTCGAAGTCGTGCAGCGCAAGCTGACCAACGCCGAAACCGCCGCCCGCCTGAGCGAAGCCGAACTGCTCGAATTCCTGTTCCTGTCCGGCTTTAGCACGCGCGGCGAAGTCACCGAGATATCGGGCCGCGGGGTCGGGCTGGACGTGGTGCAGACCATGGTGCGTCAACTGCGCGGCGCCGTGCGCATCCATCAGCAGACGGGGCAGGGCACGCGCTTCGTGCTGGAAATGCCGCTGTCGCTGTCGGTGGTGCGCAGCCTGCTGGTCGAGGTGCAAGGCGAGATCTACGCCTTTCCGCTGGCCTATGTCAGCCACGCGCTGCAGGTTCGGGCGCAAGACATCGAGCAACTGGAAGGGCACCAGCATTTCCGCTTCATGGACCGGCAGATCGGCCTGGTGTCGGCGCGCCAGATCCTGCGATCCGGGGAGCCGGCGCCCGCCGCCGAGACCCTGTCCGTGGTGGTGGTGGGCGACCACGACAAGCTCTACGGCATCGCCGTGGACCGTTATGTGGGCGAGCGCACGCTGGTGGTGCAGCCGCTGGACCCGCGCCTGGGCAAGGTGCAGGACGTGATGGCCGGATCGCTGATGGACGACGGCACGCCGCTATTGATCCTGGACGTCGAAGACATGCTGCTGTCGGTGCAGAAGCTGGTCGAGGGCGGGCGGTTGACCCGCGTGGATGGCGGTGGTCCGGTGGCGCAGGCGCGCCGCCGCAAGCGCGTGCTGGTGGTGGATGATTCGCTGACGGTGCGCGAACTGGAACGCAAGCTGCTGCTGAACCGCGGCTTTGACGTGGCCGTGGCGGTGGACGGCATGGACGGCTGGAACATGCTGCGCAACGAACCCTTCGACCTGGTGGTGACCGACGTGGACATGCCGCGCATGGATGGCATCGAGCTGGTCTCGCGCATCAAGGCTGACCCCAAGTTGCAAAGCCTGCCGGTGATGGTAGTGTCTTACAAAGATCGCGAAGATGACCGGCGGCGCGGCCTGGATGCCGGCGCCGACTATTACCTCGCCAAGGGCAGCTTCCATGACGACGCCCTGCTGGACGCCGTCGAAGACCTGATCGGAAAGGCGCGAACGTGAGAATCGGCATCGTCAACGATCTGCAAATGGCGGTCGAAACCCTTCGGCGCGTCATCGCGCTCGAGCCCGGGCTGGAAGTGGCCTGGGTGGCCTCCAACGGCCAACAGGCCCTGGAACAATGCGTGCTGGACCGCCCCGACGTGGTCCTGATGGACTTGATCATGCCCGTCATGGACGGGGTCGAGGCCACCCGCCGCATCATGGCCGAAGCCCCGTGCGCCATCGTGGTGGTCACGGTGGACGTGGCGCGCCATACCTCCCGCGTGTTCGATGCCATGGGCCACGGCGCGCTGGACGCGGTGGACACCCCGGTGGTGGGTAGCGCCGACCTGCGCACGGCAGCGGCGCCGCTGCTACGCAAAATACGCAATATCGGCTGGCTGATCGGCCGCTACGGCAACAACAACCGCACGGCGCTGTCGCCCGTGGCGCGCGGCACGGCCCAGCCCGGCCCGTCGCAGGGCCTGCTGGTCATCGGCGCGTCCGCGGGCGGCCCGGCCACGCTGGCGCACCTGCTGCGCGATCTGCCGGTGACCTTCCCGGCGGGCATTGTGCTGGTGCAGCACGTAGACGCCTCGTTCGCCGCCGGCATGGCCGATTGGCTCAACGACCAGGTGTCGTTGCCGGTGCGGCTGGTGCGCGAAGGCGAGCAGCCGGCGCCGGGCCAGGTGCTCTTGGCCGGTACGGACGACCATTTGCACCTGGTGGCGGATGGTACGCTGCGGTACACCGAGAATCCCAAGGAAAGCTTGTACCGTCCCTCTATTGATGTGTTTTTTCATAGTGTCGCGCAGCATTGGCGCGGCCTGGCCGTCGGCGTGTTGCTGACCGGCATGGGGCAGGACGGGGCGCGCGGCCTGAAGGCGCTGCGCGAGCGTGGCTGCCTGACCATTGCCCAGGACCAGGCCACCAGCGCGGTCTATGGCATGCCCAAGGCGGCCGCCGCGATACAGGCCGCGGTCGAAATCCGGCCGCTGGACAGGATCGCACCCCGCTTGATCCAGGCTTTTGCCTGAGGCGGCGGACATTGCTAGCAATCAAGGAAAGACACTATGCACCCTCCCATTGACAGCCCGGCTTCGGCCGACCTGAACTCGCACGCGGCCATGGTGCTGCTGGTCGATGATCAGGTCATGGTCGGCGAGGCGATCCGCAGGGCCCTGGCCACGGAGGGCAATATCGACTTCCATTACTGCTCCGATCCGTACAAGGCGCTGACGGTGGCGGTGCAGACCCGGCCCACCGTGATCCTGCAGGACCTGGTGCTGCCCGGGGTGGACGGCCTGAGCCTGGTGCAGGAATACCGCAGCCATCCGGTCACGCGCGATATTCCCATCATCGTCCTGTCGACCAAGGAAGACCCCGCCATCAAGAGCGCCGCCTTCGCGGCCGGCGCCAACGACTACCTGGTGAAGCTGCCCGATTCGATCGAGCTGGTGGCGCGCATCCGCTACCATTCGCGCTCGTACCTGGCGCTGGTGCAGCGCGACGAGGCCTACCAGGCGCTGCGCCAGAGCCAGCAGCAGTTGCTGGAAAGCAATATGGAACTGCGCCGCCTGACCAATTCCGATGGCCTGACCGGGCTGGGCAATCGCCGCTATTTCGACGAATACCTCAACGCCGAATGGCTGCGCGCGCGCCGCGACGGCCGCGAGATCAGCATGCTGATGATCGACGTGGACCACTTCAAGTCCTACAACGACACCTACGGCCACATCGCCGGAGACGAGGCGCTCAAGCGCGTGGCCAACACCATTTTCGCCAGCTGCGACCGGTCCACCGACCTGGCGGCGCGTTTCGGCGGCGAGGAATTCGCGCTGGTGTTGCCGGGCACGCCGGCCGGTAGCGCCCGCCTGGCCGCCGAAAAACTGCGCCGCGCGGTGGAAGCCATGCAGATTCCGCAGAAAGACGTGGGCGATGGCCCGTGGTTGACGGTCAGCGTGGGCACCGCCACCGCCATACCGGTCGCCGACCAGCCCTGCACCGACCTGATCCAGGTCGCCGACCGGGGCCTGTACCAGGCCAAGCGCCAGGGCCGCAACCGCGTGGTGCAAGGCGAGATGTAAGCCATGACGCGGCCCGGCGTCATGCCGGGCCTGCGCGCGGGGCCGTGCCTTTGACGAGGTACGGCCCCGCGGCGTTTCAGGCCCTTTATTGCAGGCCCGCTGCTTCTGGCTTGAGGTCGGGCTTCAGTCCTGCCTGCGGAGCGAGGTGGCCGCCAGCATCAGCGTCAGGCTGACGCCCACGGCCACCGCGGCCATGGCCATGCCTTCGCCCACCGAGCCCTGCTCGAATTGCCGCCAGACAAAGATCGACACCGTCTGCACGCCGGCGGGCGCCAGCAGCAGCGACGTAACCAGCTCGCGCGAGGCGACGGCGAACACCATCAGCATCGACGCCGTCAGGCCCGGCAGCACCAACGGCAGCACGATGCGCCGCAGGGCTGCGGCCGCGCTGGCGCCGTGCACCCGCGCCGCGGCTTCGAGGTTGCCGCCGATCTGCGCTAGCGCCGCGCTGACGTAGCGCACGGGGTAGGGCAGCAGCAGGCAGGTGTACGACAGCAGCAGGATGCCCCAGGTGCCGTACGGCGAAGCAGGCCAGAACGGCTGGTTCCAGGCCAGGATCAGGCCCACGCCCACCACCACGCCGGGCAATGCGGCGGGCAGCAGCGCCAGCGCGTCGATGACGGCCGCGCCCGGCACGTGGCGGCCGGCCACGCACCAGGCCGCCAGCAGACCCACCGCCCCGGCCACCAGCGCGGTGCCGGTGGCCAGCAGCAGGCTGGTGGACAGCGCCTGCCAGGCGTCGCCGCCAGTCTGGAACAGCGCCGAGAAATTGGCCAGGGTCAGGTTGGCCGGCGACAAGCCCGCCGAGACGTGGCGCGTCAAGGCGGCGGCCAGCATCGACGCCAGCGGCGCCGCCACGGCCACCAATGCCACGGCGGCGAACAGCCCCAGCACCGGCCAGCGCCACGGCCCCAACTGGCCGCGCGCCAGCGGGGCGGGCTTGCCGGTGGTGGTCTCGAAGCCGCGCCCGGCGATCAGCGCGCGCTGCACGGCGTAGGCGGTCAGGGCCAGCGCCACCAATACCAGCGACAGCAGCGCCGCGCCGGGCAGGTCGATGGGCCAGTCCGCCAGGCGCCGCTCGATGGCGGTCGTCATGACATTGACGCCGGCCTGCGAACCCAACGCCGCAGGCACGCCGTATTCCTCGATGGCCAGGGTGAAGGCGAGCAGCAGGCTGGCGGCGATGGCGGGCAGCGCCAGCGGCAGCGTGACGCGCAGAAAGGCGCGCCATGGCCCCGCGCCGAACACGCGCGCCACGTCCGCCAGCCGCGCCCCGGTGGCCGCCATGCTGCGTGACACGGCGAAATACACCACCGGGAAGATCGCCAGCCCCATCGCCAGCGTCACGCCGGTGGGGGAAAACAGCAGCGGGCCGAGGTTGAAGCCGGCCAGTTGTTCCAGATAGCCGCGCGGCTGCAATGCCATGGTCCAGGACAGGGCAGCGATATACGGCGGCAGCAGGAACGGCACCAGGAACAGCAGGTCCCACAGCCGCGCCAGCGGCACCTGGAACAGCCCCCGCAGCGCACCCAGGGGAATGCCGATCACGGCGCTGACGGCGGCCACGCCCAGGCCCAGCTTGAGCGTGCCACCCACCAGCGTCAGCGCGGCGGGCGTGGCCAGGGTGGCGGCCCAGGCGCCGAAGGGGTTGCGCAGCGACCCTTCGGCCAGATGCGGAAAGACGGCCTGTAGCGCGACAAAGGCCATTGGCAGGGCGACAAGCACGCCGAGGGCGGCCAGGGTGATGGCCGCCAGGATGAAAACGCTTTTCATGGTTTGGGGTGGGGATGCCGGGCATGCCGGCATCCCGGCCTGTCAGTGTTGACCGAACAGGCGCGCGAACCGCGCCAGCACCTCGGCGCGGGACGCGCCCGGCGCGGTGTCGGGCAGCAGCGCCAGGTCCTTGAACAGCGGACGCTTGCCGGCCACGTCCTGGCGCGCGGGCATCAGCCAGGCGTCGGCGACGGCGCGCTGGCCGTCTTCGGACAGCACGTAGTCGATGAACTTGCGAGCGTCGTCGGGGGCCTTGGTGGTCTTCAGGATCATCATCGGGCGCGGCGCGATGGCGGTGCCGCTGGACGGAAAGATCACCTTGATCGATTCGCCTTTCTCGACGCTGGCGTACGACACGTAGTCGACCGCGCCGAACACCGCCGCCTTGGCGCCTTGCAGCACCGGCGTCAGCGCCTGGGCGTTGGGGCCGGAGATGGTCATGCCGTTGTCGCGCAGCGTCTCGAACAGCTTCCAGGCGGCCTCGCCCTGGGCGCTCTGCAGGCCCAGCAGCAGGTCGAGCGAGGCGCCCGACAGGGCCGGGTCGGGGGTGGTGACCTTCTGCTTGAACTGCGGGCCGGTCAGGTCGGACCAGTCGCGCGGTTCGGGCGTGCCGCTGCGCGAATTCCAGACGATGCCCAGCGCCGAGATGCCCTGCGCCACGTAGGTCGGGGCCTTGAAGCGCGCCGGCACCTGGGCCGCGTTGGGGCTTTCATAGGCCAGCAGCCAGCCGCGCTGGTCCAGGTCCTGCGCGGTGTCCCAGGAGGCCGAGATCAGCACGTCGGCGCGCGGGTTGGCGGACTCGGCCTCGAGCCGGGCCATGACCTTGCCGGTGGTGGCCTGGAACACGTCGACCTTGATGCCGGTCTTCTCCTGGAAGCCGGCGGCCAGTTGCTTGATGAGGCCGCCTGGGCCCGCGGTGTAAACGGTCAGCGCCTTGGCCTGGCCGGCGGCCAATCCGAACGAAAGCGTCATAAAGAACGTGGCAAGTAGTTTGGAAACGGGTGCGTGGGGCATTTTAGGCAGAGTCCTGGGGTTTGGACACGGCGAGGTCGGCGATGCGGCCGTGTTCCATGCGGGCGATGGTGTGCGCCAGGGCATGGGCTTCCTCGTGGTCGTGGGTGACGTAGACGGCGGTGGTGCCGAGCCGGCGCAGCAGGGCGCCGATCTCGACGCAGAGCGATTCGCGCAGGGCCCGGTCCAGGTTGGACAGCGGCTCGTCGAACAGCAGCACACGCGGCCGCGCCACGATGGCGCGGGCCAGCGCGACGCGCTGCTGCTGGCCGCCCGATAGTTCCGACGGGCGGCGCGCGGCGTGCTCGTCCAGGCCGACCAGGGCCAGGGCTTCCCGCACCCGCGCCGGCCGTTCGCGCCGGGCGACGCCGCGCATTTCCAGCGGAAAGGCGACGTTGCCGGCCACGCTCATGTGCGGCCACAGCGCGTAGTCCTGGAACACCATGCCGAGGTCGCGGCGTTCGGGCGGTTCATGGCGCTGCGCGTCGCAGACGACGGCATCGCCGAAGGCGATGCTGCCGCCCTGCGGCCGCAGCAGGCCGGCCAGCGACTTGAGCAGGGTGCTCTTGCCGCAGCCCGACGGGCCCAGCAGCGCCAGGACGGTGCCCGCGGGCACGTCCAGGTCGACGCCGTCCAGCACGGTGTGGCCGTTGAAGGCGTGGCGCAGGCCGCGCACGGCGATCGCCGTGCCGCCCGCGGAGGATTCGAGCGCGTTCAAAACCGGTGCCGCAGGCCGAGGTTCAGGCCGAACTGGTTCTTGCCCGGCTCGACGTTGGCGCCGTACTTGCCGCCGACCACGCTCTGCGCCGACTTGTCGTCGTTGACCGCGTAGGCCGCGACGGCGTAGACGGTGGTGCGCTTGGACAGGTCGTATTCGTTGCCCAGGACGAACATGGTGGACTTCTGGCCGGTGCCGGCGGCCTGCGCGGCCGGGCAGACGGCATTGTTCATGTCGTCGCAGACCGAGTCGTTCAGGTGGTACACGGCCAACGACAGGCGGTTGTTCTGCACCGGCAGGTAGGTCACGCCCAGCCAGGTCAGGTTGTTCTTGTAGGTGCGCTGCGTCAGCTTCTGTTCCAGCCAGCGGTAGCCGGCGTAGACCTTCACGCCCTCGAAGTCATACGACAGCCCGGCGACGATGCGGTCTTCGCGGTTGTCGCTGTTGGCGCCCTTGGCCGGCTTGTCGGCATGCTTGGAGTGGTACAGCAGGCCGGCGTCCAGGCCGCCCGACTGATAGCGCACGCCGCCGCCGAGCATGCGGCCCAGCGTCTTGTCGTCGAACGACTGCTCGTTGTTCCAGCCGAAGCTGTAGTAGCCGCCGACGGACACGGGACCGAACTTGCCGACGTACATCACCGCGTTGTCGGTGCGGTCCGAGAAGGCCGCGTCGGGGCGCTTGATCGAGAAATTGGCGTTGTCGAACGGGTTGTACTTGCTCATCCAGTCGATCATGAGCGTGTTGTGGCGGCCCAGCGTCAGGCGGCCCAGGCTCTTGCTCGACAGGCCGACATAGGCCTGGCGGCCGAACAGGCGGCCGCCCTGCATGGTGGTGCCGTTGCCGGAGTCGAAGCCGTTTTCCAGCACGAACACGGTCGACAGGCCGTCGCCCAGGTCTTCGGTGCCGCGCAGGCCCCAGCGCGAGCCGCTCAGGTTGCCCGTGCTCATGCCCGTCTTGCTGTTGCCGCTGGGTCCGTTGCTGAGGTATTGCAGGCCGGTGTCGACCAGGCCGTAGAGCTGGACCGAGCTGGAAGTGGCCGTCGCCGCGAGGGCGGGGGAGAAGCTGAAGACGGACAGGCAGGCGCCAGCCGCCGCGATGCGGAGAGTCGATTTCATGACAGGAAGTCCTCTTTGGGATTCAATCGGAATCGACACTCTAGGCACGGGTCGCTACAGCTTCGTGACACTCCCTGGCATTTGGCGGGCAGGCGCCGGGCCGCGCTGGAACGGTCCGGGCGCCGGTCATTGCGGGTTCAAAGATGCAGCTTGGTCGACGACTTCACTTCGTGCATCGACAGCGTGCTGAGCAGTTCCTTGACGCCGGGCAGGGTGCGCAGCCGGTTGCGCACGAATTCGGAATAGGCGTCGAAGTCGCGCGCCACGATGTGCAGCAGGTAGTCGTGCTGGCCGGTGGTGTTGTGGCAGGCCAGCACTTCGGGCATGGCGGCCACCGCCGCCTCGAACGCGCGGCAGGTTTTTTCGGTGTGGTTTTCCAGCGAGATGCTGACGAACGCCACCACCCCCATGCCGAGCGCGCGGCGGTCCAGGATGGCCTGGTAGCCGCGGATGACGCCCGAGGTCTCCAGGCGCTTGAGGCGCTTCCAGCAGGGCGAGGCCGACAGCGACACGCGCTCGGCCAGTTCGGCGTTGGAGAGCCGGCCATCTTCTTGAAGGATTTTCATGATTTTCCAATCGATCGCGTCAAGTTGATGTAACAAGGCAGTCTCTTTCATGGTTTCGAAGGTATGGGAAACGATATTTCCCATTATCCGATCCAAAGAGTAGAAATGGAAAGAATATTGTGGCCGGACGCGCCCATACTCGCTGCATCCCCCGGCCGGCGGCGCTATCGTGTCCGAATCCGTGATATCGCCGTCAGGTAGGCCGCACTTCCCCCATTGAGAGGCACGCCATGAGTTACTCCAGCTATCACAAGAAAGACATCTCCGGCCGTCCGCTGCACGCCGAAACGCAGATGATGTCGTACGGCTTCGATCCCTTCCTGTCCGAAGGCGCGGTCAAGCCGCCGGTATTCCTCACGTCCACCTTCGCCTTCCGCTCGGCCGAGGACGGCGCCGAGTTCTTCGACCTGGTGTCGGGCCGCAAGCCGCTGCCGCAGGGCGAGTCGGCCGGGCTGGTGTACAGCCGCTTCAACCATCCCAACCTGGAGATCGTCGAGGACCGCCTGTCGCTGCTGGATGGCTCGGAGGACGCGGCGGTGACCTCCAGCGGCATGTCGGCCATCAGCGCGGTGTTCCTGGCGTTCCTGCGCCCGGGCGACCAGCTGGTGCAGTCGGTGCCGCTGTATGGCGGCACCGAGACCCTGATCGCCAAGATCTTCCCGGAATGGGGCATCGGCTCGCACCCGATCCACGACGGCCTGTCGGCGCAGAGCATGCGCGAGGCGCTGGAAGCGGCCGCGGCCAAGGGGCCGGTGAAGCTGTTCTACGTGGAAACGCCGGCCAATCCCACCAATGCGCTGATCGACTTCCAGGCCATGAAGGCCGAGCTGGACGCGTTTGCCGCGCGCCACGGCTATCGCCCGATCTCGGTGTGCGACAACACGCTGCTGGGCCCGATCTTCCAGAAGCCGGCCGAGCATGGCGTGGACCTGTGCGTGTATTCGCTGACCAAATACGTGGGCGGCCACAGCGACCTGGTGGCCGGCGCGGTCACCGGCTCGAAAGACCTGATCAAGAAGGTGCGCGCCATCCGCAGCGCCTTCGGCTCGCAGCTCGATCCGCATTCGTGCTGGATGATCACGCGCTCGATGGAGACCGTGGTGCTGCGCATGAAGCAGGCCGCCCGCAGCGCCACCCGCGTGGCGCAATGGCTGGCCGGCAATCCGCACGAGAAAGTGCGCATCTACCATCCCGAGACCATTGCCGACGCGGCCTACCAGGCGGTCTACAAGCGCCAGTGCACGGGGCCGGGCTCGACCTTCGCGTTCGTGCTGGACGGCGGCCGCGCCAAGGCGTTCCGCTTCATCAACGCGCTGCGCCTGTTCAAGTCGGCGGTGAGCCTGGGCGGCACCGAATCGCTGGTCTGCCACCCGGCCTCGACCACGCATTCCGGCGTGCCGGCGGCCGAACGCGACGCGGCCGGCGTGTCCGAAGGCCTGATCCGCATTTCCATCGGCCTGGAGCACGAGGAAGACCTGATCGCCGACATGGATCAGGCCTTTCGCACCGCCGCCATGAAGTAACGGCGCCGGCGTGGCGGCGTCAGCCCGCCGCCGCGCAACGCGCCTTGGGGCGGCTGCGCAAACGATTCAGCAGCACGAACACGGCCGTGCCCAGCAGCATCGCGGCGGCCGTGGCAATGACCACGGCGTAGCCCGCGTCGAAGGCCGCGCGGGCCAGTTGCGCCAGCGACGCGCCCAGGTCGGCGGACAGGCTGTCGGCCACGATCAGGGCCTCGTCCAGGCTGTCGCGCGCGGCGCCAGCGCCGGCCGTGGGCAGGCCCGCCGGCACGTCCAGCGTGTGCGCATACACGCCCGACAGGATCGACCCCATCAGCGTCACGCCCAGCGCGCCGCCCAATTCGTATGACACTTCTTCGATGGACGCGGCCATGCCGGCGCGTTCGGGTGTGGCGCTTTGCATGATCGTGCTGGAAGCGGCCGTCATGGTGGCGCCGATGCCCAGGCCCAGCACGCACAGGCTGACCATCTGCGGCAGCAGCGCGCCGTCATAGCTGAACAGGTACCCGGCCATGCCTACGCCGGACACCAACAGGGACACGAACAGCATCCGCGCGCCACTGACGCGCGACAGCAGCCAGCCCGCCAGCGGGCCAGCGATGAACGCGGCCAGCGGCAGCGGCAGGATATACAGCGCCGCGTCGATCGGCGACATGCCCAGCACCAGTTGCAGCCGTTGGCTGAAGACCAGTTCCATGCCGAGCAGGGCCGCCGCCGCGAACAGCGCGGAGGCCACCGCCGAGCTGAAACTGGGGTTGCGGAAGATGGCGAAGTCGATCAGCGGATAGGGCCGTGCGCGCTGGCGCCGCACGAACACGGTCAGCATGGCGGCGCCCGCGGCGCAGGCCAGCCCCGCGTGCAGCCACGACGGTTGGGCGCGGCCCAGTTCCTTCAGGGCATAGGCGGTCAGGATCAGGCCCGCCATCACCTGCAGCGAACCGATCAAGTCCCAGGGGCGCTGGCGGTCGGGCCGGCTGGCCGGGATGTAGCGGTGCGCCAGCGGCAGCGCCAGCAGCACGATGGGCAGGTTGATCAGGAACACCGAGCCCCACCAGAAATGCTCCAGCAACACGCCGCCGATGACCGGCCCCAGCGCCGCGCCGCCCGAGGCCACCGAGGCCCAGACGCCGATGGCGACGGCGCGCTCGCGTTCGTCGGTGAAGGTCAGGCGCAGGATGGAAAGGGTGGCGGGCATCATCATGGCCGCGCCGATGGCCAGCACCGCGCGGGCGGCGATCAGGGCGCCCGGGTTGGGCGAGTAAGCCGCCACCAGCGAGGCCGCGCCGAACACGACCAGGCCCATCATGAACAGGCGCTTGTGACCCAGGCGGTCGCCCAGCGTGCCCATGCCCAGCAGCAGGCCGGACACGACCAGCGCGTAGATGTTGACGATCCAGAGCTTGGACGAGGCGGTCACGCCCAATTCGTGCGTGAGCCGGGGCAAGGCGGTGTACAGCACCGTCATGTCCACCACGATCAGCAATAGGGCGCTGGACACGATGGCCAGCACGAGCCAGCGACCGGGGGCGGGCGGGGCGACAGCGTGTGAAACATTGCGCTGCGTCATAGGGTGACTCCGGGTTATTCCTGCAAGGCTGGCATTATCTATCTATATATTGGCTTTAAAAAGTTTGATTCCATCTATAAAATTGATGGATAACGGGAGTAAGAATGAACTGGACGCTGGACCAGCTTAGGCATTTCGTGGCGGCGGCCGAGGCGGGCTCGTTTTCAGCGGCCGCGCGGCAACTGGGCCGGGCGCAGTCGGCGGTCAGTACGTCGCTGGGCCTGCTGGAGGCGGACCTGGGCGTGGAGCTATTTGACCGCTCGCGCCGCAACGCCACGCTGACGCAGCCTGGCGAGGTGCTGCTGCAAGAGGCGCGCGAACTGCTGCGCCAGGCGGCCGGGCTGGAACAACGCGCGCTGTCGTTCGCCGCCGGGCAGGACGCGCGGCTGTGCGTGGCGCTGGACGAAGCCTTGCCCTATCTGGTGCTGGGCGACCTGGTCAAGGAAGTGTCGGCGCGCTTTCCGGCGCTGGAACTGACGCAATTGAACGGCACGGCCACGGAGGTGGCGGACTACGTGCAGCAGGGCCGCGCCAGCGTGGCCTTCCATTTCGACCGCGGCGATCCGGGCGCCGCCTTTGCGCATCGGTATCTGGGCGATGTGGGGCAGGGCATCTTCGTGGCGCGCGGGCATGCGCTGGCCACGCTGCCCGAGGTGACGCGCAACGACCTGGCGCGATACCGCCAGTTGGTGATGCAGATGGACGGGGTGCAGGACGTGGTGATGAGCCCGTCGGCCTGGCGTTCGGACAGTTTCTACAGTATCGCGGCGATGGCGGCCGACGGCCTGGGCTGGGCGATCCTGCCGCTGAACATCGCCGAATACGAGGGCTATCGCAACGACCTGGTCAGCGTGCCGTGCGTGGGACTGTCGTTGCAACCTCTGTCGGTGCGCACGCTGTGGCTGCAGGGCGGCACACCCAGCGCGACCGAGCGCTGGATGCAGGAACGCATGGGACAGTTGCTGCGCACGGGGGCTTGACGCGGCGGTCGCAAAAAAAAAACGCGCCGCGCCAAGACCGAGGCGTCTTGGGGTATCAGCCGCCTAGGCGTGCTTGCGATACACCAGCACCGGCGTGGTGGAATGCGCCAGCACCTTTTGGGTCTGGCTGCCCAGCACCACGGCAGCCATGCCGCGACGGCCGTGCGAGGCCATGGCGATCAGGTCGCAATGGCGGTCGGCGGCGGCGTCGATGATGGCCTGGTAGGGGTCTGCGTGGGTGGCGCGCAGGGTTTCGCACGGCACGCCGGCTTCGCGCGCCTGGGTTGCCGCCGCGCTCAGCAGCCGTTCGGCCTCGGCGCGGATCTGGTCCTGGTATTCGTTCAGATTGTGGGCCACCTGCGCCGCGCCCATGGCGAAGACATGGAAGGGTTCCTCGACCGTCAGGATCGTGACCTTGGCGCCCAGCGCCCGGGCCAGGTTCAAGGCGTTGACGACGCCCTCGGTGGACAAGGGCGAGCCGTCCGTGGGGATAAGGATGTGCTTGTACATGGTGTCTCCCGTGCTTGTGCCGCGGCCCCCGCGATTGGCGGCCACCTGCGCAACACTGTATCGGGCAAGCACACGGGGCGGTTTGCGCGGGATCAAACCCGGCGCAGGTTCAGCTCAGCAGCGCGGTGACCAGGTCGCCGCCGGCGCGGTCGTCTTCGTTGAAGTCCAGCGCGGTCTGCACGTGTTCCAGATGCTCGTCCATCAGGGCGCAGGCGCGTTCGGTATCGCCGGCGCGGGCGGCTTCGACAAAAGCATGGTGTTCGCGCGACGAGCAACTGGCGTCGTGCGAGCTTTGGTACAGCACGGTGATGACGGCGCTGCGGGCGGACAGTTCGCGCAGCATGCCGGTCAGTACCGAATTGCCCACGGTTTCGGCCAGCAGGATGTGGAAGTCGCCCAGCAAGCGGTTGCGCGTCTGGACATCGCCGCTTTCCACGGCCGCGCGTTCCGCGGCCAGGTGGGCGTCGATGCGGCGATAGTCGGCCGCGGTGGCGCGGGCCACGAATTCACGCGCCAGCGCCGCCTCCAGGATGCGGCGCACGGCATAGACCTCGCGCGCTTCGTTGGCGTCGGGCTTGCTGACGAAGGCGCCCTTGTCGGGCACGATATTGATCAGCTTGTCCTTGGACAGCATCAACAGGGCCGCGCGAATCTTGGTGCGGCTGACCTTGTAGACCCGCGCCAGGGCCTCTTCGCGCAGACGGGTGCCGGGGGGCAGGCGGTGGGCCACGATGGCGGCGGCGATGGCGCGGGCGATGTCGTCGGCGCTGGGGTCGGGAAGGGCTTGCTCGGTCATTAGGCGCGGCAACGGAGGCCGACAGGGGAGAACGCAGGGCAGTCAGTCTAGCAAAAACGCGTACAGGAAAGGCAACATTTATTGCATACGATTATTGTGCGCGGTGGGCGAGAGAGAGATTCGCCCGCTTGCACGCGCGGCCTCGCCATGCTTCTGAACTGCCCTGATCTCCCGCGTTGCCAGGGCCTCTGGCGGCCGGACTTCAGGTCGCCCGGAACGCCGCCGGCGCAAACTGGCTTAGCGCGTCCAGCAGCCGGGTCCAGGCCTGCACCCCTTCGCGGATCGAACCCAGGCGGAAGAACTCGTTGGGCGCATGCACGTCTTCGTCGGGCAGGTTGAAGCCGAACATCAGCGTGTCGATGCCCAGCGTTTCCTTGAAGACCGAGGTGATCGGTACGCTGGCCCCCAGCCGTACGTGGATCGGGTCCTGGCCGGACCCGGCCTGCAGCACGGCGCTGGCCGCCTGCACCAGGGGATGCTTTGGCGCCAGGGTCGACGCGGGCGAGCCGTCGTTCATCGCCGTCACGTCCAGCGTGCAGCCCGGCGGGCAGGCGGCTTGCAGGTGGGCCAGCACGGTGCGGATGACGCGCGCGGGGTCCTGGCCTTCCACGACGCGCACAGTGAGCTTGGCCGACGCTTCGCTGGGGATGATGGTCTTGGTGCCCACGCCGGTATAGCCGCCCCACAGGCCGTTCACGTCCAGCGCGGGGCGCAACGTGATGCGTTCGCGCGGGCTGTAGCCCGGTTCGCCGTGGCTGGCCGCACCCACGTCGGTGAAAAAGGCGGTTTCGTCGTACGGGAATGCGGCGGTGTCCAGGCGCTGGCGCGGCGTGGGCGGCGCGGCGTCGTCGTGAAAGCCCGCCACCGCCACGCTGCCGTCGGGTGCATGCAGCGTGGCGAGCAGCGCGGCCATCTCGTGCAGCGCGTTGCGCACGCCGCCGCCGTAGCGCCCGGAATGCAGGTCCTTGGCGGCCGTGCGCAGACGGATCTCCAACGCCGCGTTGCCGCGCGCGCCGGTATTGATGGTGGGCACCTGGGCGCTGGCGCGGCCGCCGTCGGCCGACAGCACCGCGTCGGCGGCCAGCAGCGGCCCGTGGCGCTGGATCAGCGTGCGCAGCGTGGGGCTGCCGGTTTCTTCCTCGCCTTCAAGGAAGACCTTGATATTGACCGGGCAACTGCGCAACGTGGCGAGGTACGCGAACACCACTTCCAGCGCCACCGCGGTCGAGCCTTTCACGTCGGACGCGCCGCGGGCATACAGCCGACCGTCGATTTCGGTGGGTTCGAACGGCGGCGTGCGCCACAGTTCCAGCGGGTCGGCGGGCTGCACGTCATAGTGGCCGTAGATCAGCAGCGTGGGCTTGCCGGGCGCGCCCAGCCATTCGCCATAGACGGCCGGTTCGCCGCCGCCTTCCAGCAACTGCACGTGGGCGAGATTTTCGCGGCGCAGGCGGTCGCACAGGAACGCGCGGGCCTGCGCCATGCCGTCGGCAAAGGCCGGATCGGCGCTGACGCTGGGAATGCGCAGGAAGGCTTTGAGCCAATGCTCGATCAGCGGCTGGCGTTCTTCCAGGCGCGCCAGCACGGGCTGGATAAGGGTGTCGGACATGCGGAACTCCATCGGTCGGAATAGGGGGCGCGTAGCTGGCCGCGGCAAGGCAGCAGCGCCGGTAGGGCAGGCAGCGGGTCGCGGTCAGGCGGTAGGGGATGCGGCCGGTAGAGTCAGTCGGCCGTGAAGCCGCTGGCGCGCACCAGTTCGGTCAGGGCGGCGGTCTGCTCGGTGTAGAAGGCGGCGCTTTCAGCCAGCGTCTGCGGGTCGAACAGGATCTTGCCCTGGGCCGCGAGCGTCTTGCGGGCCGCAGGGTCGGCCAGCGACGCTTCCACTGCGGCGTGCAGTTTCTGCGCCACGGCGTCGGGCGTGCCCTGTTTGACCAGGTACGCGGTCCAGATGGTGTAGTTGAAGTCCTTCAGTCCCGCGCTTTCCTGCACGCTGGGCACGTCGGGCAGTGCCGCCAGGCGTTCGCGATTCAGGGTGCCGATGATCTTGAGCCGGCCTTCGCGCCGCAGGTCGTCGTAGTTGGCCTGGTAAGGCATGATGGCGAAGTCGATCTGGCCGCCGGCCATGTCGGTGATCAGCGGCGCGCCGCCGCGGTAGGGGATGTGCGTCAACGGGATGCCGACGCGTCGCGACAAGGCCTCGGTGATCAGGTGGATCATCGACCCCGCGCCGCCCGAGCCATAGGTCAACGGTACCTTGCGGTCGCGCGCCATGGCCACCAGCTCGTCGACGTTGGCGGCGCCCAGGTCGGCGCGGGTCACGATGACGTAGGGCGATGTGGCGACCGGCGCGATCATGCGGAACGCGTCCGGTTTGTAGTGGACGGACTTGTTCGTCAATCCCGCCAGGATCAGTTCGTTGGGCGAGCCCTGGAACACGTAGTAGCCGTCGGCCCGGGCGCCCAGCACGCGGTTGGCGCCCAGCGCGCCGTTGGCCCCGCCCAGGTTTTCGACGATGACCTGGCCGCCCAGCGCCTGCGCCATCGGCCCTTGCAACGCGCGGGCGGTGATGTCGCTGGCGGCGCCCGCAGGGTAGGGCACCATCAGCGACACGGGGCGCGCCGGGTAATCGTCGGCGGCAGCCGGCCCGGCGCCTAGCGCGGCCATCAGGGCGACAGCGGAAAACAGCAGCTTCTTCATGGCATTCCCTTGGTGTGTCGTTGTGTTTTCCAGAATGCTAGAAGCGTCGTTTTCATCTGTCCAATCGATTGATTGGCTGATTACAATGCGTTTTATGCATGGTTTTTTACTAGCTGTGTTTTGTCCACCCCACGAGGCCGCCCATCTATGAACCTGTCGCAACTGGCCCACTTGGTGGCGCTGCTGGAAACCGGCTCTTTCACCCGCGCCGCCGAAGCGCTGCACCTGTCGCAGCCGGCATTCAGCCGCAGCATCCAGCTGCTGGAAGCGGAACTGGGCGCCGCGCTGGTGGACCGCACCGGCAAGCGCAACGAAGCCACGCCGCTGGGCCGGCTGGTAGCGCAGCGCGCGCGGCGGGTGCTGGCCGAGGTGCACGAAATCCGGCGCGAAGCCGAGATGCTGGCGCAAGGCCAGACCGGCTCGGTGGCGCTGGGCCTGGGCGCCGCGCCCAGCGCGCTGCTCAGCGTGCCGCTGATGCGGCGCATGCTGGACGGCCACCCGCAACTACGCGTGAAGCTGTCGCGCGGGCCGACGGAATCGCTGCTGGTCAGCCTGCGCGAACGCGCGCTGGATGCGTTGGTGGTGCATGTGCGCACGCTGGACAACGACGCCGACCTGGACGTGGCGCCGATGCCAGCCTTGACCTCTGGCTTTGTCTGCCGACCCGGCCATCCGCTATTGACCGGACCACGGCCGTCCCTGCCGCAGGTGTTGGCGTATCCGGTGATGTCGACCGGCCTGTCGCCCGAGATCGCGCGGCGTGTCGCGGCGGCCAAGCCCGAAGGCTTTGCGCTGCATCGGGAAAGCGAAGATATCGCCTGTTTGCTTGATATCGCCGAGCAATCGGACGCGGTGTTCCTGGGCGTGCTGGCGTCCGCGGCGGCGCAATTGGCCGACGGCCGCTTGGCGCGCGTGCCGCCGCCCGCGGATTTCGACATCGCGGCGCACTTTGCCTTCGTCACGCTGCGCGGCCGCAGCGAAAGCCCGGCCACGCGCATCGCCCGGGATATCTGCTTCGATCAGATCCAGCAGGCAGCGCCAGGCTGAACACTGCGGTCGCAGCGTGTACCTGCCTTGCATCGGCGCATGCCGGCAAGGCGCCGGGGGATACCTGCCCGCTGCGTTCCCGCGCCGATTCTTGCCGCTTCCTGCACAATCGGATAGTCAGGCCTGATGAATCGCCTGGCTGTCTTGGCGTATCCTGCTGCGGTCCACCCTTCTTGTCCGCGCGTGGCCTTTCCGCCTTGCGCCGACCCGCTTTCATCCTTGTTTCCGGAACCCCTCCATGACCACAGGCCTGTCGTCCGCGCTGCAGCGCTTTCCCCGTTACGCCTTGCTCGACGGCCCCACGCCGATCCAGCGCCTGGCTGGCCTGGAAGCGGCCCTGGGGGCGGCGGCCAATGGCGTGCGCCTGTACGTCAAGCGCGATGACCACATGTCGCTGGGCGGCGGCGGCAACAAGCTGCGCAAGCTGGAATTCCTGCTGGGCGAAGCGCGCGGCCTGGGCGCCGACACGGTGGTGACGGTGGGCGGCCTGCAATCGAACCACGCGCGCCTGACCGCGGCCGCCGCGGCCCGCGCCGGCATGGCCTGCGAGCTGGTGCTGGGCCGGGTGGTGCCGCGCAGCGATGTGGACTATGAAGAGAACGGCAACATGCTGCTGAACCGCCTGCTGGGCGCGGTGGTGCATGCGCTGCCGGTAGGCGCCGACGCCATGGCCGCCGCGCTGGAACGAGTGAGGGCGCTGGAGCTTGCCGGCCGCCGCGTGTACCTGGCGCCGCTGGGCGGGTCCACGCCGACCGGCGCGCTGGGCTACGCGGCATGCGCACTGGAAATCCTGGAGCAGTCGCGCGCGCTGGGCGTGGATTTTTCGCGCGTCGTGGTGGCCAACGGCAGCGCCGGCACGCATGCGGGCCTGGCGGCGGGGATGGTCGCCGCAGGGTTGCCGGCAAGTAAGGTGCAGTCGTTCACGACGCTGGCCGACGCGGCCGTGGCGCACACCAAGACGGTGGATCTGACGGCCGCCACGTTGACGCTGCTGGGGCAGGGCGCCGACCCGGGCGCCACGGCCTATGCGCCACCCGTGCCCGCCGACATCCTGGTCGATGGCAGCCAGCGCGGCCCGGCTTACGGCGTACCCACGCCGGCCATGGTCGAGGCGGTGGAACTGCTGGCTCGCAGCGAAGGGCTGCTGCTGGATCCGGTGTATTCGGGCAAGGCCTTCGCCGGTCTGCTGGCCGACGTGCGCGCCGGGCGCTACGCCGCGGGCGCGGACGTGCTGTTCGTCATGACGGGCGGCGCGCCGGGGCTGTACGCGTACAAGACCGCGTTCTGAGCCATCCCAAAGCACTCGGGCCAGGTCCGGCTGCATGCCGGGCCTGGCCCGTGAAATACGCCGCGCAACCTGCCGCGCGTCAATCCTTGGCCATCAGCCCCAGATACTCGATCAGGCCCTTTTCCTTCACATAGGTAGCCTGCGCCCACGCCTTGTAGTCGGCGCTGTCGCGGTAGGCGGGTTCCTGGTTCAGTTGTTTCATCACGTCGATGCTGGCCGGGTCGAGCAGCGCCTTCTTGAAAGCGTCGTGCAGCACCTTGACCACCGCCGGGTCCATGCCCTTGGGGCCGGCCAGGCCATAGGGCGACGTGGAACTGACCTTGTAGCCGAGCTCAAGCGCAGTGGGCACGTCGGGCCAGCGGGTGGTGCGCTTTTCGCCGAAGGTGACCAAGAGGCGCATCTTGCCCGAGTCCACGAACTGGTCCCAACCCGTGCCGTCGCTTTGCGCCATGACGTGGCCGCCCAGCAGCGCCTGCTGCATGTCGGCGTTGCCCTTGTAGGGCACGTGGTTCAGCTTGACCTTGGCGTTGATGGCGACCTCTTCCATCAACAGGTGCGGCGACGAGCCCACCCCGGTCGAGCCGTAGTCGATGGTGCCCGGGTTCTTGCGCGCCGCTTCAATGTATTCGTTGAAGCTCTTGAAGGGCGAATCGGCGCGCACCGTGACGCCAAAGGTGTAGCCCGACAACCCGATGATGAAGGTGAAGTCGTTGATCGGGTCCCAGGTGGTCTTTTGCATGTAGGGCATGCGCAGCATGGCCAGCGTGTACAGCGCGACGGTGTAGCCGTCGGGTTTGGCCGTGCGCGACATGGTGGCCGGGCCCAGCGTGCCGCCGGCGCCGGGCCGGTTTTCGATGATGACGGTCTGGCCCAGGTACTTGGACGCGTCCTGCGCCACGATGCGCAGGTGGCGGTCGGTGGACCCGCCGGCCGGGAACGGCACGATCACCGTGATGGGCTTGTTGGGAAAGGCGCTTTGCGCCCAGGCGCTGGGCGCCAGCGCGGCGCCGGTCAGGGTCAGCAGCAGGGCGCCCAGGCAGGTGCGGCGTAGGGAGTGATAAGCCATGGTCGGGGTTGTCTCCAGTGGGATTTTTGTGTGTTTTTTTGGGGTAAGCGCCGGTCAGCCGCGTAACGCGACTTTCACCGGTAATCGGTCCAGCGCCGCGCGCAACTGCTCCTTCAGCGGCGCGGAGGTGGCGGCGTCGACGTCGACGGCAACGTCGGGCTGTGCATCGGCTTGCACGCGAAACAAGGGGCTGTCCGGTTCCAGGCCGGCGTCCTGCAACACCCGCGCCACCACCGCCTGCACCGACACCGCGGTGGCCAGGCGGCGCAGGTCTGGCTTGTAGATCTTGCCGACGTTGGTCATGGGCATGTGTTCCAGCACGATGACCCGCTTGGGCCGCGCCGGGCCTTCGTCCACGTGGGCGGCGGCATAGGCCACCAGGTCGGCCTCGGACACCTCTGCACCCTCGGCCAGCGTGACGAAGGCGATGGGCAATTCCCCGGCGTACGGGTCCGGCGCGCCCACGGCGGCGCAGATGTGCACCGCGGGGTGCGTGGCCAGCGCGTCTTCGATGGTCTTGGGGTCGATGTTGTGGCCGCCGCGGATGATCAGGTCCTTGGCGCGGCCTTGCAGGTGCAGGCGGCCGTCGGCATCCAGAAAGCCCACGTCGCCGCTGATCAACCAGCCGTCGTCGGTGAAGGCGCGGGCGGTGTCCTCGGGGTCCAGGAAGCCGGGGATTACGTTGGGCGACTTGAACAGCAGCATGCCGGGCTGGCCCGGCGGCAGCTCGCGGGCCGGCTGGCCGGCGGGCGTGTCCAGCGCGGCCACGCGCACCTGCACATACGGCAGCGGAAAGCCAACGCAATTGACCGGAAAGCGCGAGCCCGGCGGCGTGATGGAGGTGATGCCGGCCATCTCGGTCATGCCCAGGCTTTCGTTGACATGCAGGCCGAACAGGCGCTCGAAGCGCGCGGCCAGTTCGGCCGGCAGGGGCGCGGCGCCCGTGCGGCAATAGCGCAGCGAGGAAATGTCGGCGCCCGCCAGTGGAATATCGGCCAGCGCGGCCAGGATGGTGGGCACGCCTTGCAGCGAGGTGGCGCGGTGGCGTTCGACCAGCCGCCAGTAGTTGCGCAGCACGTCGCGGTTGCGCAGCAGCAGCGGGGTGGGGATGACGGTCTGCACGCCGGCCGACAGCGCGGCCAGCGAGGCCGGCAGCACGCCCGCCACATGGAACAGCGGGTAGCCGTTGATGACCACATCGCCCGGGCCCGCACCCTGCAATTGCACCGCTGCCCAGGCCGTGAAGACTTGGTTGGCGTGGGTGTGGATGGCCAGCTTGGGCGCGCCGGTGGTGCCGCCGGTGTGGAAGTACGCGGCGACGTCTTCGGCGCGGATCACGCGTTCGCTGACCAAGCGGTCCAGCGGTTGGGTGGCGCGTGCGGCGTTGAAGTCCAGCGCGCAGTCCGGCAGGGCGGGGCGCTGGTCGGGCGCTTCGTCGTGCGGCGCGACTCGCAGCAGGGTCTTCAGGGACGGCACGCGTTCCTGCAGGCGCAGGGCCTTGGACCAGGCGCCGCATTCCACGTCCGAGCCGTAGGCGATCAGCGCCTTGGCGCCGGCGGTGGTCAAGAGCGACGCCAGCTTGTCTTCGGTCAGCAGCGGGTTCAGCGGTTGCACGATGCCGGCGGCCTCGCCGCCCCACAGCGCCAGGTGGTATTCCAGGCAGCCGGGCAACAGCACGCCTACCGCGTCGCCCGCGCCGATGCCCAGGCTGTGCAGCAGGTTGGCGGTCTGGTGGATGCCGGCCAGCAGTTCGTTGTAGGTCCAGCGGATCGGCGCGTCGTCGGGATCGGCGCTGCGCAGGAAGGTCAGCGCGGTGCGCGCGCCGAACGCGGCGGCCGAGTTGCGGAAGATCTCGTAGGTGCTTTGCACCGTCAGCGTGTCGGCCAGGGGGCGGGCCGCCAGCCGCTGGACGTCCGCGGCGGTCTTGACCGGAAACGGCGCCGAGAATGGCGGGGCGATGGGCGGAGCAGCGTAGGCCTGGGTCATGGTCATGTCCTTGCCATTCATGCCTGCCCCAGCGCGATGTAGCGCCGCAGGTGGTGGTCTTCGTCGCCCAGTTGGTGGTCGATCATGACCAGGCGCTTGGCGTAGTGCGCCAGCGGCAGCTCCCAAGTCATGCCGATGCCGCCGTGCAATTGGATGCTTTCTTCGGCCACCAGCGTGCCGATGCGGCCGATGGTGTATTTGGCGGCCGACAGCGCCCGTTCGCGGGTGACGCGGTCCGAGTCGTCCAGCGCGGCGGCGGCGTTGATCACCGCCGAACGCGCCTGCTCGATTTCCAGCAGCAGGTCGGCCATGCGGTGCTGCAGCGCCTGGAAGCTGCCGATGGGCACGCCGAACTGGCGCCGCGTGCGCAGGTATTCCAGGGTGGCGTCGCGAGCGCAGTCCATGGCGCCCAGGGCTTCGGCGCACAGCGCCAGGATGCCGCGGCCGGTGGCGTGTTCCAGCAGCGCGTAACCGGCGCCGGCTTCGCCCAGCAGGCTGTCCGCGCCCAGGGCCACCTGGTCGAACGTCAATTCCGCCGCGCGGCCGCCGTCGATCAGGCCATAGCCGCGTACCGTCAGCCCCGGCGTGCCGGCGCTGACCAGGAACAGGCTGATGCCGGACTCGTCGTCATCGGCCCCGGCGGTGCGCGCCGACACCAGGAACAGGTCGGCGTGCTCGCCTGCCGTGACCACGGCCTTGGCGCCGTTCAGCACCCAGCCGTCGCTGCTGCGTTCCGCGCGGGTGCGCACTTCAGACAGCGCGTAGCCGGATTCCGGTTCGGCTGCGGCCAGCGCCGCGGTGATGCTGCCGGCGATCAGGCCATCCAGCGCTTCGCGCTGCGCCGCGTTTCCGGCCTGGGCGATGGCGCTGCCCACCATCAGGGCGTCCAGGAAGGGTTCCAGCACCAGGCCGCGGCCCAGCGCCTCGAACACCACGCTGATGTCGAACCCGGCGCCGCCCAGGCCGCCGTGATCTTCGGAGAACAGCGCGCCGATGGCGCCCAGTTCGGCGTAGCGGCGCCAGAACTCGGGGCTATAGCCTTGGGGCGATTGGGCGTTGCGCTCGCGGGTGGCAAAGTCGTATTGCTCTGCGACAAAGCGGCGCAGCATGTCGGACAGCATGCGCCGGTCTTCGGTGTGTTCAAAGTTCATGGCCGGCCTTTACAGTCCCAGGATCATCTTGGAGATGATGTTCTTCTGGATTTCGTTGGAGCCGCCGAAGATCGACAGCTTGCGGTTGTTGAAGTACTGCGCCGCGGCGCTCTCGGCGCCGTCCGGGCCGATGGGCGCGGCGTCGTAGCCGTCGTGCAGCGCCTCGGGCACGAAGGGGCGGGCGTACGGCCCCATGGCGCGGCGGTTCAGCGCCGTGATTTCCTGGCGGATCTGGGTGCCGCGAATCTTCAGCATCGAGCTTTCCGCGCCGGGCGCGCCGCCGCCGGCTGCTGCCGCCACCACGCGCAGGTTGGTGGTGCGCATATTGGCCAGCTCGATCTCCACCCGCGCCATGCGGGCGGCGAAATCGGGGTCTTGAGCCAAAGGCTTGCCGTTTTTCTTCTGGCTGGCCGCCACCGCCTTCAGGCGTTCCAGCGCGGCGGTGGACTGGCCGACGCCGGCGATGTTGGTGCGCTCGTACGTCAAGAGGTACTTGGCGCAGGTCCAGCCGCGGTTCTCTTCGCCCACCAGGTTTGCGACCGGCACGCGCACGTCGGAAAAGAACACTTCGTTGACTTCGTGTTCGCCGTCCAGCGTGATGATGGGGCGCACTTCGATGCCCGGGCTGGCCATGTCGATCAAGAGAAAGCTGATGCCTTCCTGGCGCCGGCCTTCCATGGACGTACGCACCAGGCAGAAGATCATGTTGGCGTACTGGCCCAGCGTGGTCCAGGTTTTCTGGCCGTTGACGATGTAGTGATCGCCGTCGCCGTCATTGCCTCGTACGGCGGTGGTCTTGACGGACGCCAGGTCCGAGCCCGCGCCGGGTTCGGAATAGCCCTGGCACCACCAGTCGGCGCCATCCAGGATGCGCGGCAGCCAGTGGCGCTTCTGGGCTTCGTTGCCGTACTTGATCAGGACCGGGCCCAGCATGCTCAGCCCGAACGGCACGATGCGCGGCGCGGCAGCCAGCGCGCATTCGTTATCGAAAATGAATTTCTGCGTGGTGCTCCAGCCGGTGCCGCCGTATTCCACCGGCCAGTGGCTGGCCAGCCAACCTTGGCGGTTCAGGATGGCGTGCCATTCGACCATGTCGGCGCGCGCCAGCAGCTTGCCCTGCGTGACCTTGGCCGACAGGCGCTCGGGCAGGTTGGCGGCCAGGAAGGCGCGGACTTCGTCGCGGAAGGCGTTTTCTTCGGGGGTGAATTCCAGATCCATGACGCGGTTCCTCAGTAGATTTCAAACAGGCCGGCCGCGCCCATGCCGCCGCCCACGCACATCGTGACGACGGCGTAGCGCGCGCCGCGGCGGCGGCCTTCGATCAGCACGTGGCCGGCCAGGCGGGCGCCGGTGACGCCGAACGGATGGCCCAGCGCGATCGAGCCGCCGTCCACGTTCAGGCGGTCCATCGGGATGCCCAGGCGTTCCTGGCAGTACAGGGCTTGCGAGGCAAAGGCCTCGTTCAGTTCCCACAGGTCGATGTCGTCGACCTTCAGGCCGTGGCGCGCCAACAGCTTGGGCACGGCATAGACCGGGCCGATGCCCATTTCGTCGGGTTCGCAGCCGGCAATGGCCAGGCCGCGGAAGGCGCCCAGCGGCCGGATGCCGGCGCGCTCGGCCTCGGCCGCTTCCATCAGCACGCAGGCGGCCGCGCCGTCGGACAGCTGCGAGGCGTTGCCGGCGGTGACGAACTGGCCGGCGCCGCGCACCGGGGCCAGTGCGGCCAGCGCCTCGTAGGTGGTGCCGGGGCGGTTGCAGGTGTCCTTGTCGATCGTCACTTCGCGTTCGGACACGGCGCCGGTGGCGCGGTCGGTGACCGACATGGTGGTGGTGACGGCGATGATTTCCTCGCGGTAGCGGCCGGCGGCCTGGGCGGCTTCGGTGCGCGCCTGGCTTTGCGCGGCAAAGCGGTCTTGCGCCTCGCGGCTGATGCCGTAGCGGGCCGCGACAATGTCGGCGGTTTCGATCATGGGCAGGTAGAGCTCGGGCTTGTTGGCCACGATCCACGGGTCCATGCCGCTGACGCCGTCGTCGCGGGTGCGGATCTGCGACACCAGCTCGACGCCGCCGGCGATGACGGCGGGCGCGCCGTCCATGACGATGCGCGCCGCGGCCGAGGCGATGGCCTGCAGGCCCGAGGCGCAATAGCGGTTGACGGTGGCGCCGCCGACGCTGACCGGCAGGCCGGCGCGGATGACGGCCTGACGGCCGATGTTGCGGCCGGTGGCGCCTTCGGGGTAGCCACAGCCCAGGATGGCGTCTTCGATCAGCGCAGGGTCGATGCCGCTGCGTTCGACGGCGGCGCGCACCGCGTGGGCGGCCAGCGTGGGGCCGGCGATCAGGTTGAATTCGCCGCGTTGCGCCTTGGTGAGAGGCGTGCGGGCGGTGGAGACGATAACGGCTTCGCGCATGTCGGTGTCCGGGTAGGTAAAGGGTTCAGGGCCTCAGGCGGCTTGATTCAGGCTGGCGAAATCACGGCCGGCGTCGGCCAGTTGCACCAACAGCGGCGACGGCTTCCAGAACGCCGGGTCTTCTTTCGCAAAGGCGCGGATGTCGGCGAGCACGTTCGCCAGGCCGACACGATCGGCGTAGTGCATCGGCCCGCCGCGGTGGCGCGGAAAGCCATAGCCGGACAGGAACACCATGTCGATATCCGAGGGGCGCAGCGCAATGCCCTGGTGCAGCACGTTGGCCGCTTCGTTGATCATGGCGGCCAGGTAGCGGCGCTGGATGTCTTCGTGGCTGAAGGCGCGCGGCGCGACGCCGGCGCGCTGGCGTTCGGCGTCGATGATGGCCAGCACTTCCGGGTCCGGCGTGCCGGTGCGGGCGCCGTCCGGGTACAGGTAAAAGCCGCGGCCGGTCTTCTGGCCGAACCAGCCGTGTTCGCACAGGCGGTCGGGAATCTGCACATAGCGCAGCGCCGGATCGCGCGTGGCGGCGCGGCGCTTGCGGGTGGCCCAGCCGA
The DNA here is from genome assembly GCA_040396375.1 of Achromobacter xylosoxidans. Classification (GTDB taxonomy): domain Bacteria; phylum Pseudomonadota; class Gammaproteobacteria; order Burkholderiales; family Burkholderiaceae_B; genus Achromobacter; species Achromobacter xylosoxidans_D. The sequence continues at coordinate 58,756 of JBEBOQ010000002.1, forward strand.
TGTCGCCGCCGGCCAGGTCCGCCATCTGGTAGGGGCCCATGGGATAGCCGAACTCGCGCACGGCCGCGTCGATGTCATAGGGCGAGGCGCCGTCTTCCATCATCATGTCCGCCGCCTGGCGGTGTATGGCCAGGATGCGGTTGCCGATGAAGCCGTCGCACACGCCGGCGCGCACCGGGATCTTGCGCAGGCGCCGGGCCAGCTCGAAGCCGGTGGCCACGGTGTCGGCGCCGGTCTGGCGGCCCACCACCACTTCCAGCAGCTTCATGATGTTGGCGGGCGAAAAGAAGTGCAGCCCCAGCACGTCGGCCGGGCGGCCGGTGCCTTGAGCGATGCGGTCCACGTCCAGGTAGGACGTGTTGGTGGCCAGCACGGCGCCCGGCTTGGCCACGCGGTCCAACTGCGCGAACACGGCCAGTTTGACGTCCATGTCCTCGAACACGGCTTCAATGATCAGGTCGGCGTCGGCCAGCGCGTCGTAGCTTGTGGCGCCGGTAAAGCGCGCCAGGCGCGCGGCGCGCTCGTCCGCGGTCATGCGGCCTTTTTTCAGCAGCAGGTCGTAGACCTGTTCGACGCGCTTGCGGCCGCGTTCCAGCGCCGCGTCGTCTTGTTCAATCATCACCGTGGGCAGGCCGGCGTCCAGCAGGGCCACCACGATGCCCGCGCCCATGGTGCCCCCGCCGATCACGCCCACGCGGTCCAGCGGGCGCGGCTTGGCTTCTTTCAGTTCGGGGATCTTGGCGGTGTCGCGTTCGGCGAAAAAGGCGTGGATCAGGCCCGCGCGCTGCGGGCTGTCCAGGCATTGCAGGAACAGCGCGCGTTCGGTGCGCAGGCCGTCGTCGAACGGCTGCTCGACGGCGGCGCGCACGGCTTCCACGATCTTGGCGGGCGAGAACAGGCCGCGCGCCGTGGCGGCCACATGTTCACCGGCGGTGGCGATAGCGGCCAGCGCGGCGGCCTTGTCGGCCAACGCGCGGCCGTCGCGGCTGCGGCGCGGCTGGGCGCCTTGCGCCAGCAAGCGGCGGGCGTAATCCAGGCCGGCGGCCAGCGGGTCGGACCCGGCGGCCAGTTCGTCCACCAGGCCGGCGTCGACGGCGGCCTGCGCGGACAGGGGCTTGCCGGACAGCATCAGGTCCAGCGCGGCCTGGGCGCCGATCAGGCGCGGTGTGCGCTGGGTGCCGCCGGCGCCGGGCAACAGGCCCAGCGTGACTTCGGGCAGGCCCAGCTTGGCGCTGGCCAAGGCCACGCGGTAGTGCGCGGCCAGCGCCACTTCCAGGCCACCACCCAGGGCGGCGCCTTGCAACGCCGCCACCACCGGCTTGGCGCAGGCTTCAATACGGTTGCAGACGTCGGGCAGGCTGGGCGGGATGGGCGGCTTGCCGAATTCGCGGATGTCGGCGCCGGCGATGAAATTCTTGCCCGCGCCGGTCAGCAGCACGGCTTTCACCTGCGGGTCGGCTTCGGCCTCGTCGATGGCGCGCGCCAGGCCGGCGCGCACGGCAAAGCTCAGGGCATTGACGGGGGGATGGTCGAGCGTGACGACAAGAATGTCGCCGTCGCGGCGCGTATGGACCGCGCCGGCGTTTGTGCTGGCTGTCATGGGACAGTGTCTCCGGTAGGGCTCGCCGCCCGCACCGGCCTGGCCAGGGGGCGCCGGCATTGAAAGACGCGGGGCGTTTCAATGGGGTGGCACGCCTGGGGGCGAACGCGGCGCAGTCACGGCGCCTGGCGGGCCAGGGACGGCCCGTCTTGTATTTCCTTATTCTTTCCCAGTAAAGAAGTCTTGACAATGACATCAATAATTGACATTGATGATAAAAAAAATTGACAATCGGTCGAGGAGAGTCGACATGGACACAAAAGCCCTGACCCTGCTGGTCGAGATATTGGACGCGGGCAACCTGAGCGAAGCCGCGCGCCGCCTGAAAATGACCCGCGCCAATGTCAGCTACCACCTGACCCAGCTCGAGCGCGCCGTCGGCATGCAACTGCTGCGGCGCACGACCCGGCATGTCGAACCCACGGAAATCGGACTGAAGCTGTATCAGCACGGTCGCAGCATCCAGGACGAACTGGCGGCGGCGCGGGAAGCCGTTGAAAGCCTGGGCAAGACGCCCCAGGGCAAGGTGCGGTTGAGCGTGCCCAGCGGCTACGGCCAATTCGTCATGACCCCGTGGCTGCTGGAATTCAAGAAAACCTATCCCGATATCGTGCTGGACGTGCTGTTCGAGAACAGCGTGGACGATCTGTTGCGCGACGAGGTCGACATTGCCGTGCGCATCATGTCCGAGCCGCCGCAGAACCTGGTGGCGCGTGAACTGGGGCAGGTGCGCTACGTGGCCTGTGCCTCGCCCGACTTCGTTGCCGTCCGCGGCTTGCCGCAAAAGCCCGAAGACCTGACGCGCCTGCCGGTCATCAGCGCCGCCGTCATCGGCCGGCCGCTGCGTCTGTCGGCGTACTACGGCGGGCAGCCGCGGCAGCACGTGGTGCTGGAACCCACCATCATTTCGCGCAACTACGCCTTTCTGCGCGACGCCATGCTGGCCGGCCTGGGCGTGGGCGTGGTGCCCGACTACGTGGTGCACGACGATGTCGCGCGCGGCGACCTGGTGGCCGCGCTGCCGCAGTGGCGGCTGAGCATTTTCGGGCGCGGCATGTACATGCTGTACATGCCCAACCGGCATCATCCGCGCGCCATCGCGATGTTGATCGAATTCATCCAGCAGCGCGCCCAGGCGGCGCACGAAGGGCGGCCGGGGTTGCTAGGGGCGGGCGAGTAGGGGGCGATATTTGCGGCCCGGCGCGGTGCGCTTCGGGTGGCCGGATCGGCCCGCTGCACGGGGACGCGCAGACGGGCGGGTTATCGAGGTTTGACAAAAAGAAACATAATGATAAAAATGCCGACCAATCCGGCGCGTGCCTTCGGCCGCATCGGATTCGCCCGGCCAAGCGCCGGTGGCCGCTAGCGCCGCCCGGCAGCCCCCCCGGACACACACGTCGTTCCGATCCATTGCGGGCCTTTTCTTGCGGAGCAAGTATGGCTTTCGTGTTCTTACGCCGGGTCTTGTCCGGCAGATGGCGGCTGGGCATGCTGGGGGTGGTGACGGTATTGGCGGGGTGTGCGGGCGGCGAGCCCCGCATCGGCGACAGCTACACCGTGCACACGCCGATCTACGCGGATAACCGCATCTTCTATCTCAAACCTGGCGCCAACCCGGCCGACGCCGTGCGCACGCTGGAATTGGCGGGGATGCCGGCATCGGACGCCGCGGAACGGCAATTGGCGGTGCCGCCCAACGCGCCGCTGTCCATCATGATGCGGTCGGTGGAAATCCCCGCCCGCCAGGACGCCGCCGGCAACAAGACGGCTGGCATCGACGGCCCGGCGGACTACGCCGTGATCCTGGACATTGCCGCCAAGGACGACGGCAGCAACCAGTCCATCGTGGTCTGGTACCAGCGCGGTGTGCAGCCCGACCAGTCCTTGAACTTCTCCAATCTGTTGGTCTATTACGTGCAGCGCTGGGACGAGCGTGTCGCGCCGTCCTTCCGGCTGCGCGTGATGGACGTGACCACCGAGCGCAACACGGAAACCCTGCGCGCCCTGCAACGCGCGCAAGGCGTGGCCAGTGGCGCGGCCAGCCTGGCCAACAATCCGCTGGTGTCGCCGCTGGTGGGCGTGGCTTTCACCGCCGCTGAACTGGTGTTGGCGAACCAGCGCAACCGCATGGTGCTGGACTACAGCGTGCAGCTGTATTCGCAGGCCGCGGTCAGCCAGTCGGCCGGTTCCAATCTGGGGTTGCTCAAGCAAGGCACCTATGTGGTGGTGGGCCGGCCGGTGGCCGGTTCGCGCGCCTTCTGGGAAAAGCCGCTGACCTATAACGCGCGCACCAACCAGGTGCTGGATGGCACGACGCCGCTGAATGTACCGACTGCGTTGGTCTCGGTGGGCACGTTCGAAAGCATCGTGCCCAAGTCGGTGCTGGAAAAGTCGGTGGCGCTGACGGCGTTGCTGAGCAAGGTTGGATCGGGGGCGTCGATCGAGCAGGTCAGCGACGCCCAGGACAGGCTGCAGGCCGCCGTGACGGCCTATGCCCTGGGCGAGCGGCTGGCGCGCTACCGCGACCAGAACACCCTGGACGAAATCTCCGACAAGCTGGCCGACGACGCGTTCTCGAAAGCGCTGGGCAGCGAAGAGGCCTTTCTGCTGCTGCGTGGCCTGAACACCTGCTATCGGCTGGCCAAGCCGTTGACGGCGCTGGACGAATTTCGCAGCTATCACGATAAGCCGGAGGGCAAGGTATGCGCCGCCCGATCGTAGCGCCGCGTGAGGGGGCGGGGGACGGCCTTTTTCGGTCACTGCCCAAGCTGCTGCTGTTCGGCTTGGTGGCATTGCTGTTCGGCGGCTGTGCGTCGACGCCGGGGGCGGCTGGCCGCAAGGCGGCGCCCGTGGCGGTGCAGGCCGTCGCCTCGGATGCCGGCTCAGCCATCGTCCCCGCGTCGGCGTTCGCCAGCGGATCCGCGCCGGCGGGCGGGTGGAGCGCGGCGCTGTCGCCTACCGCCGTGCCGATGCCCCGGCTGTTTTCGCATCGCCTCCTGGCGCCGCCGCTGCAGTTGATCCAGATATCCCTGTCCGGCGCCACGCCCACGGTGCTGGCCGCCATGCAGCGTTTCGCCGCTGCTGCGCCGCCGGCCCTGGAGCCGCGCGGCTTGCTGTATGCGCAGGCCACGCTGGAACCCGAAGCGGGTTGGCTGACGCTGACGGCCCGGTCGCAAGGCGTTGATTGGGTGTTCGGTGTGCAGTTCACGGTGGACGGTGGCGGACGCCTGCTGACATTACGCCTGCGCACAGCGGGGGCCGGCAACATCGACAACCCCAGGCCCAAGGAAATGGACGCGCACATTGCCACGCTGGCAGCGGTCATGCCGCAACTGTTTCCGCAGTGAGCGCGGCGGGGTGCGGGCCTCTGGTATAACGCCCAGACTCCCGGCCGCAAGCCGGGGTCCGACAACGCTGGCCATCCAACGAGGGAACCCCGTGCCGCAACCGTTTACCGCCCGCCGCCTGCTGGCCCAGACGCTACGCCAATTCACCCAACAGGTGCCCGGCATGTTCGCCGCAGCACCGCTGGCGTTCATCCTGTTCGTCATGTCGCTGCCCGGCGCGCTGTTGCTGGACCAGATCGGCGGCCCGCGCGAACGCTGGCTGCTGCTGGCCGCGGTCGTCTGCTGGCTGTCGCTGGGCCGGATGGCCCTGGCATGGCAACGCCATCTGGCGCAGGACCCACGTGGCGCGCCGCTGCGTATCGATGGCGCACAGGTGCGGGTGCTGGTGTTGATACTCGTCGCCATCCTGCTGGTCTCCGCCTTGAAATCCTTCAGCAGTACGCTGGGGCTGGTCGTGTATTTCAAGATGCCCAATACGCCCAGCGTGGTCTTCCTGACGATGATGCTGCTGTTGTGGCTGGCGCTGTGGCTGCCGGTGTTGCACCGGATGGGCGCGTGGTCGCTCTGCCTGCCGCAGGCGGCGCTGACGGATCACTATGGTTGGAAGTCATCGCGCCAGTGGCTGCGTGGCCGGGTCTGGCCGTTCTCCGCCATGCTGTTGTTGCTGATCGGCGCCACGGCCGTGGCCACGGGCGCGCTGACGAAGGCGCTGCACACCCGCTGGACCAGCGCCATCGCCACGGCGGGGGGCGCGCTGATCCTGACCGTGGTGCTGGTCCTGGCGTTTGCGATCATGTGCGCGGCGGCGTATCGCGAGCGGGAATAGCGCCGCAGTCCGCTCGCAGCGTTGCCAGCGCCCGGGCCGCTGCGGTCAGGTCGGGCAGCACGGTGGCGCCGCGCGCCGCCAGCGCCTGCGCTTGCAGGGTCGCGCCCACCCCTAGAAACCGCAGGCCCAGCTGCTGGGCTACGTCCAGGTCCCAACGACCGTCGCCCATCGACACCACGACACCCTCGCGCGTGTCCGGATAGGTCAGGCGCGCCCACGCCACGGCCCGCGCCACCAGCGCGTCGCGGGCGGGTTCTTCGCTGGCGGTGAAGAGTGCTTGCGCCGCATACGGGATGCCCACTGCCTCCAGTTTCAGTCCGCTGACCGCGCGTACGCCGCCGGTGGCGAACACCACCGCCCAGTCGGATCCTTCCAGCCAGCGAACGAAATCCGCCGCCCCGGGGATTTCGTGGATAGGCGTGGCCGGCTTAGGCGCGGCCGGCTTAGGTGCGACCGGCTTAGGCGCGTCCGACATCTCCGCCCGAAATCGCCGGGCCAGGTCTTGCTCGAATGCCGCCAACAGGGCGGCCGACGGCGCGGGCCGGCCGTTGCAAGCCAACGCATGGCGCAGGATGCCGGTGTCGGTGTGGTGGGGATACGCGCCCCAGTCGGTGTCCAGCGCGGGCAGCGCCAGGGCCTGCATCGCGCCCAGAAAGGCGCGCTGGTGCAGCGCCACGGTGTCGGTCAGCGTGCCGTCGATGTCCAGGACCAGAATATGTTTCTTCACGTTTTTCCCGCGGGCAATGTCAGAATCCGCATTCTAGGAACGGACGCCGGCCGCGGTGGCGGTGCGCCGGACAATGACTACGCCGTTTCGGACACCCTGGCGGCGCATCGGGATGGCGGCGCAATGACGGCGCAAAAAAGCAGCAACCAGATCGACTACCAGTGGCTGGACCGCCCCTTGGGCGCGATGCCCAAGGAATATCCGGACGGCCACCACAGCCGGCCGCACCAGCACCCACGCGACCAGCTCATGTACGCCGTGCAAGGGGTGATGCAGGTGAGCGCGGCAGGCGGCGTGTGGCTGGTGCCGCCGCGCACGGCGCTGTGGATGCCGGCCGGGGTCGTGCACGAAACCCGCATGCGCGGCAAGGTGTCGCTGCGCACCGCCTATCTGACGCCCGGCCTGGGCGCAGGGCGCGGGCCCACGTTGACCGGCGTGTCGCCGCTGCTGCACGAATTGCTGCTGCGGGCCGTGGATATGCCGATGGACTACGACGAAGCCGGCAAGGACGGCCTGATCGCCCAACTGCTGATGCGCGAAATCGATTGGCGTGGCCTGGCTTTCCTGGACATGCCGTGGCCGGCCGATGCCCGTCTGCGCACCATCCACGACCATCTGCTGCGCCACCCGGCCGACGCCGACGGCCTGGCCGCTTGGGCCGCCCGGCTGGCGCTATCCGAACGCACGCTGGCGCGTCTGTTCGTGCGCGAGCTGGGGTTGGGATTCACCGCCTGGCGCCACCGGCTGCGCCTGATGGTGGCGCTGAGCCGGCTGGGGCAGGGCGCGCCGGTGGGCGTGGTGGCGCACGAAACCGGCTATGCCACGGCCAGCGCGTTTGCCGCGATGTTCAAGCGGCTGACCGGCAAGCTGCCCAGCCGCTTCTAGCGCCGCACCAACGCGCTGGCGCCGGCATACACCGCGGCCGCGCCCAGTTCACGCTCGATGCGCAGCAACCGGTTGTATTTGGCGGTGCGGTCGGCGCGCGACAGCGAGCCGGTCTTGATCATGCCGCAGTTGGCCGCCACCGCCAGGTCGGCGATGCTGGTGTCTTCGGTTTCGCCCGAGCGGTGCGACATGACCACGCCGTACCCCGCGCGGCGCGCCAACGCCAGCACCCGCCAGGTTTCGCTGAGCGTGCCGATCTGGTTGATCTTGACCAGGATGGCGTTGCCGATACCTTGTTCGATACCGGCCTGGAACAGGTCGGGGTTGGTGCAGAACACGTCGTCGCCCACCAACTGGCACGCGCCGCCCAGCTTGGCGCCCAGCACCTTCCAGCCGATGGCGTCGTCTTCGGCCATGCCGTCTTCGATCGACACGATCGGGTAGTCATGCACCAGGCCGGCCAGGTAGTGCACCTGTTGTTCGGCGCTGCGCAGCAGGTTTTCGCCGTGGTAGCGGTAGCCGTCGGCGCCATGGAATTCGCTGGCGGCGGGGTCCAGCGCCAGCGCGATGTCGGCGCCGGGCCGCAGGCCTGCCTTTTCAATGGCGGCCATGATGAAGTCCAGCGCTTCGGGCGCGTTGCGCAGCGTGGGTGCAAAGCCGCCTTCGTCGCCGACGTTGACGCTGTGGCCCGCCGCTTTGAGCGCATGGCGCAGCGTGTGGAACACCTCGGCGCCCATGCGCAGGGCTTCCTTGAAGCTGGCCGCACCCACCGGCAGGATCATGAATTCCTGGAAATCCAGCGGGTTGTCGGCGTGCGCGCCGCCGTTGATGATGTTGATCATCGGCACCGGCAGGGTCAGTGCCTGCACGCCGCCCACATGGCGCCACAGCGGCAGGCCCTGGCTGTTGGCTGCCGCGTGCGCCACCGCCAGCGACACGCCGAGCAAGGCGTTGGCGCCCAGGCGGCTCTTGTCGGCGGTGCCGTCCAGCGTGATCATCGTGGCGTCGACTTCGGCCTGCTGGTCGGCGCGCAGGCCCACCAGCGCTGCGCGTAGTTCGGTGTTGACGGCATTGACCGCGCCCAGCACGCCCTTGCCCAGATAGCGGGCGGCGTCGCCGTCGCGCTTTTCCAGGGCTTCGCGCTGGCCGGTGGAGGCGCCCGAGGGCACCAGCGTCAGGCCGCGCGCGCCGTCGTCCAGACGGACTTCGACTTCAACGGTGGGGTTGCCGCGGCTGTCCAGCGCTTCGTGGGCGGTCAGGTGAGTGATGTGCATGGCATGGTCTCCGGATGAGTTGGGGTAAATCGTCAGATAATTGAAATAAAGCCGATAGCCGGGACTGGGGCGCCGACGGGCATGAAAAGCCATATCCCACGACGCGAATCCGGTGGATTCCCGTTGCTTGATCCCGATTGCAATGCCGCCATGCTAAAAACAGGCCTGTGTTCCAACAATGCAGTTTTTCTGCTTATCCGTTAGTTTTCCTGACGAATGCCCGCCATGCGCCAACTGCCGCCCCTATCCGCCGTCCGCGCGTTCGAAGCCATCGCCCGCAGCGGCTCGGTCACGCGCGCCGCCGAAGAACTGTGCCGCAGCCATGGCGCCATCAGCCGCCACCTGCGCCTGCTGCAGGAACACGCGGGCGTGGCGCTGTTCGAAAAAGACGGCACCGGTTTGCGTCTGACGCAGGCTGGCGCGACCTTCTACGCGTCGGTGCGCGCCGCCTTCGACCAGTTGGAAAACGCCTACGAGCGCTTGGCGCGCGAATCCCAGGCGCCTGGGCTGCATGTGGCGTGCAGCGCCACCTTTGCCATGCGCTGGCTGGTGCCGCAGTTGGCCGTGTTCTACCGCAAGCATCCGGATATCCGCATCCGCCTGTCCATGACGTCGGCGCGCGAAATGCGCAACGAGGGCGCCGACCTGATCCTGGCGTGGGACCTGTCCGGCTACGCCGAGGCCGACCGGCGCCAGGCGCTGGCGCTGGCCCCGGTGCGCTTTGGCGCGGTCTGCACGCCGGCCTATGCCCGCAAGAAACCCGCGTCGCGCGTGCGCATCGCACATGAATACACCTCCAGCGCCTGGAACCAATGGGAAGCCATCACCGGCCAGCCGGCGGCGCAAGGCGATACGCTGGCGTTTCCGCATACCCACCTGTGCATCGAGGCCGCGCTGTCCGGTTTGGGCGTGGCGCTGGTCGAACGCCGCCTGATCGCGCGCGAGCTGCAAGACGGCCTGCTGGTGGCGCCCTACGGCTTCGTGCCGTTTGAGGGCGGCCTGTGCGCGGTGCCTGCCGCTGGCCGCACGCGCACGGCCCACGCCGATGCGTTCATTGCGTGGCTGCGCGGCGCGTTGGCCGAGCCGGGCGACTGAGCCGCCGCAGCGCCCGTTGGCCGGGCAGGCCGTGCTCGGCCGGCGGGCTTGGTATGCTGGGCCTCGCGTTCCTGCTGGAGACTTCATGACCGAACCGCCGCCTTCCGCCCGCCCATCCGCCAAGGCGTCCGCCACGCACTCCGCGTTGGCCTCGCAGGCGCGCCGCACGCAACTGCGGCGCATGAAGATCGCCGCGCTGGCCCTGCTGGTTGCCATGATCAGCGGTTTCATCACCAGCCATGTCATGGGCGGGCAGGGCGCCTGGGCCTGGGTGCGGGCCTTCTGCGAAGCGGCCACCGTGGGCGCGCTGGCCGACTGGTTCGCGGTGGTGGCGCTGTTTCGCCGGCCGATGGGACTGCCGATTCCGCACACCGCCATCATCCCCAGCAACAAGGACCGCATCGGCGACAACCTGGCCGTGTTCGTGCGCGACCACTTCCTGGACCCGGACACGCTGATGGAAAAGCTGCGCGTGTTCGACCCGGCCTCGCGCCTGTCGCGTTGGCTGGCCCGACCCAAGCAGGCGCATGCGCTAAGCGACGGCGCGCGCCGCGTGGCGCTGCAAACGCTGGACCTGCTGGACGACCAGGCCGTGCGCGGCGTGATCCAGGAATTCGTGGTGAAGAACCTGCGCCGCTGGGACGCCGCCGGCACCGCCGGCGAGGTGCTGGGCCTGCTGACGCGCGACGGCCGCCACCAGGAACTGCTGGACGCCGCGATGGAGCGGCTGGGCGGCTACCTGGGTGATGACGACGTGAAAGAGCGCGCGTCGGCGCTGCTGGTGAAATTCGCCCGCAAGGAATGGCCGCGCATCATCGCGGCGGTGGACGTCATCGCCTCGGTCGACGGTATTGCCGACAACCTGGCCGACCGCCTGGCGCGCGCGCTGGTGCAGGAATTGCGCGACGTGCTGTCCGAACCCGACCACCCGGTGCGGCGCGATTACGAAGCCTGGGTGCTGGACTACATCGAGCGCCTGCGCGTCGACCCGGCGCTGGCCGAGCAGGTAGAAGCCCTGAAGCAACGCGCCATCGACCACCCCAAGGTGCAGGAATACGTGAAAGGCTTGTGGGACGACATCCACGCCGCGCTGCGGCGCGACCTGGCGGACGAGCAGTCGGCGCTGGCCGGGCACCTGGAAAGCGCCTTGCTGGCGCTGGCGCGCAAGCTGGGCGACGACCCGGGCCTGCGCGAAGCCATCAACAACCACGTGCTGGGGGCTGCAAGGCGGCTGACCGGCCGGCTGCGGGTGGGCGTTACCGAGCACATCTCGCGCACGGTCAAGCATTGGGACGAGCGCCACCTGGTGGATGAATTGGAACTGAGCGTGGGACGTGATCTGCAATACATCCGCTTCAACGGCACGCTGGTCGGCGGCCTGATCGGCGTGCTGCTGCATGCGGCGGTGCTGCTGGTGGGGCGCTAGCGTTGGGGCGGCAGCCGAGTCGTAGTGGCGGGGCCCCGGTGGTCCGCTACCGCCTGTTACCTCGTGTGTATCAGGAATGAAGATTGCTGGCGAAGCGCCATGTCCCGGTGCTATTGTCTTTGGCAGTCTCCGGCGCCTGGCGACAGGCCCGGGGAACGCACATCGCCCAACCCGGACGGTGCGCAACCGGCGCAAGATCCCAGGAGGCAAGTCCATGAAGAAAATCTCGATACTCGTTGCAACGCTGGCCCTGGCGGGCGCCTCGGCGGCGGCCCAGGCCGAGAACGTTTCGATGAAGTTCCTGACAGCCGATGGCGCGGGGAAAAGCGCGGGCACCATCTCGCTCAAGCAGACCAAGGCAGGCCTGCAACTGACCCCCAACCTGACCGGCCTGCCGCCCGGCGAGCACGGCTTTCACGTGCATGAAAAAGGCTCGTGCGATCCCGGCATGGTGAACGGCCAGATGGCGCCTGGTGGCGCGGCCGGCGGCCACCTGGATCCGCACGGCACCAAGGCGCACAAGGGACCCGAGGCCACTGACGGCCACACCGGCGACCTGCCGTTCATCGTGGTGGCGGCCAACGGCACTGCCAAGAAGGCCGTGGTGGCACCGCACCTGAAGCTGGCCGATGTGAAAGGCCATGCGCTGATGATCCACGTGGGCGGCGACAACTACAGCGACACGCCCCAGCCGCTGGGCGGCGGAGGCGGCCGCCTGGTCTGCGGCGTGGTGAAGTAAGAACGAGCCTGGCCCATCGGCCCTGGCCTGCAATCGCGGCCAGGGTCCAAACAGACATCTCAAGCCGTGCCGTTGCGTCCGTACTGCCGGTAGCCCGCACGCTCGGCCAACCGATCGTAGTAGGCGGCCACCGCCGGCAGCGAGGGCCGCTCGCTGCTTGCCAGCGGCGTGCAGAACCACCGGTTCACCGACAGGCCCACGGCGATGTCGGCCAGCGTGAAGGCGTCGCCGGCCACATAGGCGCCGGTGTCAGCCAGGCGCTGCTCCAGGATCCCCATGAAATGCGCCCAGTCGCGGCTGGACGCCGCAATGGCGGCGGCGTCCTGATGCGCGGGTGATTGCCGCGCCAAGCCCATGAACGCATAGCTCCACGAGCGGTTCAGGTCGGTGGCCTGCCAGTCCAGCCACTGGTCGACGCGGGCCCGGCGGCTGGGTTCGGTGGGGTACAGCGCAGCCTCGCCGCCGTATTGCCCGGCCAGGTAGCGGATGATGCTGTTCGATTCCCACAGCACGAAATCGCCATCCCGCAGTACGGGCACCATGGCGTTCGGATTCAGCGCCAGGAAGGCCGGATCACCGGTCGACCGAAAGCCCACCCCCCAGTCCTCGCGTTCAAACGGCAGATTCAGTTCGGCGCAGGTCCACAGCACTTTGCGGACGTTGATGGATGAGGCCTTGCCCAGGATGTTCAGCATGTTGGCGGCAGCGCCGGCGGGGCGCTTGAAAGCGGAGTGTCGGAAGGGAAGCGCCGCGTGGGCTTGGTATTGCCGCGCAGCGCCAGACCAGTCTAGCGGCGTCGGCCAGCGTCGGCCAGATACAGATCGGCCGATCCGGTTGCGCAACAGATGGCGGCGCGCGTCGACCCGCGGGCATGCCGTGCGTCCAGGGCGATGGCGGCCGCGGGCCGCAGCATTGCCGTGGCGTTGCAACCCGCCGCCTAGCCCGCCACGGCCTCGGGCTGGCTGCGCAAGCGCAGCACCGGCGAGGCGAACAGCACCCCGAATTGCACGGCAAAACCCACGCTGGATACCCACAGGCAAGCCTCGACCCCCACCCGCGATGCCAGCGCTGCGCCGATCAGCGCGCCCACCGGCCGGGCGCCGAACGTGGCGGTGAGTATCACCGCCGACACGCGCCCCAGCAGCGCGTTGGGCGTGACCGCCTGGCGCAGCGTGGTGGTGGCGATCGTCCAAAGGATCGGCCCAGCGCCGAACAGGAAGAAACCCGTGGCGGCCCAGGCGCCCGACGGCAGCGCCAGCGTGGACAGCAGGATCAAGCTGGCTGCCAGCGCGCAGAGCGGTCCTGCGGCGATCAGGGCGCCAAACCGCAGGCGGGCGGCCAGCCAGGGCGCCACCAGCGCCCCGGCCAGCATGCCCGCGCCGTAGATGCCCAGCGTGATGCCCACGCCGGCCGCCGTCAGGCCCAGGTGCGACACGGCATACACCACGTACACGGCCTGCAGCACGAACCAGGCCGTATTGAAGAACACCGCCGTCACCAGCACCGGCCGCAGCAGCGGATGCGCCGCCACGAAGGCCGCGCCTTCGGCCAGCTCGCGCCACAGCCGCCGGTGTGGCGTGGGCCGGGGCGCTTCTTGCGGCAGTCCGGCCAGCAACGTTGCCGCCAGCAGCGACAGCGCCGTGGCCAGGCCGTAGGCGCTGGAGGCGCCGATCCATCCGACCAGGGCACCGCCCACTGCGGGCCCAGCGGAAAACGCCGCGCTGCGCGCCAGTTCCAGCCAGCGGTTGGCGCTGCCCAGGTCGCGGGCCGGCACCAGCGTTGGCACCAAGGCGGGCGCGGCCACGTTGTAGGCCACCGTGCCCACCGCGCCCAGGAACCCCAGCGCCGCCAGCCAGCCCAGGTTCAGCCCACCCAACGCCATCAGGGCCAACAGGCCCAGCAGACTGGCCGCGCGCGCGCACTCGGCGGCGGTCATCAACGCCCGGCGCGACATTCGGTCGGCCAGCACGCCGGCCGGCAGCGACAGCAGCAGGAACGGCAGGGTCTGCGCGGTTTGCAGATAGCCGGTCTGCGCCGCGCCAGCGCCCAGCGCCAGCACCGCCACCAGGGGCGCGGCGGCCAGCGCGATCTGTTCGGAGAATTGGGCAGCCAGGTTGGACGCGGCGAGGCGTCGGAAAGCCGGGGGCAGGGCGGGCATGGGGTGGGCGGCAGGGCCGCGGAAACGACAAGGGCCCGATCATGATCGGGCCCCGTGCCGGGCGCACTCCGTTAATTGCGGCGGCGATGGCCGTTCATCAAGGCCAAAGGCTGACAGCCCGCCGTTGCCGCCCGTGCGTTCAGGGAATCGGCGGGTAGTCGCCGAAGCCGTCCGGCCAATGCGTCAGCACCTCGAAGCCGGTCTCGGTGACCACCACCATGTGCTCCCACTGCGCCGACAGCGAGCGGTCTTTGGTGACGACGGTCCAGCCATCGGGCAACTGTTTGCTTTGCGGCTTGCCGGCATTGATCATCGGTTCGATCGTGAACATCATGCCCGGCTGCAGCACCATGCCTTCACCCGGGCGGCCGTAGTGCAGCACCTGGGGATCGTCGTGGTAGATCTGGCCGATGCCGTGGCCGCAGTATTCGCGCACGATGCTGAAGTGCTCGCGGTGCGCGACGGTCTGGATCGCATGGCCGATATCGCCCAGCGTGGCGCCTGGCTTGACCGCCAGGATGCCGGCGCGCATGGCTTCATAGGTGGTGTTGACCAGCCGCCGCGCCAGCGGGCTGGGCTGGCCCACGAAGTACATGCGGCTGGTGTCGCCGTACCAGCCGTCTTTGATGACGGCCACGTCGATGTTCAGGATGTCGCCGTTCTTCAGGACCTTGGCCGACGGGATGCCGTGGCAGATCACGTGGTTGGCCGACGCGCAGATGGTCTTGGGAAAGCCGTGGTAGCCGACGTTGGCCGGAATGGCCTGCTGCACGTTGACGATGTAGTCGTGGCAGATGCGGTCCAGTTCGTCGGTGGTGACGCCGGGGCGCACGTGTTCGGCAATCATGTGCAGCACGTCCGCGGCCAGGGCGCCGGCCTTGCGGGCCATGACGATGTCGGCGGCGGACTTGATCGAAACCTTCTTCGCCATTTACGCGGCCTCCTGCTGGCCGACCTGCGGCTGCCCCTGGGACAAGGCCGCGATGCTGAAGCCTTCTGCCTGCTCGATGCGGATCAGCAGCTGGCAGATGTCAGCGTGGCGCAGCTCGGGGTACAGCTCGGACAGCATGCCGATGCGCATCCAGTGTTCGGCCTGGGAATTGATGGACCGGCTGAGCGCGCCGCTGGCGACGCGCAGGTTTTCATGCATCTGCTCGGAGATTTTGACGATGCCCACAGTAGGTGTTCCGTATATGGTTTGTATATGATTCGTATGGTACTGCGCAATGGGGCGACTGTGCAAATCGGGCGTGTTTCGTCGTTGCGAGCGGGGGATGATCTATTTATACCCGGATTTAATTGACCGATTAATTTAATCCGGGTAAAAATAGCGGCCTGCCCATTCCTGCGATAAGGACGCAACCATGAGCCCCTGGAATTTGAACGTCGGCGCCACCGCGCCGCTGCCCGGTGAAACCGACCTGACCGACCTGCCCGTGGACGGTGCGCTGCCGCCCGAATTGAACGGAGCGCTGGTCCGCAACGGCCCCAATCCCTTGCGCGGCCGCTTCGAGGGCAACGACGTGCTGTCGTGGTGGCCACAGCCGGCGATGTTGCACGCCATTGCCTTCCAGGACGGTCGGGCCACGAGCTACCGCAACCGCTGGGCCCGCACCCGGATCTGGGCGCGCGAACATGCGCCGCACCTGGCGGCCGGCCCGCCGGACACCAATCCCAACGTCAACGTGCTGCGTCATGCCGGCGAAACCCTGGCGCTGGCCGAGGGCGGCGCGCCGCTGGCCATGACCTCGGGGCTGGACTTCCTGGGCGTCAGCCAGCGTCATCCGGGCCTGGCGGGCGGCATGACCGCGCATCCGAAGATGGACCCCGTGACCGGGGAATTGATGAGCTTTCGCTCCCATTGGGAACGGCCGTGGCTGCGCTATGGCGTGGCGGGCGCCGACGGCCAGCCGCTAGTGGATCAGCTGATCGATGTGCCGGGACCGTCGATGATGCACGACATGGCGATCACCGCGCGCTACAGCATCCTGTTGGACCTGAACGTGGCGTACGACTTTTCCATGCTGTCGCGCGGCTACCGCATGCCGCTGCGCTGGCACGACGAGCGTCAGTCTCGGCTGGGCGTGATCCCGCGCCACGGCGGGCCGGTGCGTTGGTTCGAGGTGGCGCCGTGCTTCATCCTGCATGGGGTGAACGCGTATGACGTCGACGCGTCGACGCTGGTACTGGACGTGGTGCGCTATCCGGAATACCTGCGTTTGCCGCGCAGCGGCGCGGGCTTTGCAGACAACCCCTTGGGCGTGCTGTGGCGCTACGTGATCGACCTGGCGCGCGGCGTGGTCAGCGAACGGCCACTGGACGACGCCGGCATCGAGTTGCCGCGCATCAACGAAGGCCGCACCGGGCGCGCCTATCGCTACGCCTATGCGGTGCAGCAGCCCACCAACGTGGAGATGCGTGGCGTGGTGCGCTATGACCTGGACAGCGGCGCGACCCAGCAGTACCGCGTGCCGCCCGGCGACCAGAACAGCGAACCGGTGTTCGTGCCGCGCCCAGGCGCGCACGACGAGGATGACGGCTGGGTGCTGGTGTGCGTGTATCGCCAGGCCAGCGACACCAGCGACGTGGTGGTGCTGGACGGGCGTGACCTGGAGGCGGGGCCGTTGGCGACGGTGCGCTTGCCCAGCCGGATTCCCGCGGGGTTCCATGGGGCTTGGCTGCCGGGGGAGGAGGGGGCCGGTTAAGACCGTCGACCGCTGCACGCGGGCCTCGGTGGCGATGTCCTTAAAGGGAGCGAGCCCCGTCGTTCTTAACGGGCCTTGGCGCGGCTCGATTTCTTCGCGGCCCCGGCGCGCGGCGCGTCTTTGGCCGGCGGCGTGGCTGCGGCCGTGACCTGTTCCATCCAGGTCAGGGTCTCGGTGTACGCCACGAACTGCTGCAAGTAGCCGGGCGACAGCTCGCGCATCAACGTCAGGGCGCGGTGCACCAGTTGGTTGGAGTTCAGCGGCCCGGCGTTCTTGTGTACCTGTTCTTGCGACTGGCGCACCTGGCGGTCGGCGCTCAGGCCGGACCAGACCTCGCGGAAGTAATCCAGCGCAGGCAGGTCGGGGTAGGCGTCGCGGCGCGCTTGCGCGGCCGCGGCGTCAGGATCGTCGCCGGCTTCGCCGGGATAGGCGAGGAAGGCGGCCAGCTCGGCCAGCGGACCGCGTGGGCGGGGCGCAGGCGCAGCGGGTCGCACTGCAGTGGGTCGCACTGCAGCGCAGGAATGACCCGTATCCGCTGCGGCAATCGCGTCGATTTGCGCATTCGCTGCGGCTTGCGCGACTCCGGCGGCGTCCGCGGCCGGCTTGTCGCCCGCCACGCAATCCGCATAGGCCTGCACCAACTGCGCCAGCCGCTCGTCCAGGCGTTGCCGCACCGCGCCGTCGTGCTCCGCCGTGCGGCGCGCCAGCGCCTCGATCACATGAAAGCCCACCGGGTCCAGGCGGTCGTCGCCGCGTTCGCGCCAGCCTTGCAGCAGGGCGGATGCGTCCAGGCCCTGCGCTAACGCTGCGTCCGGCGTAGCATCCTGTTCGGATGCCACGTCAGGCCCCAGGCTGCCGTCACTGGGCACTGGGCGCCTCCGTGCCGTTGGACGGCTTGGGAATGGGCGTGATCTCGACGCGGCGGTTCTTGGCGCGGCCGTCTTCGTCGGCATTGGACGCCACCGGCTGTTCCGAGCCAAAGGCGGCGGCGAACACCGCGGCCGACGGCACGCCTTCGTCGATCAGGGCGCGCGTGACCGTCAGCGCGCGCTGGGCCGACAAGTCCCAGTTGTCCGCAAAGCGGCGGTTGCCTTCGCGCACCTGCTGGTCGTCGGTATAACCGCTGACCATCAGGATCTCGTTGTTGGCTTTCAGGTAGGCCGACAGCGGTTCGATCAGGCTTTTCAGGACCTCGCGGCCTTCCGGTTGCAGTTGGTCGGAATTCAGCGCAAACAGCACGCTGCCGCTGATGCCGATGCGGCCGTTGATCAGTGTCACGCGGCCGGCGGCCAGCGGCGCGGCCAGGGCTTGCTCCAGGGTCTGGCGGCGCTGGGTTTCTTCCTGGCGCTGCTTGACCTCTTGCTCAAGCTGGGTGGACAGCTCCAGTTGCACGGCGACCACGCTGACCAGGATCAACACGAACGCGCCCAGCAGCACCGACATCAGGTCGCCGAACACGGCCCAGGTCGGTACTGCGGCTTCCACGCCGCCGTCGATGTCCTCGCTCGCGCTCATGCGGCTTCCGCTCCGGCGGCGGTGCGCTGGGTGGCCAGTTGCCGCAGGTTTTCAACGATCTGCTTTTGCGACTGGGTACTCAGGTCCACGACCTCGCGCGCTTGCGCCACGTAGTAGGCCAGTTGCTCGTCGCCGCGCGCGATGGACTTGTCCAGCGCGGCTTCGATGCGCTGCAAGTGCGCCACCAAGGAATCGTTGGACTGGCCAAACAGGCGCACGGCGGCGCCAAAGGCTTCGCCCAGGCTGGCCACTTCGACGGCGCTGCTGGTGACCTGCGCGGCCACGTCGTTCAGGCGGCCGGCTTCGGCATCGACCTTGTCGGTGAATTGCGCGCCGACCCGGTCCAGCAAGTCCGCCGACGACGACACCAGGGCGTCCACCGCGGTGCGCTGTTCGCTGGACGCGTGGTTGACGGCGTCCAGCAGCGTGGCCAGCGTGTCCAGCAGGCGGGTGCGTTCTTCCAGCATGGCGTTGTCGTAGGCCAGGCTGTCCGACAGCTTCTGGCGCAGCTCGCCGATGACTTCGGCCGCCGCGCGCGGGGCTTCCGAGGCGGCCTGCACCAAGCGGCTGATCTCGGCGATGGTGCCGTTGGCATGGGCTTCGGTCTGCGTGGCGATACTGTCCGCGGTCTGTGCCAGCGTGGCGCAGATCTCCTGCTGCAAGCTTGCGCTGTGGGCGCCGGCCTGATCCCATTCCTGGCGCAGCGCGTCGGCCATTGCGCCCAGCTTGTCGGTCCAGGCGGCCAGGCGTTGCTGGTCTTGCGAGGCCAGCTCGGCTTGCAAGCCGGCCTGCGACTGGCCCAGCGTCTGCAACAGCGATGCCGAATGCTGCTCGAAGGCGGCGGCGGCGGTAGTCAGGGCTTGCTGGTTGTCGCTGGCCAGTTTTTCGCTGGTCAGTTCCTGGCGCACCTGGGCGTCGGTCCAGGCCTGCGTCACGCTGCCGGCGGCAGACTCCAGGCGGGTCGACACGTTTTCCAGCAGGGCGGCCTGGGCTTGGGTTTGCGCGGTGATGTCTTGGGCGGTCTGCGTCAGCAACTGGCCCAGTTCCTGGTGGCGGGCGGCGGTTTGCGCGCCGGCTTCACGCCATTCGTGGCCCAGCTTGGCAGCCATGGCGTCCAGCGATTCGGACCAGGCAGCCAGGCGCGCTTCGTCGCGCGAGGCCAGGGCGGCCTGCAGCTCGGCTTGCGATTGGTCCAGCGTGCGCAGCAGCGACGCGGCGTGCGTTTCGAAGGCGGCAGCGGCGGTGGTCAGGGCTTGCTGGTTGTCGCTGGCCAGTTTTTCGCTGGTCAGCTCCTGGCGCACTTGCGCGTCGGTCCAGGCCTGCGTCACGCCACCTGCGGCCGACTCGATACGGGCGGCCACGGTGTCCAAGAGGGTGGCTTGCGCCTGGTTGCGGGACGCCAGGTCTTCTGCGGTCTGCGCCAACGTCTGGCTGATTTCCTGGTGGCGCGCAGCGGTTTGCTCGCCGGCCTGTTGCCATTCGCGACCCAGCTTGTCGGCCACGGCGCCCAGCGTGCCGGCCCAGGCGGCCAGGCGCTGTTCGTCGCGCGAGGCCAAGGCGGCCTGCAGGTCGGCGTGCGATTGGTCCAGCGTGCGCAAGAGCGCGGCGGAATGCGTTTCGAAGGTGGCTGCGGCGGCGGCCAGGGCTTCGCGGTTGCCGTCGGCCAGCTTGTCGCTGACCTCGGCCTGGCGTGTCAGCGCTTCGTGCCATTGCGCCGACACATTGCCCGCGGCGGCTTCCAGGCGGGAGGACACGTTTTCCAGCAGGCCGGCCTGGGTCTGTGCATGGGCGGTCAGGTCCTGGGCGGTGCGGGCCAGCGCCAGGCTGATCTCGGCCTGGCGTTCGGCGGCCTGCGCGCCGGCGGCTTGCCATTCCTGGCGCAGCGTGGCGGACATCGCGCCCAGCGATTCGGTCCAGGCGGCCAGGCGGTGCTGGTCGCGCGATGCCAATTCGGATTGCAGGGCCGAGTGCGATTGATTCAGCGTGCGCAAGAGCGACGCGGAATGCTGCTCGAAGCTGGCTGCGGCGGCCGTCAGGGCCTGCAGGTTTTCGCCGGCCAGTTTTTCGCTTGCTTGTTCCTGGCGCGTCAGCGCCGTGTTCCAGGCGTCGGACATCGTGCCCGACGACGCTTCCAGGCGCGTGGAAACGCCATCCAGCAGGGCGGCCGAGCGCTGTTCAAAAGTCTGGGCGAAACGGTTCAGCGAATCGCGCAGGTCTTGCGTCAGGGTGGCGCTGGCGGCCTGCTGGCCGGCCAGCGCCTGGTTCCAGATGCCGGCCACATTGGCGGTGGCCGCTTGCAGGCCGGTGGCCAGGCCGTCCAGCTGGCGTTGCACCGCGTCGGTCACGGTGCCGTGCAGCGTGGCGGTTTCGCGCGACAGGCCGGCCAGCGTGGCTTGCACCGCGGGTTGCAGCGCTTCGCCAGCCGAGCGGGCGCTTTCGGCCACGCTTTCTTTCATCGACTGTTCCATCACGGCGGCCAGGCGCGCATAGGCGGCCTCGGCCTTGCCCTGGAACGCGTCCTGGCTGGCGATCTGGCGGTCGTTCAGCGATTGGCTCTGCTGTTCCATGTTGCGCATCATGGTGTCCAGGCGGTCCACCAGCGTGGGCATGGATTCCGCCTGCCGTTGCAGCACTTCGGCCTGGCGTTGCAGCAGCTTGAAGCTTTCTTCGCGCTGGTGGCCCTGGGTGTACAGACGCAGCGTGGTCGCGGCCTTGGCGTCGAGCAGTTGCGCCGCCTGGATGCGGTCGCGCCGGCACAGCGCGGCCAGCAGGCCCAGCATGGCGGACGTGGCGACGCCGGCGATCGAGGTGCCGAAGGCGAAGCCCAGGCCCTTGACCGGCGCGGCCAGCGAGGCGCGGATGGCGGCCAGGTCGGTGGCGCTTTCCAGCGCCAGGCCGGTGCCGCGCAGCGTCACCACCATGCCCAGGAACGTGCCCAGCATGCCCAGCAACACCAGCAGGCCGACCAGATAGGGCGCCAGCGCCGGGCCGGGCAGGCCCACGCGTTCGCCTTCGATGCGCAGCCGCGCCGCATTGCGCAGGCTGGGGTGCAGCGTGTCCAGCCAGGCGCCCAGGCTGGCGGGGGGCTGGGTCAGGCTGGTGGCTGCCCGTCTCAGCGACGCCGTGGCCTGCTGGTAGCGCAGCAGTTCAAGCGCACCGGCCACGTAGCAGGCACAGATCAGCAGGGTGACCGCCAGCGCCAGGGGATTGGTGCCCGCGTAGCCCGCGCCGATCCAGCCGGCCACGGCCAGGCCGCTGAGGAAAACAACGATATTGATCAGATACTTGGACATAGTGTCCCGGTTAGCTGGCGCGAAGGGCGGCAAGCAGCCCCTCCACCGGTTGTAAACGAATATCCAGTTCGGCCAGCAGCACGCTACGCATGTCCTTGCGGAACGTCTCCAGCCACGCGCCCGGCGTGGGCGCGGGTAAAGCGGGTTGCGGCGCCGCCACCGCGGCCTGCGCGGGCGCGGCGGCGCCGGTGGGGGCGTCATCAGGCGCGCTGTCCCCCGGCGCGGCTTGCGCCTGGGCATCGGCCCGCGGCTCGTCCCCGCTTCCGGCCTGGGCCTCGGCGTGCGCCTGGGCTTCGGCTTGCGCTTGCGCCGCCGCCTCCAGCGCGGCCTGTTCGGCCAGCCGCAGCCGGTCGAAATGTCCTTGCAACAGCTTCGGAATCGCGCCCAGCAGCGTCCGCTCGCGCGGCAGCAGGGCGCGGTCCATGATGGCGTCCACCACCGCCAGCCGCGTCATCTCGGGCGTCTTGGCCGCGACCATGCCGCGCAGGCGGCTGCGCAGGTTGCCGATGCTGGTCTCCATCGTGTGCTGCAACGACAGATAGCGCTGACGAAAATTCGAGTAATCGGCGTCGTCGGCCTGCAGCGCCGCCACCTTGGCGGGCACCTGTCCCGGCATCTGCCGCTTGGCGGCCGTGGCCGCGGTGTCGCTGGCGATGGCATCGGCCAGCGTAGTGCGGACGCGCTCGCACTCGCGCTCCTCGGCGCTGCCGAACGCGCGCGCGCCGGGCGCGATCGCCGGCGGGCGGTTGTTCAGGGCGGCGGACAGGGCAATCGCGTCCGTCCAGCCGAGCCATTGGCTCAGATGATCCGACAACGGTTGCCGCGATTGCGGCACGTCGACATCCGTCAGGCGAGTCAGCAAGCGAATGAGCGTCGGGCCGCTTAAACCTGTGCGCTGTGGGGCTTGCAACATACCACCAGAGTCAAAAAGGGGGGAGTTTACACGCTGGCGGTGGCCGTCTGGGGCGGGATGGGGGGTGTTGCGGTGGGGGCTGCAACAATTTGTCAGTACCGCGGGGATTCGGCGGATTTTTACGGGGGAAACGGCCCCTTTGAGGGGGGGCGCCCGCCCGGACCACCCCGGGCGGGTCGAGCATGGCGCCTCTTTAATATAGAGAGGCGCCATGCATCAGCCCATGCCGTTCAGGCCGTGGCGCGCGGTTTGCGCACCGCGCGCACTTTGCCGCTGGTCGCTCCCCCGCAATAAAACACGTCGCCGCCGTCCGATTCCAGGCCGGATACAGCTACGCCCGCCGGCAACGCCAGGCTTTCCAGGACCGCGCCGCTACGCGGGTCGATCCGCCTTAATTCGCTGGCGTCGTCTTCCCAGGTGCCGTGCCACAGGCCGCCGTCCACCCAGGTCACGCCGGTCACGTAGCGGTCCGAGGCAATGGTGCGGACGATGGCGCCCGTGGCCGGGTCGACCTGGTGGATCTTGCGGTCTTTGTAGCGGCCGACCCAGAGCATGCCTTCGGCCCAGGCCATGCCGGAATTGCCTTCGCCTTCTGGCGCGGGGATGGTGCCCAGCACGTTGCCCGAGGCCGGATCGATTTTCTGGATGACGGCGCCCGCGATCTGGTACAGGTGCTTGCCGTCGAACGCCGTGCCGGCCTGCGCGGCCACGTCGATGGACTGCACCACGGCGCCGGTGGCCGGGTCCAGGGCGTGCAGTTTTTCGCCCACGGCGATCCACACGCGGCTGCCGTCGTAAGACACCCCATGCACTTGGCTCACGCCAGGAAAGGGGCCGTATTCACGGATGATTTCTGCGGGTTTGGATTTCATGTCGATGTCCTGTTCAAGAGGTTGACGTGTCCATCCTAGGCATTCGGCAGCGGCAGCGGGAGTAACAATGTCGTCGCGAAACCCGGCAGCGGCGGCGTCATCCAGCGCCGCGCTCGGCCCTGGCCGAACGACTGGGCGCGGCCACTGGCTGCCAGCCCGTCCAGCGCCCGTTGCACGTTGCGCTGGCTGACGCCCAAGGCCAGGGCCAGCGCCGAGCTGGACCACGCTTGGCCATCGGCCAACAAGGCCAGCACCGCGGCATGCCTGTCCTGCATGGGCGGCGTCAGCACCGCGACGGCTTGTCCAGGCGATGGCGTCAACGCGAACCCACGGCGGGTGGCGCGCAGCGTCCCCAAGGCGCCCAGCGCGGTCCGCAGGCGCCCGATCTCGACGCGCAGGCGGGCGCGGTGGGTCTCGTCCGGGTGCCGAGTGCGGAAGGCCTGTTCGATCAGAGCCTCGCGGGAGGCGTCGCCGGGCCAGGCTTCGGCCAGGGTCCGCGCCAGGGTAAAGAGGACAGGGCGGCTGGCCAGTGAAATCGTCTGGCCCGCGCCATGCAGCGCATAGCGGCAGGCGTCCACCACCAGCATGCCCGAGGCCAGCAGCGCCTCGACCTCGTCCAGGCGCAGCGGCCGGGGTTCAAGCGGTGGGGCGACCACGCCCATATCGGACGTCGCGGCAGCGGTGTCCGCGACGCTTGCCGGGATTGTGACTTGGGTTGGGTTCGCGGGGGCAGCATCGACGCAATGCAAGTGCGCGGCCGGCGCGTCCAGCAAGCGCGAGGCTTCCTGCACTTCGGCCTGCAAGGCGGGAATGCCCGCCGCCTGCGCGGCTTTTGCGGCGCTTGTCAGGGCAGCACGCGCCTTGCGCGCTTGCAGGCGACGCACGGCGATGCCCGCCACCACCAGCGCATGGACAGTCCGAAGCGCAGGGGGAAATGCGGCGGGGTCCAACGCCGCCAACGTCTGTTCGGCCGGGTCCAGCCGGCCGATCAGCAGCAGGCGGCGGCCTTCCAGGTAACGCGTAGGCCGCGTTGCGAGCATCACCATGCTGTTCGAGCACCAAGCGCGCCGCATCCAACGCGGCCGTCGGCCAGGCCAGGTCGCGCGAAGCCAGGGCGATCTCGGCTTCGGCCACCACGCAGCGGGCGCGTGCCACGGGGGCCTTCGGGCCAAACGCGCGAGCTGCGCGCCGCACCAGCGCCCGGGCGCGGTCGAAGTCGCCCAGTTGCGCCAACGCAATGCCGCGCAGCGCCAGCGCGGGTGCGTCATCGCGCAATGCCACGCGGCCGAGTGCACCCAGCGGATCGCCCGCCGCCAACGCGTGCGCCGCGGCGGTGATCAGCAAATCCATGAAGGTTCCGCCCTGATAGTCGTTGCCGCCTGCCGAAGGGCTCAATCTACAGAAAAATAAGGTGTCAGACTACGTTTTCGGCCTCACCGCCACCGCGCCTCGCTCGACCCCAGCGCGCTCGCGGGGTAATCCCAGACCTCCGGTATATCCCCGACATGCAGCGGCACGTTCACGCGCCGCACCGGACCCCAGGACGTTTGCTCGATAGCCGCGGTCAAATCCTGCGGCGTTTCAGGCGCCAATCCCGGTTCGCCTTCCGGCTGACCCGCATGCGCCACCAGCAGTCGCGCCGTCCTGGCCAATGACGCCCTTGCGCTGCTGCCCACGCCGGTTGTGAATCGTTCGGTCAATCCACGCAGCGCCGCAACCGCCATCAAATACCCCGTGGCGTGATCAATGGCCTGGCAGGGCAGCGGCACCGGGCGGTCGCTGCCTGCTGCCCGCATGCCGGCCTCGGCGATGCCGGTGCTCATCTGCACCAGGCTGTCGAAGCCGCGCCGGCCGCTCCACGGGCCGGTCCAACCATAGGCGTCCAGCGACACGTCGATCAGGGTGGGGTTGAGCTGGCGGCGACGGTCGGCGTCCAGGCCCAGGCGCGCCAGGGCATCGGGACGGTAGCCGTGGATCATGACGTCGGCCTGGCTCACCAGGCCTTCCAGGATGGCGCGGTCGGCGCGGTCTTTCAGGTTCAGGCGCGCGCAGCGCTTGCCCAGCACCACTTCGGGGACCGTGCCGGGCTCTTCCCAGCCGATGGGGTCGATGCGCAGCACATCGGCGCCGTAGCCCGCCAGAAAGCGCGTGGCGACGGGGCCGGCCAGGATGCGGGTCAGGTCCAGGACGCGGATGCCTTGCAGCGGGCGTTGTGAAGGAATGCGCCAGGCGGGGCGGGCGGCGCCGGGCCCAACGGCCAGGTGCAGCAAGGGTTCGGCGGCGACGCTGCGGCCTTGGGGGTGGGCCGCCCAGGCGTCCAGGCTGCGCATGGCCGCGGCGCAGCCGTTGCGTTGGACCACGGCGGCTTCCAGGTCGTCGGCACGCCAGCGCGACACGGCCTGGGCGACGGCGTTGCGGTCGACGGCGACCCCCAAAACCGCCAGGGCGGCGTCGCGGTGATGGGGCGCATTGGTGTGCAGGCGGATCCAGCCGTCGGATGCCAGGTAGTCCCCGGCCACCGCGTCCCACAAGGGGGGCGAGGCCCAGCCGACGGGCCGCAGCGTGGTGCCGAACCAGATCGAGGCCAGGCGCCGGTCGACCCGGACTGGCGCCAAGTCGCCGGACCCGGCCGCCGCGAATTCCGCCAAGGCCAGGCCGGCGGCGCCGATGGCGGCAGTGGCGAATTCAGTGACGGCGAAGGCGGACGCGAGCGCGCCCTGGCCGGTGACCGTCACGCGGGAGAGGTGCGCGGGGTCGCCGCCGGCGGCGAGCCAGAACTGGCGCAGATAGTCGGCGGTGGCGGGGGAAGCGACGGATGTCGTGCCGGGCGCGGCGACGGTTGCCGCTGCGGCGGCCGCCGGGGCAATCGACCTGGCCGGACCGGCAGGGGCGGCAGACAGGGGATGGTGGGCATCAGACATGGCACTTCCTTGTTCATGAGGCAATGCCGGCAGATTATTCTTCTCGTTTTAATTGTCAATATTGATTAATCTAATCAACTTATTGGCCTTGAGACTCCGCACCCCCATGCCCAACTACCTTTCCTCCGCTGACGCCGCGGCCCGCCTGGGTGTGTCGCGCCAGACGCTTTACGCCTACGTCAGCCGGGGGCTACTGCACGCCGAAGCGGGCGATAGCCACCGCGAAAGCCGCTATCTGGCGGACGAGGTCGAGCGCTTGGCCGGGCAGCGCACGCGCGGACGCAAGCCCAAAGAAGTTGCCCGGGCGACGCTGAGTTGGGGGCTGCCGGTGCTGGAGTCGGCCATTACGTTGATCGAAGACGGCCAGATGTACTACCGGGGCGTGAACGCGGTGACGCTGGCCGAGTCGGCATCGGTGGAGGCGGTGGCGGCGCATCTGTGGCAGTGCGAGGCGGATGCGGCGTTCGCGGGGCCGGCGCCGGGCTTGGCGGACGGGCTGACAGGGCTCTTTGCACAGCATCGCGGGCAGCGCGCGGAAGCGTCGCTGCTGCCGCTGTTTACCGCCGCCAGCGACGATGACGCTACCGCGCTGTGGCAGCGGTCGCCGCAACGCCAGGCGCAGGGCTGCGGCGATCTGGTGCGCCTGCTTGCGGCATGTTTGCTACAGGCGCCGCCGGATACCGCGCCGATTCATGAGCAGTGCGCGCGTGCCTGGGGCGTGGATGCGGACGGGGCCGAGCTGATCCGGATGGCGCTGGTGCTGTGCGCCGACCACGAGTTGAACGCGTCGAGTTTCACGGCGCGTTGCATCGCGTCGACGGGTGCCAGCCTGCGCGCCGGCATCGTCGGCGGCCTGGCGGCATTGACGGGCGGCCGTCATGGCGGCACCACGGCGCGCGGCGAGGCGCTATGGGACGAACTGGATCGCGGCGACCCTGCGGCCAAGCTGCGCGAGCGGTTGGCGCGGGGGGAAGATCTGCCGGGTTTTGGCCACCATCTTTATCCCGGCGGCGATCCGCGCGCGATCGCGCTGCTGGGCCGCATTCTGCCGCAGCGGCCGGCCTGGCAGCAGATCATCGACCAGGCGTTCGCGCTGGTCGGCCAACGTCCGTCGGTGGACTTCGCGTTGGTGGCGGTGCGGCGCCACCTGGGGCTGCCGGTGGGCGCGGCGTTCGGGCTGTTCGCGCTGGGCCGGTCCATTGGCTGGTTGGCGCATGGGCTGGAGCAGCGCGACAGCCAGAATGTGATCCGGCCGCGCGCGGCCTATACCGGCATTCGGCCTGACAAGGGGTAGCGTTGCGGCCGAATCGCCTCAGCAGGGTTATGCCGCTGGCGCGTCGGCTTGCGACAGGCTCACTTGCCCGAACGTCATCCACACGTACGCCGTGTCCGACGCCTGCGCCCGGTACGCGCCGCTGGCTTCGCCCAGCCGCATGGCGACGGCGGTGAATTTCCAAGCCTGGTCGTCGTCGCAGGGGACCTGGCGGGTGGTGTAGGCCTCAAGCCCGTGCGCCCGCCCGAAGGCTTGCGCCAGTTGGGCGTGTTCGGCCAGTTCGGCAGGCACCGACGGGTGGTCCCAGCCCCACAGGAACGTGCCGTCGGCGCTGTTGGTGGTGCCGACGATCTGCACCGGCGCGCGCGCGATCAGGCCGCCGGGCAACTGGAACACGATCAGGCCGCTGTCCATGTCCACGGACCATTGTTCGGCCTCGTCCAGGCGCCAGGTGCCGCAGTGCGCGGCGGTGGCGGCGCGCAAGCCTTCCAGGCTTTGGGCGATGTAGGTGGCGGCGTCGAAGGGCTGGGCGGTGTCGGACATGCGAAGGCTCGGGACGATAATCGGACCGGCAATGATAGATCAGTTGGGTGGCCGGGCCAGTGCGTACACGCAGGTCGCGCGGCCATAGTGTGTTTCCTGGCCGCGCAACGTGAAGCCCAATTTTTGAAGCACGCGCTGCGAGCCTTGGTTGTCGGGCCAGGTCACGGCGACCAATTCGTGCGTATCCAGCGTGCGCCACGCATAGGCGCATAGCTGTTGCGCGGCCTGGGTGGCGTAGCCCCGGCCCCAGGCGGCTTGGCTGAGGCGGTAGGCCAGTTGCAGGTGGCCAGTGTCTTCCAGCCGGGTCAGGCTGATCCAGCCGATGGCAGCGCCTTCCGGATCCACCACGGCCCAGTGGCCGATGTCGTCCACGGGGGCTTGCAACCAGGCCAGCAGCTCCTGGCGGCGGGCTTCGGTGGCGGGCTTGATCCCGGTGCTGTGCCGCATGACCTCGGGGTCGGATTCCAGGGCCAGGATCATGGGCACGTCGTCTTCGCATAGACGGCGCAACGTCACGTTTGGAAGGGATGACATAGAGTTCGAGAAGAGGGGGCGGTGGAAGGAATGATAAGGGTCGAGCCAGTGTCTGTTTGCAATAAATTAATTAGCCGCCATACTATATGCCACCGTATTTATGAGTGCGACAAATGCCGCAGCACACCCAGCCCATGCTCGAACCCAAGCACCACGCCTTGCTGAACGAGGCCGCGCGGCGTGGCTTGCCGTCGTGCGATGGCATCCAGCTTTGCTTTCAGGTGCTGGCGTTGGCCAGCGCGATTGACCGCGATTGCGCCGCGCGATTGGCGCCCAGGCAGCTGTCCGAAGGCAAGTTCGTGCTGTTGTTCCTGCTGCATGGGCAGGCGGGCGGTTTGGCGCCGCATGAATTGGCGGCACGCGCCGGTGTCACGCGGGCCACGGTGACGGGGTTGCTTGATGGCCTGGAACGCGACGGTTTCGTCCAGCGTCGGCCGGGGCAGCAAGATCGGCGCACGATCACCGTGGCGCTGACGGCCAAGGGCAAGACGGCGGCCGCCAAGCTGTTCAAGGAGCACGCGCAATGGATCGGGTCGCTCTTCGATGGCCTGTCGCAAACAGACAGGCGGCAGTTGGGCGATCTGCTGGGCAAGGTATGGCGCGGCACCGATACCGGCCGCGCCGCACAGCCAGGGGTTGCGGAATGAAGGCCGCGAAACCCGCCGGTCGCGGCGTGAAGGACATCAGCCCGGAGCGCTTGGCGCAGTTGAATGCGGGCGCGCCCGCCTCGCATCTGACGGAATGCCTGGCCGTGGATTTTGCGCCGCTGCTGCAAGCGCTGGCGCCCGAGGTGGATAAAGACGGGCTGGACCAGATGCGCGCCGCAGAGGGGGCCGGCATCTCCAAACGCATGGTGCTGGCGGCGCAGATATTGGATCAGCAATCAGGCCCGCAGGCCTTTGAACGAATGGCGGCGCATACGTCCGATACCGCGCGGGGCTGGGCTTGCTTCATGGTGGGCGCGGCACCGGACCTGTCGCTTGCGCAGCGCTTGGCGCGGATCCAGCCCTTGGCCGATGACGCACATTTTGGCGTGCGCGAATGGGCCTGGTTGGCGGTGCGTCCCGCGCTGGCGGCGGACCTCGACACGGCGATTGCGTTGTTGCGTCCATGGACTAAGCAACCGTCCGAGCGCCTGCGCCGCTTCGCCAGTGAATCGCTGCGGCCGCGCGGGGTGTGGTGTGCGCATATCGCGGCGCTCAAGGCCGACCCGGGCCGGGCGTTGCCGCTGTTGGAACCGTTGCACGCCGATGCCGCCGTGTACGTGCAGGACTCCGTGGCGAACTGGCTGAACGACGCCAGCAAGGACCAGCCAGCTTGGGTCAGGGCAGTTTGCGCTCGCTGGTCCGCGGGCAAGTCAGCTACGGCGACCCAGCGCATCTGCGCACGCGCGCTGCGCAGGATCGGCGCATAGCCGGCATAAGCCTTGCGTGCCGGCGCCGCATCAGCCGAAGCCCGTCGGCGCGCGGACGCAGCGCCGCCCGATACGCTGCTAAGCCACTGCTCAATACGTCAGCGCGGCACCCGTCACAACCTCATACAGGAACCGGTCCAGCCTTTCGGTCTGACCATCCGGCCGGTCGAAGAACGGCGCCTTTTCCAGGGCCGGCAGCGTGGCTTCCAGGTAGGCGTGGATCAGCGGAAAGCGCGGTCCGTGCTCGGCTTCACCGGCCTGCATCTTGATGGCCAGCAACTGGTTGATCTCATCGCGCAGCGCGGGGTCGGTGACCATGGCATCGGCCAGGTCGGCAAAGCGCATCGGCGGGATGCCGCGGCCGCTGTCGATCCATTGCGCGGCCAGCACCGGACGCAGCACGTACAGGTATTTCTTGAGCCGCACCGTGTCGCCCTGCAGCGATTCGCGGAAATTGCGGCCGGCCATGGACACGTAATGCCAGCGGCCCTTCATGTGCGAGAAATACCCGCTGCGAAAGTGCCGCAGCCAGGCGCTGGTGGCCTCGTCCTGGCGGTACAGCACGGGCGAATCCAGCCACTCGAACAGGGTGGGGTTGGAGCCGCGCAGCAGTTGCAGCGCCTTGCGCAATTCCCAGCCGGACACGTCCAGCTCGTCGTCGATGGGCAGTTCGATCACGTCGCGCTGCGGCGCCACGCGCAGGTACCAGTCCAGCTTGTGCACGTACAGAAAACGCACGTCGTAGTCGCTGTCGGGCGAGGCGAAACCCCAGCCGCGGCTGCCGGATTCGCAGGCGAGCAGGACGCGCACGTCGTGGCGTTGTTCGATGTGTTCCAGGGTGGCCATGACGCGTTCGCGGATAGCCGGGTCGATGGGGTGGGCGTGCAGGATCGAGGTCATGCACGAAATGCTAGCACCGCGACGAGCGTGGCGCATGGCGGTGGCGCGGCATCGATGCGGCAGAACGACGCGGCGGAACAAGGCGGCCACTGGAATGTCGTTTGGCGCTTGCTGCGGCCTGCATTAGAATGCGATTAATTCTTGTTATCAAAACATCTCGAACGTGACCGTCATGGTGTCCGACCCTGTACCCGAACTACCCGCGCGCGACGCGATCCAGGCGCTTTACGTCGAACACCATGGCTGGTTGCTGGGTTTTCTGCGGCGCCGGCTGGGCGGGGCGGACCACGCCGCCGACCTGGCGCACGACACGTTCGAGCGCATCATGGCGGTGGACCCCCAGCCGATCCTGGCGCAGCCCCGCGCCTACTTGTCCACGGTGGCCAAGCGCCTGTTGATCGGCCACTACCGCCGCGGCGTGATCGAACGCGCCTACCTGGACGCGCTGGCGGCGCGCGGCGAGCCTTGCGAACCGTCGGTGGAGTCGCGCCTGATCGTGATCGAAACGCTGACCGAATTGTGCCGCCTGGTGGATGGCATGGATGCGCGCATGCGCGGCGTGTTTTTGCTGGCGCAGGTGGATGGCCTGTCGTATCCCGACGTGGCGCAGCGCACCGGATTGACGCTGGATGTCGTCAAGAAAACGATGTCCAAGGCGTTGCAGCGCTGCTTTGCCGTCATGTACAGCGCGGCCGGCTGAGGATAGGGCCGCGCCATGTCTGTATTTTTTCCTACGCCTTCGCTGCAACCGGCAAGCCCGTCCGATGTCGTGGCCGCGGCGGCCGATTGGCTGGTGCGGTTGCAGTGCGAGCCCACGTCGGTCGAACTGGCGCAATGGCGCACTTGGTTGGCTGCCAGCCCGACGCATCAACTGGCCTGGGAACGGCTGGCGGCGATGACCCGGACGCTGGACGCCCATGCCGCCAAGGTGCCGGCCGGCGCGGCCAGCGTGGTGGTAGAGCAGGCCAGTCAGGCGCAATTGCGTCGCCGCCGGGTGCTGGTTGCGCTGCTTGGTGTATCGGCCACGGGCGCGGTGGCGTTGGGCGCCGGCGAGCCGGCGCCGTGGCGCGTGTGGACCGCGAACCACCGGGCAGGCGCAGGCGAGCGGCGCTTGCTGACGCTGGAAGAAGGTACCCGCCTGATGCTCAACACCCGCAGCGCGGTCAATACGCGCTTTGATGCGCACGCGCGTCGCATCGTGCTGGTAGAGGGCGAGATCTGGGTCGAATCCGGACACGACGCCGCCAGCAGGCCGCTGATCGTGGAAACCCGCAGCGGTCAGGTGACGCCGATCGGCACGCGCTTTACGGTGCGCGAACTGGAAGGCGACCCCATGGCACGGGTGGCCGTGCTGGATGGCGCGGTCCAGATCCAGCCGCGCCTGGGGGGCGAGGCCCTGCGACTGGAACGGGGCCAGCAGGCCGAGTTCGATGCACGCGCCGTGCGGGCGGTGCAGCCCGCCGCCGGCAACGCCGACGCCTGGGTCAATGGCATGTTGGTGGCCGAGGACTGGCGGCTGGACGATTTCCTGGCCGAGCTGGGCCGCTACCGGCGCGGCCTCGTTCGCTGCGATCCGGCCGTGGGCGGCTTGCGCCTCACTGGCACGTTCCCGTTGCAGGACACCGACAAGGTGCTGCGCCTGCTGGAACAACTGCTGCCGGTGCGGGTGTACACGCGCACGGCGTACTGGGTCACGGTGGGCCCGTGACGGGCGCCTGCGCCTATTTTGTAACTGATCGGCACCATCGCGCGATTCGAGCGTTAGACACAGTGACAGCCGCCTTGCAGGGCCGCGCTGCCTAATCCCAACGCTCACAAGGATCGATTCATGTCGCACCCCTCCCGCCGCCGTGCCGCGGCGACTGCTTCCCTGTTGCCGGCGCGCCGCTGGCTCAGCCACATCGCTTTCGGTTTGCCCGCCGGGGCGGCGCTGCTGGCGCTGGCGCCCGTGCCCCCGGTCTATGCACAGGCGGCGGACGCCCGGCAGCAGTACGGCATCGCGGCCGGACCGGTGCAGCAGGTGCTGCTGGAGTTCGGGCGGCGCGCGGGCGTGATGGTGGGCGCCGAGCCCGCGCTGATGGCGGATCAGCGCAGCCCCGGTCTGCGCGGCACGTACGGCGTGCGCGACGGCCTGGCCGCGCTGCTGGCGGGCACGGACCTGGAGGCAGTCGCCGTGGAGGGCGGTTCGTATCGGCTGCGCCGCAAGCCTGCAGGCCCGGCGGGCGCCGCCGTGCTGGAGCCGGTGCGTGTGTTGGGCCAGGGCGAAAACGCCTGGGGTCCGGTCCCGGGCTACGTCGCCAAGCGCAGCGCCACGGGCACCAAGACGGATGCGTCCATCCTGGAGATTCCGCAGACGGTGAACGTGGTGACCGCCGCCGAAATCACCACGCGCGGCGCAACCACCATAGCGCAGGCGTTGCGCTACACGCCGGGGATCAACGCCAACGGCTACACCGACGCCAACATGATTGCCGACGAGGTCGACTCGCGCGGCTTCGCGCCGGCGCCGCTGTATCTGGACGGCACTTATCTGCCCTACGCCGGCAGCCTGGGCGGCGCGCTGCAGATCGATCCCTATCTGCTGGAGCGGGTCGAGGTGCTCAAGGGCCCGGCGTCGGTACTGTACGGGCAGAACCAGCCGGGCGGCCTGATCAACCTGGTCTCCAAGCGGCCCACCGAAGACGTCTTGCGCGAGGTGCGCGTGGGCGTGGGCAGCTACGGCCGGGTGGAAAGCGGGCTGGACTTTTCCGGGCCGGCCAATGCCGACGGCACCTTGCTGTACCGCGTGACCGGCGTGGCCAACGGCGGCAATGAACAGACTGACTACAAGAGCAGCCGGCGCATGCTGCTGGCGCCCAGCCTGACGTGGCGGCCCAGCGCGGCCACGTCGCTGACGCTGTACACGCAATGGCAGCGCGATGGCGGCGTGCCCGACTATCAGGCCCTGCCGGCTATCGGCACGGTGTCCGAGGGGCCGGACGGCAAGCGCATCGGTCGCGATATCTTCACCGGCGAGCCGGGCTACAACAATTTCTACCGTCGCCAGTACGTGGTGGGCACGGACTTTTCGCACAAGTTCTCGGAACAGGCGGCGGTGCGTCAGACCATCCGCTTTGCCGACGTGCGCGACGACTACCGGGGCTACTACCTGAGCCGTTTCGTGCGCGACGCGGACGGCAACCCCGACTACACCCAGGCGCAGCGGACCAAGCTGGATTGGGGCCAGCACAACAATGTGCTCAGCGTGGACAACAACCTGGAGCTTAAAGGCACTACCGGGGCCTTGTCGCACACGCTGCTGGCCGGGTTGGACTACCGCCATTTCTCGCGCAAATACACCGGCTACAACAACTACTACACCGCCGCGCCGCTGAACCTGTACCACCCCGACTACCAGGTGGCCCAGCCGGGCACCGAGCTGACGACAAAATGGGACAACAGCGTCAGCCAGGTGGGCATCTACCTGCAAGACCAGATCAAGCTCGACAACTTCGTGCTGACCCTGGGCGGGCGCTATGACTGGGCCAAGATCGACAACAAGGACCTGCTGGCCGCCACGCGCACGCGGCGCAACGACAGCGCCTTCAGCGGCCGGGTCGGGCTGGCCTATATCGCGGCCAACGGCGTGGCGCCCTATATCAGCTATTCCGAGTCGTTCCTGCCCGTGGTCGGTACCGACTACGCGGGCGAATCGTTCAAGCCCACCACCGGCAAGCAGGTCGAAGTCGGCGTCAAATACCAGCCGCCGGGCAGCGACACGCTGATCACGCTGGCCGCGTTTGAGATCCGCCAGAAAAACATGTCGTCGGAAGACTATGAGCATCCGGGCTACGAGGTGCAGAGAGGCGGCGTGCGCTCACGCGGCGTCGAACTGGAAGTGAAGTCGCAGCCGTTTGAACGGCTGGATGTGGTGGCGGGCCTGACCTATTTGAAGCCGGTCAACACGCCGGGGTCGTACGACGAGGGCAAGCGCCTGGCCGGCCTGGCGCCATTTACGGCCAGCCTGTGGACCAACTACCGCCTGGCCGGTGACGTATTCGGCGGGCTGGAGGTGGGGGCGGGCGTGCGCTGGAGCGCGCCGGCCTACGGCAATTCGGCCAACACCTTCAAGGTGCCGGCCTTCACCGTGTTCGACGCCGCGTTGCGTTACGACCTGGGCCAGCTGTCGCCGGCCTGGCGCGGCGCGGTGGCCAGCCTGACGGCGCAGAACGTGTTCGACCGCGACTACGTGTCCAGCTGCAATCATGCCTTCGGCTGCTATTACGGCAAGGCCCGCAGCGTGATGGCGGGGGTGACGTACCGCTGGTAATTCAGCCGCCCGCTTCGGCGGCCAGCGCGGCCTGCACTGCGGGCCGCGCCTCGATGCGGCGCTGGTAGCCGGGCAGGCCGGGCCAGCGCGCCAGGTCAATCTCGAACTGCGCCGCCCAGCGCAGCACCGTGTACAGGTAGGCGTCCGCCACGCCGTAGCCGTCGTCCAGCAGGGCTTGTCGCCCGTGCAGCGTGGCCGCCACATGATCCAGCCGCTTTTCCAGCCGCGCCTGCCACCAGGTGCGGGCGTCGTCGGGCAGGGCGCGGTTGAACAGCGGGCCGAAGCCGCCGTGGATTTCCGTGGAAATGAAATTCAGCCATTCGTGCAGACGGCTGCGGGCCCAACTGCCGGCGGGCGGCGCCAGGCCGGCGTCGGGGCGCAGGTCGGCCAGGTACTGGATGATGGCCGGCCCTTCGGTCAGCACTTGCTGGTCATCCAGTTGCAGCGCCGCCACATAGCCCTTCGGGTTGACGGCCAGGAAGTCGGCGCCCTCGGCGGTGCGTTTGGTCTGATTGTTCACCCGAACCAATTCAAACGGCAGACCCAGTTCGCGCAGCACGATGTGCGGCGCCAGCGAGCAGGCATTGGGGGCGTAGTAGAGCTTCATGCAGGGTCCTCTGCGGGTTGCGAAACAGGCAATGAAGCCCTAGGATGAGGCCCTGGCAGGCATCCGTAAAATTACGCTTTCAGAAACTAGAAATAAGGCCAGCTAATGCCATGATGAACCTGATCCATTGGCGGCTGCTGCTGGCGGTGGCGGACGCCGGCAACATCACCCACGCCGCCCGCCAGGTAGGCATGACGCAGTCCGGCGCCAGCCAGGCCATCGCCCAGCTCGAACAGCACCTGGGCGCGCCGCTGTTCACACGCGAACGCCGCCAGAGCGTGCCCACGGCGTTGGGCCTGCGGGTGGCGCAAGAGGCCCGCGCCATGCTGGACGCGCTGGGCCGCATCCAGTCGCTGGCGCGCGAGGCCGCGGGCACCGCCAGCGGCGTGCTGCGGCTGGCCAGTTTCCCCATGGTGTTCTCCACCATCCTGCCGCCGGTACTGCGGCGCTTTCGGCAATTGCATCCCGCCATCGAGGTGCTGCCGCTGGAGGCCAGCGACAGCGAAATCGAAGACCTGCTGGCGGCCGGTACGGTCGACGTAGGCGTGGTGCTGAACCCGCCCGCCAGGCGTGGCGCCTGTCCGCTGGGCGAAGACGATTGGGTGGCGGTGCTGCCCGCCGCACATCCCCTGGCGCTGGGTGCGTCCGTGCCC
The DNA here is from genome assembly GCA_040396375.1 of Achromobacter xylosoxidans. Classification (GTDB taxonomy): domain Bacteria; phylum Pseudomonadota; class Gammaproteobacteria; order Burkholderiales; family Burkholderiaceae_B; genus Achromobacter; species Achromobacter xylosoxidans_D. The sequence goes on from JBEBOQ010000002.1 coordinate 95,285, forward strand.
TTGGCGCAGTTGGCGGCGCAACCTTTCGTGCTGGCCACCGGCGGCTGCACCGCGCATGCGGGCAGCGTGGCCGCCGACGCGGGCCTGGCGTTGACGGACGTGCGCGCCCGGGTCATGGAATGGGCCAGCGCGTTTGCGTTGGTGCGCGACAACGTCGGCGTGGCGCTGGTGCCGGAATTGACGCTGCCCGAGAACCGCCGCGGGCTGCGGGTGCTGCCGTTGGCGGCGCCCGTGCGTCGGCGCTTTGCGCTGGCGGCGTCGGCTCAGGCCAAGGGGTCGCCGGCGGTGCAGGCGCTGTTCGAGATGTTGCGCGGGGATGCCAAACGGTAAGGTGGGGCGATGTGGCGGTGTCGCTTTGGGCGGCAGGTCGCGTCGCGATGGGGCGTCACGATGTTGCGCCCTCATGACAGCCGCTCCCGCTCGGCCGTTGCGGTCGCCCCTGCACGGTCATCGCGCCGACATCGCACGGTTCTAGCATCGACCCTTTTCAGCGAGGCGACATGATCATCCGCAATGCAGACGTCGGCGACAGCGCCGATATTGTTGAACTGCTGGCCCAACTGGGCTATCCGGGCACCCAGGCTTTCGTGCCGGAAAAAATTGAACGCTTGCTGGGACATCGCGACGCCGAGTTGCTGGTAGCCGAAGACGGCGGCCGGCTGCTGGGCTTCATTGGCCTGCATTTCATGGTGCAGCTGGCCTTGCCGGGCGACTTTTGCCGCATCACCTATTTCTGCGTCAGCGACTCGGCGCGCGGCAGCGGGGTGGGCCGGGCGCTGGAAGAGGCCGCCGCCTCGCTGGCCGTGGCGCGTGGTTGTGACCGCATCGAGGTGCATTGCCACGAACGGCGCGTGGACGCGCACCGCTTCTATTACCGCCAAGGCTACGAGGAATCGCCCAAATATCTGATGAAGCGCTGCCAGGGCTGACCCGAGCGGCGCACGTCAGGCCGTGGCCAGGGCAGCGGCCAGCGTGCGCGCCGCCGGGCCCAGCGGCTGATCGATGCGGTGCGCCAGGTAGACCTCGGTGGCGACCTGGCTGCCGCGCCCCAGGCTGCCGGTGGGCAGGCGCAGCAGGCGGCCTTCGGCCAGGTCGCGTTCCACCAGCCACAGCGGCAGGCGGCCCCAGCCGACGCCAGCCAGTATCAGTGCGTGCTTGGTGTCCTGGCCGCTGACCCGGCAGGTCTGCGGCGACAGCACGGCGAAGTCGCGGCCGTCGCTGAGCGTGGACGCATCGATCTGTACCACTTGCACATGGTCCGCCAGGTCGGGCGCGGTCAGCGGCGTGCCATGCGCCACGCGCGCGGCCAATGGATGGCCAGCGCCCACCACCGCCACCATCTGCACCGACGACAGCGCTTGCAACGCGATGCGCGGATGGCGGAAATGCTCGCCCGCGACGATGCCCAGTTGATGGCTGCCTGCCAGCAGCGCGGCGATGGGTCCGCCCAGCGGCAGTACCGCAATGCGCGTCGCTACCGACGGATACGCCGCCCGCAGGCGGTTGAGCGCGGCGCCCACCTGATGGATGGGAAACAGCGTGTCCACCACCAGCGACAATTCCAGTTCCACCCCTTCGCCCAGCCCTTGGGCGCGGGCCCGCATGGCATCCACGCGCAGGAGAATGTCGCGGGCGTTGGCCAACAGCGCCTGGCCTTCCGGCGTCATGACGGGGCGATGCCCGCCGCGGTCGAACAGCTTCACGCCCAACTGGGTTTCCATGTTGGCGATGGCGTGGCTGACGGCGGACTGTACCCGCGACAGGTGCTTGGCGGCGGCGCGGAAGCTGCCGGTGTCGGCCACCGCGGCAAACATGCGTAGCTGGTCCAGGGTCAGGGCGTCTATCATCGGCGGCTTGATCTGTTTTGTAGATCGGTTCTATCAAAAGATTATCACTTATCAGAATCGGTTCCGCCCGGCATGCTGGCGGCTTCGTGAGGCGAGGAGAGGCAAGGATGGACAAGGCACAGGGCGCGGCGTCAGCCGGCCAGCCGGCGAGCACCCGGTGGGGGGCGGTGCTGGCGATCGTGGGCGCGGGGGTGGTGGCGTCGTTGCAGGTAGGCAAGGTCATCATCGCGGCGCCGCTGCTGCGTCGCGACATGGGGCTGGACCTGGCGTCCATCGGCACGCTGACCGCCGTGTTTTCGATTCTGGGGGTCTTGGGCGGCATCGCGGCGGGCGGCGTCATTGCGCGGTTCGGCGCGCGCCGCATGCTGTTGTGGGGCTTGGTGACCACGGCGGTAGGCTCGGTGGCGGGCGCGTTGGCGCCGGGCTACGGGGCGCTGCTGGCCTCGCGCGTAATCGAAGGCCTGGGCTTTCTGCTGATCACCGTGGCCGGCCCCGCGGCGTTGCAGCGGCTGGTGCTGCCGTCCAGCCGCGACCTGGCCTTTGCGCTCTGGAGCTGCTACATGCCCACCGGCATGGCGGTGGCCATGCTGGCCTCGCAGGCCTTTGGCGACTGGCATGCCTACTGGTGGTGCGCGGGGGCCGCGGTGCTGGTCGCGCTGGCCTGCGTGGCCGCGTTGGCGCCGGCGAACCCGGCCGGCGCCGGGCTGTCGTGGGCCGGCTTGCGGCGGGACACGGTGGATACCTTGGGCGCCACCGGGCCGCTGCTGCTGGCCGCCTCCTTCACGCTCTACAGCCTGATGTTCTTCGCGCTGTTCACTTTCCTGCCCGTGCTGCTGATGGACAAGCTGGGCCTGCCGCTGGCCACCGCCGGCCTGTACACCGCCGCGGCCACCGCCGCCAACATCATCGGCAACCTGGGCGCGGGCGTGCTGCTGTCGCGCGGCTGGCGGCGGTCCACGCTGATCGCCTGCGCCAGCGCGGCGATGGGTGTAGTGGCGCTGCTGATCTTCCGCTCGGTGCTGCCGGCAATGCCTACCTTTCTCTTGTGCGTGCTGTTTTCGGCGGTGGGCGGGCTGATCCCGGCCACGCTGCTGGGCACCGCTCCCTTGGTGGCGCCGCGGCCGGCGCTGACCGCGTCCGCCGTTGGCCTGGTGATGATGGGCAGCAACCTGGGGCAGGTGATCGGTCCGGTCACAGTCGGCGGTGTCATTGATCGCTACGGCTGGGCGCAGGCGTCCTTGATCGTGGCGGCGGCCGCGTTGGGCGGGGTGTTCATCGCCTGGCGGCTGCGGCGGTTGAACGGTGTGCGGCTATAGCCGCCGCAGGGCTGCGAAGGCGGCGTTGCGCGCGGGCCAGCGTGGGATAGCCAGGCGTACAGATGTGATGCGTGCGGCTGTCACGTCGCAGGCCTATCATGCAAGCTCGTATTCCATGGAGCTTCTATGTCTACGCCTGTCCCGCGCCTGGTCATCTTCGATTGCGACGGTGTCCTGATCGATAGCGAAATCATTGCCGCGCGCGCCCAGTCGCGGGCGTTGGCCGAACACGGCATTGCCATCACGCCGCAAGAGGCTGCCCGGCGGTTCGCCGGCATTCCCGATGCCGACATGTGGCAGACGTTGCAGGACGAAAACGCGAGCGTGCTGCCGGAAGATTTTCCGCGCCAATATGCGGACCGCCTGCAGGACACCTTCCGCCAGGAACTGCGCGCGCTGCCCGGCGTGCGTGAAACCCTGGCTGCGCTGCGCCAGCGCGGCATTGAATATTGCGTGGCCTCCAGCAGCACGCCGCCCAAGCTGGAAGCGGCGCTGAAACTGGTGGGCTTGTGGGACGAGTTCGCGCCCAATGTGTTCAGCACCGCGCAGGTAGCGCATGGCAAGCCGGCGCCGGACGTATTCTTGTTCGCCGCGCGCCAGATGCGCACGGCTATCCTGGAATGCGTGGTGGTCGAAGACAGCGTGCCGGGCGTGCGCGCCGCCCGGGCCGCGCGCATGCGGGCGGTGGGCTACGTGGGCGCCTCGCACAACGGGCCGGATCAGCGCAAGCGCCTGCTGGACGAAGGTGCGTTCGAGGTCATCGACGACCTGCAGCGCCTGACCGACATCATCTAGGGCCGGGGGCCATTGCGCTGACCTTTCGGGTGCGCGGGCCCCGTGTCACGCCGCCGCGGGCACGGCCTCGGGCTTGACGCGCACCGCGCGCAGCACGCCGATCACCAGCAAACCGATGCCCACCAGCGTCAGCGGCTGCGGCATGCTGCCGCGCAGAATGAAGGCATAGGCCAGCGCGGCCAGCGTTTCAAACACGATCAATTGGCCGGCCAGGGCGGTGGGCAGGCGCTGGCTGGCTTCGTTCCAGCACAGCGTGCCCAGCCACGACGAGAACAGGCCGATGATGATCATCAAGCCCAGGAACACCTCGGGACGCGGCCCCAGCGGCATCGCAAAGCCGCTGCCGGTGGCGGCCATGCCGCCCCACAGCAGGGCATAACCGGCCAACGCCAGCGGCAGCGTGGCCACGCCCTGCGCGGTGGCCCAGGTGCGGGGGCTGCGGCCCGGGTGGTCGCGCAGCCAGTCGGCGTTGCGTAGCGGATACCAGGTCCAGCAGGCCACGGCGCCCAGCGCCAGCACGGCGCCGATGGCGTAGCGCGACAGGTCGGCGTCGGCCTCCTGGCGCAACGCCTGCAATTCCACCTGGTTGACGCAGCCGATGCCCAGCGCGATCAGCGCCAGCGACGGCGCCAGCCGCTTCCAGGGCAGGCGGCCGTCGCGGCGCGCATTGCGCAGGTTGGCGCAGATGGCGATCACTACGGGCAGCGTGCCGATAATCATTGTGGGAACCGGGCCGCCGGCGCGCTGGATGGCGCTGGCCAGGCACAGGTAATAGAGCAGGTTGCCGATGGCGGCCAGCTTCAACGCTTCGATCCAGTCGGCGCGGGTCAGCTGGCGCAGGGCCTTGCGGTCCAGCCAGGCCAGCGGCAGCGCGATCAGGCCGAACGCCAGGTAGCGCGCCACCGACTGCAAGGCGGCGGGGTATTCAGGCAGCAGCAACGGCCCGACGAACACCAGGCCCCACATCAGGCCGGCCGCCAGGGCGTACAAGGTTCCTGCCCACATAAAGACTCCCATCGCGATTGAACAGACGGCCCAGTCTAGGCGGCGGGGGCGGGGCGGGTCTTGTACCAGATTGCTGCGGCGCATTGCCCGCCGGCCGTTACATCTTTTTCCGGACGATCTGGCCAGCGGTGTCACCAAGCGCCAACTGCCATCTTTCTGGAGAAGTTCTTTTGCCCTATTCGCCGAGCGCCCCGCATACCTGCTTTCCCTCAGGCCACACCGCGTGTCGTTGCCAACTGGCAGGTCGGCAGGGCCGCTTCCTGCCCCGCGTACGCGCGCTGCGGCCGTTGGTGGTCAGCCTTGTGCTTGCGGGCGGCGTTCTTCTCTCTGTGTCCACCGACGCGCTGGCGGAGGCGGGCTACGGCGGGGGAGGCCTGGGGGGGCTGGGCATCGGGTTTGGCGGTAGCGGAGGCCAAGGCGGCGGCGTAACGGGGGGCGCCGGCGGGCAAGGCGGTGACGCGGTAGGCAGTCCGGGGGTCGCGGGCGGCAACGGTGGTGGCGTTGCAGGTTCCGGGCAAGTCGCCGGCGGCCAGGCCGGCCTTCCGGGTGATGACGGTCCGCCCGGTGGTGGCCCGGGCGGGGCCAGCGGCGCGCCTATCGCGGGGGGGGGGATTGGGCGGTGGCGGCGGCGGCGGAGGCGCGGCGATAGGTGCGGGAGGGGGTGGCGGGGGCGGTGGCGCTGACTTTTTGAACTCCTTTGGTGGCGCGGGAGGATTCGCGCACCAGGCGACTTCTGGCGGTGACCTCGGCAGCGTTGTCGTTCAAGGGGGGGACGGCGCAAATGCCAGCTATTTAGGCGGCGCTGGGGGGGCAGGCGCCGCGGTCTCTGGCTTGCCGGGCCTTTCATTGACGGTCCGTGATGGCGCCGATATCCGTGGTGGACGTGGAGGTTCTGCCATTAGCGCTGTGACGGATGGTCGCTTGTACTACGGCGGTGGCGGCGGCGGTGGCGGAGCCGGCGTGGTTGCCCCCTCTGGCAATGTGAATCTAATGGGGGGGCAAATATCGGGAGGCAACGGTGGGGCGTCGGAGTACTTAGCCGGCGGGGGCGGCGACGGCCTGGTGCTTTCCACGGGTACGGTCACGGTAGGTTCTCAGGCCATCATCAGGGGTGGTGCGGGCGGGACGGCGGGGAACACGGTTTCTGGCACAGCGACGCGAGGCGGCGCGGGCGGGGCCGGGCTTTCGATCGGCTCAGGTTCGGTGATGAATGCCGGCCTCATCGAAGGCGGCAGTGGGGGAACCGTGTCACTCGCAGGCGCTCAGCCCGGCGTCGCGGGTGCCGCACTGCTTGCGGGCAACAACACCACCGTCACCAACAAGGGCACACTCACCAGCGGCACGGACGCGGTCATTTTCGAAGGCCATAACAACACGCTGACGCTGTGGCAGGGGTCGACCACGACCGGCAGCGTGCGCTTTCAGGGCGCCGGCAACACGCTGGCAATCGGCAGTGACTTCAACCGCGCCACGGCGCAGGTGCTTGTCACGGGTTCCGTGGATTTTGGTGGCGGCATTTTCGCCGTGCGCCTGGCGTCCAGCCAGGCCGACCACCTGACCGCCACCGGCAGCGCCACACTGACCGGCGCCACCGTGAAAGTCAGTACGGGCGCGGGTTCCTACAACACAAGCACGCTGTACCCCATTCTGCGCGCGGAGGGCGAGTTCAACAACACGCGCTTTGCCAGCGTCAGCGCTGACCTGGCGTTCCTGACGCCGACCCTGATTTACTCGGCCGACGACAAGGACGTCACCCTGAAATTTATCGTCAAGCAAGTGCCGCCCGTGACGAATCCTGGCAATCCGCCTGCCGCTGGCGGCGGCAATCCCGTGCCCCCGCCCACCCGGCCCATTCGCTTCGCGGACCTCGTCTTCAGCCGCAATGGCGTCGCCACCGCCAACGCCGTCGACAGCATGCCGGCCAGCCATGAGGTCTACCGGCACGCGCTGAACCTGCCCAACGGTGCGCCGCCGTCGTTCTTCTCGACGTTATCCGGCGAAACCCACGCTAGCGCCGTCAGCGCGCTGCAAGGCGTGAGCAGCCAGGCGCGCAGCGTGCCGCTGGCGCAACTGCGCGCCAATCTGGGGGCCGGCCTGCGTCCAGGCGTACCCACCGCCGCCGCGGGCGTCAGTGATGCCGCGCCGGCCGCGTCCGCGCTGCCGGCCTCCAACGCGCAACCGGCGTGGACGCAGGTCGTGGGCAACTGGCAGCGTCTGGGCGCCACGGGCGACACGGCCGCGGTGCGGCAGCATACCGGCGGCGTGTTCGCGGGCGCCGATGGCGCCCTCGGCCGCGGCTGGCGCCTGGGCGGCGCGCTGGGCTACACCGACAGCAACTTGCGCACCGATGGCGTGGACGCCAAGACCAATGTCTCCAGCTACAGCGCCATCGTCTACGGGGGCAAGGCCTTTGGCGTCGGCCCGGGCAAGCTCAGCGTGATGCTGGGTGCGGCGTACAGCTGGCACGATATCAGCACGCAGCGGCGCATCGCGGTGGGCGGACTGGACCAGACCTTGCGCGCCGGCTACGGCGCCAGCACCACGCAAGTCTTCACCGAACTCGGCTGGACCCTGAAGGCAGGCGATACGCTCACGCTGGAACCCTACGCGGGCGTGGCCTGGGCCGGCCAGCGCACCCGGGCCTTCAGCGAAAGCGGCGGCAGCGCGGCCCTGTCGGGCGCCAGCCGGACCAACAACACCACGACCACCACGCTCGGCCTGCGCGCGCGCCAGGAATTGATGTGGGGTGCGACGAAAGGCGCCGTCACCGGCGGCCTGGGCTGGCGCCATGCCTTTGGCGATGTGACGCCGACCTCGCGCATGGCGTTCGACGCGGGTGACACCTTTACCGTGGCAGGCGCGCCGATCGCCCGGGACGCCGTCTTGGTAGAGGCCGGGCTGGACGCGGCGATCGGCCGCAACGCAACGGTGGGGCTCAGCTACGCCGGGCAATTCGGTTCCCGCAACCAGGACCATAGCTCGACGCTGTCGTGGCGCTGGGCGTTCTAGCGGTGGCGCGGTTCGATGACGCCATCGACCGATGGCGCGCGAACGTAGGGCTTGCGCGCTTGGGTGTCAGGCGCGCACTTGCTTCTGATAGCGCGCCGGCGTGACGCCGTAGCGGCGGGTGAAGGCGCGGGTCAGGTGGGCCTGGTCGGTCAGGCCGGCGGCCAGGGCGGTCTGGGCCGGCGTTTCGCCGGCGGCCAGCAGGCGCTTGGCCTCGAACAGGCGCAGCGCCATCAGCGTCTGCTGCGGCGTGGCGTGGTAGTGCGCCTGGAAGCTGCGCAGGAAGTGGAACGGACTGAGGCCGGCGACGGCGGCCAGTTCCTCCAGCGTCAGGCGGCGCGCCAGGTTGGCGCGCAGGTAGTCGATGACCGGCGCGAAACGCGGCGCGCCTTGCGCGCGCGGCGGTCGCGGCACGCGGGCGTGGCGGCGGAATTCGGCCAGCAACGCGAACAAGGCGCTATCGAACGCCAGCGGCTCGCGCGCGCGCCACAGGGTATCCAGCAGGGCGGTGACGCGTTGGGCGCCGGCGGGGTCGTGGCCCACCGCGCAATCGAACCACCAGGCGGCCTCGCCCGTCACCTGCTCGACCACGTCGGGGTCGATGTACGCCATGCGGTAGCGCCAGCCGCCCGCGGTCTCGGCGCGGCCGGTGTGCAGTTCGTCGGGATTCATCAGCACCACCGAGCCCGAGGGCGCCAGGTGCTCGGCGCCCCGGTAGCGGAAACGCTCCACGCCGGCTTCGATGGCGCCCAGGCCGAAGGCCTCGTGGGTATGCGGCTCGAAGGCGTGGCGGATGATGTGGGCGCGGTACAGCTCGATGCCGGGCCGCTGCGCCAGGCGCCGGAATTCGGCGCGGTCATCGGCATGGTCGAAGGCCTGCGGCACGCCCGCGAGCGGCGGTTCGGCGTGCGTGTCAGGCGCGGCGCGGAGGCCGCCGGCGGCGGGATGGGATGAGGCCATGGCGGGATTTAAGCACGTCCGCCCGGGATCGGCATGCGCCATCGCGGGCGCCGACCGGCGGGCGGGCCGCGGCGATCCGGCGCGGCGGGGGCATCAAGGCGCGCGCATGGCCCGCGCCCGCGCCAGCAGCATTTCACGCTCGCGGGCGTTGCGCGTCATGCCGGCGGCGCGCTCGAATTCGGCCAGCGCTTCGGCATGGCGCCCGAGCTTGGCCAGCAGGTCGCCGCGCACGCTCGGCAGCCAGTGGTAGTTGGCCAGCGCCGGGTCGCGCGCCAGCTCATCCGCCAGGTCCAGCCCGGCTTGCGGGCCGAAGGCCATGCCCACGGCAACGGCGCGGTTCAGTTCCACTACGGGCGACGGCATGGCCTGCGCCAGCGCGTCATACAGCGCCACGATGCGCGCCCAGTCGGTGTCCTGCGGCTGGCGCGCGCGGGCGTGGCAGGCCGCCAGGCCGGCCTGCAGCGCGTACGGGCCGCTGGCGCCGCCCAGGCTTTCGGCGCGCGCGAGCGCGGCCAGGCCGCGCCGGATCAGCAGCGTGTCCCAGCGGCCGCGATCCTGTTCCAGCAGCAGCACCGGCCGGCCTTCGGCGTCGCTGCGCGCATGCAGGCGCGAGGCCTGCAGTTCCATCAGCGCCACCAGCCCGTGCACCTCGCTCTCGTCGGGCGTCAGCTGCGCCAGGATGCGGCCCAGCCGCAGCGCTTCGTCGCACAGCGCCGGGCGCATCCAGTCTTCGCCCGAGGTGGCGGCATAGCCTTCGTTGAAGATCAGGTAGATCACTTCCAGCACCGACGCCAGGCGCGGCGCGCGTTCCTGGGGGCCAGGCACTTCGAACGGCACGCGGGCCGCGGACAGGCTGCGCTTGGCCCGCACGATGCGCTGCGCGATGGTGGATTCGGACGCCAGGAAGGCGCGCGCGATCTCGGCGGTGGACAGCCCGCCCAAAAGGCGCAGCGTCAGCGCCACGCGCGCCTCGGTGGACAAGAGCGGGTGGCAGGCGGTGAACACCAGGCGCAGCAGGTCGTCCCCGATGTCGTCCTGGCGCGCGGCGTCCAGCGCGTCGACGAAGTCAGGCTCCACGTCGGCCTGCAGCGCTTCCAGCTCATGCCCGATCTGCTCGTGCTTGCGGCGGTGGATGGCATCCAGCCGCAAGCGGTCGCGGGCGCGGTTTTTCGCGGTGGTCATCAGCCACGCTCCCGGGTTGTCCGGCACGCCGCGGACCGGCCAGTGTTCCAGCGCGGCGACCAGCGCGTCCTGGGCCAGTTCTTCGGCCAGCCCGACGTCGCGCACCAGACGCGCCACGCCGGCGATGACGCTGGCGGCTTCGATCCGCCAGACGGCTTCGATGGCGCGGTGGGTCGCCGCGTCGGCCGCTGCGGTCATGCCTGTGGGGTCTCGCCGGGAACCATGTAGAACACCTCCCAGATGTGGCCGTCCAGATCTTCAAAGCCATGGGCGTACATGAAGCCGTGGTCTTGCGGCTGGCGCGGCGCGGTACCGCCGGCGGCCTTGGCGCGGGTGACCAGGTCATCGACTTCGGCGCGGCTTTCGCAGGACAGCGCGACCAGCACTTCGGTGCTTTGGGTGGCGTCGGCGATGGGCTTGCCGGTAAAACCCTGGAAGAACGGCTTGACCAGCAGCATGACGTAGATGTCGTCGCTCACGACCATGCAGGCGCCCTGGTCATTGGTGAACTGCGGGTTGAAGGTAAAGCCCAGGCTCTTGAAAAAGGCCTGCGACTTCTGCATGTCGCTGATGGGCAGATTGACGAAGATCTGTTTATGCATGGCGCGTCTCGATGTAGGGAAAGGGCGGTTCAGTGGCCGACGCCGGGGATGTTGCGGATGCGATCCATCTCTTTGCAGGTGCCTAAATCATCCAGCTCATACAACTGCCGTACTTCGACGGAGCAGGGCTGGTCGACGAACGGCTCGGGAAAGCGCAGGGCCCACTGCATGGCCTCTTCGCGCGACCGCACCTGGATCATGGTGTAGCCAGCGATCAGCTCCTTGGTGTCGGTGAAGGGGCCGTCCACGACCTTGCGCTGGCCGTGGTCGTACTGCACCCGCCAACCCTTGGACGACGGCTGCAGGCCGTTGGCGTCCAGCAGCACGCCGGCCTTGGCCAGGGCCTCGTGGTAGGTGGCCATGGCGTCAAGCATGCTGGCTTCCGGCAGCTTGCCGGCTTCGCTGTCGGGCGTGGCCCGCACGATGATCATGAATCGCATCGAAATCTCCTGGTGTCAGTGGCAAGGCCCTGGTTTTTGGGGGCTTGTACCGGCACGACGCATGGCGGGGACGCAAATCGACAGCAGGACTGAAAACCTAGGGTAAGTACCTAGTAAAACGGGTGCGCTACAGGAAACAAGGCCCCAGTTCCCGCACTTCGACCGTGGCCCATTGCGCGGCCGGGCATTCGGCAGCCAGCGCCAGCGCTTGGTCGCGGCTGTCGGTGGTCAGCAGGAAAAAGCCGCCGATCATTTCCTTGGCTTCGGCGAAGGGGCCGTCGACCAGCGTGCGCTGGCCGTCGCGCACGCGCAGCCGCACGCTTTCGGCATCGGATTTCAGGGATTCGGCGGCCGTCAGCAGGCCGCGCGCTTGCAGGTCTTCGGCGTAGCGCAGCATCTGCGCATAGGCTTCCTGGCCTTCTTCGGGCGTGCGCTCGGCGCGCTGGCCCTTGGGTTCGACGATCAGCAGCATGTACGGCATGGAATCTTCCTGGTGGGCATAGGGGCGATCCGGGCGCGCCGCGTGGCTTGCGCTTGCAGGATCGACAGGCCGCCAGATTACCGCCGTTTGCACCGCGCCGGGACGGTTCAGCGCGGCCCGGGCGGGTCGCTTCAGCCTTCCTGGAAGATCGTCTCGATCGACATGTCAAACACCCGGGCGATGGCGAAGGCCAACGGCAGGCTGGGGTCGTAGCGGCCGGTTTCGATGGCGTTCACCGTCTGGCGCGACACGTCCAGCCGTTCGGCCAGCGCCGCCTGGCTCCAGCCGCGCTCGGCGCGCAGCTCGCGGATGATGTTCTTCATCGATTGCGCAGATAGGTGATAGCGGTGGAGCCGATCCAGGCCAAGGCCATCAGGGGCCAGACAAAGAACATGCTCAGCTTGGGAAAGCCGGCCAGTTCCAGAAAGCCGTAGGTGAAGGTGGCGCCGGCGGTGATGGCGGCGGCGACGGCCAGGTGCTCGACGGTGGTCTTGCGCATGAATTCGTCGGAATGACGGATCTGGCGCACCACGGACCGGATGATCAGCACGATGCCCAGCACGGGGCTGGCGAGCAGCGCGGTGCGTAGCGCGCCGGGCTCGAGCTGTGCGCCGGCATACGCCGACGCGATCACCAACGCTGCGTAAAGCGCCATCGCGACGCCAAATTCCTTGAGATAGCGGCGCAGGGCCTGCTTTTGATTCATGAGCTTGATCTCCGGTGGTGTAAAGCTTGCTTGACATTCTGCCGAGGCCCATCCGGGGTGTCAAGCACGCTTTACATCAACAGGAAAAATAAAACCGGCCAAAGCCGGTCGGGGCCGTGCGCGATCAGGAATTGCCGGGCGGGGCGGTGGCCGGGGCTTCTGCCTGGGAGGGCGCTGCGGGGGCGGCGCCTTCCTGGGTGGCCTTGGCCGGTGCCGTCGCCGGCGGCAGCGCCGCTTTGGCGTCGGCCGTCTTCGCATCGGTTGTTTTGGCAGGGCCAGCCGTTGCGGCTGCCGGCTTGGCCTGCACCGGCTTGGCGCTGGCCGCCGTCGCCGTCTTGCCGTCCGCGGCCTTGGCTTCGCCTTGGGCTGGCTTGTCCTGGCCCGGCTTTTGCGCCGCGGTGATGTCCATGATCAGTTCCACCCGCCGGTTGGCGGCGCGGCCCGCAGGGGTTTCGTTCGACTCGATCGGGCGCGTTTCGGCGTAGCCCACGGCGCGCAGGCGGCTGCCGGCCACGCCGTCACGCACCAGCTCGCGCAGCACGCTGGTGGCGCGGCTGCTGGACAGCTCCCAGTTGGACGCGAACTGGCGCGTCTGGATCGGCACGGGGTCGCTGTGGCCTTCCACCGACACCTGGTACGCGTTCTTGTTCAGAATGACGGACAGGCGCTTGATCACGTCCAGGCCCGCGGGGCTGAGCGTGGCCTGGCCCGACGGGAACAGCAATTCGTTGCTGATGCGAAAGCTCACCGACTGCTCGTTGATGATGACGTCGACCGACTTGCCCAGGTCGCCCAGGCCCAGCGATTCCTTGGATGGCGCCTTCAGCGGCTTGGCGGCGTCCGCCACCACCACGCCATCGGCGGACGGCTCGGCGTCGGCCGGCGCGGCGGCCGCGACGGGGGTGGGCGGTTCGGCCCAGCTTGCCGGAATCGCCACGGTATCGAACTCGGAATACTCGCCGTCATAGGTGGGCAGGCCCTTGACGGCCAGGGTGCCGACCAGGTCCACCTGCTTGTCGCCGCCGTCATAAAAGCCACCGTGCAGGCGCGATATCGCCAGCAATACCACCAGCATGGCCAGCAGCAGCGTGATCAGGTCCAGATAGCTCAGCAGCCAGTTTTCGCCGTCGGGGTCGACCGGTTCTTCCACGTGCCAACGGGCGTAGCGGTCCTTGCGGTCGCTCTTGCTCGGGCGCCAGCCACTGTTGGCCGCCGCTTTTTCCGCGCGCAGCTGGGCCTGGCGGGCCTGCTCGATCCGCTGCGCCAGGGAAGGGGAAATCAGGCTCATTGACGCGCGGCGGCCGGGCGGGTGATGGACACGGGTTTGGCGGCCGGGGCCACCTGGCCCTCGGTCTTGGCGCGCGGGGCCGACGCGCCGCCGTCATAGATTTCGTCTTCGACGTGCATCACGAACGAATTCAGGGTTTCGCGCACCACGGCCGGGCCGCGCTTCTCGCACATCATGGCGATGCCCTGCAGCACCATGTTCATCGATTCCACGCGGCGAGCGGTGCGGCGTTCCAGCTTCACGGCGATGGGCTTGCACACCAGGTTCGCCAACAGGATGCCGTAGAAGGTCGTCATCAGGCCAATGGCCAGTTGTTGGCCAATGGTGGTCATGCTGCCGTCGCCCAGCACCGCCATCAGGTTGATCAGGCCGATCAGCGTGCCCAGCATGCCAAAGGCAGGAGCGAACGTGGCCATCACGCGGAACATCTGCGCTTCGGCCATTTCACGGGCGCGCAGCCGCGATACGCGCCACTGCAGCAGTTCGATGATCTGGTCTTCCGGGGTGTTGTCGATGATCAACTGCACGCCGGTGCGCAGGAACGGGTTGGTGACCTTTTTCAGCTCCTGCTCGACCTTGTGCACGTCCGTGTTCATCCACAGCTGCGCCATGGACACCAGTTCTTCGATGTCGCGCTGCTGGTCGTGCTGGTCGTTGCGGAACACCGTGCCCACCAGCTTGAAGACCCGCATCACTTCGGACAGCGGGTAGGCGATGAACAGCGCGGCGCAGGTGCCGCCCAGCACAATGGCCAGGCCCGGCAGGTTGAAATACAGGCCCGGGTCGGTGGCAGCCAGCGCCACAACGATAACCAGGGTAAGCAGGCCGACGACGGCGCCGATGACGGTAGACGGATTCATGAATCTTGCCCGATAGCGATGGCATTCCGTTTACGGAATGCCGGATGGTGGCAAATTCTAGCCACGGTCCGGGCGACCCAATCGGGAAGAAAACGGGGCGAAAGGGGCGGTAAGCGCCGGCTTAAACCGCTTTTCAGCTGACGCGGCGCGGGCGCGTTAGAGGAGAAAAAAGGGGGCGGATTACTGCGGACGCCGCGCCCGCCATTCCTCGCGGGTGATCTCCCATACCTCGGCCGGTTGGCGGCCCGAGACAAAGCCGCGCTCTTCGGTTGCCACCAGTCGCATGCCGGTGCGCCGCGACAGCCCGCGCGAGCCCTCGTTGGCGGCCGCCTTGGGGGCCCGCAGCACCGGCTGGTCCAGCACCTCGAACCAATACGCGGTCACGGCCTCGCAGGCCTCGGTCATGTAACCCTGGCCGTGGAACTGCGGATCCAGCCAGAAGCCGCGGTTGTTGCCGGGGTCATCCTGCATCAGGCTGATGATACCGATCAGGCGGTCAGGCTCGGTGCGCGGGCGCAGCGACCAGTGCCACTGCGCGCCGCGCCGCATGGCCGGGAGCGCCACGTGCTCTACATAGGTGCGGGCCCCGTCCGGCGGATAGGGCCAGGGCACTTGGTCGGCCAGGTAGCGCACCACTTCCCATTGCTGAAAGATGCGCTGGATGGCGGGCGCGTCATCCAGGCACAAGGGCGGCAGGATCAGGCGTTCGGTGGCAAGCGTGGGCAGGGCGGCGGCGTCGGGCATGACAGGCAGGGCGGCGAGTCCAGGGAGAAGCGAGCGGAAATGTATATCATGGACGTCAGATCGCGGCCAAACGCCAGGGCTTCTGTGTAGTCCCCCCGGCAGCCGCAGCAACGGAGAAGAATATGAATGCCAACGAAAACGTCAGCATGGCGCTTTTTTGCGACTTCGAGAACGTGGCGCTTGGCGTGCGCGACACGAAATACCAGAAGTTCGATATCCGCCCGGTGCTTGAACGTCTGCTGCTCAAGGGCAGCATCGTGGTCAAGAAGGCCTATTGCGACTGGGAACGCTACAAGGAATTCAAGGCCCCCATGCACGAGGCCAATTTCGAGCTGATCGAAATTCCGCACGTGCGCCAATCGGGCAAGAACTCGGCCGACATCCGCCTGGTGGTGGACGCGCTGGACTTCTGCTACACCAAATCGCACGTCAACACCTTTGTCATCATCAGCGGCGACTCCGATTTTTCGCCCCTGGTGTCCAAACTGCGCGAGAACAACAAGAAGGTGATCGGGGTGGGCGTCAAGCAATCCACCTCGGACCTCTTGATCGCCAACTGCGACGAATTCATTTTCTATGACGACCTGGCCCGCGAAGGCCAGCGCGCCGCCGATGCCCGCCGCGACAACCGCGGCGCCGCCAACACCGCGCAGCGCCGTTCGCCGGACGAAGAGCGCCGCCGCAAGGAAGAACTCGAGGCCCGCAAGACGCAGGCCGTGGACATGGTGGTCGAGACTTTCGAAGCCCTGATGGCCGAACGCGGCGACAGCGGCAAGATCTGGGCGTCGGCCCTGAAAGACGCGCTCAAGCGGCGCCGGCCGGATTTCAACGAGTCCTACTACGGCTTCCGGGCCTTCGGCAACCTGCTGGATGAGGCCCAGTCGCGCGGTTTCCTGGAAGTGGGCCGCGAGGAAAAATCGGGCACCTACGTGTACCGCGATAGCGCGGGCGGGGCGCCCGCCCGAGCCGGCGGCAAGCCCGCGCTGCGCGCCATGGCGTCGACGGCGCAAGGTCACGATGGCCACGCGGATGGATCGGGCACGAGCGATGAGGCCGAGGCCAAGCCGGCGCGCAACGCGCGTGGCGGTCGCAAGCATTCGGACGCCTCGGGTGGCCGGGGCGGCCGCACGGGATCGGGCCGCGCGTCCGCACGCCACGAGCAGGGGCGCGATGGCGACGAGTCGGCGGCGCTGCCGTTGTGGGGCGAGGAACCGACCGCCGAGCCGGGGCAGGCGTTTGATGCCGCGGCGGCGCAGTCCGCCTCGCATCAGGGTTTTGGATCATCGTTCGACGAGCCCGCGTCGCATGCGGGTGTCCGTTCATCGTCCGGCGAACCCACGCTGGCCACGTCGGCTGACGCGCCGCATCCTGCCGAGAGCAAGAGCCGGCGCGGTTCGCGTGGCGGCCGCAGTGCGGCCAAGAGCGGCAGGAACGCCGCGGCGGCAGCCTCGGAGTCGGGCGACTCGCACCTTGCTGCGCCCCATGATGGGGCTAGCCAATCAGGGGCAGCGCATTCCGGGGCAGGCGAGCATGTCGATGCGGGCCCGGCGGAATCGTGGTCGGCGGCGCCGGCCATCAGCGATTCGTCGCGAAGCGGGGCCGACTCCTCCGAGCCGGCCGCGTCAGCGTCTTCCGCCCCGGCGGCTGGCCGCAAGCCCTCGCGTGCGGCCAAGTCCGGCCGTCGCACGTCCGCCGCGCCGTCCAAGCAGGCAGACGCACCTGCCCCGGAAGCCGCGACCGAACCGGCCAAGCCCGCGCGCAAGACCGCCACGCGCGCCCGCCGTCCGCGCAAGGCCGCCGACGCCGAATAAGGCGGCCCATTCGCCGGCGCCGCCCAGCCCAGGCGTCAGTCCGCCGGGGTTTTGTGGCGGCCCGGCGTCACGCCGTATTCGCGTTTGAACATGGCGATGAACGCGCTGACGTTGTCATAGCCCGATTCCAGCGCGGCGGCGGTCACGCTGTGGCCGGCCGCCAGCATTTCCTGCGCGCGCATCAGCCGGGCCTGCTGGCGCCAGGCGCTCAGTGTCAGGCCGGTTTCCGCCAGAAATCGCCGCGCCAGCGTACGCGGCGCCATGCCGATCTCAGCGGCCCACGCCGCCAGCGGGCGGGTGTCGGCGGGCGCGTCCGACCAAGCCAGCGCCAGCCGCTGTAGCCGCGGTTCGCGCGGCAGCGTCAGCCCGTCGCCAGCGAGCGGCAGGGTGCGGATTTCGTCTCGAACCAGATCCACGATGCGGATGCGGGCAGGGTCCTGGGCCGGGTCGTTGATCGGCGGGTTGTCGCGGCCTGCGGCCCGAACCCTATCCGGCTTGCCATCCAGGCTGCCTGACACGTCGCCCCAACTGGCGGCGCGCTCCACGGCGGCCAGCAGTAGCGCCGACGCTTGCAGCGCGCACGGCTCGGCCGGCAGGTCCGCGCACGCCGCCGGGCTCAGGTATGCGCTGTAGCCGGCGTAGGGGCCGTGCGAACGCAGCCCATGTGGGCAATCGGGCGGAATCCAGATCGCGTGGGCCGCCGGCGCCACCCATTGCCGGTCACCGGCATAGACCGTCAACAAGCCCCGGTAGGCGCCGAACAGCTGGCCGCGCGCATGCTGGTGCATGGCGGTGTGGCGCAGCGCCGCGTCGTGACGGCGCACCGCGAGCAAACGCGGGCCGCCGCGAGAGGCGGCGAGGTCGGGGGCGATCAAGGGGAGGGGGGAGGCAGGCATGCTGGGGCGCGAGTTGGCAAAAACACGGTATTGATTGACCAAGTTACCGCAGATTTGCCGATTTCACGCGACTATCGTTGTGCCTGTGCCCTTCAACAGGAGAAAACCATGAAAGCACAGGATGTGTTGCCCGACGCTCAGAACGTCGGCAGTTTCCAGGGCGTGGCCGTGCGCAAGGGCACGGTCGGCGCCTTCCTGGCCAACGCACGGGTCTGGAGTGATGCCAACGCCACCCCGCAGGCCCGTGAGGACGCCGCCCGCGACCTGCACGACGCCTTGCCCGCGCTGCGTGCGCTGGGCTTGTTCGATGTGCTGCAGGTGCGCGACCCGGCGTTGCGCCAATGGCTGGACGCGCGGTAGCGCGGTGCGTGCCGCGGGTGCCTATGGCCTTGCGGCGCCAGGCAGGCCCCGCGCCACCGATTCGCGCAGGGCGGTGTTTTATGATTAGGCATTCTCGGGCGCAAGCCCCTTGATGCGTCAGCTGCCGACCTGGCGGGCCGCGCGCATCGTTTGCCGGATTCCCTATGCAATACGTTCTTGTCAGCGCCTGTCTACTGGGCAAGCCCGTGCGATACGACGGGCGCGCCGTGCCCAATGACCACGCCGTGCTGACCCGCTGGCTGGAGGGCGGCCGCGTGGTGTCGGTCTGTCCGGAAGTGGCGGGCGGCATGCCGATACCGCGCCCGCCCGCTGAAATCGAGCCCGGCACGGACGCCGTGGCGGTGCTGGCCGGCCGCGCCCGCGTGATGGCGGTGTCGGGCGACGACGCGACCCAGCCATTCGTCACCGGCGCGCACGAGGCCCTGGCCGCGGCGCGCAAGCATGACATCCGTATCGCGGTGCTCAAGGAAGGCAGCCCGTCCTGCGGCAGCGGCTATGTCTATGACGGCAGCTTCTCGGGCGTGAAGCAACCCGGTGTCGGCGTAACGGCCCAACTGCTGACCGATGCAGGGGTACGCGTCTTCAGCGAGCACCAATGGCAAGAGGCCGAAGCCTGTCTGGCCCGGCTGGAGGCCGACGATGGGCGTTAATGTGGGCGATTGGCTGGTGCTCGTGGCCGTGGCGGCCGGCGTGTTGTCGGCCTGGCGCCTGCTGGCGGGAACGGCGCGCGGACGCTTGCTGGCCCGCGTGGGCGCCGTGGTGTCGCTGGCGCTTTCCGCCTTCTTCTTTTGGGTCTGGTACGTCATGTACCTGAAGTGGGACTTCAACGAGCTGGGCCGCTACTACGACGATGTGGACGGCGTGGTGTACACGGACTCGGGTTTTGTCTGGGTGTTGCCGGCGACGCTGGCTTTGCTGGCCGGCGCCTTTTTCGCGTGGCGCGGCTGGGGCAGCCGGCGGGACTGAACGCCGTCCGCGCCGCTTGTGCAATTGCCAAGGGCGCCGGCGTTTGACCTGGTTTGACCCCGGCATCGCGGTGGATGCCGGCGCCTGCTGCGGGACGCCTGCGCCTCTGGCCCTTTCGCCTCAGTTGGCCCGGTAGCCGCGGCTGGTCATGCAGGAATCCAGCGCGCGGTTGTAGGTGTCCACCATGACCTGGGTGGTCCATTGCGAGATGGTGGCCGGGTTATAGCCGCTTTGGTTCATGGCCCAGCGCTGGCATTCGACCGACGCGCTGGCCTGGGCTTTGCTGACCGGGGGCGCGGCTTGGTACTGCACCGGCGCATACTGCGGCTGGGGGGCGGCGTATACAGGGGGCGCCGCATAGACCGGCGGGGCGTCGTAGACGGGCGCCGCGTACACCGGCGGGCTGTAATAGGCCACGCCCGGCGCGTAGGTCGCCGTCTGTACATAGGTGGGGCCGGAGTTGGCTGCCAGGATCAACCCGGTGGCCGCCAGCGCGAACGCGCCGCCGATCCACCAGCCGCTGCTGCTGCCGCCGTGGGAATGGTGATAACCGCCGCCATGGTAGCCACCGTGATAGCCACCGTAGCCGCCTCGATACCCGCCTGCGAAAGCCGGGGAACTTGCTAGGGCCAATGCCAGCGCGACGCCAACCATCCGACCTGTAAACCGCTTCATGATCTTGCTCCTGATCCGCCAATCCGATGCAGCTTGCAGGGGCTGGCGATACCGTACTGTAACGCCGCCAGCGCGCAATAGTTGTGTCAAGAACTACGAAGATTTCAGGTGATTTCAGGGCTTAACGGCCGCCGAGCCGGCATCCGTTGCGCCGCCAGACAAATCGGCGGCGGCCGGATGGTTGCTGGCCGGAGCCGTTTGGCTCGGCAGGGAATTGCCTGCTGCTGGAGTATCGTCGCGGATGAACGGCGATCCGCCCGGGTTGTTGCAGGAACGCGACTCTCCGGCCTTGAGGGTGAAGACAGGATTGTCGTCAAACTTATCAGCGCCGCCGTCGTGGGTGGCGTAGGTTTCGTAGCCGGCTTTTTCGACGCACCAGTTCCAGAAGAAGATCTCGGAACCATGGATCGCCAGGACCTCCACGCGCCATTCGTGGCGCGCGTCGAACTGGGCCCGGCCGTTGGCCGAGGTACGCTTCTCGGTGCGGAAACGGTCAAAACCGTAGGGATAGGCGGCCGCGATCAAGACGACCCGGGCATCGGCCACGGGTTGCGAGGCTTCGTCCAGGACGGTGATCGCCGCAGTAGGCTGCAGGGTTTTATGGACCGGGTAGGGGATGCAACCGGACAGCGTCAAGGCAAGCGCTGCAATGCAACAAACAGGGATGGAACGCAACAATCGCAACATTGGGCGCTTCTATGTATGCAGGAATGTATGGCAAAAAGGTTGGAAGGATAGTATTTTCACGCGATGACGACGGCACCACCCCCCCCTTTACCGCAAGAAAAGCGTTTGACCAAAGGTGAACGCACACGGTTGCAGCTCTTGGAAGTCGCCGCGGCGGAGTTCGCCGAACGCGGCTTCCAGAATACCCGGATTAGCGACATCGTCGCCCGGGCGGGCGTCACGCAGCCTGTGTTCTACCAGTACTTCGCCAGCAAGCAGGCGGCCTACGACGAGCTCGTGGGCATGTTCGCGCAGCGCCTGCGGCAAGAAGTCTGCCAGGCTCGGCTCGACGAAGACCTGCAAGGCTTGCCACAAGACATGCGCGTGCGTCGCGGTGTCAGCAACTGGCTGGCTATTCTGCAGGAAGACCCCAACCTGACCCGGATCGGGTTTTTCCAGGTCGAGGCGGCCGAGACGCTGAAGGACGAATTGGTGACGATGATCGCTGAAAACGTCCGCATCGAGCAGCGCGCCGGGCTGTTTCGCCAAGACATCGCGCCGGAATGGCTGGCACATGCGTTCATGGGCGTGATTGAACGCTTCACGCGCCAAATGCCCGATGAACAGCAGCGCGAAGCGCTGGCCGACTTCATCACCAATATGTTCCTGGAAGGCGTGCGCCAGCGCTGAGCGGGGTCGGTTTATTCGACCCGGGCCCCCGACGCGGCGACCAGCTTGCCGGCCGCGTCCCAATCCGCTTTCAGCAAGTCCTGGAATTGCGCGGGCGACTTGGCTTCGGCTTCCACCCCCAGCGAGGCCAGGCGCGTCTGCACCTTGGGATCGGCCAGCACCTTGTTGACGGCGGCATTGATCTTGTCGCGCTCGGCGGGCGCGATGCCGGCCGGCGCCAGCAAGCCCAGCCAGGAGTCGAAGGCGTAGCCGGGCAGGCCGCTTTCGGCCACGGTCGGCAGGTCCGGCGCGAAGCGCGAGCGCTGCTTGCCGGTGTAGGCCAGGAACACCACGCGCGGGTCGTTGCGGTAGGCCGTGACGCCGATGGTCGCGGCCGTGATGGCTTGCACCCGGCCGGCCAGCAGTTCGGTCACCGCGTCGCCGGTGGATTTCATGGGGATGTGCTGCATCTGCGCGCCAGCGGAGGTCAGGAACGAGGCCATGCCCAGGTGCGAGGCGCTGCCATTGCCGGCCGACGCATAGTCGTAGGCGCCAGGCTTGGCCTTGACCGCCTGGATGAATTCGGCCGTGTTGGCGGCCTTCAGTCCGGCGGACGCCAGGATGATGTAGCCGGTGTTGCCGATATAGGCCACGCCGGTGAAATCCTTGTACGGGTCGTAGTTCAGCTTCTTATACAGATAGCCGGCGATGTTGTGGCTGGCCGCGGCCAGCACCAGCGTGTTGCCGTCGGGCGTGGCACGCGCCACCTGGGCGGTGCCCACGGTGCCGCCGGCGCCCGCGCGGTTTTCCACCACGATCGACGCATTCAGCGCCTGGCCCAGCTCGTCGCTGATGGCGCGGGCGATGGTGTCCTGCACGGCGCCGGTGCCGTAGGGCACGACGATGCGGATGACGCGTTGTTCGGCGTGTGCGGTGCCCAGGCCGGCGCCGGCCAAGGCCGCGGTCAGGGCCAGCAGGACGGCGCGGCGGCGGGTGGAGCCGGACTTGGCAGGACGTTGTGAGGTGTAGCGGATAGACATGTAGCGGCAGGCTCGTGGAGGGATAAGCGGCGTTGGACTCTACCGGCCCGGCCGTCCCGCGCAAACGATTAATTCCCCGCTTGCTTATTGCTGTGCGTTATGGCGCGCTGTCTTTTCCGGCTACCCAGGTTTCATGCAGGTGCCGCCAGAGGGGACGGCCGTCCTCGGCCGCGATGAAGCTGGCGGTGGCGCGGCGCACCGTGGCGCCGCCGTGCCAGGCGTGGGACTCGCGGTAGGTCAGCACGGCAGAGCCCGCGTCCGCGTGCAGCACGGCCAGCTCGTCGATGCGGATGCGCAGTCCGGGGCGGCTGCCGGCCAAGCGCGCGAACAGGCCGGGCAAGGCACCGTCGGGCAGGCGTTGGCCATCGGTGGTGACCATGCTGAAGTCGTCGGCAAAATGCGCCAGCAGGCGCGGCAGCGTCGCGGGCGGCAGATCGTTTTGGCCGATCCATTGTTCGATCAGGGCGTGGGCATCGTGCGCCGCGCGGCGGCAACGTTCGGAAAAATCGGGCATGAAAAGTGGGGCTCCAGCGGGTCGCTTGTCGAAGGGCGTCGACCTCAACAACGGGGCGCGACGTTGCCGATTTCTGGGGGCGTTGGGCGGACGACAAATCGCCCCGTGGGCAGGATGGTGGGTGCCAGGGCGCAAGACCGCAGGCCAACCCCGAAAGCGGAGCGCCATTCTAGGCGCGGCTGTGTCTTCAAAAAAGACCCGTTCGATAGATATACTGTTCGTGTTTTTTTGACAATGAATCGGAGCGGCCCGTGATCAACCTGAATCGGCTGGCGATGTTCGTGGCAGTGGTGGACGCCGGTTCGTTCACGGCGGCGGCGCTGGCGCTGGGCACGACCAAGGCGGTGGTCAGCTTCAACATCAAGCAGTTGGAACAAGAGCTGGGCGTGGCCTTGCTGGTGCGCAGCACCCGGCGGCTGGCCATGACCGAGGCCGGGCAGGGCTTCCATGCCGAATGCGCCAGCCTGCTGCGCCAGGCCGAGGCGGCGGTGGACCAGGCGCGCGCCGGCCAGGGCGAACTGTCCGGCAGCCTGCGGGTGACCGCCAGTGTCGACTACGGCAACCGCGTGGTGGCGCCGGCGTTGGCGGCGTTTGCGCGGCAGCATCCGGGCCTGCGTATCCATTACCAGGCCGGGTCGGCGCATGCGGACCTGATTTCAGAGCGGCTGGACCTGGCCATCCGCGTCGGCGCGCAGGAAGATTCGCGTCATCGCGCCGCGGCCATCGGCCAGTTCAAGCTGTTGCTGGTGGCGGCGCCCGACCTGCTGGCGCGCCACGGCGTACCGCGCACGGCGCAAGCGCTGGCGGCGCTGCCATGGCTGGCCAACCGCGCCGGGCGCAGCGACCGCTGGCGCCTGCGCGATGGCAAGGGCCGCGAACACGAATTGCGGGTGGAACCCGTGGCGCAGGCCGACACCGCGTCGGCGCTGTTGGCGTTTGCCGTGGCGGGTTGCGGGGTGGCGGCGCTGCCCGACTGGCTGCTGCAAGAGCCGCTGGCACGCGGCGAGCTGCAGCGCGTGCTGCCGTCGTATTCGCTGCCGCCGCAGCCGGTGTACGCGATCTACCCTGACACGCGGCATGTCAGCGCCAAGGTCCGGCAATTCATTGATTTTCTACGTGAGCGCGATGCGGGCTGACGCCCACGCCATCGACCGGGTACAGATGGCACGCCACCACCGCGCCGTCGCGGGCCGCCAGCGCCGGCCGGTCCTGGCTGCATTGCGGCATGGCGTGACGGCAGCGCGGGTGGAACGGGCAGCCGGACGGCGGATGCAGCGGGTCGGGAAACGACAGGCCCAGCCCGGTGTCCGGAATGCCCAGCCCAGGCTCGGGTGTCAGCACAGACGCCAGCAGCGCCTGAGTGTACGGATGGCGCGGGTCGTGGAACAGGCGCGCGGTGGGCGCGGATTCGACCACCCGGCCCAGGTACATCACGGCAACGTGGGTGGCGATGTGTTCCACCACCGCCAGGTTGTGGCTGATGAAGATGTAGGTCAGGTTGAATTCCCGCCGCAGCTCCATCAGCAGGTTCATGATCTGCGCCTGCACCGAGACGTCCAGGGCTGAGGTCGGCTCGTCGCAGATCACCAGCTCGGGGTTCATCACCAGGGCCCGGGCGATGGCCACGCGCTGGCGCTGGCCGCCGGACAACTGCCCCGGCGTGTTGTGCGCCAGCCGCGGCGGCAAGCCGACGCGTTCCAGCATGTCGATGGCGCGGCGCATGCCGAGGTTGGGGATGCCGTGCACCTCCAGCGGCAACGAGACGATGGACGCGATCGAGCGGCGCGGGTTCAGTGACGAATACGGGTCCTGGAAAATCGGCTGCACACGGCGGGCCAGCGCGCGCCGGCTCATCTGGCGGATATCCTGGCCGTCCAGCCGGATCGCGCCCTGGGTGGGCGGAATCAGCCCCAGCAGCACGCGCGCCAGGGTGGATTTGCCGCAACCCGATTCCCCCACGATGCCCAGCACCGACCCGCGCGGCACCGTCAGGTCGACGCCATTGACCGCCTGCAGGGTGGTGCGCGGGCGGAACATGCCGGTGCGGATGGAAAACTGCCGGCTGACGGCGTCGGCCTGCAAGAGTGGCACGCTGGGGGTGTCCAGCGGCGCCGCCGGGTCGAGCGCGGCGTCGGACGCGGAGCGTGACGGGGCGCCATAGTCGGGCGGCAACGGCACTTTGGACATCGCGTTCATGCCGCCGCTCCTTCCGTAAGAATGCAGCGCCATTGCGGCCCGGGCGCCTGCCCATGCACCGGCACCGTGTCGCGGCATTGCGGCTGGGCGTGGCTACAGCGGTCGATGAAGGCGCAGCCGCGCAATTCACCCACCAGCGACGGCACCACGCCGGGAATCGTGCCCAGCGGCTGGCCCGGTGCCGTGCGCCCAGGTACGGGAATACAGCCCAGCAGGCCCTGCGTGTAGGGATGGCGCGGCGCGGCGAACAAACTGGCCACCGGGCCTTCTTCGACGATCTGCCCGGCGTACATCACGGCCACCTGCCGGGCGATGCGAGCCACCACGCCCAGGTCGTGGGTGATCAGCACCATGGCGATGCCCAGCTCGGCCTGCAGATCGGCCAGCAGCCGCAGGATCTGCGCCTGGATGGTGACGTCCAGCGCGGTGCTGGGCTCGTCGGCGATCAGCAGCTCCGGCCCGCACATCAGCGCCATGGCGATCATGACGCGCTGGCGCAGCCCGCCGGACAACTGGTGCGGATACTGGCCCAGCCGTTGCGCCGCCGATGCGATGCCGACCTTTTCCAGTAATTCCACGGCGCGGTCGCGCGCTTGCCGGCCGCTGGCCTGGCGGTGGTGGATGTAGTGTTCGGTCAGTTGGTCGCCGATGGGGTAGGCGGGGTTCAGGGCTGTCATGGGTTCCTGGAACACCATCGCCATCTTGTTGCCGCGCAGGGCGTTGACGCGCCGCGCCCGGGCGGTGGACAGGTCTTCGCCCAGTACCGCCAGGCGGCGGGTGCTGCGGCGCGCTGCTTTGGGCAAGAGGCCCATCACGGCCAGCGAGGTCATGGACTTGCCGCAACCGGACTCGCCCACCAGGCACAGCGTTTCGCCGCGCGCCACCTGGAACGACACGTCGCGCACCGCGTGCAGCGTGCCGCGCGGGGTGGCGATGTCCACGGTCAGTCCTTGCACGTCCAGCACGATGTCTGTGGCGCTCATGTCAGGCCCTCTCTTCGGGCGTCAGGAGTTGATGCAGGCCGTCGCCCGCCAGGTTGATCGCAAAGATCAAGAGCGCCAGCGCCGACCCGGGAATGGCGATCAGCCAGAACGAAAAAAACATATAGGCCTTGGCTTCCGAGATCATCAGGCCCCAGGACGGCAGCGGCGGCTGCACGCCCAGGCCCAGGAACGACAGCGAGGCTTCCAGCAGGATGGCGCTGGCGGCTTCCAGGGTGGCGATGACGATCAGCTGCGGCACCACGTTGGGCAGCACCTCGCCCCAGACGATGCGCCAGGTGGACGCGCCCGCCGCTTGCGCCGCGGCCACGTACTCCAGGGAGCGCACCTGTTGCGTGGCGCTGCGCATGACTACCGCGTACCGGTCCCACTTGAGCAGTCCCAGCACCAGGATGACGACCCAGAGCGAGCCGCCGACGATGGCGACGGTGGCCAGCGCCACCAGGATGACGGGCATGGACAGGCGGGTGGTGATCAGGAACGACACGGCCATGTCGACCTTGCCGCCGAAGTAGCCGGCCGCCATGCCCATGGCCGTGCCGATCAGGCCGGAGATCAGCGCCACGCTGATGCCGATCAGCAGCGAGATGCGGGCGCCGTAGAAGAGGCGGGACAGGTAGTCGCGGCCCAGCTGGTCGGTGCCCAGCGGATGCAGCCAGGTGCCCTTGGCGTACCAGACGGGCGGCGCGGTGCGGTAGGCCAGGTCCTGGAAATACGGGTCGTGCGGCGAGATCCAGGGCGCGAACAGCGCGATCAGCGTGATGATCAGCAGGATGCCGCCGCCGGCCAGCAGCGCCTTGTTGCGGCGCAGGCGGCGCCAGCGCAGGGCCGATGCGGTCAATTCGGGCGGGGCGAGGGTGGCGGCAGGGGTAGCGCTAGTCATGTCAAGACACCCGGATGCGCGGATCGAGCCACGCGTTGGCGATATCGGCGGCCAGGGTCAGCAGCACGTACAGCACGGACAGCAGCAGCACGATCAGCTGCATCACGGGATAGTCCTTGTAGGTGATGCTTTGATAGGCCAGGTAGCCCAGGCCGTCCAGCGCGTAGATGGTCTCGATGACCACGGACCCGCCCAGCAGATAGCCCAGTTGCACCGCGGCCAGCGCCACCACCGGCACGATGGCGTTGCGCAGCGCGTGCTTGAAGATGATCTTGCGGGCCGGCAGGCCCTTGGCCCGGGCGGTGCGGATGTAGTCGGCGCCCAGCACTTCGACCATGCCGGCCCGGATCAGCCGCATGAAGGCCGGCGCCACGTAGTAACCCAGCGCGATGGCCGGCATCACGAAATGCTGCCAGCTGTCGCTGCCCGACACCGGCAGTATTCGCAGCGATATCGAGAACAGCATGATCAGGATCAGCGCGAAAAAGAAGTTGGGCAGCGCCTGCCCCAGCACCGCCACCGCCAGACAGACGCGGTCGATCCAGCTGCCCTTGTAGATGGCGGCCAGCACGCCCAGCGGAATGGAAATGGCCAGCGCGAAGGCCAGCGCGCCCAGGCCCAGCAGCAGCGTGGTCTTGAGCTTGGACAGGATCAGCGGCCCGGCCTCGGTCTTGAAATACACCGACGTGCCAAAGTCCCCTTGCAGGATGTGCCATAGCCAGTCGCCGTATTGCACGACCAGCGGCCGGTCCAGGCCGTAGGTCTTGCGGATCATGTCGATGTCGGCCTGACGCGCACCTTCGCCGGCCAGGGCCAGCGCCGGGTCGCCCGACAGGTGCAGCAGCAAAAAGGCCAGCACCGACACGGTCAGCGCCACCAGCACCGCCAACCCCAACCGCCTGATCGTGAAATAAAGCATGGATGAATCTCCGCCTGGCCGTTCTGCTTACTTCCAGCTCATGTCCCAGAACCGCAGCAACTCGTCCGAGTAGGGCTTGAAGTTCAGGTCCTTGGTGGCGACGTAGTAGGCCGGTAGCGTCCACAGCGGCACCGCGTAGGCCTTCTGCGAAATCAGGTCCAGCGCCTGCTTGTAGAGTGCGTTGCGCGCGCCACTTTCGATGGTGTGGTCGCCTTTGTCCAGCAGCTCGCGCACCTGCGGGTCGCGGGTGACGTCGTCGTTGCCGAACGCGAAGTACACCGGCGTGGACGCCGAGATGTCGTTGACCAGGTTGGACGCCCAGGTCTGGTGGGTCAGCGCCGCCTTGTTGGCGCGGATCATGTCGCGCATGGCGGCGTACTGCAGGAAATTGAGCTTGGCGCGGATGCCCACGGCCTGCAGGTAATTGATGATGGCTTCGGTCTGGTTGCGTTCGCGGTAGGCGACGATGTCGATGTCAAAGCCGTTGGGGTAGCCGGCTTCGGCCAATAGCTTCTTGGCCAGCGCGGGGTCGTATTTGTAGGTCGGCGTGACGTCTTGGGTGCAGCCCGCTTGCGACGGGGTGCAGATGGCGTTGATCAGCCCGCCGCCTTCGCCCACGATGTTCTTGAGCATGGCTTCGCGGTCGATCGCGTGGATGATGGCGCGGCGCACGCGCTCGTCTTTCAGTTGCGGGGCCGGCGTGCCGTCCTGGATGTTCATCTGCATGAAGACGATGCGCATGGTGTTGCCGGTGACCATCTGCAGCGTGGGCATGCCGCCCAGTTGCTCCGCCTGGTCCTTGGGAACGCTCATGATCAGGTCTTCGCCGCCCGAGATGACTTCGGCCATCTGCGTCTGGCGGTCGGGGATGAAGCGGATCACCACCTTGCCGATCTTGGGCTGGGCCTTGGGCGAATCCTTGAAGTAGTCGGCGTTGCGTTCCAGCGTGATGGACTTGCCCGGCTGGTAGTCCACCACCTTGTACGGGCCCGAGCCCACCGGCTTGGCGTTCATGCCCTTGGGGCCGACTTCCTGGTAGTACCTGGCCGGGTGAATGGCCGCAGTGGTGGACAGGTATTCCTTGGCGCCGGGGAAGGGTTCCTTGGTGGTCAGTCGCACCTTGTACTTGCCCAGCTTTTCGACCTTGTCGATCCAGGCCACGTTCTGCTGCGTCACCGCCTTGTTCTTCGGGTCGGCCACGTAGCTCAGCGTGTACACCACCGAATCGGCGTCGAATTCCTCGCCGTTGTGGAATTTCACGCCCTCGCGCAACTCGAATTCCATGGTCTTGTCATCGACCTGGGTCCAGCTTTTGGCTAGCTGCCCCTTGTATTCGTTGGTGACGGGGTCGCGGTACAGCAGCGTGTCCCACACGTTGGCCGCGATGATGACGCCGACGCGCACATTGTTGAAGTACGGGTCTACGCTTTCGGGGGCCTGGTCGTAGGCCATGCGCAGGGTGTCGTCTTTCTTGCCGGCGTGGGCGGGCAGGGCGCTGAGCGCGGCCGCGCCCAGCAACAGGCAGGCCAGGGTGCGCAGCGGAGTGCGTAGTGAAGAGCGGGACGAGAACGGAACGGAAATGACGCGGCGGTCGGCCATGGCGAGGCTCCTGTGGACCGGAACGGTGGAACGGAATACTGCCGGGTGCTGCATGAACCGACGCGGCGATGGGGCCGTCTGTTCACATGAAACAGTCACTGCGGTACTGCGTATCTAACGTCTCTGGCCGGGATGCGCCATCCCGATTCTTATAGGTTTTGCCGTCGCGCCTGGGGAATCCTTAAGAAGAATCGGACGGGCTTACCTGCGGGGCAGACAGGCTTTTCAGCGCCGCCTCGCATTTGCGCTGTAGATGGTCGCGCATGATGCCGGCCAGCCGGTCGGCGTCGCGGGCCTGCAGGGCGTCGGCCATGTCGATGTGTTCGCGCATGGCCTGGTCCCACTTGCGCTGGTCTTCGTTGGAGACAAAGCGCAGGTTCTGGATGCGCGCGTTCTGTGCGTCGTACAGCTGCTTGAGCAGGTGGTTGTGCGCGGCCAGGCTGATGCGTTCGTGGATGTCGCGGTTGGTGCGAAAGTAGGTCGGCAGGTCGCGGCGCGCGTGGCTGGCCATCATCTCGAAGGTCAGCGCGCGGATCTCGGCGATTTCCTGGTCGGTGGCGCGCTCGCACGCCAGCCGGCAAGACATGGCTTCCAGGCCGCCGATGACCTCGAAGGCCTCACGGATGTCGGCCACCCCCAGCGCCACCACTTGCGCGCCGCGGTTGGGTTCGATGCGTACCAGGCCTTCGGCGGCCAGCACGCGAAAGGCCTCGCGCAGCGGGGTGCGGGACACGCCCAGCAGGTCGCACAGGGCGCGTTCGTTAAGGCGGGATCCGGGCGCGAATTCGCCTTGGATGATGCGTTCTCGCAGCTGGCCGGCCACGGTGGCGGGCAGGGTGCGGCCGGCGCCCGGCGCCGCGCGCGGCGGGTCGGCCAAGGACCCGTCAGGGACGGCGGCGGCGGCCGGGGCCGCCTGCTCGATGTCCGGCATCAGGCTGGGATCGCTGCGCATTGGTATACAAAAATTCCCCGTGTTTTTTCCGACTATAAACCGTGGCCCAACGCTTTAATCATGGGTGAATACCCTAGCTTATAGGCTTAAAAACAATGGGATAGAGTGGCGCATGACGTAGCCGGGTTAGCCCGGATTGCGCCATTGAAACGCTGCGCCTCTTTCGTTGGTATACAAAAAAATCCCCTCCAAGGCCACGCATGCACCCCCTCGAAACCTCTCGTTCCGGCCGGCATTTCCTGCAGATTCCCGGGCCCACCAACGTGCCCGACCGGGTGCTGCGCGCCATCGACCAACCCACCATCGACCATCGTGGGCCGATGTTCGGCCAGTTGGGCCTGGCGGTGCTGGCGGCGCTCAAACCCGTGTTCCAGACCGAATCGCCGGTGGTGATCTTCCCGTCGTCCGGCACCGGGGCCTGGGAAGCCGCGCTGGTCAACACCCTGTCGCCCGGCGACCAGGTGCTGATGGTGGAAACCGGCCACTTCGCGAGCCTGTGGCGCAAGCTGGCCGGCCGCTTGGGGCTGGAGGTCGACTGCCTGGCGGGCGACTGGCGCCGGCCCGTGGACGCCGCGGCCATCGGCGATCGGCTGGCGGCAGATAGCCAGCACGCCATCAAGGCCGTCTGCGTGGTGCACAACGAAACCTCCACCGGCGTCACCAGCGACATCGCCGCGGTGCGCGCCGCGATTGACCGCGCCGGCCATCCGGCCCTGCTGATGGTGGACACGATCTCATCGCTGGGGTCGGTGGACTATCGCCACGACGAATGGGGCGTGGACGTCACCGTGGCCGGCTCGCAAAAGGGCCTGATGCTGCCCCCCGGCCTGGCGTTCAACGCCGTCGGGCCGCGCGCGCTGGCGGCGGCCGACTCGGCCCGTTTGCCACGGTCGTATTGGGACTGGCGCGAGATGCTAACGGCGAACGCGCGCGGCTATTTCCCGTACACGCCGTCCACCAATCTGCTTTACGGCCTGCACGAAGCGCTGGCCATGCTGCAAGCCGAGGGCCTGCCGCAAGTGTTCGCGCGCCACCAGCGTCATGCGCAGGCCACGCGGCTGGCCGTGCAGGGCTGGGGGCTTGAACTGTTGTCCTTGGACCCGGCCGCCCACAGCCCGGCGCTGACGGCGGTGCTGATGCCGGCCGGCCACGGCGCCGACGCCTTCCGCAAAGTGGTGCTGGACCGCTTCGACATGTCGCTCGGCCAGGGCCTGGGGCAGTTGTCGGACCGGATCTTCCGCATCGGGCATCTGGGCCATTTCAACGACCTGACGCTGTGCGGCACGCTGGCCGGCGTTGAAATGGGCCTGGCGGCGGCGGGTGTGCCGCACCGGCCCGGCGGCTTGCAGGCGGCAATGGAATTTTTGGCCAAGGCGCCCTGACGGCGCCCGGCACATTTTTGAACGGCGGCCGGATTGCACCATGCCCCGGCCGCGTAATAACCAGGAAACGCAATGAACGCGCTTATGCAGCAGGCGATCCAGTTCGCCAATGACCATGAATCCACTTGGGACCGCAGCGTCAACGGGGTCTTCGGCGTGCACCAGAACGACCCGCCGCCCTGGAACCGCCTGCTGGGCCCCATCCACGACCGCGGCCCGGTGTCGGGCGTGGTGGTGGTGGACGGCAAGACCGTGGCTGAATGGGGCGAGCCCGAGCGCGCCGACCTGACCTTCAGCGTGGCCAAGCTGTACCTGGCGATCCTGGCCGGCGTGGCCCACGACCGCGGCCTGTTGCCCGACGTGGACGAGCCCGTTGGCAAGCGCGTGCCGGGCATCGGTTTTGACGACGGCCAGAACGCCGACATCACGTGGCGCCAACTGCTGCAACAGACCAGCGAATGGGAAGGCGAACGCTTTGGCGTGTCGGACCAGGCCGACCGCTACCGCGCCGTCACCTTTGGCGTGCCGCCCGACGGCAAAAAGGGCGATGCGCGCCCGCTGCAACGCCCCGGCACGTACTGGGAATACAACGATGTGCGCATCAACCAACTGTCCTACGCGCTGCTGCACCTGTTCCGCAAGCCGCTGCCCGAGGTCTTCCGCGAAGCCGTGACGCGGCCGCTGGGCGCCAGCGAAAACTGGCAGTGGGTGGGTTACGACAGCGCCTGGGTCGAGATCGATGGCCAGCGCATGCCGTCGGTGCCGGGCGGATCGCACTGGGGCGGCGGCATGTCCATCAGCGCGCGCGACCAGGCGCTGATCGGCCAGATGCTGCTGAACGACGGCTGCGCGGCCGACGGCCGGCGCATCCTGTCGCACGAATGGATCGCGGCCATGCGCACCCCCTGCGCCATCGCGCCGTACTACGGCTACCTGATCTGGCTGAACCACGAAGGCCGGGTGTTTCCCAGCGTGCCGGCATCCAGCTTTTTTGGCGTGGGCGCGGGCAGTTCCTTCACCTGGGTCGAACCCGAACGCAAGATGGTCGTGATCGTGCGCTGGCTCAATTCGGCCCATGCGGACGCGCTGTTCGGCAAGATACTGGCGGCGGTGGACGCGCCGGCGGGCTGACCGCTCGCCCAAGCGGGCGGCCATGCCGCCCGCCGCCACACCGGTCTTGGAACCCCTGCGGGCCGCAGGGATTTTCCGCGGCCTGTCAGCATTCTTCTGGCAACATGAACCATCCGCTCGCCGGGCTGCCGGCGGGCGTGTTCGCATTTGCCACGTCACTTCACGCTTTCAAGCCATTGCCGCGCGCGTTGTCGCGCACAATTCGCGCCCGATAAGGACACACTCGCCATGAACTATCGTCGACTGGGAACCAGCAATCTTCGCGTCTCGCCCCTGTGTTTGGGCACCATGATGTTCGGCGAGCAGACGCCGGATGATGAAGCCGCCCGTATCGTCGCGTCTGCCCGCGACCATGGCTTGAATTTCATCGACACGGCCGACGTCTACAACGACGGCCGCTCGGAAGAAGTGGTGGGCAAGCTGCTGGCCGGACAGCGCCACGACTGGGTGCTGGCCAGCAAGATCGGCAACGTGGTGGGCAAGGCTCCCAACCAGTCGCGCTATTCGCGCCAGTGGCTGATCCGCGGCGTCGAGCAAAGCCTGACGCGCCTGGGCACGGACTTCCTGGACATCCTGTACCTGCACCGCGATTACCACGAAGAAAACCTGGAAGAAGCGCTGTTTGCGCTGGGCGACCTGATCCGCGCGGGCAAGCTGCGCAGCTTCGGGCTGTCCAACTTCCGCGGTTGGCGCATTGCCGAAACCCTGCGCCTGTGCGAGAAGCTGGGCGTGCCGCAGCCGGTGGTGTGCCAGCCGTACTACAACATGCTGAACCGCGGCCCTGAAGTCGAAATCCTGCCGGCCTGCCAGCATTACGGGCTGGGCGTGGTGCCGTACAGCCCCATTGCACGCGGCGTGCTCACCGGCAAGTACCTGCCGGGCCAGGCGCCGGCTTCGGATACCCGAGCCGGGCGCGGCGACCGCCGCATCCTGGCCACCGAGTTCCGCGAAGAATCGCTGCAGATCGCCCAGCAACTGGTGCATCACAGCGCCGCGCGCGGCGTGCAGCCGGGCCACTTCGCCACCGCGTGGGTGCTGGCCAATCCGATCATCACCAGCGTCATCGCCGGCCCGCGCACCCTGGCGCAGATGGACGACTACTACGCCGCGCTGGACGTCACGATCACGCCGGAAGACGAAGCCATCGTGGACGGCTGGGTCACGCCGGGGCACGCTTCGACCCATGGCTACAACGATCCGAACTACCCGTTCTTCGGCCGTCCGGTAACGGTGGCCTGACGCGGTGATGGCGGGGCCGGCCACGGTCCCGCTGGTCCACGCCATCCGGGCTGTCCTGCCCGGGCGGCCTGCACGCTCAACGCGCCGCCGCCGGCTCTCCGGCGATGCCGTGCAGCACCATCTGCTCGGCCATCGCTGCCAAGCCTAGCCGGGCAATACGGCCACGCCGCTCGGCGTCGATCATGCTGGTCAGCACGGCCATCAGCAGTTCGGTCAGCGCCGCCGCCGTGAAGTCCACGCGGAACGCGCCTTCGCGCTGGCCGCGCAGGAAGAACGCGTCCAGCGTTTCCTGATAACCCGACCAACTGTCCATGATGTCCGGCTGCATCTCGGTGTCCGGCTTCCAGTGGTACATCAGGAAAATCGCCAGTTCCTTGTGCGCCAGATGCTGTTCGATCAGGTTGCGCAAGGCCTCGCGCGGCGCTGCGCTATCCAGCCGTGAATCGGTCAGCGCTTGCTTCATGACCTGGGCGCCGTGCGTCATCAGGCGCGTCACCAACTGGTCGCGGGTCTGACAGAAGCGATACAGGGTCGCCTTGCTGACCCCCACCGCGCGGGCCAACTCCTGCAGGGTGGCCCGGGGCTGGTCGACCATCGCCAGCGACAGGGCGATCAGCAGCTTTTCATGGCCTGCATCGTCCGACATAGCCTTCTCCTCCCGGATTGTTCCGTTATTGAGACGGTATTGGATCATGGGTGATTCAATTTGTGCAAACTCGCGCCATCTTGGCAAGTTAAGAGTTGTGAAGATCTTAAAAGATACTTAATAGAATTAAATGAATCATTGTTGATTCAAATTAATCCACAAGGTAGCATTCAGATCTTATTCAGTTCAAGACGCCGTGGGCGGGAGGAAAGTGTGATCAAACATCAACCATGGCGTTGGCCCGTTGTTGCGGTATTGGCGGCTGTTGTATTGGCCGGGTGCGGTGGCGACGAGATGGCCGCGAGCCCCGCCGAGCCGCGCGCGGTGCAGGTCGTGGCAGTGCAGCCGCAGCGCTTTGCGCTGGCCAGTTCGCTGCCGGGGCGGGTCGAGCCCATGCGTGTGGCCGAAGTGCGGGCGCGGGTCGCCGGCATCGTCCTTAGCCGCAATTTCGAGGAAGGCGCCGACGTCAAAGCCGGCGACGTGCTGTTCCGCATCGACCCTGCGCCGTTCAAGGCGGCGCTGTCGCGCGCCCAGGGCGAGCTGGCCAAGGCCGACGCGGCCCTGTCCGACGCCCAGGCGGTGCTGCGGCGCTACACCCCGCTGGTCAAGATCGAAGCCGTCAGTCAGCAGGATTTCGACACCGCCAGCGCGGCGGTCAAGAGCGCCCAGGCGGCGCGCCGCTCGGCCCAGGCCGATGTCGAAACCGCGCAACTGAACCTGGACTACGCCACGGTCAAGGCGCCGATCTCCGGCCGCATCGGCCGCGCCCAGGTCACCGAAGGCGCCCTGGTCGGCCAGAACGAAGCCACCGTCATGGCCAAGATCCAGCAACTGGACCCCATCTACGTCGATTTCACCCAGCCGGTGGCCGACATGCTGCGCATGCGCGACGCCTTGCAGACCGGTGAGCTGGGCCAGGACGAGGGCGCCGACATCTCCATCAGCATCGACGGCGCCGACCGCACCCGTAGCGGCCGCCTGCTGTTCTCGGACATCGCGGTGGACCGCAGCACGGGCCAGGTGTCCCTGCGCGGCGAATTCGCCAACCCCGACGTGCTGCTGCTGCCCGGCATGTACGTGCGGGTGCAGACCCGCCAGGGCGTGGATCCCGAGGCCATCCTGGTGCCGCAACGCGCGGTGACGCGCAGCACCGATGGCAAGCCGCAGGTGCTGCTGGTGGGCGAGGGCGATGTGGTCCAGACGCGCCTGGTGCGCACCGGCACGATGCGCGGGTCGGATTGGCACATCGTTGACGGCCTGGCGGCGGGCGACCGGGTGATCGTGGGCGGGGTCAACGCCGCCGTGCCTGGCCAGAAGGTCAGCGTGACGCCGGCGCCGCAGCCCAAGGTCGCGGCCGTGCCGGGCGGGGATGCCGATGCGGTGCGCTGATTCCCGCGGGCGGGTCTGGCCGCAGACCCGTCCGTCTCGTTGCTCCCTCTGCCCGCCGTGGCCCCGCGCCGCGCGCCTGCCGGCCTGCCGCCCGCCCATCCGAGGATAGATCATGTCCAAGTTTTTCATTGGCCGCCCCAATTTCGCGTGGGTGGTGGCCATCTTCATCTCGCTCGCCGGCCTGTTGGCGATTCCGTCGCTGCCGGTGTCGCAGTTTCCGGTGGTGGCGCCGCCCCAGGTGACCATCAACGCTGTCTACCCCGGCGCGTCCGCCAGCACGCTGGTGGACTCGGTGACCAGCGTCATCGAAGAGGAACTGAACGGCGCCAAGCACCTGCTGTATTACGAGTCGTCCAGCAGCTCCAGCGGCAGCGCCGAAATCACCGTCACCTTCGAGCCGGGTGCCGACCCCGACCTGGCGCAGGTGGACGTGCAGAACCGCATCAAGAAAGCCGAAGCGCGCCTGCCCACGGCCGTGACGCAGCAGGGCCTGCAGGTCGAGCAGGCCAGCTCGAACTTCCTGATGATCTACGCCCTGACCTATAAGGGCGACGACACGGGCAAGGACGTGGTTGGCCTGTCCGACTACGCGGCCCGCCATATCAACAACGAGATCCGTCGCATCAACGGCGTGGGCAAGGTGCAGTTCTTCGGCGCCGAGGCTGCGATGCGCGTGTGGATCGATCCGCAAAAGCTGTTGGGCGTGGGCCTGTCGGTGGCCGACGTCAATGCCGCCATCGCCGCGCAGAACGTGCAGGTGCCGGCCGGCAGTTTCGGCAGCCGGCCGGGTTCGCCCGAACAGGAACTGACCGCCACGCTGGCGGTGAAGGGCATGCTGGATACGCCAGCGGAATTCGGCAAGATCGTGCTGCGCGCCAACGCCGACGGCTCCACCGTCAAGCTGGCCGACGTGGCCCGGCTGGAGGTCGGGCGCCAAAGCTACGACTTCGAAACCCGCCTGAACGGCAAGACGGCGGTGGGCGCGGCGGTGCAACTGGCCCCGGGCGCCAACGCCATCGACACGGTCAAGGCAGTGAAGGCGCGATTGCAGGAGCTGTCCGCCTCGTTCCCCGAAGACGTCGCCTACTCGGTGCCGTTCGACACGTCGCGCTTTGTCAGCGTGGCCATCGAAAAGGTGGTGTACACGCTGTTCGAAGCCATGGCGCTGGTGTTCGTGGTGATGTTCCTGTTCCTGCAGAACGTGCGCTACACGCTGATCCCCACCATCGTGGTGCCGGTGTGCCTGCTGGGCACGTTCGCCGTGATGTCGGTGCTGGGCTTCTCGGTCAACATGATGACCATGTTCGGCATGGTGCTGGCCATCGGCATCCTGGTGGACGACGCCATCGTGGTGGTCGAAAACGTGGAACGCATCATGGCCCAAGAGGGGCTGTCGCCGCGCGAGGCCACCATCAAGGCCATGAGCCAGGTGTCCGGCGCCATCGTCGGCATCACGCTGGTGCTGGCCGCCGTGTTCCTGCCGCTGGCGTTCATGAGCGGGTCGGTGGGGGTGATCTACCGCCAGTTCTCGCTGTCCCTGGCCGTGTCCATCCTGTTCTCGGGCTTTCTGGCGCTGACCTTCACGCCGGCGTTGTGCGCCACTTTCCTCAAGCCCATCCCCCAAGGCCACCATGAGGAAAAGCGCGGCTTCTTCGGCGCCTTCAATCGCGTGTTCTCGCGCTTGACCGATCGCTTCGTCGGGTTGAACTCGCGACTGGTCCAGCGCACCGGGCGCTATATGGTGATCTACGCGGCCATCGTGGCGGTGCTGGGCGTGCTGTACATGCGCCTGCCCGAATCGTTCGTGCCGCCGGAAGACCAGGGCTATGTCATCGTCGACATGCAACTGCCGCCGGGCGCGACCCATCTGCGCACCGACAAGGTCGTGGCCGACGTGGAGCAGCACCTGATGTCGCTGGATGCCATGGGCGACGCCTTCACCGTCATGGGCTTCAGTTTCTCGGGCACGGGCCAGAACGCCGGCATCGCGTTCCCCACGCTGAAAGACTGGTCCGAGCGCGGCAAGGGCCAGTCCGCCACCGACGTGGCCGATAGCGTCAACGGCCAGTTCGCGGCGATCGACGACGGCACGGTGATGGCCGTGAACCCGCCGCCCATCGAAGGCCTGGGCAACTCGGGCGGCTTTGCGCTGCGCCTGCAAGACCGCGGCGGCCTGGGCCGGGCGGCGCTGACCGAGGCGCGCGACCAGTTGCTGGCCAAGGCCAACAGTTCGCCGTTGATCGCCTACGCCATGATGGAAGGCCTGGCCGACGCGCCGCAACTGCGGCTGGACATCGACCGCCAAAAGGCCGAGGCGCTGGGCGTGGGCTTTGACGCCATCAGTACGGCCATTTCGTCGGCCTATGGTTCGGCCACCGTCAACGACTTCGCCAACGCCGGCCGCTTGCAACGCGTGGTGGTGCAGGCCGACGTGCGTGACCGTATGACGCCCGAAAGCGTGCTGCAACTGAACGTGCCGAACAAGTCCGGCGGCATGGTGCCCCTGAGCGCCTTCGTGCAGAGCCATTGGGAAACCGGCCCCGTGCAGATTTCCCGCTACAACGGCTACCCCGCATTCAAGATCGCGGGCGACGCCATGCCGGGCAGCAGCACGGGTCAGGCCATGGCGGAAATCGAGCGCATCGTGTCCGAACTGCCGGCCGGCATCGGCTACGAATGGACCGGGCTGTCGTTCCAGGAGAAATTCGCCGGCGCGCAGGCCCCGATGCTGTTCGCCCTGGCGTTCGTGGTGGTGTTCCTGCTGATGGTGGCGCTGTACGAAAGCTGGTCCATCCCCGCGTCCGTCATGCTGATCGTGCCCATCGGCGCGCTGGGCTCGGTGCTGGCGGTAACCGTGCTGGGCATGCCCAACGACGTGTACTTCAAGGTCGGGCTGATCACCATCATCGGCCTGGCAGCCAAGAACGCGATCCTGATCGTGGAATTCGCCAAGAGCCTGCGCGAGCAGGGCTATACGCTGATCGACGCCGCCATCGAGGCCGCCAAGCTGCGCTTCCGTCCCATCGTCATGACGTCCTTGGCCTTCATCCTGGGCGTGGTGCCGCTGGCCCTGGCCAGCGGGGCGGGGGGCGCCAGCCAGCGCGCCCTGGGCGTGGGCGTGATCGGCGGCATGCTCAGCGCGACGCTGCTGGGCGTGATCTTCGTGCCGGTGTTTTTCGTGTGGGTGCTGTCGCGGTTCAAGGGCAAGCGGGCAGCCGCCCCGGCCCCCGTCGCCGCGCCGCAGGAGTGAGATTGATGAAACCGACTTTCCTTATTTCCCGGCTGGGCGCCGCCGTCCTGGCGGCGGCGCTGGCCGGCTGCTCGATGGCGCCCGTGTACCAACGGCCCGATGCGCCGGTGCCGGCCCGCTGGAACCAGGCGGCCCCCGGGCAGGACAGCGCACCGTCGTCCGCTGCCACGCTGGACTGGCAGTCGTTCGTTACCGACGACAGCCTGCGCCGGTTGGTGGCGCTGGCGCTGGACAACAACCGCGACCTGCGCCAGGCGCTGCTCAACATCGAAGCGGCTCGGGCCCAGTACCGGGTGCAGCGCGCGGACCAGTTGCCGGGCATCAATGTCCAAGGCACCGGCACGCGCCAACGGGTGCCGGGCGACCTGAACGCCAGTGGCAACGCCGGGGTGCAAAGCAGCTACCAGGCCGGACTGGGCTTGACCTCGTTCGAGATCGACCTGTTCGGCCGGGTGCGCAGCCTGTCCGACGCCGCGTTGCAGGAATACCTGGCCACCGAGGCCACTGCCCGCAGCACGCAGATCAGCCTGGTGGCCGAAGTGATCCAGGCGTATCTGTCGCGCGACAGCGCGCTGCGCCGCCTGCAAGTCACGCGCCAGACGCTGGACAGCCGCGAGGCGTCGCTGGCGCTGACCGGCCAGCGGCGCCAGGCCGGCGCGGCCACCGCGCTGGATTACCAGGAAGCACTGGGCCTGGCCGAACAGGCGCGGGCCGACCTGGAACGCATCGACCGCGAGGCCCGGCAGGCCGGCAATGCGCTGGCGCTGCTGGTCGGCGTGGGCGACCTGGGGCCGTTCCTGCCGCCGGGCGTGGCCGACGCGCCCATGCTGGTACAGGAGATCGCCGCGGGCGCGCCGTCGGAACTGCTTGAGCGCCGTCCCGACATCCTGGCAGCCGAACGCCAGCTGCAATCGCGCAATGCCAGCATCGGCGCGGCGCGGGCGGCGTTCTTTCCCAGCATTTCGTTGACGGGGCTGTTCGGCAGTTCCAGCGCCGAACTGTCGAACCTGTTCGACTCGGGCCAGCGCGCCTGGTCGTTCACGCCGCAGATCACGCTGCCGATCTTCGCGGGCGGCCGCAACACCGCCAACCTGGACCTGGCCAACGTGCGCCGCGACATCGCGGTGGCGCAGTATGAACGGACCATCCAGTCGGCCTTCCGCGAGGTGTCCGACGCGCTGGCCGCCACCGACACGCTGCGGCGCGAAGAGGCCTCGCGGCGGGCGCTGGCCCAGACCAGCCTGGAAGCGCAGCGCCTGTCCGAAGCCCGCTATCGCGGCGGCGTGGATAGCCACCTGCGCTACCTGGACGCGCAGCGCCGCGCCTTTGCCGACCAGCTGTCGTACATCGAGGTCGCGACCCAGCGCCAGGCGGCGCTGGCCACCTTGTTCAAGGCGTTGGGCGGCGGCTGGCCGGCGTCGGCGCCAGCTCCAACCGCGGATCGGGCGATGGAGCAATCGCGCCATCCTGCGCCCGTGCCCGCCACCGAACAGGCCCCCGCCCCGCGGGGCTGATGCCTGGCCGGACGCCGGCTCACGCCTTGCGCAGAGCGGCGGTGGCTACCGGCGCCGCCGTCTCCTGGGCCGACGACTGGCCGCCGCGCCCGATCAGCCATGCGCACAGCGCCGACACCACGCCCGCGAACAGCACGTACAGGCAGATCAGCCAGGGCTGGCCGCCGCCGCTCTTGAGCAGGGCGGTGGCGATGATGGGCGTGATGCCGGACGCGAAGATGCCCGAGAACTGGTAGACGAACGAGATGCCGGTATAGCGCACCTTGGCGTCGAACAGCTCGCAGAACAGCGCGGCCTCCGGCCCATAGACGGCGGCGTACAAGATGCCCAGGGGAATGACGATGGCCAGCCACACCAGCATCACGCTGCCCTGGCTGTTCAGCATCAGCCAGAACCCCGGGAAGGCGGACACCGCCGTGATCAGCGACCCCCAGAAATACACCCGGGTGCGGCCCACTCGGTCGGACAGCCGGCCGAAGTAGGGGATGAAAAAGCACATCACCAGCGCGGCGGCCATCACGCCAATCAGCGCTTCGGTGCGCGTGATCTGCAGCGTCTGCGTCAGGTACGAGATCGAGAACACGCCGAACACATTGAAGAACACGCCGTCGATGTAGCGCGCGCCCATGCCCTTGGCAACGTTGCCGGGATAGCGCCGGATCATGTCCATGAACGGGATGCGGCTTTCGGCGTTATCGCGCTTGACCGCGGCGAACTCCGGCGTTTCCTTGATGTTCAAGCGGATGTACATACCGACCAGCACCATGCCGGCGGACGCCAGGAAGGCAATGCGCCAGCCCCAGGCCATGAACTGCGCATCGGTCAGCAGCGTGGACAACAGGGCCACCGTGCCGGACGCTAGGCACAGCCCGATCGCCAGCCCAATCTGCGGCAGCGACGCGTAAAAGCCTTTCTTGCCGGGCGGCGCGTATTCATAGGCCATCAGCACCGCGCCGCCCCATTCGCCGCCCAGGCCGATGCCCTGGAACACGCGCAACAGCAGCAGCAGGATCGGCGCCCACAGGCCGATGCTGTCGTAGGTGGGCACCAGGCCGATCAGGAAGGTGGACACGCCCATGATCATCAGCGTCATCACCAGCATGCTCTTTCTGCCGATGCGGTCGCCGAAGTGGCCGAACACCAGCCCGCCCAGCGGCCGCGTGATGAAGCCCACCGCGAAGGTGGTGTAGGCCAGCATGGTCGAGATGAGCGGGTCGCCCGTGGGAAAGTACAGCTTGTTGAACACGATGCCGGCGACCACGCCGTACAGGAAAAAGTCGTACCACTCGATGGTGGCGCCGATCAGCGACGCGGCGACGACTTTGCGCACCGCGGTTTCGTTCTGCTTGGCCATGCCTGTCTCCTTTGGTAGGGCGGGCGGCGCTCTGTGGCGCTGTTCCGCGGAAATCGCTATGTCATGCGGTTCAATCCTGGTGGTTCGCTTGCGTCACGCTTGTTTCCGTTACGTTTGCTTCTTTTACGCGGCCTGCTGTTGGGTTTGCGGCTCGGCTTCCTGGCGCGGTGTGGCTTGCGCTTGCGTGCGCCGGCGCGCCGCTTGCAGGTCTTGCAGGATGAAGTCGGCCGCGCGCTCGGCCAGCATCACCACCGGCACATTGGTATTGCCCGACACCAGCGTCGGCATGATGGAGCAATCCACCACCCGCAGGCCGTCCACGCCATGCACCCGCAGGCGCTCGTCCACCACGGCCAGCGGATCGTTGCGCGGCCCCATCTTGGCGGTGCCGGACGGGTGGAAGATGGTGGCGCCGTATTCGCGGCAGAAATGCAGGATCTCGTCGTCGCTCTGCACCTCGGGCCCGGGCCGGAACTCGCGCTTCATCAGGCCGGCCAGCGGCTCGGTGGCGGCCAGGCGGCGCGCGTACTTCACAGCCGCCACCGTCATGCGGCGGTCCAATTCCGTGGACAGGTAGTTCGGCTGCATGGAAGGCGCTTCGAACGGATCGGCGCTGCGCAGCCGCACCGCCCCGCGCGACGACGGCCGTAGTTGGCACACCGAATACGTGCAGCCCGAGAACGGATGCACCTTGCCGCCGGCCATGTCGGCCGACAGCGTGGCGAAATGGAATTGCGTGTCGGGGCTGGCGCTGGCCGGGTCCACGCGGCAGAACAGCCCCCCCTGGTTGATGCCCACGGCCAGCGGCCCGCTGCGAAACAGCAGCCATTGCAGCCCCATGCGGGCGCGGCCGTGCAACGTGCGCAACTGGTCGTTGGTGGTGATGGGCTGGCGGGTCTCGTAGATCAGCCGGATTTGCAGGTGGTCTTGCAGGTTCTCGCCCACGCCGGGCAGGTCCCGCACCACGCGGATGCCGAACTGCCGCAACAGCGCGGCAGGCCCCACGCCGGACAGTTGCAGCAGCTGCGGCGACTGCAACGCGCCGGCGCACAGCAGTACCTCGCGCCGCGCGCGCAGGGTGCGCACCTGGCCGCCCTGGCGGTAACGCACGCCGACCGCGCGGCTGCCTTCGAACAGCACGGCCATGGTGTGCGCGCCGGTTTCGATGCGCAGGTTGCTGCGGTCTTGCGCCGGGCGCAGATAGGCCACGGCGGTCGAGCAGCGGCGGCCGTTGCGTGTAGTCAGCTGGTAATAGCCCACGCCGTCCTGCTCACCGGTATTGAAGTCCTGCACCTGCGGCACGCCCAGCGCGCCGGCGGCGCCGATCAGGCCTTCCACCAGCGGATGCGGCGTCTTGATGGACGTGGCATTCAACGGGCCTTCGGTGCCGCGCGTCAGGCCCGGTCCCAGGTCGTTGTTTTCCAGCTTGCGAAAGTAGGGCAGGCAGTCGTCCCAGCCCCAGCCAGGGTTGCCGGCGGCGGCCCAGGCGTCGTAGTCGCGCCGCTGGCCACGGATGTAGATCAGGCCGTTGATGGCGCTGGACCCGCCCAGCGTGCGGCCGCGCGGCCAGTAGATGCGGCGGCCCAGCATGTTGGGATCGGGGTCGGTGTAGTAGCCCCAGTTCACCACTTTGTGGAACATGGTCTTGCCGTAGCCGATGGGGATGTGGATCCACGGCGAGCGATCCGGCGGACCGGCTTCCAGCAGGCAGACGGCGTGTTCGCCGTTGGCGCTCAGGCGGTTGGCCAGCACGCAGCCGGCTGAACCGGCCCCCACCACGATGTAGTCCACGGCATCAGACATGTCTGCTTTTCTCCTTGGATCAACTGCTACGGGCCGGCTCGCATATCCTTGGGCCGCATACACCCGGGTCACCTCTCCCCGGGTCACATCCCCATTACGGACGGCGCGTTTACCCTGCTTGCCGCCGCGCTGCGCACTTATATACTGGCCCGCAGGCAGGCGGCATCTGTGGCGATTCTAGGAAGCGGCCAGACGAAAGAAAGCGCGGCAAGCGCGGCAACGGGGAAATGGAACAGAACATGTCTCTTCGGTTTCAAAATCGCAGTGCAGCATCGCCGCAGGCCGACACGCAAGGCGCCGAGCCGCCGGACGATGCCCGTTCGCTGCGCGCGCTGCGGGTGCTGGACTACCTGGCGCGGGCCCAGCATCCGCCCACGCTGGCGCAATTGGCGCAGCGGCTGGAGATGCCCAAGTCCACCTTGATGCGTTTGTTGGCCGCCATGCAGCGCGCCGGCTTCGCCGCCGCCACACCTACCGAAAACGGCTTCGTGCCCGGACCGCAGGCCTCCGCCTTGGC
The DNA here is from genome assembly GCA_040396375.1 of Achromobacter xylosoxidans. GTDB lineage: Bacteria > Pseudomonadota > Gammaproteobacteria > Burkholderiales > Burkholderiaceae_B > Achromobacter > Achromobacter xylosoxidans_D. The sequence continues at coordinate 139,910 of JBEBOQ010000002.1, forward strand.
GCTGTCCACGCTGCGCGCGTCAGCCTTTACCCGCGCTTGCCGCGCCGTGCTGGCGCAACTGGTCGGCAAGCTGGGCGAAACCTGCAACCTGACCGCGCCCGACGGCGATCAGGTCGTCTACATGGAGCGCGTGGAAACCGCCGAGCCGCTGCGGCTGTTCTTCGCGGTGGGCAGCCACGTGCCGATGCATTGCACGGCCAGCGGCAAGCTGTTCCTGGCATCCATGAACCGGCTCGAACGCGGCCGCGTCCTGGCGCGCCTGCCGCTTACGCGCAACACGCCGCGCACGCTGACCGATCCGGCGCGGCTGGAAGAAGAACTTGAGCGCCTGGCCGCGCGCGGCATCGGCATCGACAACGAAGAGTTCGTCCGCGGCATGAGCGCGGTAGCCGTGCCGGTGCGCGACGCGCAAGACCGCGTGGTGGCGGCGGTGGCCTGCCATGCGCCCACCGCCCGGTTGATGCTGGACGACCTGCTGCGTGCGGTGCCGGTGCTGCAAGGCGCCGCGCAGTCCATGAGCGAGGTGCTGGCCCAGCACCGGCCCGGCGGTTGACTCACCACAGCAGCGTGCGCGAGCGCCGCCACGACCACGCCAGCACGCCTGCGGCGGCGGCCGCCAGGGTGGCCAGCATCACGCTGGCGCCCGCGTGGTCCAACAGCACCCCGGCCGCCAGCGGCACGGCGATGCGAGTCAGCGCGAACACGCTGGACTGGATGCCGTAGTCCAGGGCCTGCAAGCCGGGCCGGCTGTGCGACATCATCAAGCCGAAGGCCAGCGTCGCCGTCGCACCCATGGCCGCGGCGACCGCCATGGCGCTGGCGATCAGCAGCGAAGGCGGCGCACCCAGCCCCACGGCCAGCGCCAACGCCAGCAGCGCCGCAAAGCCCGCGCCTGCATGCAGCGGCACCGCCACACCTGGCCCCAGCCGCTTGAGCCCGCGCGCGCCCAGCGCGCTGGCGACCGCGCCCACGCCGCCGCCGGCCACGCCGATCAGCCATGCCACGCGGTCCGGCGCCAGGCCCTGATCCAGCAGCAGCGGCTTCAGGTAGAACCAGCCCGCGCCGATGAAGGGAAACAGCAACGCCAGCAGGGGCAGCCAGCGGCGGGTGGAGGGTAGGCGCAGGTACGCCGCGGCCTGGGCGAGCGGCGGGGCGTCACTGGGCAACGTGGCCGCGTCGGCTGTCGCCCGTTGCGCCGGGGCGCCTTCGTCGCCTTGTTCCTCCCACGCCTTCCCGCCCGCCGGCTCGCGCAGCAGCAACGTCAACCCAGCCCCCAGCGCCAGCGCACCCGCCATGATCAGAAACGGCGCCTGCCAGCCCCAGCGCGACTGCGCCAGCAGCATCAGACCGCCGCCCGCGATGGCGCCCAGGCACAGCGCCATCGACCGGATGCCGCCCGCCCAGGCCCGGCCGGCGGGCGGCAGCACGCGGATCGCCAGCGCGTTGACCGGCACATCGGCCCAGGTGCCGGCCAGCGCGGCCGCCGTCGCCAAGGCGAACAGCGTCCATCCGTCTGACAGCAGGTCGCGCCAGCCCAGCGCGCACAACACGCCGGCGTAGGCCAGCACCAGCGCCACCGCCCAGCCGCGGTAGCGGCCTTGGCCCGCGCCGCGCCGGTCCAGCGGCATGGCGAACAGGAACTTGAACACGGTGGGCAGGCTGGCCAGCTGGAACAGGCCAATGGCGGTGCCGGACCAGCCGTGCTGGCGCAACACCAGCGGCAGGCCCAGCCACAGGTACACGCCTGGCGCGGTCAACGCCAGGTTGAGCCACCCGAACAGTGCCTGGGCCAAGCCTTGGCGAAGGGCCGGACTCATGGCGTGGCCCGGCGCGCAGACAGCACGCGCAGCGGCGCCATGGGAAAGCGATCGGAATCGAAGCCGCGCACATCGGCAAAGCCGCAGTCGCGCAGCGCCTGGGCCAGTTCACCCACTCGCGTCACGCGCCGGCCCAGCAGCATCATGGGCAGGTAAAAGGGCAGCAGGCGGGCGGCGGCGTCGGCATCGGCGGCAATTTCGCCGTGCGCCATCACCAGTATTCCCCCCGGTGCCAACGCGGCGTGGATCTTGCGCAGCACGGCCGTGGCGTCAGGCAGGAAGTGCAGCACCGACGAGCACCAGATCAGGTCGTAGCCGGCGCCGATGTCGGCCTGGCTCAAGTCGCCGCCGATCACGCTCATGCGATCTGTCAGCCCTGCGTGCGCAATGTTTTCCTGCGCCACGGCTGCGGTCTCCGGCCAGTCGAACACCACGCCGGTGGCGCCGGGCCGGTCTTCCACGAGCGCGATGCCGATCAGGCCCGGGCCGCCGCCCAGGTCCAGGATGCGCTTGGCCGACGCCGCCTGCGGCACGCAAGCCATGGCTTCGCGCGCCGCGGCGACGGCAATGGCGCGTTGCTCCTGGCCGATCTGCACCCGCGCCGCATTGGCCCAGGCGCCGGCTTCGGGCTGCACATAGGGGTCAACGGCCGGGCCGTCCTGCGGCAGCAACTGGCCCAGTTGCTCGCTGAAGTGCGCCAGCGACCGGCGGCGGTAGCGCCAGGCATCGCCGCAGTAGTCGGGCTGCCCGGGCAGAAAATGCCGCTGCGCCAGGGGCGTGCACTGGTAGCGCGTCGGCTCGCCGTCAATGCGATGCAGCAGGCCCAGGCTCCAGAGCATCTCCAGCAGCGGCGCGGCGGCCGCCGGGCGCAGGGACAGCGCCGTGGCGACGTGGTCGGCGGTGGCCGGCTCGGTCAGCTGTTCGAACACGTCCAGTTCCAGCGCGGCGTCCAGCGCCGCCGCCTGGACGGGGGCTGCGGCCAGGTCCCAATAGCGTTGCAGGGGAAGGGAAGATGATGGCATGGAAAATCCTTTGAAATCAAATGCGCCAGGTCAGGCGCAGGCCCAGCTCGCGCGGCGGGCTGTAGACGGTGACGATGCCGTTTTGATAGCCGACGGCGTCATAGCGGCGGTTGGCAAGGTTGTTGACGTAGGCGGAGATCTCGACCTGTTGCACGGTCACGCCGGCGGCCAGGTTGACCAGGCCGTAGCCATTGCGGCTGTAGCGGTTGGCGGCGTCCAGGTAGACGCGGCCTGTGCCAGTCAGCGACGCCTGCGCATACCAGCCGGCGGGCGCGTCGTAGCGCGCGGTCAGGTGGCCGTTGACGCGTGGCGCAAACGGATTCTGGTTGCCGCCGTAGTCGGCCGCGCCGTCGCGGAAGCTGGAAAAGCGCGTGCGATTCAGGCCCACGCCGGCTTGCAGCGACCAGCCTTCGCCCAGCAGGTATTGCAGCTCGAATTCCGCACCGATCGACCGCGCCGACGCGGCGTTGGTGACATACACCAGCCCCGGCACCGGCATTTGCTGCACCTGCATGTTCTTGACCGTCATCACATAGAACGCGCTGGCATAGCGCAGCCGGTTGCCCGGCAGCCAGCCCTTGGCGCCGATCTCGTACGAACGCACGGTTTCGGGCAGATACGGGGCATAGTCCGCCGCGGGCGAAAACACGTTGTAGCCGCCGGCCCGAAATCCATCCGCGACCGAGGCGTAGACCTGCTGGCGCGGCGCAAACGCGTATTGCAGCGCCAGCTTGGGCGTGACCCGGGTCCAGTCCGCGCGGCGCTGGGTGTCGCCCTGCGGCGAAAAACGAACGGCGTCGCGCTCGACCCGGGCGCCGGCTTCCAGCGTCCAGCGTTCGGCCAGCGGCACGGTCCAGTGGGTAAAGGCGGCGGTGGAGTTGCCGCGCAGCGTGACGACGCTTTCAGTCAGGCCGCGCGGCATCTTCTGGGTATTGCGCAGGTCGTGGTCGTCGCCGTCGGCGTAAAGACCCGCCAGCCATTGCGCGCTGCCCCAGTTGCCCTCCAGCCGCAGTTCCTGCGACAGATTCTGAAAGTGGTGGTCGCGCTCGATGTGCAGCAGATCGGCCGGCTGGAAGTCGGTGTCTTGCTGCACGCGGTCCCGCAGGTCGTTCCACGCGGTCACCGACGTCAGCCTCAAGCCGGCGTCCAGTTCGTGGCGAACCGATAGCGACGCGGCGCGGCCGATGGAATGGTTCCAGCTGGGCGTGCCGGACGCGACCGTGGCGCGCTCGGCGGTAGGCGAGCCCCACAGCGCGGCGCCGTCGCGATAGTTGATCTGCGCATAGCGCAGCGTGGCCTCGGTGCGCGCCGACGGCGTCCAGCGCAGCGCCAGCTTGCCGTTGCGCAGCGCGCGGTCGTCTTCGCGCCGGCCGGTGTAGGTGTTGTCGATAAAGCCGTCCTGGCTGCGCCAGGCGCCGGCGACGCTGGCGTACAGCGTGTTGTCGATCAGCGGGCCGCTCAGGTCGAAGCGCAGCATGCGCAGGTCGCGGCTGCCGGCGGTGGCCGAGATCTGGCCGCGCACGGTGTCGCCGGGCTGGCGGCTGTAGACGTTGATGACGCCGGCTTCGGCATTGCGGCCATACAGCGCCGATTGCGGACCGCGCAGCACTTCGACGCGGTCGATGTCCAGCAGCTGGTCGTCAAAGCCCTGCGCCATCAGGGTGGGCACGCCGTCCACCACCAGCAGGGTCGAGGTCGAAAACGAAAAGAAATTGGCCGACAGGCCGCGCATCACGGCGGCATTGACGCCGGCCTGGCCGAACGGCTGGAACGTCAGGCCCGGCGTGACCCGCTGCAATCCTTCGACATCCAGGACGCCTTGGCTTTCCAGGCTGTCGCCGTCAAAGACCGACAGGCTGCCGGGCAAGGATTCCAGCGCCCGTTCCTGCTTGTCGGCGGTGACGGTAATGGCGGGCAGTTCCGCGGCTGTGGTGGCAGCCGACGGGGCGGCTGCTGTAGTGGCCGCTATCGTGGCTGACTCGGCGGCCAACTCGGTGGCAGGCTGGGCGCCCGGTTGGGCGATGGCCGCAGCCGGCGCGGCGCAAAGCCACAGCCAGGCCCAGGCGCGGGGCGGGCGGGGTAGGTGCTGAATCATCGGGGTTTCCTGTGCGGACAATCGCGGCGGCCAGGCTTGTGGCGCCGTCCCGAAGATGGTATTTCTTTATGCGAACGAATATCATTAACATCCTTATGCGTTCCGGAGCCATTCGTATGCGTGCCGGCGCAGCACCGCTTTTCATTGCCCACCATGTCCCTGCGCATCGCTTCCACGCTCGCCCAACCCGTTGCCAGCCCCCGCCCGGGCTGGCGCCGCGTGGCCCTGCCGGCGGACCTCGGCGACTGCCGTATCGACCGGCTGGAATTGGACGACGGCCTGACGCTGGTGCATTCGGAATACACCCCGCTGCGCGACATGATCGAAGAGAACGCCGCGGGGCAGGGTGGACGCACGCTGGTCATCACCCTGGCGCTGCGCGGCGCGTCGGCCTATCGCGGCGCTGACGGCTCGGCGCTGGATTTTTGCGGCGGGCAGACCACGGTCACGGCCTTTCGCCGCAACCAGGGAGAGCGCCGCTACCTGGGCGGCGCCACGGTGTCGCAACTGCGCCTGTTGGTGGGCGAAACGGTGCTGCACCGCTATGTCGGCGCGGCGCGCGCCGATGCCTTGCTGGGCGCAGGCGGCCTGCGGCGGCTGGCGCAAGGCAAGACCAGTGCTGACCTGGCGGTCGCCGCGGCCGACCTGGCGGCGGACACGGATCCGCTGGATGCCCACATCAAGGCCCTGACCCTGCTGTCGCGCCAGCTACGCGGGCTGGCGCCGGCGCCGGAATCGGGGCGCTTGAGCCAGGCCGACATTGCCCGCCTGGAACAGGCCCGCGCCTTGATGCAGGAACAGATGGACCGCGACCTAACGGTGCAGTACCTGTGCCTGGCCACGGGCCTGAACGAATTCAAGCTGAAAGAGGGCTTTCGCAAGCTCTACGGCAACAGCCCGCACCGGCTGCTGACCGAACTACGCATGCGGCGCGCTTGGGAACTGTTGGAAACCGGCTGCCAGGTGGCGCAGGCGGCGTATCGCGTGGGCTATCGGCATCCGGCCAACTTCAGCGCGGCGTTTACCCGCTTTCATGGCCGCACGCCGAAGTCGGTCTTCGGCAAGCGGCGCTGACACCGCCGCGCCGTCTGGGTCTACGCAAAGAGGTCTACGCAAAGGGGCTACGCAACGGGTCTACGCAAAGGGTCTACGCATAGCCCCGGCGCCATTTCAACCCGCCTTAAAGCGGCGCGCGGGCATGCGCCCCGCGGCGCGACACGCTTTCCCACGTCGCCACTACAAGCATGATCAACGTGGTCAATCCGCCCACCATCAGGTTGTCGGTCACGAAGGCAATGGGCGTCAGCACCGCCAGCAACACCAAGCCGATCACGTGCGACAACGGAAACCGGCCGTACACCACCGTCTTGTAGATGCCATTGCCCAGCAGGTACAGCGCCGGGCCGCCGATCAGCACGGCGGCGGCCGGGGCCACGATGCGCCCGTCGGGGTGCAGCATGACCAGTTCGTTGGCGACTGCCGACACGATCACCCCGGCGATCAGAATCACATGCACGTAGTGAAAGTACGCGCCCACCCGGCCCGGATCGGCGTGGTGCGCGATGGCATGGCTGCCGTCCTTGCTGCTGGTGTCGAAGTACACCCACCACATCGCCGCCGTGCCCACAAAGGCGGCCAGCAGCGCGATCACGGTGGGGCCGTCCCAGCGCACGTGCTCGCCCAGCGTGGCGCCGGTGATCAGCAGCGTTTCGCCCAGCGCCACAATGACAAACAGCTGGCAGCGCTCGGCCAGGTGGCCGCCTTCGATGGTCCAGTCACGCGTTGTGGAGCGGCCCAGGCCCGGCAGCCAGAAGCCCGTCATGGGCGACAGGTATTCGCAGGCCACCGCCAAGGCCCACAAGGCCAGGCGTGCCTCGTCGTGCACCAGCCCGCCGGCCAGCCACAGCACCGCCGAAATGCACAGCCAGCCCAGCATGCGGCGAAAGTTCGGCGCCAGCGGATGCGTCGGCCCCAGGTGCAGCACCACAAACAGCGTGCGGCCCACCTGGATCAGCACATAACAGATCGCGAAGATCAGGCCGTTCTCGCCAAAGGCGCCGGGCAGCACCGCCGCCGCGGCCAGGCCCGCCAGCATCACCCCGAATAGCATCAGCCGCATCGGCAGGGCGTCGGGGTCGAACCAGTTGGTGACCCAGCAGGTGTATTGCCAGCCCAGCCAGACGGCAAACCACAGCACCAGCGTGTGGAGGGCGCCCATCAGCGTCAGGTCGCGCAGCAGGGTGTGGGACAGCTGGGTGACCGCGAAGACGTAGACCAGGTCGAAGAACAATTCGACAAAAGTCACGCGAGCTTCGTGGCCGTCCCGGCGACGCAGCAGATTGGCGCTGGCAAGGAATGTCATGGCGGGCTTCCTGTAGGGTGTGGCGCCGCCAGATTACTGCAAGCCCATTGCCGCAACCGTAAAGAATTCAAAAGCCGTGGCGCAGCCGCGACGCGCCGGGGCAGCCGACGGGCCAGGGCTGCGTGCGGTCCTGTCACGCGCCTGGACGCAGCCGCGGCTCAGTGCGCAGGCGGCGCGTCGCCCCGGGCGGCCAGATCGCGGTTGCGCGACCGCACCAGCGCAGCGCTCAACAAACCGGCCATCGCCGCGATCCCCGCGCCCGCCAGGAAGGTCAGCTGATAGCCGCCATTCAACGCCGCGACCGGCGTGGCGCCGCCCGCCGCCAGCGCCGCACTGCGGGCTGCTGCCAGGCTGGCCAGGGCCGCCAGCCCCAGCGCGCCGCCCATCATGAAAGCGGTATTGACCATGCCGGACGCCAGGCCGGACTGGCTGGGCTCGACGTCGCTCATGGCCGCCAGCAGCATTGGGTTGAAGGCGATGCCCGCGCCCAGCCCCAATAGCAGCATGCCCGGCAGCACGTCCACCACAAAGCCGCCGCCGACCGGCGCGCGCGCAAACAGCGCCAGGCCCAGCGCGGCCAGCAGCAGGCCGGTGCTCAGTGGCCCGCGGATGCCAAAGCGCATCACCAGCTTGGCCGACAGCCCCAACGAAAACGCCGCCATGATCAGGTTGGCCGGCAGGAACGCCAGGCCCACCTGCAGCGCGTCGTAGCCCAGCACCAGCTGCATGTACAGGGCCGACACGAAAAACCAGGCGAACATGGCCGCGGCCCACAGCACGCCCACCGCATTGGCCGTGGCCACGTTGCGCAGACGGAACAGCGCCAGCGGCATCAGCGGGGCGGCCACGCGCGACTCAATCAGTAGAAACAGCAGCATCAGCAGCACGGCCGCGCCAATCAAGCCCAGCGACTGCGCCGAGGACCAGCCGGCCTCGTTGCCGTTGACCACGGCGTACACCGCCAGCATCAGCGACGCGGTGACGGTCAGCGCGCCGGCCACGTCCAGCCTGCCGCCACCGGCCGCGCCGCGCGCCGCCGGCAGCAGCCGCAGGCACAGCGCGTAGACGGCCACGCCGATCGGGATGTTGACCAGGAAGATCCAGTGCCACGACAGCTTGCTGGTCAGCAGCCCGCCCAGCAGCACGCCCAGGCTGCCGCCGCCCGCACAGACGAAGCCGTACACGCCCATGGCGCGGGCGCGCTCGCCGGCCTCGGTGAACAGGTTCATGATGAGCGACAGCGACACCGCCGACACCACCGCGCCGCCCAGTCCCTGCGCGGCGCGCGCGGCAATCAGCAGCCCCTGGCCCCGCGCCAGTCCACAGGCCAGCGAGGCCACCGTGAACAGCACCAGGCCGGCCAGGAACATGCGCCGGTGCCCGAGCAGGTCGCCCAGCCGTCCGCCCAGCAGCAGGAAGCCGCCGAAGGTCAGCATGTAGGCGTTCACCACCCAGACCAGCGAGGTCTCGGTGAAGTTCAGGTCTTCGCGGATCGAGGGCAGGGCGACGTTGACGATGGTGGTGTCCAGCACGATCATCAGCACGCCCAGGCAAAGCACCATCAAGGCCCACCAGCGCTGTTTGCCGTGTATGCCATGCGTCATTGATTTCACTCCCTCTGCCTTGCGGGCAGGTTGTCTTGTGGGGCGGGCCTGATACCCCCAGGCCCTAATGCGTCAGCCGTCCGCCGCTGATCATCCAGCGGGTCTCAAAGCGGTCGATCAGCGCGCCGTAGGCTTCGGCCCAGAACGTCTTTTGCAGCGGCATGGTAACGCCGCCGCCTTCCGCCAACATGTCAAAGATGCGATGCGCATCCGACACGGTGGGGTAGGCCAGCGACAGCGCCATGCCCTGCTTGCCGGGATAGGGGTGGCCGGCGGTGGCGTCGCTGGCCATCAGCACCTGCTCGTCCAGCGCCAGGCAGGCGTACATGATGCGTTCGGATTCCTCGGGCGACAGCACCGGCATGGCGGCATCCACGGGCGCGTCCGCATAGCGCACCAGCGCTTCAAGCCGGCCACCCAGCACGCGCTCGTAAAAGCGCATCGCCTCGGCGCAGTTGCCGTCGAAGCTGAGATAGGCGGAAAGTCGGGGCATGGGGTGTCCTCCATTGGGGGGGGCGACGGGGCGGGCCGCGCCGTCTTATGATGGAAAGCCGGTCATCGCAATGGCGCGGTCGCAGAGACACGACCGCAATACAAGGAGCCAGGCCATGCAACAAGGAAGCTGCCACTGCGGGCAAATCACCTTCGAGGTCGAAGGCGAGCCCTCACAAGTACTGGAATGCAACTGTTCGCACTGTAGCCGCAAGGGCTACCTGCTGTGGTTCGTGCCGCGCGGCAATCTGCGCATCACGTCGTCGACCGATAAGCTGTCGACCTACAAATTCAACAAGCACGTCATCGCGCACCATTTCTGCGCCAACTGCGGCTGCGCGCCATTCGGTTTCGGCGCCAGCCCCACCGGCGAGGAAACGGCCGCCGTGAACGCCCGCTGCCTGGTCACGGTGGATCTGGCCAGCCTGACCCGCATCCCCTACGACGGCCGCAGCGCGTAGCGCCATTGTCGCACCGGGCCTGTGCACCGGGAAATCCCCCGCAATGGCCCGCCACTGCGCGTTGTCCGGGAAACCTCTTATTGTCCGAGGCGCCGGCGAATCCCTATGATTCTCCACAGGATCAGCACTGATCCCAGCGCGCAAGCCCCAGGCCCGCGCAGCAAGACCCGGTAGCACCCCCGCAGCAATAATTGCTGCCCGAACTTTCGTCTGGCTATAGAAGCCCCCGACTCACACGCACTGCGTGGTCGGGGGCTTTTTCGTTTTCAAATCCGCAACAGGAGACCGCATGCAAGTATCACAGCCGCAGGACGCCGCCCCGTCCGCGATCCGGGTGGCCAGCGTGCAGACGGCCCCGCTCATGGGCAGCGTGGCCGCCAACGTGGCGCGCTCCATCGAACTGGTCGAGCAGGCCGCTGCCCAGGGCGCGCGCCTGGTGGTGCTGCCCGAACTGGCCAACACCGGCTACATGTTCGACAGCCGCGAAGAAGCCTTTGCGCTGGCCGAAGTAGTGCCGGACGGCCCCAGCTCGCAGGCCTGGATCGCGCTGGCCCAGCGCCTGGGCATCTATCTGGTGGCCGGCATCGCCGAACGCAGCGGCGACCGCCTGTACAACGCCGCGCTGATCGCCGGCCCCGCCGGCTACCTGGGCACCTACCGCAAGCTGCACCTGTGGGGCGACGAAAACCTGTTCTTCGAGCCGGGCGACCTGGGGCTGCCGGTGTTCGATACCGAATTCGGCCGGCTGGGCGTGGCGATCTGCTACGACGGCTGGTTCCCCGAGGTCTACCGGCTGCTGGCGCTGCGCGGCGCCGACATCGTGGCGGTGCCGACCAACTGGGTGCCGATGCCGGGACAGACGCCCGACGGCCCCGCCATGGCGCACGCGCTGGCGGCGGCCGGGGCCCACAGCAACGGCCTGACGCTGGTGTGCGCCGACCGGGTCGGCGTCGAGCGCGGCCAGCCCTTCGTCGGCCGCAGCCTCATCGTCGGCTCTCAGGGCTGGACCGTGGCCGGCCCCGCCAGCCACGACCGCGAAGAAGTGCTGCTGGCGCCGGTGGACCTGGCCGCCTCGCGCCGCGCGCGGCAACTGAACGACTTCAACCACGTGCTGCGCGATCGGCGCCGCGACCTTTACGACGAACTGCTGGGCGCCGCCGACGCGCCGCGGCAGCGTTGAATACAACGGCGGACAGCCGGCCCCCAAGGAGAAATCCCCATGAAAAAACCCACTTGCAGCTTCCTCATCCGACTTTCCTTCATCGCCGCGCTGACCGGCGCGGCGGGCGCGCACGCGGCCGACCCTTTGCGCATCGGCGTGCCGGTCGGCCTGTCCGGCGCCAACAGCGTGGTCGCGCCCGGCGTGGTGCAGGCCTCGCAGCTGGCCGCCGATGAAATCAACGCCGCCGGCGGCATCCTCGGCCGCCAGGTGGTGCTGGAGATCGCCGACGACGCCTCGGGCGCGGTCGGCGCGCAGAAGGCCTACGACACGCTGGTGTTCCAGAAGAAGGTGGACGCCATCATCGCCATGGAAACCAGCGCGGCGCGCAACGCGGCGCTGCCCATCGTCTCGCGCGGCAAGGTGCCGTACATCTACACCTCGTTCTACGAAGGCCGTTCGTGCAACCGCTGGATGCACGTCAACGGCTGGGTGCCCGAGCAGCAGGTGGCGCCGGTGGTGGACCACTTCATGAAGGAACGCGGCGCCAAGACGTTCTTCCTGGTCGGCAGCGACTACGCCTTCGGCCGCGGCATGCTCAAGTTCACCCGCGAATACATCGAGAAGCAGGGCGGGCGCGTGGTGGGCGAGGAATACCTGCCCATCGACGGCTCCGACTGGACCCCGGTGGTGTCGAAGATCCGCTCGGCCAACCCGGACGCGCTGATCAGCTCCACCGCCGGCGGCGGCCCCAACGTCAGCCTGGCCAAGCAGGTCAAGGCGGCCGGGCTGACGATGCCCTACGGCAACCTGGCGATCGACGAAGCCACCGCCAAGACCATGGGCGACACGGCGGTCGGCATGTACCTGTCGGCCTCGTACCTGACCAGCATCGATACGCCGCAGAACCGCAAGTTCCTCGACGGCCTGAAGGCCAAGTTCGGCGCCGACGCCAAGACCGCCAACGAGTTCTCGGGCCCGCAGTACGAAGCCTTCTTCCTCTACAAGGCGGCGGTCGAGAAAGCTGGCAGCACCGATTCGCAGAAGGTGGTCAAGGCGCTGAGCGAAGTGTCGTTCGACGGCCCGCGCGGCCCGGTCAAGATGGACCGCCAGCGCCACGCCGCGCTGACCATGCGGCTGGGCCAGGTGCAGCCGGACGGCTCCATCAAGATCCTGCAGACCTTCGACCAGGTCGATCCGGGCGCGCAATGCCCCGACCTGAAGTGACGCGGTAAGCCGCACCCTGCGCGCCGCCGGTCCGCCGGCGGCGCTGGAGAACACAATGGGTTTGATGCTGGACATCCTGAGCACGGCCGCCATGCTGTTCATCGTGACGGCCGGGCTGATGATCATCTTTGGCGTGATGAAGATCGTCAATTTCGCGCACGGCGCCATCATCACGCTGGGTAGCTACGCCAGCCTGGTGGTGACGCAACTGGGGCTGAACCCCTGGCTGGCGCTGCCCTGCGCGCTGGCGGCCGGCGTGCTGGTCGGCATGGCGGTCGAACGCCTGATCGTGCAGCCGCTGTACAAACGGCCGCTGGACGCCATCCTGGCCACCTGGGGGCTGGGCATCGTCATCGGCCAGCTCATCACCATGGCCTTCGGCCGCGAGGTGCAGTTCGCCGACGCGCCGATCCAGGGCGCGGTCGCGTTCCTGGGCACCGAGTATTCGGCCTACCGGCTGTTCCTGGTGCCGGGCGCGCTGCTGCTGTACGTGGCGCTGACGCTGCTGCTGAACGGCACGCGCTTCGGCGTGCGGACCCGCGCCGTCATCATGAACGAGGACCTGGCGCGCGGCCTGGGCATCAACGCCGAACGAATCCGCTTCACCACCTTCGCGCTGGGCGCCGGGCTGGGCGCGCTGGCCGGCGCGCTGATCACGCCGCTGTCCAGCGTCGACCCGAACATGGGGCTGCCGTGGCTGGTCAGCGCCTTCATGCTGGTGATGGTGTCGGGCAACTCGATCACCGCGCTGCTCCTGACCTGCCTGGTCTATGGCGCCTGCCAGGTGCTGGTGGGGGTGTACATCAGCCCGATCCTGGGCGGCGTCACCATCGCGGTGCTGGCGGCCCTGACCCTGCGCCTGCGTCCCAAAGGATTCGCCCATGACTGATTCCTCCCTCGCGCAACCGGCGCTGGCCACTCGCGCCGACCCGCGCCGCGCCGCCCGGGGCCGCGACCTGCTGTGGCTGGCCATCGCCTGCCTGGCGTTGACCGTGGCCGGTCCCTGGCTGTTCGACACCTACCTGCTGAACGTGCTGATCAAGGCGCTGTTCTTCGCCGTGGCGGCGGTCACGGTCGACATCCTGTGGGGCTACACCGGCTACCTGACCTTCGGCCAGTCGGCCTTCTTCGGCGTCGGCGCCTACGCGGCCGGGCTGGCCTTCACCCATTACGGCTTCTCGCCCGGCATCGCGCTCGCGGCCGCGCTGGTGGCGGTGGGCGCGGCGATGCTGCTGGCGCTGGCCACCGGCTGGCTGTCGTTCTATCGCGGCGCCTCGCCGTTTTTCGCCACCGTGATCTCGCTTGTATTGCCCATCGTGCTGACCCAGGTGGCGCTGTCGGGCGGCACCTACACCGGTTCGTCGTCCGGCCTGACCGGCTACGACACCTTCGACCTGTCGCTTGAAGCCTGGTACGTCATCGCCGCCGGCGGCCTGTCGATCGTGGCGCTGCTGGCCTGGGTCGCGGTGCGCAGCGACGGCGGCCGCATCCTGGCCGCGCTGCGCGACAACGAGGGCCGTTGCAGCTACCTGGGCCTGAACACCGCGCACTGGCGCATCGCGCTGCTGGTGGTGTGCGGCGCGGTCGCCAGCCTGGCGGGCTTCGGCTACGGCGCCTTCAGCGGCGTGGTCGCGCCGGAACTGACCGGCTTCGTGTTCGGCACCGAACTCATCATCTGGGTGGCGCTGGGCGGACGCGGCACGGTCTGGGGGCCGGTGCTGGGCGCCGTGCTGATCAACGTGGCCGGCTCGTACCTCAGCGGCAACATGCCGTTCCTGTACCAGTTGGTGCTGGGCGTGACCTTCATCCTGGTGATCCTGCTGTTGCCGCGCGGGCTGCTGCCCCTGGTGCTGGCGCCATGGCGCCGGCGGCGTCCGGCGCCGGTGCCGGAACTGGCGGTGCGCGCGCCGGCCAGCGCATCGGGGCAGGGCGGCGCGTCGGGGCACGGCGGTGCGCCGGGGCTCGGCGGTGCGCCGGGACAAGGCGGCACGCCAGGGCAGGGCGCTACCGATGGCGGCCTGGTGCTGGCCGGCGTGGCCAAGCGCTTCGGCAGCCTCAAGGTGCTGGAAGGCATAGACCTGCGCGCGCGCGGCGGCGAACTGCTGGGCCTGATCGGCCCCAACGGCGCCGGCAAGACCACGCTGATGCGCTGCATCGCCGACGGCGCCGAGCGCACGGAAGGCAATGTCGAGCTCTGCGGCCATCCGGTACGCCGTGACGGCCCCGAGCAATGCGTGCGCTTCGGCCTGGGCAGGAAATTCCAGAACGCCAACATCTTCGACACCCTGACCGTCGCCGAAAGCCTGCGCATCGCCACCACGCTGCGCGAGCGGCCGTCCTGGCGCCGCCGCGCGCCGCAACTGGCCCTGCCGGTCTACGCGCTGGAGGTCCTGCGCATGACCGGCCTGGACCAGCAACTGGACAGCGTCGCGCGCGACCTGTCCCACGGCCAGCAACAGGCGCTGGAACTGGCCATGGTGCTGGCCCTGGAGCCGCGCGTGGTGCTGCTGGACGAACCCACCGCGGGCCTCAGTAAAGACGAACGCGCCCGCATCGGCCAGGTGCTGGCGTCCCTGGCCCACACCCATGGCCTGTGCTGCCTGCTGGTCGAACACGACCTGGACTTCGTGGCCGAAGTCGCCACCCGCATCATCGTCCTGCACCAGGGCCGCATCGTCATGGACGGCAGCTTCCGCGACGTCGTCGAATCGGAACTGGTGCGCACCATCTACGCCGGCAACGCGCCCGCGCCCCAAGGAGCCTCGACATGACCAGCGCAACCCCGGCCCTGCGCCTGGAAGGCGTCGCCAGCGGCTACAAAGGCGCCGTGGTGCTCAACGATATCTCGCTGTCAGTACCCAGCGGCGCCTGCGTCGCGCTGCTGGGCAAAAACGGCATGGGCAAAAGCACGCTGCTCAAGACCGTCATGGGCTACCTGCCCAAGCTGCGCGGCCGCATCAACGTCGGCGGCGTCGACGCCACCCGGCTGCGCCCGCACGAGGTCGCGCGCTGCGGCGTCGCCTATGCCGCGCAGGAGCAACCCTTGTTCCCCGACCTGAACATCCGCGACAACCTGCGCCTGGGGCTGGCCCACGACAAACTGTTCGACGAACGCTTCGGGGAAATCGCCGACCTGTTCCCCGTCTTCGCCAGCCGTCTGCGCCAGCACGCCGGCACCCTGTCGGGCGGCGAACAGAAAATGTTGTTGGTCGCACGCGGCCTGATGCAGCGGCCCGCCTTGCTGCTGCTGGACGAAATCACCGAAGGCCTGCAACCCTCGGTCATCGAGCGGCTGGGCCGCGCACTGAACTGGGAACGCGAGCGGCGCGGCACATCCATGTTCATCGTCGAACAGAACGTCGCCTTTGCGCTGGACGTCGCCGACCGCTACCTGGTCTTAAAGCAAGGCGCCATCGTCGATCAAGGGGAGGCTGGCGCACCGCAGGCCGTCGGCCATATCATGGACCACCTGAAGGTATGAAGCCCGCCAGCATGAACCTTGACCCGTGGCCCCCAGGCCGCCCCGTTCCCGCAGCCATCGCGCCGCGACTTTGTACAAGGATGCCGTTATGACCCCCCGCAATGACAGTGACGCCGCCGGGCAGGGGTGGCGCATCGGCGTGCTGTACTCGCGCAGCGGAGTCACCGGCACCACCGAATCCCAGCACTTCTTCGGCACCGTCCTGGCCGTCGAAGAAATCAACGCCCTGGGCGGCGTACTGGGCCGCCCGCTCGAACCCGTCGTCTACGACCCCCGCAGCGACAGCGAAGAATACCGCCGCCTGGCCGCGCGCCTCTTGCTCGACGACGAAGTCAGCGTCATCTTCGGCGGCTGCACCTCGCACTGCCGCAAGGCCATGCTGCCGGTCGTGGAACGTACCAACTCACTGCTCTGGTACGCGTCCGTCTACGAAGGCTTTGAATACTCGCCCAACGTCATCTACACCGGCGCCGCGCCCAACCAGGGCAGCATGCAACTGGCCGCCTACCTCATCCAGCACTGCGGCTCGCGCATCTTCCTGGTCGGCGCCGACTACATCTACCCCCGCGAAACCAACCGCATCATGCGCGACACGGTTGAAGAACACGGCGGCGAAATCCTCGACGAAACCTACCTGCTGCTGGGCTGCGACGACAGCGACATCAGCGACGTCGTGCGCGACATCCGCCGCATCCAGCCCGACGTCGTCTTCTCCACCCTGATCGGCGACGACGCCCAGCGCTTCTACCGCCGCTACCACGAAGCCTGCCAGGCCGAGCCCGCCGCCCCGCACATCCCCATCGCCAGCCTCACCATGGCGGAATCCGAAGTCGCCGAGATCGGGTCCGAACTGTGCGCCGGCCACATCACCGCCGCCACCTACTTCAACACCGTCGACACCCCCGCCAACGCCAGCTTCCTGGAACGCTGGCGCGCCCGCTTCGGCGACCAACCCGCCAGCGTCTACGCCGAAAGCGCCTACAGCCAGGTTCACCTGTTCGCCCGCGCCTTGCAGCGCACGGGCAGCATGGACACGCGAAAACTGGTCCAGGCCGTGCACCAGGTGGGCTTTGACGCACCTGAAGGCCGCCTGTCCATCCTGGCCGAAAACAACCACTGTGTGCTCACCCCCCGCATCGGCATCTGCCGGGCAGACGGACGCTTTGACATCGTCTGGCAAAGCGGCGAACCGGTAAAACCGGACCCCTACCTGACGGCCTTCGGCCTGGACGAGTTCTGGTTGAAATGAGCATGGACCATAGCCTTCGCCGCCTCTACGAAGACCTGCGCAGCGTCGCCGTCGCCGTCGCCTATCCGCCCGGCGAAGACCGCGACCTGCTCGTCGAACAGCTCAAGCGCATCGGCTGCCGTATCCACCTGTGCTGGCCGTTCCCGGACAAACCCCCGGCAGGCGCCGACGTCGTCTTCTTCCAGGTCTCGCAATGCGGCCAGAACAGCTCCGCCTGGTCTGCCAGCGAAGTCGAAGCCACCCTCATCGCCCTGTCCGAATACGAAACCCCCACCACCCTGAAGCAACTGCTCAAGACCAACGCCCACGGCGTCCTGACCCGCCCGTTCCGGTCCGCCGGCATCCTCAGCACCCTGGTCCTGGCGCGCTCCGCCAAACAATTCCAGAGCCGCCAACAGAACAAAATCGACAAACTCGAAAACACCATCAAAGCGCGCCGCGTCATCGAAAAAGCCATCCGCGTACTGATGGACCACCAACGCCTGGACGAACGCGCCGCCTACGAACACATGCGCACCCGCGCCACCGGCCTGCGCGTCAGCGTCGCCGAGGTCGCCGCCATGATCATCGAGGCCAGCGAAGCCATGGAAAAACTGGGCCTGGGCGGCGGCGCACGCCCCGACCCCAACTCCGGAGGAGGCAAAACATGAAAGTCCTGATCGCCCGCATGAACCACGAGACCAACACCTTCTCGCCCGTGCCCACGCCGCTGTCGGCCTTTGGGAACGACGGCCCAACCTATGGCCAGGACGCCTACGAAGAAAACAAAGGCAAGCGCACCGCCATGTCCGCCTTCATCGACCTGGCCGAGGCCCAAGGCGCAACGCTCGTCACCCCCGTCTCCGCCACCGCCTACCCCAGTGGCCGAGTCGACGGCGACGCCTACCGCCAACTCTGCGACCGCATCGTCGAAGGTGCAGCCGGCTGCGACGCCATCTTGCTCGACCTGCACGGCGCCATGGCCGTTGAAACCACCGACGACGGCGAAGGCGATCTGCTGGAACGCCTGCGCCAGCAAGCCCCCGGCGTACCCATCGCCGTCGCCCTGGACCTGCACGGCAACGTCACCCAAAAAATGGTCGACAACGCCGACGTCATCATCAGCTTCAAAACCTACCCCCACATCGACATGTACGAAACCGGCGAACACGCCGGCCGCATCCTGTTTGACTGGCTGTCCGGCGGCCCCCGGCCCACCATGGCCTGGCGCCGCCTGCCGCTCATGACCCACACCCTGCGCAGCAACACCGCCGAAGGCGCCATGCGCCGCGCCGTCCAGGCCGCGCGCGGCGCCGAGGCCGGCGGCATGCTGGGCGTGTCGGTGCTGGCCGGCTTCGCCCTGGCCGACATCCCCGACCCGTGCCTGAGCGTCATCGTGGTCGCCGCCGGCGACGCCGAGGCCGCCGACCGCGTCGCGGCCGGCCTGGCCGCCGCCATCTGGGACGACCGCGATGGCTTCGTCTACGAAGCCGAACCCCTGGCCGCCTCGCTAGACCGCGCCGTCGCCCTGGCGCGCGGCGCCGACCGCCCCGTGCTGCTGCTGGACCACGGCGACAACTGCATGTCCGGCGGCACCTGCGACACCATGGACGTGCTGATGGCCGCCGTCGACGCCGGCCTGACCGGCATCGTCGCCGGCCTGTACTGCGACCCCGAAGCCGTCGCCGCCATGATCGCGGCCGGGCAGGGCGCCCAGGTGGAACTCCCCGTGGGCAACAAACGGCCCATCCCCGCCATCGGCCGCCCCGCCGCGCCGGTCACGCTGACGGGCACCGTGCGCGCCATCACCGACGGCAGCTACGTCATCACCGGCCCCACCTACACCGGCCAGACCGCCTGCATGGGCCGCAGCGCCGTGCTCGACATCGGCGCCGCGCAACTGGTCATCACCGAACGCACCCACGAACCCTGGGACCTGGGCGTCTTCGAAAGCCTGGGCATCGACCCGCGCGAGGCCCGCTTCATCCTGGTCAAATCGCGCATGTACTGCCGCCCGGTGTTCGTGCCGATCTCGTGCGCCCTGGTCGAATGCGACAGCCCGGGCGTCACCAGTTCGGACTTTTCGCTGTTCCCGTACCAGCGGCGCAACCGGCCGCGCTATCCGCTCGAACCGTTCAAGCCGGCGCACATGTCGCCGTGAGGGGCGGGGCCATTCCCATCGGCCAGCCCCGCGCCTTGAACCGCGCCGGGCTTTCCAGTTCAATGGGACATTGCGCGGGCGGCACGCCGCCGCCCGGCCTTACCTGTTGGAGCGGCATATGGCTACGGTGCATCTGTTGTCGGATGAAGAAGCGCGCAAGATCCCCGAGGCGTGGGCGGTGTTCGAAGACATCCGCGCCACCCGCAAATCCGATTTCGTCAATAACTTCTGGCGCGCCCTGGCCAACGACCCGGCCCAGCTCAAGCGCGTCTGGGAACAGCTCAAACAGGTCATGATGGCCGATGGAGAAATCCCGCCCCTGGTGCGCGAGATGATCTACATCGCGGTGTCCACCGCCAACGGTTGCAGCTACTGCATCCATTCCCACACCGCCGCCGCCCGCGCCAAGGGCATGACCGACGGCCAGCACGCCGAACTGCTCGGCGTCATCGGCATGGCCGCCCAGACCAACGCCCTGGTCACCGCCATGCAGGTCCCCGTCGACGACGCCTTCGCCGTGAAGTAGGGCGGCGCCGTGGCCACCATCCCGCTGTTCCCGCTCTCCAACGCCCTGTTCCCCGCAGGCGTCATGCACCTGCGCATCTTCGAAGTCCGCTACCTGGACATGATCCGCCGCTGCATCGCCGACGGCACCGAATTCGGCGTCGTGGCCCTGCTGGCCGGCAACGAAGTCCGCTCCCCCGAAGGCACCGAAACCCTGGCCCCCGTCGGCACCCTGGCCCGCATCGACACCTGGGACGCGCCCATGCCAGCGCTATTGCAGGTGCGCTGTGTAGGGACGAGCCGTTTTCGGCTCGTTTCCAGCCAACTGGCAAAATACGGTCTTTGGATGGGCGAAACCGAGCCCATCCCGGATGACCCGATCCTTCCCGTGCCGTCATCCCTGCAGCCCTGCGCCGACGCGCTGGGCAGTTTGGTGGCCCAATGGCAGCAAGAAGGCGTCCCCGCAGACAGCATGCCCCTCGCGCCGCCGTACCGGTTGGATGAATGCGCCTGGGTGGCTGACCGCTGGTGTGAATTGTTGCCGCTGCCGCCGGCCGAGAAGGTTCGGTTGCTGGCGTTGACGGACCCGGAGGTGCGTCTGGCGGCGGTGCATGCTGCGTTGGATGGCCGGCTGCCGTAAGTACGGGACGGCTGATACGGCAAGCGCTGCTGGCTGACTGCGCAAGCACTGGGCTGCCTTAAGCGTCCGGAGCGGGAGTGGGGCGCCTTAGAGCCGGTTTCAGTGGGCCGTGGCGACATGCCAAGGATCATCGGGCTGCAACCGACTGCGGCGGCATTGCAGCAGGTCGGATAAGCATTATTTTTTGGACACCATGAATATAAGAATCGACGAAGGCCTGCGCGCCTATATAGACCCCTTGACCGACGACGAGCGCGAAGCCCTGGAACGCAGCCTGTTGGCCGAAGGCTGCCGCGACGCCCTGGTCCTGTGGGGCGACCTGCTGGTCGACGGCCACAACCGCTACGCCCTGTGCATGAAGCACGGCATCGAATTCCAGACCCGCCAGAACACGTCCTTCAAGTCCATGGAAGACGTCCACCTCTGGATGATCGAAAACCACCTGGGTCGGCGCAGCGTCTCTGACTTCCAGCGTGGGGTGTTGGCCCTGCGCAAAAAAGAAATCCTGCAATCGCGCAGCGTGCCGCCTTGGGAAGACGACGGCAGCACGCCGCCGCCTCCGATTCCGCCGGCACCGCCTGCTGCGGCGATCAGCCGCCAGACGCTGGCGAGGGAAGCGCGGATCAGCAGCAGCACCCTGGGCCAGATCGAAAAAATCCAGAAAGCCGCCGCCCCGGAGCTGGTGCGGGCGGTCAAGGACGGCGCCATCTCCATCAACGCCGCTGCCGCCGTCTCCACGCTCCCCCCCGAACGCCAGGCTGCCGCGGTCGCCGGTGGAAAGAAAGAACTACAACAAGCCGCCCGCGAAGTCCGCCAGGCCAAGGCCCCGCCACCGCGTGAGGCTGTGCCGGATATTCCTATCGAGAATATCGCTGACCTGCCTGCGGAAGTGACCCGGCTGCGGGAACTGCTGGCGCGGTTGACGGATGAGCGGGATCAGTTGAAGAAAAAGATCATGCACCTGACCGTGGCGCTGGCCGAGGCGCGTAATGCGACAGGCAGTGGGGACGATTAAGGAATTGGAGCCGGATATGGGTCAACAGCAGCTATTTGCGGAAGATCGGCTCGATGCATGGTTCGACGGTTCCGCCATCTGCGTCGTTGCGGTTAGCGCCCATGGGGATCCGCTGGATCTCGGAGAAGAAGAGGTCAGGGCGCTGATTGCGAAGCTTGAGCATTGCTTGGCGCAGTCCCAGGCTTGAATGAATAACGGCCGACGGGTTTGCCAATAGCGGTTGGTGAACAGATTCTCGCGGGTCAGCGCAGATTACCCGTCCGGCTCCGCATCTCTCCCTGCGCCCGGCCCTGCGCTTGGCGGCCAAGCACCGTCATGGACAACGGCATACCCGTGCACTTTAATGGTCGCTAGTCCTTGAACCCTCCTGGGAGGTTCCAATGATTGACCATACAGGTATCGGCGTGGCCGACGTTGCGCGGTCCGCCAAATTCTACGACGCGGTCTTGGGCGCATTGAGCCTGCGCCGTGTCATGCAGATTCCGAGCGATATCGGCTCCGATGCCGTCGGGTATGGCATCGACTATCCGATTTTCTGGATCGACAGGTTTCATCCGCATAGTGTGCAGCAGCACACCGCGTTTGCGGCCAAGAGCCGGGCGGAAGTCGACGCTTTTCACGCGGCCGCGATGAAGGTGGGCGGGACTGATAACGGTGCGCCCGGCCTGCGCGATACTGCGCACGGCTATCCGCCGGGCTACTACGCTGCGTTTGTGCTGGATCTTGATGGGAACAATATGGAGGCGGTGTTCCGTGGTGGTTGAAGTCGCTCGAAGACGGGCTGCCGCTTAGTCGTCAAGACTTCGAAAGAAGGTAGCCAGACTACGTTTTCGAGGGATATTCGAAAAAAATGTAGCCTGACATATTTTTCAGTCCATGAATCCACATGTGCGCGCATGAGTATTTTGCGCAAATGAGATTCAGATACTGTGCGAAGACTGGCTCCTATAGTTTGAAGAAGATCAAGCGTCAATGGGATAGCTCGAAACTATACACTACCAATAAATTCTTCATGTAAGGTAATCTATCGCCAAGAGCGAGCCGTGGATGAGTGCGAGATCTGGTCTTGATGCGAAGAGTCGTCCACGAGAACTTAACCAGTCATGCGGAGTGCATTGTGTATCCCATACAAGTGGACGAAGGAAACCGCGGTATCGGTATGGATTGGCACGATTTGCCTAAACCGAAGTCTGGCCTTTGTTCTTAAGACTCATGTCAGAAGCTGTCCCTTGGCCGCATGCGAGGCCGTAGTTGGACACCCTTTTCGAGCGGGCAGGACCCGACTTAGGCCGATATTTTCAGTGCCGATTTTACCGAAGATAGTTCGAATGCAAACTGTCGGATGCACTGCAGAATCGATCAAATAATTACAGAAAAAAATTTAAATTAATATGACCATTGATTTTTATGTCGTCACCAATCTTCAAAACCGTCCGCGCCCAAATTCAATAGAGCTTTTATACGACAATTGGGATGACTATTCATTCAAAACCCTTTTTATTGCGTACCTATCTGATTCCAGCGGAAATAGGGAACGGCTAGGTGCAGTTAAAATCGGCTTCCTGAATCAAACCAAGGGCAGAACGATTGACCACCTGCCATCCAGCTTTAACAGATTATCTGATAATTATTTTTCACTCGGGCAGGATCCGGATTATTATGAAAATCTGATGAAGCTCTCTGCCTCCGTGCGTAGCCGATATCTCTCCAGTCTTAATGACATCGTAGCAGACAATAAATTATCCAAAGCCATTGAAAATGAAGAAGTGTTCTCCATCTCCTTGCTCCGAAGCGTAAGTACGTCCGCCATACATGGACAATACCGTAGGATACTGTCTGGTGGAAAAACACTGACAGAGTTCAACTTTTACTACACCTCAGCACCGGTCGGAAATTCTCAATCAATTCGGCTGGATTTCGAGGTCATTCCGCACTCTCTCCCTCCAACTAATATTCACGTAATAATTGGAAGAAATGGTGTTGGGAAAACAACTCTGTTAAATTCAATAATCTCCACTATTGTAAAAAAACACCACTCCAATGGAATGGGATCTTTCGAAGCGTCCGAAGAAAAAGGTCGTCCTCGCCACCCGATGCCCGATGACTACTTCAGTAGTGTGACTTCCGTAGCATTCAGTGCATTTGACCCCTTCACTCCAATTGAGAATCAGATTGATAAATCAAAAGGTGTTCGTTATAACTATATTGGTCTAAAAAAGGCGGGTGCAAGCGATATAAGCGCCTCAGATGGTACTGAGTTAAAAAAAATATCGGATCTAAGCTGTGATTTCATAACCAGTCTGAAACTTTGCTTCAGCCTAGCAGAAAAGCGTCGCCAATGGCAGGAGGCGATAGTTGCTCTCGAGTTCGACGAAAACTTTGCCGAGATGAATCTCTCGACCCTTGCCAACGCGCCGACCTTATCGGACGAAATAGAAGGGCAGGCAACCAGTTTGTTCTCAAGAATGAGCTCTGGCCACAAGATTGTTCTGCTCACGATTACCAAACTTGTCGAAACAGTGGAAGAAAAAAGTCTTGTGCTGCTAGATGAGCCCGAAAGCCATTTGCACCCCCCCTTGTTATCTGCATTCGCACGAGCGCTATCAGAGCTGCTAACTTCCAGAAATGCCGTGGCAATAATAGCCACTCATTCTCCAGTGATTGTTCAGGAAGTTCCTAAATCTTGTGTCTGGAAAATTCGACGCCACAGGAATATCTGCAAAGTAGAGCGCCCAGAATCGGAAACTTTTGGAGAAAATGTGGGGTCTCTAACTCGCGAGATCTTTGGTTTAGAGGTAAGCAAATCTGGATTTCATCATTTACTCGCGCAATCGGTATCGCAAGGAAAAGATTTTGAACAGGTCCTCCATGAATATGGCGGAAGTATAGGTATCGAAGGGCAGGCTGTTCTCCGAGCAATATCATCTCGGGGAAAATAAATGCATGCAATCGAGAGACCATTTTATAAAAATAATTTTGCGTACACTACGTGTGTGGCCTCCATTGGGGATTTGGCTACTCGGAATAGACTAACAAATGTAGCGCCCGAAATAGGAAAGGCCTCCGTCATTTACGAAGGTCTGGCAAACCAGGGCGAGCTTTATAGAATAGTGCCTTGCCCGTTTGGGGACAAAGAAGTTCTTATAGGCGATGCAACAAAGGGAGAACTGAAGGCTCTCTATGATAATCAAATGTTGCCGAAATATAAGCCCGCCAGAACAATTTATGATGAAATTAGAGCGGCTGCACCCCATGGAAAATGCCCGACGTGCGGCATAGGGCAAGTCAACACGCTTGACCACTTTTTGCCGAAGGCCCAGTTTCCTTGGTTTTCAGTTTTACCAGACAACCTAATTCCGGCCTGTCGTGACTGCAATACGGGAAAATTGAACAAATTTGATCGGGAGATTCAAAATCTCCACCCGTACTTCGATTTCTCGTTGTTGATGAGCCAACAATGGATTTATGCCCGAGCAATTAAAGAAGAACCTATTCTTTTGGAATATTATATACAATGCCCTCCAGACTGGAGCCGTCGAGATGTTGCTCGGGTAACTAATCATTTCAAGGAATACAACCTCGCCTCCCGTTTTTCACTGGAGGCTGCCAGTGAAATTCGGCCTCTACTAGATTCTTTTAGGTCCCCGGATATGCCGCCGAATCAGATCCGAGATATTTTGCGAAGAAAGATAAGGAGCGAGGAACAGCATAGAAAGAATTTCTGGCGAGGTCCAATGTACCAGGCGCTCTGCGCCGCAGACTGGTTTTGCAATCTAGAAATATGATCTAAATTTCATCATTTAGGTGTCAGACTAAATTTTTGAGGGGCGCTCGTCGAAAACGTAGTCTGACACTTTATTTGTGTCGAACAGGCTACCTGTCGGCCCTGTTATAACGCCGACAACCTTGCTGGTAAGCCGTAGCCGACGTTGGTATGCCGCCCACGTAAGTCGACAGAGGAACGCTATGTCGCTTGATAGAACCAAGAAACAATTAATCCAACTGCTCGAAAACGCCGATAACAAGGTCATCGCGTTGTCGGGCAGGTGGGGAACAGGCAAGACCCATCTTTGGAACGAGGTCAAGACAGGATCGAACGATGAGAAGGTCAGGAAGGCGCTCTACGTATCGCTGTTTGGCCTGTCGAGTATGGACCAAGTCAAGCGGAAGTTGATGGAGGGCGCTTTGCCCGAAGCGGCAGTGGGTGGCGGCAAGCTTGAGGTTATTAAAAACTTATTCAAGAGTGGTGTGCAGGCCGCGGCTACCCATTACAAGGCGCTCGCAGCTCTCAATGATCTCAACGTGCTGCTCGTCGCGCCGCTTGCTTTGAAGGAGAGGGTAATTGTCATTGACGATATCGAACGCAAGCACGGGAAGCTCGGGATAGACGAGATCCTTGGTTTCATTGACGAATACTCTAACGAGTTCAAGGCGCGGTTCATTCTGGTTCTTAACGACGACCAGCTTGCGACAGAGCGCGAGCAACGGACGCTTTGGACGACGTTTCGAGAGAAAGTGATTGATCAGGAGATCAAGCTCTCGACGACGTCGGATGAAGCGTTCTCCATTGCGATCAAGCTCCTGGCCTTGCCCAAATACGAGGCAACGCTAAAACGGGCCATCACCGCGTGCGGTCTCACGAACATTCGGATTATTGGCAAGGTGATCCGGGCAGTCAATCAGATTCTTGCGAATCGCGATCTGAGCGATTCGATTCAAGCGCGAGTTGTACCTTCGATCGTTCTCTTCGGAGCTATTCATTATCGGGGACTTGAAGATGGTCCCGACTTCCAGTTCGCTTTGAACGTCGGCAACCCAGATTGGTCCACATTCCTCCGCGACAAAGAGGACGAGCCCACCGAAGAAGAAAAGCGCAAAGATCGTTGGCGGATGCTCATGAGTGAACTCGGCATCAGCAGCTGCGACGACTTCGAGAAGGTGCTTGTGGAGTTCCTAGAATCTGGTCTTTTCGAGAGTGAAAAGGTCCAGACTATCATCGAACGTTACGTCGACGAGGCCCAAACCATCGATGCCCGTCAAAATGCTCGCATCTTCATCAAGAAGGCAATCTGGGACCACCGGACGACCGATACAGAGCTCATTGCCGAAGCCTCCGGTTTCCCCGCCGTGGCAGGCCAACTCGATCCCTATGTTGCTACTGAGCTCCACGGCGTGCTAAGCGAATTGGATGGCGGACAGTGCTTGGCCGCGCAGGTGATCCAGGCATGGATCGTGGCGTTCCGAGGGCGTGGAGACTCAGCGCCCGACGACGACAACCCGTTTGGTAACGCATTACATCCTGACATTCAAGACGCGTTCGACACCGCCGCCTCTCAACAACAGGCTCAGGTAACCGTGGTCGACGCCTGTAATTACATTATCAAACACAGTAATTGGGGTACTTTGCAAGAAGTGGCCATGAAGCGAGCGACGGCCGACGATTTTGAGTCGGCCATCCGAGAGATGAACATCGAAGAGTTGCCGAAATTCATGCGCCGAATGATTGAGATGAGACTCCAGCGAGGCACTTACGATCGGCACTTCGGTCACGCGACGGACCGCTTCATTGAGTCGTGCCGCGCGATTGCGAACGACCAGCGCCCGGAATCAGTGCGACTGGCCAAGCTTATAAAGAGGTTATTCGCCACGACGGCGCTGGCGAGTGAGCTTAACCCAGCACAGCCCAGTTCTGACTGACGACGCTGGGTAGCCTTAAGCAGCGATTAGGGACGAGCCATCACCGAAATAGCAGATTGGGAGTGATTCTCCGAAGTTGATTTCGCCAGTCGCATATGTCTTAAAGGCTGCATCGGGCCTAATCCAGTCATCCAATGTGATGCTCAGCACTTCCGCGCCGTAGCCAAATTGTCACTTCTTGAACGTTGCCTTTCCCGCTGCCGTATACTCCCCCCACTATCGCATCAACGGTAGCCCCGGAGTGGAAGCCGGGAAGCTATAGGCGGACAGCCGCCGCTCAGGCGGCATTTTCATGTCCAGCGTCATCGCACGTCCCTATGGGCGGGCCTTGACGGGGGTGCGCTTGCGCACGCCGGGTTCTATAGCTCCGGTCTTCCAACCCTGTCTTGTGCCCGCCCACCCCATTTGGAAGTGGGAGGCGGGTTCTCCATCCGCTATAGGAGGCAGCCCCATGCTGCACCACCCCCTCACACAAAACCGCTGGTCCGTCGATTCCGACCACGAATTCGGCCCAGTCTCCCTTTCGCACCTCCACCAGATAGACCGCGCCCGCTACGCCATCCAGACCATCGCCCGCATGGTCGGCAACAGCGCATCAGAGCCCGATGCGACGGGCGCTCCGCCGCTGGACGCCTGGGCGGTGACGGCTTTGATGGGTGGAGTAGAAGGGCTATGCGAGCACATCGGCACCTTGACCGACGCCATGCTTGAACAAGCCCAGTTGGGCCAGGACGATGCGGACGTAGACAGCACGACGCACGACGCGCCCGCGGCAATCCAATAGTCATGGAAGGCCGAGTTGGGTTAACTTGATCCGCTCGGCAAACCCCCAATCTCCCTCACCGCCATGTTCCAACTACGCCAACTTAAAATCTTCATCGCGGCAGTGGAAACGTTGAGCTTCACGCAAGCCGCCAAACGGGTGCACCTTTCCCAGCCCAGCGTGACGGAACAGGTGAGGGCGCTGGAAGAGACAGTCGGGCAGCCGTTATTCATTCGCCAGAACAACCGCCTGCAACTGACCCCCGCCGGAGAAAAGCTGGCAATCCGGGCCCGCGAGTTGCTCGCCCTGGCTGACGACACCTTCCGCGAGGTTCGCGATAACGCCGCCGATCCGGCCGGCACGATTCGAGTCGCCGCCCCGCAAACGCTGTGCACCAGCATCCTGGTCCCGCAACTGCTGCACTTCGCCGCCACACACCCTGACGCCCAGGTCGCCGTCCAGGAAAGAAACTCCCAGGCCACCGCCCAGGCCGTGCTCAACGGCAGCGCCGACCTGGGCCTGGTGCACGGATGGCCGGCCAGCGACGCTAATCTGCACGTGGAAGTCATTACCCGGGACATGCCGGTTGTCGTCTTCCCCCCTGGCCATCCCCTCAGACTATCGTCCGACCGCATCACCCCGGACGCCCTGGCGGCGTTTCCGCTGATTGTCACGATGGAAGGGTGCCGCTATCGGGAATACCTCGAGGCGCTGTTGCAGGAAGCCCCCGCACGGCCCCGCATCCGCGGCGTTGCCGACAGCGTTCCCGCCTTGATGCAGATGGTGTCCGCGGGCCTCGGTGTATCAATCCTGCCAAGAATGGCCATGAACCCGGCCGGGACGATGTCTGACCTGTCGGGAGGGGTGATGAGATCGTCTGATACGGCGCCTGGCCTGTCGGGAGGGGTGACGAAGCCTACCGAGACACCCCCCCGCGTCGAATGGCGGCCGCTGGCGACAAGCAGCGGAGAAGGGCTTCCCATCTGCCTGCTCACCCAGCCCCGGCAACCCGCAGGCCACGTCGCCGCCTTCATCGAAATGATCCGCTTTGCGGCGACACCATCAGACGAGCCGATGCCCGCCGTCCACATGCAGTACCGTGCCGGTCGTGTAGCCATTGCCAAGTAGGAAGACGATGGCATCGGCGATGTCGTCGGCGGTGCCGACTCTGCCAACCGGCAGCCGCTCGGCCATCGCTGCCAAGAGCGATTCACTGTCCGCGCCTGCCACGTCATTCCAAATCGGCGTGCGCACCCAGCCCGGCGATACGGCATTGACTCGCAACGGCGCAAGCTCGACGGCCATGGCGCGCACGACGCCTTCCAGTGCCGCATTGATCGCCGCCACGGCGACGCCCTTGGGCCTGGGGCGGTAGGCGGCGATACCGGACGTCAAGGTGATGGAGCCGTGCGCCGGCATGTGCGGCGCGCCGTGCTTGGCCAACAGGATGGGCGCGATGACCTTCGAGCGGATGGCGCGGTCCAGCGCGTCCAGGGGCAGTTGCGGCAGCAACTCGTAGGCGCCGCGTATGTCGGCGGCGGTGCAGACCAGGTGGTCCACGGGGCCTGATTCTTCAAAGAGTCGTTGGACTTGTGCTTCGTTGGTCACATCCGCTTGATGCAGGACGGGTTCGTCGAATGCGGGCGGGTGCTCGTGCGCTGCGCTGCCGATTGTTCGTGATTGCGCTTGGGCCGCGTTGCCGAATGCTCGCAACTGCTCACGCGCCGCGTCTAGCTTGTCGCGGGATCGGCCCACGATCAGGACCTGGCAGTGCATTCTCATTAACTGCGCACTGACGGCCAGGCCCATGCCCGAGCTACCGCCAACGACCATCACCCGCTGTCCTGCCAGGCTGTTACCCATGCTCTTTCCTTGAAAGACGTGTTTGGAAAGCGCGATGTTGGCGCGGCGCAATGGCGGGCGCCAGCAGGAATGTTTGATGGGGGTATCGGGGTTTCCGATGCGGTGCGCCAAGCTCAGCGGGGCATGCCCATGTCTATGCCCATGCGGGCTTTCTTCCGCAGAGGTGCACTGGATAGCTGTGCGGCACGGGCTTAGTGGAGCAATCCCTTGGGCTGTGGTGACGATCGACGATATGCGTGGGTCAGCGGCGAGGCATCGTCAGGTTGCGACGCACCTCCCCAAGCAATTTCGGACTGATTTTTCAGAAGAATCGGATTTTTCCTACAGACTCTTCGGCTCTGGTCATCGTAAGTTCGACTGTCATTCTTTCGAACCGCGCTGTACTTGACCAGCGCCTGATGGCGGGTCAACCCCCATAGGCGTGGCGCCTACAGGGATATCCCGCTGAAATAAGGTGTCAGACTACGTTTTCAAGGCGGCCTCTTCAGGCGAAAAACGTAGTCTGACACCTTATTTTTTTAATAGATTGAGGGGGTGAATGGTGTCTCAGCCTCGTTTGGAAGATGTTCATGCCCTGTTGTCCGATCTTTTGATGCGCAGGGAGAGTGCAAAAGAAAACGAACTGTGCAAGTTTTTAAGGGGGCTTTCACCTAGTGAAAAATTCCTTGTGATCGAAAGGCTGAGTGAGGGAAATGTCCGTATGGCAGCCTCAGTTGCCGCTAGGATTAATTTTCCCGTGTGGTTATTGCCTGAATTGCTTTCCAATGTATTGGAAAGAGGGTTTAGTAATGAAATAAAGCAATACGTTGGTCACTTGTTTGTTCATAGAATGGCTGTGAATAAAATATTGAATATTCTAAAAAAATATAAAGAACTTAATTAAAAAAGTGTGCATTTTGCTGCTTACTATTTGAGTAAAAGTGGATCGATTTCAGGCAAGAATAAGAGGAAGGTTTTAGATTTTTTTGACACCATGTAAAATAATGATGAAACAAGGTGTCAGACTACGTTTTCGACATGAAGATGTCGCTTTGAAAACATAGTCTGATACCTTATTTTGCGCGAGTAGGGAATCCGCATGCCCCCAATTGGGATCGTGGGCCAAAAGGGGGCTAATGCGTGGTGGAGACAGTCCGGTTCACAT
Organism: Achromobacter xylosoxidans; assembly: GCA_040396375.1. Taxonomy (GTDB): domain Bacteria; phylum Pseudomonadota; class Gammaproteobacteria; order Burkholderiales; family Burkholderiaceae_B; genus Achromobacter; species Achromobacter xylosoxidans_D. Next base: position 170,645 of record JBEBOQ010000002.1, read on the forward strand.
GGCCGAGAAAATAATAGATCCATGCTTTTTAGGGGTTGTGCTATGAGAAAAATAATATTTCACGATTCTGTCCTTATTGGAGTTGAGCATATAAGTTCAGATAAAAAACTAAATCTCACATTTGAGTTCGGGGTGCGCGAAAGATGTCAGGTAGTTTTAAATGGGGTTCAGTCACTTCGCGTGACTGACTTTATTGGGCAAAATGTCGTGTCCCGAGTGCTGGATTCAAAGGCTGACAGAATGCCCGAAAGTACCATTGTTGATAGATTGAATTGGTTATATATGTTGTCAGATGGAAGTGTTCGAGTTGATGACGACGTAATAAATAAGTCCATGGCCGGCGTGATCGCAGGAACATTGCGACTGTTTTGCATCGAGCCTTCTTGGGGGGCCGAGTTGGTGTGTCTGTGCAGTGAGAGTTAGCAATAAAAATCCAATCCCGATAACAATGCGACCGGCGCCAAGCGCCAGCGCCATAAAAATAAAGTGTCGAGATAAGGTGGCAGACTACGTTTTAGACCTGAAGAGATCGCTTTGACCACATAGTCCTGCCGTCAACTCTGGTCCGCTGTCCTGCAAGGCTGTTGCCCATACGCTATTCCTTCAAGAGGTTTCTGGAATGAGTAATGTTGGTGGCGCAAAAAGCCTAGAGCCAGCAGGAAGGTTTGATGCGGGGAGTGAAAACGTAGTCTGGCACCTTGTTTCGAAGTGCTAGCGGCCCGCGCCCTGGCAACGCATCAACATCACGGGCCTCTCACATTCCACGTGAAATAAGGTGTCAGACTACGTTTTCAAGGCGGCCTCTTTCAGGCGAAAAACGTAGTCTGACACCTTATTTTCGAAGTGTTCGAGTTGATGACGACGTAATAAATAAGTCCATAGCCGGCGTGATCGCGGGAACATTGCGACTGTTTTGCATCGAGCCTTCTTGGGGGGCCGAGTTGGTGTGTCTGTGCAGTGAGAGTTAGCAATAAAAATCCAATCCCGATAACAATGCGACCGGCGCCAAGCGCCAGCGCCATAAAAATAAAGTGTCGAGATAAGGTGGCAGACTACGTTTTAGACCTGAAGAGATCGCTTTGACCACATAGTCCTGCCGTCAACTCTGGTCCGCTGTCCTGCAAGGCTGTTGCCCATACGCTATTCCTTCAAGAGGTTTCTGGAATGAGTGATGTCGCTGGCGCAAAAAGCCTAGAGCCAGCAGGAAGGTTTGATGCGGGGAGTGAAAACGGGGTCTGACACCATTATTCCGACACCATTATTCCCCTGGCAGCCAATTGCCCGTCCAACGCCCCTTGCGCGCGCCCCGCATGCGCGGCATCCACCCGCTCCGCCAGTACTTGAACCAGCCGCCGCAACTGATCGGCGGTCAGGCCGACGTTCAAGCTGATGCCCATATGCGACTGCAATTGCGATTCGGCGCCCGGTAGCGCGGATAGCATGCCTACTGTCGCGAGCTCGCGGCTCTGCCAGTCCAGGTTGTCGCGCTCGAAGATGTCGCCAAACAGGTGGGCCTTGAGGTAGTCGTCGATGGCCGGGGCGAAGTCAAACAGAGGTCCCTTGACGGGCGCGCCCGCCAGTCTGGTCTGGTTGGCGGTGCCGGCGGCCAGCAGGTCGTCGCCCTTCGGGATGGGGCGGCTGGGTGCCTGGCCCGGCATGTCCTGAATGCCTCGCTGCTCGCGCGCCTCGAGCACTTTCATGAGTTCGCTCAGCGCGTTAAGGCTGCGCGGGAACCCCGCATATGCGTAGAGCTGCACCAGGATTTCCCGGGTGTCGCTGATTGTCAGGCCGGCGTCCAGCCCTTGGTTCAGGGCCGCATTCAGCCGGGCGATGTCGCCTGCCGCGGCGAAAGCGGCGATGGGCACGATGGCCTGTTGGCGGGCGGTCAGCGCCTGGGTGGCGCTGGAGACGGCGGCGTGACGGGTCATTCCTTTTGATTCCTCTGCATACGATGCCAGGGGGCTTAGCGCGCTGGCCGAGCCCAGGATCAGGGCCGCGGTCACCAGGCGGCCCGGGCGCGGCGCCGCAGGGCGTTCAACGGGTGTGGTATTGGTCATCGGTGACTTTCTCCATCCAGGTGACGTTCTTGCCATCCACGGTTGCGGTGACGGCCAAATGGGTCATCGCCGTGTTGGGCGCGGCGCCATGCCAGTGTTTGACGCCAGGCGGACACCAGACCACGTCGCCGGGGCGGATTTCCTGGATCGGCTTGCCCCATTCCTGCGTCAGGCCGACGCCAGAGATTACGACCAGGCGCTGCCCCGCGGGATGGGTGTGCCAGGCCGAGCGCGAGCCGGGTTCGAAGGTCACCAGGCCGCCGGATGCGTTGATGTTGGGATCAGCAGGCCAGACCGGGTCGATGCGCGCCTGGCCGGTGAAGTAGTCTGCGGGGCCGGCAACCGAAGGCTGCGCGCCGGCGCGGGTGATCTGTTGGGCGGACTCAGCGGGCGTCGTATTGACTTGGGCTTCAGCAGCGGCCGCGGCCGTGCCTTGCAGGGTGGCGGCGCAGAGCGCGATTCTGGTCAGGGAATTCATGTCGGGGTCCTTTCGCGGCTAGATTGACGGTCGATGGCGTGACGTCGGTCTTGCATTGCCATTGACGATCAATGTAGTGGGCGCCGATACCCGCGACTAGACGCTGAAAATGACATGCATCTATAAGCCAGGCTCATGAATAGAAGGTGGTGCCGGCCGACCGGAAAACTAGCGGCGGTAGCGCAACGCCTCGACGACCAACGCCAATGCCGGCGACGATGGCCTTCGATCGGTAAAGAAAATATGCAGGCCTGGAAAGGTAGGACACCAGTCTTTGAGCACGGGCTGGAGCCGGCCGCTTTGCACGTGCGCGCGTGCCAATTCTTCGGGCATGTAGGCCAGGCCGAAGCCCGCGAGCGCGGCGTCGACCACCGGGTAGATGCCGTTGAATGTCCATGGTCCCTCGACCCGTACTTGCAAGGCTTGTTTGCCTTTCTTGAGTTCCCAGGCGTACATGCCGCCGCGCAGCGAGAAGCGCATGTTGATGCATCGGTGGCCGGTCAGGTCGGACGGCGCCTTTGGTGCAGGGTGATCCTTGAGGTAGGACGGGGCGCCGACGATCGCCATGCGGATGTCCGCGGAGATACGAACCGCCGTCATGTCCTTGGCGATCTGGTCCCCGAAACGGACGCCGGCGTCGAATTGTTCGGCCGCGATATCAGTCAGGCCGGACTCGATGGCGATTTCGATCTTGATGTCGGGATATTTGGGCTGCAGCTTGGAGAGCTTGGGCCAGAGTATGGTCTTGGCGGCAAAATCAGAGGCGGTGATGCGCACGGTGCCGGTGGGCTTGCCCCGCAGCGCTTCGAATGCGGCCAGTTCGTCGGTGATGGCCTCGAATCGGGGCGCGACACGCTGGACCAGCCGATCACCGGCCTGGGTAGTCGATACGCTGCGCGTGGTGCGGGTCAGCAGGCGCAGCCCCAACCGCGCTTCCAAGGCGCGAATGGTATGGCTAAGCGCAGATTGCGAAACGCCCAGTTGCGCCGCGGCGCGAGTAAAGCTGCGTTCGCGCGCAACCGCCAGAAAGGCCAGGATGTCGCGAAAGTTCTCACCAGACATTCCAGGGCTCCGCGGTCATGGGGTGTAGCGCAAGGCATCGACCAGCAAGCTCATGGCTCGCGAGGGCTGGCGCCGATTGGGGTAGTACAGGTGGAATCCGGACCATGTGGGACACCAGTCTTCCAGCACGGAGATGAATTGTCCTTTCGCTACCTGCGCACGAACCATGTCTTCGGGCAGATAGGCCAGCCCGAAGCCGGCCTTGGTCGCCTCGAGAATGTCGTAGGCGTTGTTGACCGTGACGGCGCCATCGACCCGGGCATTGATGGCCTGTTTGCCTTTGCTGAACTCCCATTCGTAAAGGCCGCCATGGGTGGACATGCGCAGATTGATGCACTGGTGATCGGTAAGATCGCGGGGCGTTCTGGGTAGCGAACGCCCGGCGAAGTAGGACTTGGCCCCCACCACCATGTTGCGGATGTCGGGGCCGATGCGCACGGAAATCATGTCTTGTGCCATTTCCTGGCCGAAGCGCACGCCGGCATCGTAGCCGCGTGCGGCAATGTCCACGCTTTCATATTCATTGATCAGTTCGACGTGGATCTTGGGGTATTTGGGCAGGAACTTCGCCAGTTTGGGCCACAGGACGCTTCGGATGGCGTAGTCGATGGCGGTGATGCGCAGGGTGCCGACGGGCTCGTCGCGCAGTTCACCAAGTGAATGGATTTCGGTTTCGATCTCGTCGAATTCCGGGGCCAGGCGATCGAGTAGCCGTTGGCCCGCTTCGGTGGGCGACACGCCGCGTGTGCTGCGTACCAGCAGAGGGACGCCCAGCTTTTCCTCCAGCGCCCGGATGGTGTAGCTCAAGGCGGGTTGGGTGACGCGCAGCCTGGCCGCGGCGCGCGTGAAGCTGCGTGCGCGCGCGACGGCGATGAAGGCAAACAGGTCACTGAAGCTGTCCCGCGACATTGATCGACTCCCCTTGTAGGACGTCATCGATATTACAAGCTCCACCAAATTTTCGGGGGATACGCCGTGTCGACTGCCGCCCTCTATTCATGAGTAGCTCTTATGGCGATATACGGATTCTGCTGTCTATTCAATGCCTGGAGCGGGATCTACATTGCATCATCCGTGGCATAACGAAGGAGCAGGCCCGATGAATGCGCAGATTTCCCCCCGTCGCCGCGATCTGCTGAAGGCGAGCGCGACAGCCAGCGCGGCCGTGTGCACGGCCCCGTTCACGATGGCAACCGCCCGTGCGCAGCAGGCGTCCACAAGTTCAACAGGGAGCAATGCGATGGATCGTCCCGACATCACGCAGTCCCGCACCCTGGGATCCGGCGACGCCCGTATGGCAGTGTCCGCTTTGGGCTTTGGCGTGATGGGCATGAACTACAACCGCGGTCCTCATCCGGACCGCAAGGCGATGATCGCGCTGCTGCATCAGGCGGTGGAGCGCGGTGTTACCTTGTTCGATACGGCGCAAGTTTATGGGCCATTGATCAATGAACAGCTTGCTGGTGACGCGTTGCATGCGTTTCACAACAAGGTGAGCGTGACTACCAAGTTCGGGCATCGCATTGTCAATGGCAAGCATTTTGAAGGTGAGCTGGACAGCACACCGCAGAACATCCGGCGGGTCGCGGAGGAATCGCTCAAGCGCCTGCGCATCGACGCCATCGAACTGTTTTACCAGCACCGGCTGGATCCGGCCGTGCCCATCGAGGATGTTGCGGGCACGGTCAGGGATCTGATCCGCGAAGGCAAGGTCAAGCGCTTTGGCCTGTGCGAGGTCAATGCTCAAACCATCCGTCGCGCTCACGCCGTGCAGCCGGTGACCGCGGTGCAAAGCGAATACCACCTGATGTGGCGAGAGCAGGAGAAAGAGGTGTTCCCGGTGCTGCAGGAACTGGGCATCGGCTTTGTGCCCTATAGCCCGCTTAACCGCGGGTTCCTGGGCGGCGGCATGAACGAGTACACGCGCTTTGATTCCGGCAACGACAACCGCAACACGCTTCCGCGGTTCACGCCCGAGGCGATCCGGGCCAATCTGGCGGTGGTTGAAGTGCTCAATGCGTTCGGCCGGCCCTTGGGCGTGACGTCCGCGCAGGTCGCGCTGGCATGGATGATGGCGAAAGCGCCCTGGATCGTGCCGATTCCGGGTACCACCAAGATTGCCCACCTGGACGAAAACCTGCGCGCGGCCCAGTTGGCGTTGACGCCGGCGCAAGTGCAGGCGCTGGAAGCCGCCATTGCCGGAATTCAGATCGTGGGGGATCGGTATCCGGCCGCGCAGCAGAAGCAGATCCAGAGCTGATGTTCTTTTGATTCAAGGAATTGAAATGTCTATCTTGAGATATTCCCCGATCTGCGTCGCGATGCTGTTCGCATTGCCGGTGATTGCGCAGGGCGAGAGTCGAGCCACCGTGGCGCAAGGCGCCAACGTGGTGGGTTCGCAGAAGGTGACGTTCCGCAACGGCGCCGTCAGCCTGGCCGCAAACCTGTACCTGCCAGCCAATATCGACCGTGGCAGGAAGTACCCGGCGATCGTCGTCGCGCATCCGTGGGGCGGGGTAAAGGAACAGACCGCAGGCTTGTATGCGCAGCAGTTGGCGCAAAAGGGCTTCATTACGCTGGCCTTTGATGCCTCTCACTATGGCGAGAGCGGCGGCGAGCCGCGCGACCTGGAAGACCCGGCCGACCGCGTGCAGGACATCCGCGCTGCGGTGGGCTACCTGGCCAGCCTGCCGCAGGTCGACCCCGACCGCATCGGTGCGCTGGGGGTTTGTGCTGGCGGCGGCTACACATTGCACGAGGCCCAGATCGACCTGCGCGTCAAAGCCGTGGCCGGCGTCGTTGCGTACGACATCGGCGACGCGACCCGCAACGGCATCCAGGACTCGCCGGTGTCGGCACAAGACCGCCAGGCGCTGCTGCAAAGCGTTGCCGAGCAGTTGAACAAAGAGGCGGCCGGCGCGCCGGTTCGGGTGGATGTCATGCTGCCTGCGCGCGACCAGGTGAATGCCGAGACGCTGAACTTCATCCGCGAGGCGACGGAGTACTACCTGACGCCGCGCGGCGCGCATCCCAACGCCCGCAACCGCTATGTCGCGACCAGCCCCGGCTTGCACATGGCCTATTACCCGCTGGAGCACATGGCGTCGATCTCGCCTCGGCCGGTGCTGCTGATTGCGGGCGAGCGCGCCGAAACGCGCAAGTTCAGCGAAATTGCGTACGCTAATGCGCAACAACCCAAGGAATTGGTGGTGATTCCCGGCGCGTCGCACTTCGACCTTTACGACAAACCGCAATACGTAACGCCTGCCGTGGACAAGCTGGCCGACTTCTTCGGCAAGCACCTGTAAAGCAACGGAAGGCGGGAAGGCTCCGGCACAAGGCCATGCCAGGTGCGGACAAGTGTGGGCCGAATTTCTATTCCAAACAAGGCAATGACATCATGAAAATCTCTTTCGACAATCAAGTAGCGCTGGTGACCGGGGCGGCTTCAGGCATCGGCCTGGCGACTGCCCGGGCATTTGCGCAGGCAGGCGCCAGCGTTGCTGTGGCGGACGTGAACGGGGAGGGCGCGCGCGCCGTCGCGGATGAATTGGTGGCGGCGGGTTACAAGGCCATCGGCATTCGATGCGACGTGGCGGATCCCGCCGAGGTGCAGGCCATGGTCGAAGAGACAGTGTCCACGTTCGGTCGCCTGGATGTCGCGTTCAATAACGCCGGGGTGCAGAACGCGCTGGCGGAGACGGCGGATGCCACGTTCGAGGACTTCGATCGGGTGAACGGCGTCAACCTGCGCGGCGTCTGGGCCTGCATGAAGTTCGAATTGCAGCACATGCGGCAGCAGGGCAGCGGCGCCATTGTCAATTGTTCGTCGCTGGGAGGACTGGTCGGCGGGGCCGAGCGGGGTACTTACCATGCCGCCAAACACGGCGTGCTGGGCCTGACCAAGAGCGCGGCGCTGGAATACGCCACGCGGAATATCCGGGTCAATGCCGTGTGTCCCGGCCTGATCTGGACGCCGATGGCGGACCAGATGGTCGCGGCCGGTCAGAAGGAAGCGCTGGACGCCATGCTGCCCGGCATTCCCATGCGCCGCCACGGCCGGGCCGACGAGATCGCCGACGTCGTGTTGTGGCTGTGCAGTACAGCGTCCAGCTATGTGACCGGGCAATCCATTTCAGTGGATGGCGGGCTCATCATGCGCTGACGGCGCCGCCGCCCCAACCTCGAGCTTAGCGATTCGCCCAAGCGATGCTACCCGGCTCCGGGCATACCCACGAACGCTGAAGCCGGTCCCGAATCTCCCTCAGGCTCTGCTCGACCAACAAGCGCCCATCCCGAAACACCGGCACCAGCGCGCCGCCTTCCGCTTGTTCAGGCGTCTGCTGGTCATGCAGCACATACCCCGTGTGCGTTTCATCGACCCGCAGCAGGCCCTTGGCCGACCGCTTCACGCCCGAGTCGGTGACGGGGTCCTTCACCAGTTCCTGGGCCTCGCCGTTGACCTCGGCATACGTCGCCTTCAGGGCCCAGCCGAAGGTGTCGCGCGTCAGGTACTGATAGGTGTAAGAGCCGATGCCCAGGACGACGTTGCCGGACGCAAAGCCCTTCTTCTCCAGCCGCACCAGAATGTCCCGGCCCCGGGCCAAGGTGATCGAATCGCCGTAGATCAGGCCGACGTGCGAGTCCAGCAGCTTGTAGCCGCGGTCGGTGACGACGCCGCCGAAGGTGTCCCACAGGCATTGCACGGCGCCTTTGACCTCGGGTTCGCGCAGCGTTTGGGCGGCACGTGCGTCTTCGTCCAACCGCCAGTACATGCCGGTCTCAACATCGCGCACCGCTTCGAATCCCTCACGACGGGCAGCAACCAGGGCCGCGGCGTCTTCCACACGGGGCACGTCGGTGCAGAAGTAACCGGTCAGGATCTTCACGGGGTCGCCGGAATCTGGCCGGAACACGACCTTGGCGTTGCCATAGGGATCGGGCTGGCGCGCCAGGATCTCGGGCTTCAACGCCGCCGCAAAATCCGTGACGACCTGCCAGAAGTCCCAGGTATCCGACACCACCGACACGATGCCGGCCGGATAAACCTGGGTGACCAGGCGGCGGATGGTTTCGATTTCGCCTTCCTTGCTGCCCAGGCTCATGACCGAGTGCTCGGTGGCCGGGACCGAACCGCCGATGAGTTCGCGGTCGGAGTCCGCGCCGTACAGGTCTTCCAGATAGTCAATCGCCGGAATGGTGTCGGTGCCGGTGAATGACAGCAAGTGGCCCGCACCGCTCTTGCGGGCGTCGTACAGGCCGGACATGCCGCGCATCGAGAAGTCGTGGCCTTGCCAGTTGACGAAGTCCAGCGGGCTGCCGGTCAGGCGGGCGAAGTAGGTGAGAAGCTTGCGGTATTCGAAGGCGATGGTGGCGACGGTGGAGGCCTTCCAGGATTCGCAGCTGAACAGGGTTTCGATATAGGTCACCAGCCACGCGAACTCCGGGCGGGTGTTGACGAAGGTGACCGGGGGCACGCGGATGTCGACGCGCGCGCCCTCGGGCAGCGAGCGGATTTCCAGGGGCAGGTAGCCCAGGTCATACAGCGCCTGCAGGTGATCGACGGTGACCGCACCCTTGCCCAACGCGTTGTCGACGCGGCGCTGGTACTGGCGCACTGCCACGCCCGCGGGCTTGCCGAAGAACTCGCGATTGAACAGGTCGATCAGGATTTCCTTGATGAAGCCTTGCAGGCCGAACCAGACGATCTTGTTGTCGAACAATTCGGGCAGCACCGGCGCCAGCCGGGCCGAGCGCGGGGTGAAGTTGGCCAGGATCTTGTTGGTGCCTCTGGGGTACTGGAAGGGGTGGCCGGTCTTGTAGAAGTCGGCTTGCAGCAAGGGGTTGATGCCGTTCTTGGTGGCGACGGGGGCATTCATGATGGAGTCCTTCTTCGTGCTCAGTTGTTGGGGTTGACGACCACGGGCGCGCCGGCGCCTTCGCTGGCGGTCCAGTCATAGGCGGTGTAGATCCCGGCGTAGCGGGCGTTCAGCTCGGCCAGGCCTTTGCTGAAAATGCCGTGGGTGACATACAGGTAGAGCGGCTGGTCGGTCTTGTCGCGCAAGGCGGTGGCCAGTTCCAGGAAGGTGCGGCCGCCGTCGCAGATGTCGTCGACCACCAGCACCGGTTGCGCGGGGATGTCGTCGGGCACGCGGGTTTCGGTGATGCGGCCGGTTTGCGGGTCGCGGACTTTTTCGGCGAAGCGCACGTCGGCCACGCCCAGCTTCTTGGCCAAGGCCTGCACGCGCTTGCGGGCGCCGGCGTCAGGCGCCATCAGGGTCACGCCGTTGGCAAAGGCCGGGGCGGCCAGCGCGTTTTTCAGGAACGCGGCGGCATCGACCACGCGGACGCGCTGCAGCAGGGCAGGGGTGACGTCGCTGTGCGGCTCAACCACGGTCACCGTGGCGTACTGCTGGCCGTTGATCAACTTGCAGAACACGGCCGCGCCCAGCGCTTCGCCCGGATTGCAGACGCGGTCCTGGCGGGCATAGGGCACGTAAGGCATGTCCAGGTGCACCGGCACGGCCGGGTTCAGGCGACGCAGTGCGTCGGTCAGCAGCAGCAACTGCATGACGTCGTCGGCCGACTTCAGCAAGGCGTGGATACGGAACTCGCTGGCTGCATCGGCTTGGGCCTGCAAGCCCGCGGGCACCGTGACCTGGCTTTCGCCGCCGGGGAACACGAACGCGGCCGGCCTGTCGGTTTGGCGTTGTCCCTCTACTACCGCTGTGATGGTGAACATGATCTGGCCTTAGTGGCAAAGTAAAACTAAGTTGGGCCAGTATAAGCCTGCTTATTGTTTATTTGCAACTATGTTGGATTCGGGAGAAGACTGAGACGCTTATCCGACGCTGCGGTCGAACAAGGTGAAGTCCTTCAGGCGGTACAAACGGGCGGGGCGTTGGGCGCCCAGCACGTACTCGTCGGTGGCTTCCAGCACATCCCAGGCTTCCATCTTGCGGCGGAAGTTCGATTTCTCCAGGCGCGTTTGCAAGATGGCTTCATAGGTGTGTTGCAGCTCGGTCAGCGTGAAGCGCTCCGGCAACAGGAAGAACGGCAAGGTCGAGTAGCTGGACTTGCCGCGCAGGCGGGCCACGGCGGCCGCCACGATGTCAGCGTGGTCGAACGCCAAGGGCGGCAGGGCGTCCACGCTGACGAACTGGAACCCGGCCTGCGTCGCGGCCTCGAGTTCGGCGGCGGGCACCAGCGCCACATAGGAAACGGACAGCGACCACTTGCGCGGGTCGCGGTCCGGCCCCGAGAACACCTGCAATTGCTCCAGGTAGCGCGGCTCAAACCCGGTCTTGTCCCGCAGCACGCGGCGGATGCTGGCTTCGGTGCTGGCGTCTTCGTCCACATGCACCACCCCGCCCGGCAAGGCCATGGCGCCTTTGAATGGCGCGCGGTCCCGCTGATGCAGGGCGATTTCCAGGCCGGTCTCGCGCAAGGTGAGCAAGACGGCGTCGACGGTGACAAGAGGCTGGGGGTGGTCCAAGAAGGGTTCCTTACGTGAAACTTCGGGGTAAGGTGCCACTAAGTGAAAACTGGGTCAAGCTGGGTCGGCTGCATAAGCGATCTGTAGTTGAATGAAATCGCGGCCTATAGCCGGGTTCCCCAGACGTGGGAGTACATGGCGCAGCATATTGACGAAATCGGCTCGCGCAAGTTCGACAATCACATTCCGGTCGGCTGGGCGCACGCCGTCAACACGCCGTTTCAGTGGACCAAGCAGGTGGCCTCGCATTTTGGCGGCACACGCAATCCGCTGATTGTGTCGTGGCCGGCCCGGGTGAAAGACCGGGGCGAATTGCACGGGCAGTTCCACTACGTCATCGACATCGCGCCCACCATCCTGGAAGCGGCGGGCGTCCAAGAGCCCCAATCCGTCAACGGCGTCGCGCAAAAGCCGATGGAAGGCGTCAGCATGGCCTATAGCTTCAATGACGGCAAAGCGAAGGATCAGCGCCGTACGCAGTACTTCGAGATGCAGGGTTATCGAGGTATTTACCACGATGGCTGGATGGCTTCGTCGATCACGTTCGAACCATGGAATCTGGTTCGTCCTGAATTCGATATCGACAAGGCGAAATGGGAACTGTACGACTTGACCAAGGATTTCTCGCAGGCCCATGACCTGGCCAGCCAGAATCCCGACAAGGTCAAGATGATGGAAGCGCTATTTTGGAGCGAGGCGGCGCGTTACAACGTCTTGCCGATCGATTGGCGGTCACTGGAGCGTGTGTCGGATATCACGATGGGCCGCCCCAATCCGACGTTGGGCCGTACCCACTTCGAGTATCCAGGCCTGTTGACGAACCTGGCGCTTGGAAGCGCGCCGGTGCTCGGCAATCGGTCTTTCAGCGTCAGCGCCGATGTCGACATACCCGAAGGAGGCACCGAGGGCATGCTTTTCACACAAGGCGGTTTCACGGCAGGCTGGGGCTTCTACGTGCAGGACAAGAAGTTGGTTGCGGTGCACAACTTCCTGGGGATGGAGCGCTACAAGGTGGTCTCCACCGAGCCGGTACCCATTGGCAAGAGCACGTTGAAAGTCGAGTTCGTCTACGACGGTGGCGGGCTGGGCAAGGGCGGCACCATCAAGCTGTCCGCGAACGACAAGCCGCAGGGTGAAGGCCGCGTCGACCGCAGTGTGCAGGGCCAGTATTCGGCGTTTGAGGGGCAGGATATCGGCATGGACACGGGCTCACCGGTGGACGACAGCTACGTTCCGCCGTTCAAGTTCAAGGGAAAGATTGACCGTGTTGTCGTAGAGCTGAAGTAGCACGAAAGGGTGCCAGGCTGCGATTCCGACGCCGAAAGCGTGGAGTGGTCTGGCGCCTTTCTTTATGTGATTGGGCAATCCATCGCGGTTGAGATCAATAGCCGTTGATCCAGTTCTGCGGCCCCCGGATGAACCACGGAAGATTCAATCTTTCGCCCTCGCCGGCATTGATGGTCAGATTTGGGCCCGAAGCGCCTGGGCTGTGGGGCGCACCCTGCGCCGTCGAAGCGGGCGGGCTGCGATAGTCCATATCGGTTTTCCTGGGCGGGGTGTTCGCGCAGGCGGCAATCGACGCACACGCGACCGCGATAAGGGCAGGCTTTATTGCTGAACGTAGGGGCTTCATGATGTACGGGTTCCTGCTGGCGGCACGGGCCGACGTGCCAGGCAATCAAGGCCTATAGACCGTACCTTACTCGCAATACGAGGCCTTCGTTCAGGATGGGCGCTTGCGCTAGTGAGCTGTCGAGCCAAGCGATGGGTCGGGTGCTGGACGACGATCGTCAGGCCTTGGCGGTTATAACGAAGGCTGGCGAGGATTCAATTCGGTATACCTTGCTGCCCACACCCCCCTGGAGTCACGGAGCAGATATGAAATTCATGCATGCACTGAATACTTCCTTCAAGAATCGGCGGCGCTACACCCTTGCGCAGCTTCCTGGCTGGCTCGTATTGGCAACATCATTGTGCGCTTTCGCTCAGGCTTGGTTCTGGAGCAAAAGGACATTGGAGTTGGGTGCCGTGTTTATTGCTGACTTTGATAGGTATGGGCCGTTCTACTGGCAAGCGCTTGTCTGCTTCGTTGGACTTGTTTGCCTTGGATTCCTGGCGCTGGTGTGGGCCTGCATAGCAGATCACCTTCGGAAGAATTTGCAGAGCAGATTGTTCGCGAAATCCTAGCTTGGCCTAGAGGGGCCTCTGCTATGTTGCGCCAAACCGGACTGAGGGAGCACAACCCACGGAAGACTATCGGCTAGCCCTGGCCCACTTCACTCAACATATCGACGCGCCGTTGATGCCGCGCACCCTCAAACGGCGTGTTCAAGAACGCGCTGACGCATTCTCGCGCCACCTCGATTCCGATGATCCTGCTGCCCAGCGCCAATACGTTCGCATCGTTGTGCTGGCGGCTCAGGCGAGCCATGGTGGCATCGGTGCACAAGGCAGCCCTGACCGCGGCAAAGCGATTCACGGCAATCGAAATCCCGATGCCAGAGCCACAAACCACGACGCCGGTTTTCACGGCGCCATCGGTGATGGCTCGCCCCATCGCAAACCCAAAATCGGGATAGTCGACGGACGCTTCGCTATGGGTGCCGAGGTCTAGCCATTCGACGTCTTCGAACGCCTTTTTCAGCTTTTCCTTCAGCTCGTAGCCGGCGTGATCGGAGGCAATGGCAATTTTCATCGGGTCTTTCTCGGTCATGTGGGGGAATTCAGGCATGGGGGCGGCAAGGCTTGTCGCGGAGTCCAGGTGGTTCACTTGCCACGATAGGACTTTTGCCGTTGTCGGATTGGCAGAACATGCCGCCGCGAGTTTGGATGCCAGGAATTGTGCGCTACCGGCGCGCCGATTGTAGTCTGACACTTCTTTGTCCAGAGGGGGCGGTTTGATGTGCCTCAGACTAGAATTCCCAGACTTCACCGGTGTGTCGTTGCAGACCACGGTTTCCATAGGTTCGAGCCGTTAGCCAGAGACAATAACGACATGCCATCCAAGAAATCGCTGCGCATCGACCTACGCCGACTGATCCTCGTGCTTGCCGTGCTATCCGCATTGGGCACGCTGGCCAACGGCCTTTACGCGGCCTACCGCGTGCAGCGCCAGGTGCTGATCGACCACTCCCTGCAGACCAGCCGCGCATACTCCGCGAAAGTCGCGTCGGGCATTGACGAGTTCCTGCGGTCGGCGCAGCAGCAACTGGCATATAGCGCCGGGATTCTGGGGCGTCGTTTTGGGGATCAGGAGGTCATGAAGGCGGAAGTGCTGCGTCTGCAGCAGCAGGACCGAGGCTTTAACGCCGTGGGCATCGCGGACGCCTCGGGGCGCGTGTTGGCCGCCACGCCGGACGGCATGGACGTCGATGGCAAGATCCTGCGATCGCCCGGCGTGGAAGATGCGTTGGCGTTGCGGCGCCCGACGATCAGCCAGGCGTACAACACCGACGGCGGCACGCTGGTGGTGTTCATTTCGAATCCCATCGTGGCCGCCAACGGCGATTACCTGGGTTTTGTTGGCGGTGCAATCTACCTGCGCCAGGAAGGCATTCTGCATACCCTGATCGGCAGCCACTATTACCAGGGCGACGTCCGCGCCTATGTGGTGGACGGCAACCGGCGCCTGCTGTATCACACGGACGCGTCCCGGGTCGGGCAACTGGTGGGCGCCAACCCGGCAGTGGACGCCGTGCTGGAAGGGCAGGACGGCATGGCGCGTATTCTCAATTCGGAAGGGCAGGATGTGCTGGCCGGCTACGCAGACGTGTCCTTGGCCAATTGGGGCGTGGTTGCCCAGCAAAATAGCCAAGTGGTGCTGGCCGGGCTAAATGGCTTGATGAAGCAGGTGCTGATCGGCATTGCGCCGCTCAGCCTGTTGGGACTGGCCATGATCTGGTGGCTGACGTCTATGATCTCGCGGCCCCTGAACCAATTGGCCGAAGCCGCGCACCAGATGACGGACCCGGCCACGCCCGAGCGAATCCGGGGCGTGCGGTCGTGGTATTTCGAAGCCGAGCATATCCGGCATGCCTTGCTGAAAGGGCTGGGGCTGATGCAGGAAAAGTTGGGCAAGCTCAACACCGCGGCCACGACCGATCCGTTGACCGGACTGTTGAACCGGCGGGCCATGACCGAGGCCCTGGCGACGCTGGAGGAAACCCAGCGTCCCTTCTCGGTCATCGTGCTGGATATTGACCATTTCAAGCGGGTCAATGACACCTACGGGCACGACGCGGGCGACGAGGTGCTGGCCACGCTGGGCGCGTTGATACGGCAGTGTTCCCGCAGCGGCGACTTGCCCTGTCGGGTGGGTGGGGAAGAGTTCACGTTGCTGGTGCCTGGCGCCGCGGTCGACACGGCGGTGCAGGTCGGCGAGCGCCTGCGGCGGTTGGTGGAACAGGCGCGCCTGGACCGGGTGGGCGCCATTACCATTTCACTGGGCGTGGCGCGGTGGCAACCCGGCACGGGTAGCGTCGCCGATGCGCTCAAGCAAGCCGACGAGCGCATGTACCTGGCCAAGCGGCAAGGGCGCAACCGGCTGGTGGCCGACGACATCGCATGACGGGCCAGGCGGCAATGTCCGCCCTGATCGGGAGCGCGCCGCGGATGGGGCGGCTTTTCGAATGCCGCGCGATGTCCAGGATTGGCGATTGAGCGTAGCGGTCAGTCACCCCCCGTCCGGTCGAAGTCGCCGTCAATCGAGCGTATGACCCTTGCGGGATTGCCCGCCACCAGCGTGTTCGCCGGCACGTCGCGGGTGACAACGGAACCCGCGCCAACCACCGAGTTTTCGCCCACCGTGACGCCGCCGATGATCGTGGCGCCGGCAGCGATCCACACGTTTTTCTCGATGACGATGGGCTTGGCGGTGACGCATGCGCGGCGCTGGGCTGGGTCCAGCGGATGGCCCGAGGTAATAAGGCTGACGTTCGGCCCGATCATGACGTCATCGGCAATATCGATGCCGCCCAGGTCGTACATCGTGCAATTCTGGTTGATGAAGACGTTGCGGCCAACACGGATGTTCTCGCCGCCGGTGGTGTAGAACGGCGGGATCAGGGAAAAGCCGTCGTCCACGGTTTTGCCGATGAGGTCGCTGAACACCGCCCGGATTTCGTCCATGTCGTCGTGGGTCAGGCGATTGAGTACCGGGGTGATCCGCAAGGCTCGTTTGACGCTCGCGACCATCGCGGCGGATTCTGGCGTTTTGCTTCGGACGATCATGGTGGCGGGCGGGGAGGGGGATTTAGGCATGGTACTGCGTCATTGCAAGGCGCCTGCTGCAATCCTGTCCAGCTCCGCCACCGCCTGCGGCGACAACACCAGACGCGCCGCGTCGGCGTTCTGTCGCAGATGCTCCACCGACGACGTACCCGGAATCAGCAGGATGTTGGGCGAACGTTGCAGCAGCCAGGCCAGCGCGGTTTGCAGCGGTGTCGCCTGGGATTCGGCGGCCACGCGCTCCAGCGTGGACGATTGCAACGGCGAGAATCCGCCCAGCGGGAAAAACGGTACGTACGCGATGCCCGCCTGCGCCAGCTGCGCGATCAGCGCATCGTCGTGGCGGTGCGCCACGTTGTATTGGTTCTGCACGCAAACGATATCGGCGATGCCGCGCGCTTGCGCGACCTGCTTGGCGGTGGCGTTGCTCAGGCCCAGGTGACGCACCAGGCCTTTGCGCTGCAGTTCGGCCAGGGTGGTCAGGGCTTCCTCGATGTCGCCTTCGGCCGGGCCCATCGTGTCGAACATAAGCCGCAGATTGACCACGTCCATCACGTCCAGGCCCAGGTTGCGCAGGTTGTCCTGCACGGCTGATTCGAGTTCGGCCGGCGAGTTCGCGGGGATCCACGAAGCATCCGCGCCGCGGCGCGCGCCGACTTTGGTGACGATGACCAGATCGTCGCGGTAGGGGTGCAGCGCTTCGCGGATCAACTGATTGGTGATGTGCGGGCCGTAGAAGTCGCTGGTGTCCAGGTGGTTGATGCCCAGCTCGATCGCTTCCTTCAAGACGGCGATGGCCTGGTCTTTGTTCTTGGGTGGGCCGAACACATGGGGGCCCGCCAGTTGCATGGCGCCGTAGCCCAGGCGGTTGACGGTGAAGTCGCCCAGTTGATAGGTGCCGGCTTGTTGGATTTGGGTCATGGCTAGTTCCTGATGGGGAGGGGAATGCAAGCGAGTCTAGGCCTCCGGGAGCCGTGCGACAATCCACCATAATTGCACAGCTTGTGCGAAATTCCGGACAATAAGGGGCAGCCCGTGACCGACCTGCAAGACATCAGCGCCTTTGTTGCGGTGGCCACGCATGGCGGTTTTCGTGGCGCGGCTCGCCAGACGGGGACCAGCGCGTCGCAGTTGAGCGAAGCCGTGCGCCGCCTGGAAGCCCGGCTGGGTCTGCGGCTGTTCAACCGCACGACCCGCAGCGTGGCGACCACCGTTGCGGGGCAGCGCTTGCTGGAGCAATTGATGCCCGCGCTGAACGCGGTGGAGTCCGCGTTGGACGTGGCTAACAGCTTTCGCGACCGGCCGGCGGGCAGGCTGCGGCTGAATGTGCCGCTGTCGGCTTCAAGACTGGTGCTGCCCCGCATCATCCCGCCGTTTCTTGCCGCGTATCCGGAGATCCGGCTGGAGGTCATCGTCGACGATCGCTTTGTCGAATTGCTGCAATCAGGCTGTGACGCGGGCATCCGGTACGAGGAAAGCATGGACCAGGACATGGTGGCGATTCCGATCGGGCCCAAGCGTCAACGGATGGCGGTGGCCGCATCCCCGGCATATCTGGCCAAGCACGGACAGCCCCGGCGTCCGGAAGACCTGAGCAAGCACATCTGCCTGCGCGGACGCTTTTCCAGCGGCGCCATGCCGCCATGGGTGTTTGAACAGAAGGGCAAGTCCGTCACGGTGGAGGTGGATGGCCCGTTGATCGTCAGCCTGGGCGCGGCGGCGGACCTTGCCGTCGATTCGGCGGTGGCGGGCGCCGGCGTCGTTTACTTGTTCGAGGAATGGCTGCAGCCCTATCTGGACCGCGGCGAGCTGGAACCGGTGCTGCAAGCCTGGTGGCCGAGCTTTACCGGCCCTTCGCTGTATTTTCCGGGGCGTCGCTATCTGCCGGCGCCGCTGCGCGCGTTCGTGGATTTCGTGCAGACGGTTCGTTGGTAGCACTGCTGCGTTTTCTGAATTGCGCGGCCTTATAGCGGTTGCCGCATTGCGCCATGCTGCACCAGCGGCGTTTGTGCGACTTGGTGCGGTCGTAGAACCACAGGATGCAGTCCGGGTGCTCGCATTGTTTGACCAACGCGAAATCGCCGTCGATCAGCAACTGCGCCGTAGCCTCGGCAACGGGCCCCAGCAGGGACGCGATCGCGTCGCCTTGCGCCTTGCGGGCCAGCGTGAAGTTGCCGTCGCCATTGCGCTCCAGGTGTGGCGACGTCAGATACCCCTGCAGGTATTTGTTCAGGCTGTCGACGTCCACGTCTTGCCCGGCCTTGCGGGCCGCGACCAGGTCGTGCACCACCGTCCGTAGTTGCTTGCCTTGCGCCAACAAGTCGTCCGCCACCACGCGCGGCCGCTTGCCCTGCGGCGCGGCGCCATGCCGCTCCAGCCAGCGCAGCACGTCGTCACCCGTGTGCCAGAAGTCAACGACCTGGCCTTCGCTACGGGCTTGCGTATTGAGCAGATCCATCGCCAGGTGGTCTCCCACCATGGGCGCTTCGGCCGCCGCGCCATCCTGCCGGGTTTCTGTGTTGCTCATGACGTAACCTCTAAAATAAGTATTGACAGGTTAGCACGGCTTGGGCAGACTGCATCAAAGTAACCTATTAAATTAACTATAAAAGGTTACTTCACGTCGCCGCCATCCGCCCTCAAGGAATAGCCATGAATGTCCAAAATTCTCCGCTCGCCGTCGATAACGCTCCGAAGCCGCTGGCTCCGTCCACACAGGTACGCTACAGCTCCGTGGACGTGCAAGGCGTCAGCGTCTTCTACCGCGAAGCCGGATTGCCCGACGCGCCCACCGTTCTGCTGCTGCACGGCTTTGGCGCCTCGTCGTATATGTTTCGCGAGTTGATTCCGGCCTTGGCCGGCGACTATCACGTGATCGCCCCGGACCTGCCGGGCTTTGGCCAGACCAGCGTCTTGCCCGGCGTCGACTTCGACTACACCTTCGAGAACCTGACGTCGGTCATCGATGCCTTTACCGAAGCCAAGGGCCTGACCCGCTATGCGCTCTATGTGTTCGATTACGGCGCGCCCGTCGGCTGGCGCCTGGCCGTGAAGCACCCGTCCAAGATCAGCGCCATCGTCAGCCAGAATGGCAATGCCTACGAAGAAGGCCTGAGCGCGGGATGGGCGGACATGCGCCGCGCCTGGGCCGAGCCCACGGCGGAAAACCGCGAATCGCTGCGCCGTTTCAACACGCCCGACATGATCAAGTGGCAATACACGGAAGGCGTGGAAGACACGTCGCTGATCGCACCCGAGACCTATCAGCTGACGTCAGCCGCCATCGAGCGCATCGGCGTTGAACCGCAGATGGATCTGTTGCTGGACTACGGCAGCAACATCAAGCAGTACGCGCAACTGCATGCGTTCTTCCGCGCGCATCAACCGCCGACGTTGGCGATCTGGGGCAAGAACGATCCGTTTTTTGTGCCCGCCGGCGCCGAAGCGTTCAAGCGCGATAACCCCCGCGCAGAGGTTCGGTTTCTGAATACGGGCCATTTCGCGATTGAAACCCATGGGGCGGAAATCGCGGCGAGCATGCTGGAGTTTCTGAACCGCAACGTGTCGCGGTAGGCGGGTGACGGTTATTGCGGGCTGCTGGTATTGCCGCTGGCGGTGGATACCGTCAACGCTGCAGGCAGCTCGCGATTTCTGTCTTTAAGCGGTCCATTTCTTTATCTACGCCAAGATCCGCGCAGTAGGCGCCGGCGCCGCGCAATGACAGGGTCAGCGAAGCCGGCGTTTGCTGCGAGACCTCGGCCCGTAAACGGAATCCGGCCACATTCGACGCGCCGTATTGCGCGGTTTCGAGCACGCCTGCCTTGATGTCCCGGATGGCGTGGCCCGTGTCGGCATAGCGGGCCCGGTCCGGGCTGTTGATCGAGGCTTGGTCGACGCAGATAAAAACCTTCTCGACCGGGGTATCTGGCGGCACCGCCATCGTGGCGCGTTGGCTGGGACCGAACGCGTCGCACAGGGCGGGGGACGTTGAGCAGCCGCCCAGAAATACAGCAATCGCCATTGCCGCGGCCAGCTTTCCGTAATGGTGTGTCGCCGCCTTGCGCTTGCTTGTCATGTCCGCGATCTCCCGAGGCGATATGCCAGGTTCAATGCCGCTTGTCTTTTTGGCGACATCCGATATCTCAAGGGAATCAGACTACCGTTTCTGCTATTGGAAAGTAAGAGCGTGTGGCGACGCGTAGTCCATGACGGCGAATTGGGTAGAATGCGCGACAGCTGACTGCAAGCTGTTTGAATAATGTTGCGTCAGTGATGTCGGGGCCAGGCGGGTAGGGCTGCGGGTGGCCTGCCGTGCTGGCAAATTACCTCAATTCAAAAATAGAGAGAGTCCAGTGTCCCTTTCGCGTCTTGGTGTGTTTGCCGCCGCCACCCTGTTGTCGGGGTGCGCCATGCTCAACCAGAATCGCGCCGCCGATTTGTCGCCCGAGCTGCGGGATGCATTCGAAACCGAGCTGTATTGCACCGGCGAAGCCCAGTGCAAACTGATGTGGGAACGCGCCGTTTACTACGTGGCGACGACGTCGCGCTGGAGCCTGCAGGCGCAGACCAACAACCTGATCGAAACGGAAGGCGTGCCGAACAATTATTACGCCCTGGGCTACAGCATTACCCGTGAACCCATGGGCGAAGGGCGCTACCGCATCGATACGCGCGCCTGGTGCGGCTTGAAGCGGTCGCAATGCCGCCCGCACGCCGATGAAGGCGTCGCGCGCGCCAAGTTCTATATCCGCAACGGCAAGAAAGCCGCATGACCGGCGGGTGTTCAAGGCTCAAGATTCGAGCCTTGAACGCCATGCTTGTGGGAATACCAATCCGTCTGGTCAGGCGACCTGGACCGCTTGCGCGTCCGGAAAGCGCTTATTGCCTGGCAGGCAATGCCCGGGCAAAAAAGAATCTCAGCATCTCGTCCGTGGCATTCGGGCCCGCGTGGTCCGTGTAAGAGCCTTTGTCGGTTCCGCCTGCCCACGCGTGGCCCGCGCCATGGATTTCCCAGCGTTCGGCCACAATGGTTCCGGCCGCGTTTCGGTACACATAGGTGGTGCTGTCGCGTCGATTGCCTTGGCCTGGCGCACGGCTGGTTTCCACCTGGGCGAAGGCGCCCACGGCGCCGGCGATGACGTTTTCGGCATTGGCGGGGTGCACCGTCGCGTCGCGGTCGCCATGAAAGACGATCGTGGGCACGCCGCTGCCGGTTTGATTCGGCGAGCGCAGCCCGACACCCTTCATCGCGCCAAGCGCCGACGGCAGATCCGATGCCGCCCCGGCCGCCAATCCGGAATGCACCCCCGCCGCCGCATAAAGATCGGGGTAGGCGCCAGCGAGAATAGCGGCCATGGCCCCGCCCGCTGACAGCCCGGCCACGTAGACGCGTTGCTTGTCGATGGCGTGCGTGGCCATTACATCGCGCGTCATGCCCGCCAGAATCGCGGGTTCGCCGCTGCCGGCGCGCTGGTGATTGTGCTTGAACCAGTTCCAGCACTTCTGCGGATTGACCTCGCGCGGTTGCACGGGATAGAGCACATAGAACCCTAGCTTGCGTGCCGCGTCGTTCATCGCGGTGCCGGCGGCGAAATCGTCGGCGTCCTGGGTGCAGCCATGCAGCATGACCACCAGCGGCAAGGGTTGGTCGCCCGCGTTGGGCGGTACGTAAAGCTTGTACTGGCGCTGGCCCGCCGCATTGCGGAATGAACCGGCAAGGAAGGTATCACCGGCGATGTCGGGGCGATGTGCGGGGGCGACGGGGTCTTGCACCGAGGCTGCCTGGGGCATCGCCGCCCGTGCGGTGGGTTCTGGAATCTCCCACGCGTCCACATCAATGACGTCGGAATCGTCCGGCTGTGGGCGGGCGGCGCCCACCACAGGGCGTAATGCGGCTTGAATGGCGGCCGTGGCGGCGGCCAGGTTGCCGGACTGCGTGAGCTGGGTGGCCTGGGCCATCAGGGTCTGGAATTCCGGGTGCATGGCATTCCCTATGGGGGTGAAGCGTTAGTCAGCGGATGCGCTGACGCAGTGCAGCCTTGACGGCGGGGCTGGCGTGCAGGGCGCCCAGAACCGTCAGGGATTCGATCGTGGCAAGTGCGAGTTCGGGCGTGACGTCTGGCGCGATGGTCGCCAAGCCCAGTACCCGGATCTGCAGCATTTCTCCCGCGGCCTGGACCGCCAGCAAGTCCTGCGCGGTGTAGTGCTGGATGCCCAGAACCAGCGTCTTTCGGCTGACGGCCTGGCGCACGGCGTCGCCGTGCGTGGCCAGTTGATTGCGGATGGCAGTCCGGATCAGGTCAGTGCGGTTCGCGTAGAAACCTTCCTGGACCAGAAGATCGATCTGGCCCAGGTCGACGTATCCCACATTGATGGTGATTTTTTCGTCGACGGGTTTGGACGCGGAGGCGAGGGAGGGGGCGCGAGGAGGCATGAACCCATGCTAGTACCATCCACTTGGATGGTACATGGGTGTTTCAATTTGACAGGTTCGTCGCGGCCACGGAATCGCGATAGGCGACCCCGTACATGGCCATGGTCACAAAGATGATCGGTACGCACAGCAAGACGCCCAAGGCGCCGGGAATAGTGCCGCCAATAGCGTCGGCACCCGTGAGATGGCGCCTGAGCTCGACCAGGTCGCTATTGAAATAGCCGGCCACCGATAGCAGCACAAGCAGCAACAGCATCAGCGGCCAGCGGGGGTATCGCATCGTGGCGCGGATATTGCGAAAACCATATTCACCCGTTGCCGCAACACGCGGCAGGCTGAGCCCATAGGTGGCCAGCACGTAGATGACGGGCACCCAGATCAGCAGTTGCACGGCGATCAACGCCACCCAGAACCGCGCATCGTCCGCGCCGTTGAGCAACACATAGACGATGAACGGCACGTCGCCGTTGGCGCGGACCAGCATCGCAACCGGGATGGCGAATGCGGCCAGCAGCACTAGGTGCCGCGCTTCGGCGTTACCGCCGCGTTCGGTCGTGGCGCGGGCGGCGTCCCCCAGGATGACGACCCGATGCCAGGCGAACGTCATTCTGGCGAAGGCGATCAGGTTGACCAATGCCAGCCCGACCCACAGCAGATCGACGTACTGATGCGGGCGCGAGGTCATCAGGGCGAACGGCAGCGACAGCGTGAAGATGGCCAAAGACCACGGCGCAGCGCCCAACATGGCGCCGCCTTGCTGGCGCAGGGTGCTTGCGGTTGCAGCGATAAAACGACCCGCCCCGAGTGTGTGCGACACAAGATTCCTTTGCTGGAAATAATGGGCCTCGTTTATACCCCAGCCATCTCAGTAAATATGAATAATGGTTTCAGACTGAGAGCATTGTTATCGCGCGGAAAATGCCGTCTACGCATTAGCCGCCCGACGCCGCTTGGGCATGTCGTTACGCAAGGGTCAAGCGTTGGGGGGATGGGGGTTTGAGCAGGGTGAGGCACGCATTCACCAGATCATCGAAATGATGCAGGAGGATATCGGGGGCGAGTTGGGCAGCCGGGATTTCGGTGTAGCCGAAGTCGACCAGGATTAACGGTGTGCCCGCGGCGCGGGCGGCGCCGGCATCCGGATCCGCATCGCCCACCATGACGGTGCGAGCCAGATCACCGTCCACTGCCTGCACGGCTTCGATCAGGTGGGCAGCGCTAGGCTTTGCGGCCGTGACGGCATCAATGCCCACCACGCCGTCAAACAGTGTCGCCATGCCGAGTTGGGTCAACAGGCTACGCGACAGGCCGGTGGGCTTATTGGTGCAGACGACCAGTGTGGCGCCGCCGGCCTTCAGGGTTTTCAGGGCGTCGATGACGCCCGGGAAGGGGCGGGTTTCATCCGCGATGTGGTCGCCGTAATAGCTGATGAAGCGGCCGAACAGGGCCGCGGTACGGGCGGCGGGTTCTTTTTCGCCGGCGATCTCCAAACCCCATTGCAGGAGCCAGCGAGCGCCTCGGCTGATGAAGGGTCGGCCGTCCTCGTAGGCCAGCGGCTTGAAACCCTCGGCGACCAGAACGGCGTTGACCGCGCCGATCAAGTCGGGGGCGGATTCGACCAGGGTGCCATCCAGGTCGAAAGCAATGGTGGCCCCCTCCAGGGCGGTGAGGTCGGTCATGGTGCAACACTTCGCAGGAAATTCACCAGCGCCTTATTCACGGCCTGCGGCGCCTCTTGCTGCAGCCAATGGCCCGCCCCGGGAATGATTTCGGTTGCGTGCAATTGGGGAACCAGCGTCGGCATGGCTTTGATGATTTGATCCATGCCGGGGATGTTCAGGCCGGTGTCCCGTTCTCCTACGAGATACAAGGCGGGCACTTCCACTTTCTTGCCTTCCCACGCGCCTTGCAGCGCCCAATTGCGGTCCAGGTTGCGGTAGTAGTTCAGGCCGCCTCGAAAGCCGCTGGTTTTGTAGCTTTGGACGAAGGTAGCCAGGTCGGCTTCGGTCAGCCAGTCCGGTAGCGTCTTGGGAATAGGCAAAGGGTCGAGCAGGCCGCGGCCGTTGGCGACCATGCCGAACGGATTCGGCGTGTTTGGGTCATTACGCGGGCCGGCGTCGCCCGATGCGGCGAAGTAAATGGCGCGCAGTGTCGCGTCGATGTTGCGCTCGAATTCCTTTTCCGCAATGCCCGGCTCATTGAAATAGTGCGTGTAGAAGGCGGCGGAGTCGATTTTGGGGAACAGGCGGCTGGGCATGATTGGCGCTCTGCCCATCATGGGAACGCCCAGCACGGCCACGGCCCGAAAGCGGTCGGGCCGTAACTGTGCGGCCTGCCAGGCGATGTTGGCGCCCCAGTCGTCGCCCACGATCACGGCGTTGTCCGCGCCCTCGTGATCGAGCAGCCCGATCAGGTCGCCGATGACGTCCAGCGTCGTGAAGGCCGCGACGTCCGCCGGGCTTGTGCTGGCGCCGTAGCCGCGCAGGTCCGGCGCCACGGCGCGAAAGCCGGCCTGGGCCAGGGCAGGCAGCTGATGACGCCAGGCGTATGCGGTTTCGGGAAAGCCGTGGCACAGCACGACAAGGGGGCCTTGGCCTTGTGCGGTGACATGGAGCGTGATGCCGTTGACGTTCACATCGCGGGTTTGTTGATTTTGCATGGTGGTGGCTCGCAGGCAGTATCCAGTCCGGATATAATACCGTAACAGTTAGAGTTACGGTATCGCCCCATGGCCTATGACACCCGTTTTGCCCGCCTGCTGCATGTGCTGATCCACATGCATTTGCGGGGTGGCACGACCACTTCCGGCACGCTTGCCCAGATGCTGCACACCAACGAGGTGGTGGTGCGGCGAACCATGGCGGCGCTGCGCACGGCCGGCATGGTCACGTCCACGGGCGGGCGCAATGGCGGGTGGGCGTTGGCCAGGGGGTTGGACACCATCACCGCGCGGGATGTGTACGAGGCCATCGGGCACGGGTCCGCCTTTACCATCGGGCCGGCTGACGACAATCCCGCTTGCCCGGTTGAACGGGCGGCGAATCAGTTGGTGGCGCAGTCCCTGCGCGAAGGGGAGCAGGCCTTGTTGCAGCACCTGGGGGCGAAACGGCTGTCGGATCTGGCTGCGGAGATTGTTGTGCGCCAACCGGGCCCTGGCCATTAATCCGGCGGCGGCATCCGATCGGCGAATTCCTCTGCCGACAAGCTGAATGCCTCGATCAGGGTGTCGCTCATTTCCGGGCATACGCTGGCCTGCATTTGCCGTAGCCACTGGCAGAAATCCGCAAAGAACGCATCGGTCGCCGACGTCAGCTCGAACACGGCCGAATCCGTATGGGTCAGCGCCAGGGCCGCGATGATGCGTTGAAACTGCGTGGGATGGGCGGCGATATTGCGCGGCGGCACCTGCATCAGGGCCTGGATCAGCTTCATTTCCTGCGCCAGATCCATGATGGTGGGCAGACCGGCCAGTTGCTTGCTGAGGGTATGGACGTCCATGGGCTGCTCCTGATCCACGAAAATAATTCGTAGATAAGTGGGAATTTATATCGTTTTGAGGAATAGGGCGCGCGGCCTTGTAATGCAGGTTCGCTTAACGCCGTTCACGCCTTCAAGAATTCTCTCCCTATGAATCCCATCGGATACCGTATTCTCCCCCGGTCCGCGCCCGCCGTCTCCGCCGACGTGCTGGCCGGTTTCGCCGCCATCGGGTCGGCCCAGATCAGCGACTGCATGAATCGCCTGTATGGCGTGGCCGGGTTGCGGCCGCTGCATGGCGGCACCCAGCGCACCGTGGGCCTGGCGCTGACCGTCAAGACCCGTCCGGGCGATAACCTGATGATCCACAAGGCGATTTCGCTGGGTGGGACGGGCGACGTGATCGTGGTCGATGGCGCCGGCGACACCAGCAATGCGCTGGTCGGCGAGTTGATGATGATGGACGCGCAGGGCCGCGGCATCGCGGGCTTTGTGATCGACGGCGCGGTGCGCGACCTGGACGTCTTCGCGCAGGGGCAGTTCGGCTGCTTTGCGCGGGCGGTGTCGCACAAGGGGCCGTATAAGGACGGCCCCGGCGAGATCAACGTGCCGGTGTCGGTGGGCGGCCAGGTGGTCAATCCCGGTGACGTGGTGGTTGGCGATGCCGACGGCGTGGTGGTGATTCCCGCCGAGCATGCCGAGGCCGTGCTGGCGCTGGCCGTGAAGAAAGAGGCCGACGAGGCTGTGGCCAAGGAAAAGCTGCGCGCCGGCACGTATACCAAGCCGTGGCTGGAAAAGACGCTGGCCGAGAAGACGGGGGCCGCCAAATGAGCCACGCGACTTCTCCCGCCAGCATCGTTGCCGACCGCATCAAGCGCATCAAGCTGTCGCCCAGCGTGGCTGCCCGCGCCATCATCGCGGAACTGCGCGAGCAGGGCCGCCGCATCATTGACCTGACGATCGGCGAGCCGGATTTTTCGACGCCGGAGCACATCCGCCAGGCCGCCACGGCCGCCATGAACCGCGGGGAGACCAAGTATCCGCCGGCGCAGGGTACGGTGGCGCTGCGCAAGTCGGCGCGCGGGCATCTGCTGGACGCGACCGGGGTGGATTACCCGGTGGCGCAGATCATTGTCAGCACCGGCGCCAAGCAGGTGATTTTCAATGGCCTGGCGGCCACGCTGAACGACGGCGACGAGGTGCTGATTCCTGCGCCGTTCTGGGTGTCGTACCCGGATATGGTGCTGGTCAACGGCGGGGTGCCGGTGGCGGTGCAGACGACGCCGGCCACGGATTACAAGCTGACGCCGGACGCGCTGGAACGCGCCATTACGCCGCGCACCAAGTGGCTGATGATGAACGCGCCCAGCAATCCGACGGGTTCGGTCTACACGGCCGACGAGTTGCGTGGGCTGACCGAGGTGCTCAAGCGCCATCCGCACGTCTGGCTGATGACGGACGACATTTACGCGCGCTTGAACTTCACGGATACGCCCACGGTGCATCCGCTGCAAGTCGCACCGGAATTGGCCGCGCGGACGTTGGTGGTCAACGGCGTGTCCAAGGCCTATGCGATGACGGGCTGGCGCATCGGTTACGGCGCGGGTCCCGATGAACTCATCAAGGCGATGGCTATTTTGCAGTCGCAAAGCACGTCGGGCGCCTCGTCGGTCAGCCAGGCGGCCGCGCTGGAAGCGCTGTCGGGTCCGCAGGATTGCGTGGCGGAGTTTGCCCGGGTGTTCCGCGAGCGCCGCGATCTGGCGGTAGCCGAATTGTCGGGCGCGCCGGGGCTGGCTATCGTGGTGCCGCAAGGCGCGTTTTACGTGTTTCCGGATTGCTCGGGGCTGCTGGGCAAGCAAACGCCCGCCGGCGAGGTGATCCGCAACGATACCGACCTGACGCATTATCTGCTGCGCGAAGCCGGGGTGGCGGTGATCGACGGCCACGCGTATGGTGCGCCGGGCACCTTCCGGCTGTCGTTCGCGGCCTCGCTGGACGATATCCGGCAAGGCTGCTCGGCAATCCGCGAGGCCTGCGCCAAGCTGGTGTAGGGCCATGGCCCGCCGTTGCGCGGGCCTGTTTTTTTGTTTTTTGTTCCGACTACAAACACAAGGGGAATCAACCATGACATACCGTTCACGCATCGCCGCCTGCCTGGGTCTGGCTACGTTGCTGCTGGGCGCCGCTGCCCAGGCCGATCAGGTGGCGGACATCAAGGCCCGCGGGGAATTGATCTGCGGCACGCTGGGCACGTCGCAGCCGTTCAGCTTTCAGGACGGCGCGTCGCGCCAGTTGGTGGGCTACGACGTCGACGTGTGCAAGCTGGTGGCCGACAAGCTGGGCGTGAAGGTCAACTACAAGCTGTTGTCGGTGGCGGCCCGCGTGCCTGAGCTGAACGAAGGCCGGGTCGATATCCTCGCGGCCAATCTGGGTTATTCGCCGGATCGCGCGCAGCAGATCGCCTTCAGCCACGCCTATTACGTCAGCCCGCAAAAGCTGCTGGTGCGCAAGGACTCGGGCCTGGACACGATTGAATCGCTGAATGGCCGCCGCATCGGTGCGACCAAGGGGTCCAGTTCGGAACGCGAGATCAAGCGCATCCTGGATAAGTCGCAGGTCATTGGTTATGGCGACAGCTCGGCGACGTACCTGGCGTTGCAGCAAAAGAAGGTGGACGCGCAGTTCGCGTCGGAATTGGTGCTGGCGCGCCTGGTGCTGCAAAGCCCGCCCACGGCGCCGGTCAGCGTGATTGCCAAGTCGGTGTTCGACGAGCCCTGGGGCCTGGGCGTGCGCAAGACGGAACCCGCCTTTCTGCAACTGGTGAACCAGGCGCTGGACGAGGCCGAAAGCTCGGGCGTGGCTGCGCAGCTGTTCGACAAGTGGTTTGGTGCGCAGACGCCGTACAAGCTGGAGCGCGGGTTCAAGATCGGCCCCATCGCAGGTTAAGCGGCGGTTTCGTTTCATGAGCCTACTTGACGCTTCCCAATACCAGCTGCTGGCGAGCGGCATGGTGGTGACGCTGCAGCTGTTCCTGGTGTCCTGGGTGATGGCCTTCACGATTGCGGTGACGCTTGTCGTGGTGCGGGCCACCAACCTGGCGCCGTGCCGCTGGCTGGTCGACGCCTATGTGGAATACCACCGCAACGTGCCGCTGCTGGTGCAGGTGCTGTTCTGGTATTTCGGCATGCCCGAGCTGCTGCCGGAAGGTTTCCGGATGTGGCTGTACCAGCACAACGCCGAGATGTCGCTGGCGGCGATCGCGCTGGCGCTGGGGTCGGCCGCCTATATCGCCGAGGACATCCGCAGCGGGCTGCGCGCCATTCCCGGCACGCAGTTCGAGGCGGCCCGGGCGCTGGGCGCCAGCTATCTGCAATGCATGCGTTTCGTGATCGTGCCGCAAGCGGTGCGGATTTCGATCCCTCCGCTGGTGGGCCGCGCCTTGCTGCTGTTCAAGAACACCAGCGTGGCGATGGCCATCGGCGTGATGGAGCTGACCTACCAGGC
>JBEBOQ010000003.1:0-179850 GCA_040396375.1 Achromobacter xylosoxidans
TGTCCGAAGAGCTGGTGCTCTGGATGAGCCCGCGCGTGGGCTTCATCGATCTGGCAGACCGCTTCTGCACCGGCAGCTCCATCATGCCGCAGAAGAAAAACCCCGACGTGCCCGAGCTGGCCCGCGGCAAGACCGGCCGCGTCAACGGCAATCTGGTCGCCCTGCTCACCCTGATGAAAGGCCAGCCCCTGGCCTACAACAAGGACAACCAGGAAGACAAGGAAGGCCTGTTCGACACCGTCGACACCGTGCGCGACACGCTGACGATCTTCGCGGACATGGCCGGCGGCATCAAGGTCAAGGCCGACAACATGCGCGCCGCCGCCCTGCAAGGCTTCGCCACCGCCACCGACCTGGCCGATTACCTGGTCAAGCGCGGCGTGCCCTTCCGCGACGCCCACGAAGTGGTCGCCCACGCCGTGCGCGACTGCGAACAGCGTGGCTGCGATCTGGCCGACCTGTCGCTGGCCGAACTGAAGGCCTATCACGCCCAGATCGGCGACGACGTCCACCATGTCCTGACCCTGGAAGGCTCGGTCGCCGCTCGCAAGCACGTGGGCGGCACCGCCCCCGAACGCGTCGCCGAAGAAGCCCGCCGCGTCCTGCAGGAAACGGCGGCCGAATAAGCCCCCAGCTTCTGCTGCACGAAAAAATGGCTCCGGAATTCCGGGGCCATTTTTCATTGAAGTGAAGCTACAAAAATACTCAGAACCCTCAGAACCGGAAATGCGCCTTTCAAGCGATCAAAACATCCAGGCGACGCCCGAGCTGTTGCAGTGCCGATTCGACCTGCTCAATCCGCGACGCGCGCCGCACATTCAGCAAACGATCAACCTGCGGCATATGAACCCCCCATGCGACGAGCCAATTCTGCTTTGCGAACACCTTGGAGGATCCTTTCGTTAGACCAGAAGACCTTGCTGGTGACCAAGGCCGGTAGCGTCACAGAAGCCTGGCCTTTTGCCGGTGGAGACGGCATCGGGATAGGGCGGCGCGCATCAAGGTAAATTTCCAGGGCAGCTTCAAGCGCCTCTTGAGCGTTGATCGCCGCCTCCTGCTCGTCATCGCCCACAGGCAGTTGAAGGCACGGAACCCACCCGCTCATTTCAAGCCGAGCTGCTTCTTGATTTCCATGTGCCGGCTCATTGTCGGCCTGTTATCAGACCCAATTCCCCTACGGGCACCCACCGTCGCTCGCTCGTGCACGGCGCTCGCGAGTCCCGCCAGGTTCGCTATCATGTTCGCTTTCCGGCCCTGATTCTGTCCCATGCCCGCTTTGCGCTCGCCTGCTGCCACGCCGTTCGCCCTGCCCCGTTTGCGCCTGTCTCTACTGGCCGGCGCCTGCCTGCTGGCCCTGGCCACCGGGCCGCTTGCCCAGGCGCAGACCGCGCGCAAGCCGTCGCTCTACGAGAATTCGCGCCCGCTGCGGCCCGATGAAATCGAGGCGCGCAAGGCCGAGGATGCGCGCCGGGGCGGCCCGGAGTTCCTGGCCAAGATCCAGACGCAGGCGCAATTCCAGCAACTGGCCCGCGTCTACAACGCCGACACGCCGCTGGAAATTCCGCACGTGCTGTTCGTCATCGACCGCCAGCGCGGCAACCGCATCTATTACCTGGACACGCCGCGCTACAGCCTGCACGAAACCTTTGCGCGCAAGCGCCGCCTGCTGCCCGGCAAGGACAAGGCCGCGCTGACGGCGCAATACAAGGATCCGAACCGGCGCCTGCTGTTCGGCACGCTCAGTTGGCAGCACGACCTGCCCGGCTACACCTATGAATTCTGGGAAGGCGACCGCCTGACACCCGAGCTGCTCAAGCTGGCGGACGACACGGTCGCCAAGAGCTTCTACGCCCCGATCCAGTTCAAGACCAATTCCACCTTGCACGAGCAGACCGCCAAGGAAGCGGGCGTGAAGTCCGTGACGCAGGAAGCCTTGCTGCGCGAGCAGCCCTTCCTGCCGCTGAACCCCGGCCAGGCCCAGGGCCGGCTGCGCATCGTGACCTCGGTGGACAACACCCCCGATCTGGCGCGCGACGACATCGTGGTGCTGGACGAGGTGCCGATCTGGCTGCCGCCTGTGGCCGGAATGATCACGCAGCGGCCGTCCACGTTGCTGTCGCACGTGAACCTGCTGGCCAAGGGCTGGGGCGTGCCCAACGCCTATGTGCGCGACGCCGCGACAGCGCTGCGGCAGTATGACGGGCAGTGGGTGACGCTGACCGTCACCAGCAACGATTACCAGGTGCATCCCACCGCCAAGCCCGCCGCGCCGCCCGACGCGCCGCCCAAAACCGCGGTGTGGCTGCCCAAGCCCGACCTGACCGTGCAGGCTCTCAAGCCGCTGGACGCCCTGGCCGTACGCGACAGCCGTCATTGCGGCGTCAAGGCCGCCAACCTGGGCGCGCTGAAGTCCGCCTTGCCCCCGGCCGCCAACGTGCCCGACGGCTTCTGCATCCCGTTCGCCCAGTACGCGGCGTTCATGAAGCAGTTGGGCATCGCCCAGCGCGTGGCGGCGCTGGAGCAGCGCCCCGATTTCGCGGCCGATGCCACGGTGCGCCGCAAGGAGCTGGCCGCCCTGCGCCAGGACATCCAGCAGGCCCGCCCCGACCCCGCGTTGGCTGAATCCTGGCGCGCGCGCTGGCAAAAGCAGTTGCAGGGCCGCGGCGTGTTCGTGCGCAGCTCGTCCAATTCCGAAGACCTGCCCGGCTTTAGCGGCGCGGGGCTCTACACCACCGTGCCCAACGTGGTCCAGGCCGATGCACTGACGCAGGCGGTGCTGGCGGTGTGGGCGTCGGTCTACAACTTCGAAGCCTACGAGGCGCGGCGCGCGGCCGGCATCGGCCAGGACGCGGTGGTGATGGCCGTGCTGGTGCAATTGGCGGCGCCGTCCGACAGCTCGGGGGTGATGATCACGCGCGACCCCTTCGACGCCACCCGCCGCTACGTGACCTATATCTCGGCCAAGCGCGGCCTGGGCATCAAGGTGGTCGAAGGCAAGCGCCAGGCCGAACAGGTGATGTATTCCAGCTGGTCCAAGGCGGTGCAGGTGCTGACCCGGTCCGCCGAAGACACGCAACTGGTGGCCGATGCCGGCGGCGGCGTGCGCGAAGTGGCGCTGACCGATACCCGCCAGGTGCTCAATGATGAACTGGTGGCCCGGCTGGCCGCGGTGGGGCGACAGGTCAAGCAGCGGCTCAATGGGGTGGACCAGGACATCGAGTGGGCCGTGGTGGGCGACAAGATCGTCATCCTGCAATCCCGGCCCTACGTCGACGGCCGCCGCTAGAACACAAAAAAAATCCGGCCGCGGCACGGGGACGACTGTCCCCGCATCGTGGCCGGCTGCGTTGGCTGCGTTACCGCACTAGATATGCAGCGCGTGCCCCAGCGCCTTGAGCGCGGCTTCCTGCACCGCTTCGCCCAAGGTCGGATGCGCGTGGATAGTGCCCGCCACGTCTTCCAGCGTGGCGCCCATTTCCAGCGACTGGCCGAAAGCCGTCGATAGCTCGGACACCCCACGCCCCACCGCCTGCCACCCCACGATCAGGTGGTTGTCGCGGCGCGCCACGACGCGCACGAAGCCGTCGGTGGACTCCAGCGTCATAGCGCGGCCGTTGGCGGCGAACGGGAACGATGCCGCCAGGCAATCCAGCCCCGCGGCCTCGGCCTCGCCGGGCGACAAGCCCGCCACCACGACTTCGGGGTCGGTGAAGCACACCGCCGGGATCGAGGCCGGCTGGAAATGGCGGCGCTTGCCCGCCACCAGTTCAGCCACCATTTCACCCTGCGCCATGGCACGATGCGCCAGCATGGGTTCGCCGGCAATGTCGCCGATGGCCCAGACGTCGCGCATGGACGTGCGGCATTGGTCGTCGATGCGCAGCGCGTTGCCCTTGCGATCCAGTTGCAGGTTTTCCAGGCCCCAGCCCTGCGTGCGCGGCCGCCGGCCCACGGCGATCAGCACGCGGTCGGCGGGCAGTTGCGTCTCCGTACCGCTGGCGTCCTGCACCCGCACCGCGTTGCCGGCGCCGTTCAGCCCCAGCACCTTGTGGCCCAGGTGCAGTTCGACGCCCAGCTTGGCCAGCGCGGCGCCCACGGGCTTGGTGAGTTCGGCGTCGTAGGTCGGCAGGATGCGGTCCTGCGCCTCCACCACGGCCACCTCGGCGCCCAGCTTGCGGTACACCGTGCCCAGCTCC
This sequence comes from Achromobacter xylosoxidans, assembly GCA_040396375.1. GTDB lineage: Bacteria > Pseudomonadota > Gammaproteobacteria > Burkholderiales > Burkholderiaceae_B > Achromobacter > Achromobacter xylosoxidans_D. The sequence goes on from JBEBOQ010000003.1 coordinate 4,197, forward strand.
AGGCCGATGTAGCCGCCGCCCACCACCACCAGCTTCTTCGGGATGTCGGCCGGCGACAGCGCCTCGGTCGAGGACACCACCATGCCGCCGAACGGCACCGACGGCAGCGGCGTCGGCTCGGAGCCGGCCGCCAGCAGCAGGTGCTCGCACTGGATGCGCTGGCGGCTGCCGTCGGCGCTCTCGACCTCGACGGTCTTGCCGTCCAGCAGGCTGGCCCAGCCCTGCACCACCTGCACGCCGTTCTTCTTGAGCAGCGCGCCCACGCCGCCGGTCAGCTTGCCGACGATGCCGTCCTTCCAGGCCACGGTGCGGCCAATGTCGATGGCGGGCGCCGACACCGAGATGCCTAGCGCCGACTGGCCGGCGTAATGGCGCGCCTTGTCGAATTCCTCGGCCGCGTGGATCAGCGCCTTGGACGGAATGCAGCCGATGTTCAGGCAGGTGCCGCCCAGCCGGTCGCCCTCGACCAGGATGGTGGGCACGCCCAGTTGCCCGGCGCGGATCGCGGCCACGTAGCCGCCGGGCCCGCCGCCGATCACCAGCAGGGTTGTCGTCTTGGTAGTCTGGCTCATGCTTACTCCACGAAAAGCAGCGCGGGTTGTTCCAGCAGCGCGCGCACCGCCTGGATGAAGCGCGCCGCGTCCATGCCGTCCACCACGCGGTGGTCGAACGACGACGACAGGTTCATCAGCTTGCGCGCGACCACGGCGCCATTGCGGATGGCGGGCCGCTCGACGATGCGGTTCACGCCCACGATGCCGACCTCGGGATGGTTGATGACCGGCGTGGTGACGATGCCGCCCAGCGGACCCAAGCTGGTGATGGTGATGGTCGAACCGGACAGCTCGTCGCGTCCGGCGCTGCCGGAACGCACCGCCTGCGCCAAGCGGGCGATCTCGGCCGCCATGGCCCAGACGTCGCGCGTTTCCGCGTGACGCATCACCGGCACCATCAGTCCGCCGTCGCTTTGCGTGGCGATGCCGATATGCACGGCGCCGTAACGCGTCACCTGACCCGCTTCGTCGTCATAGCGCGCATTGATCTGCGGAAAATCGCGCAGCGCGATCACCATGGCACGCGCCAAGAGCGGCAGCAGCGTGAGCTTGCCGCGCGCCTCGCCGTACTTCTGGTTCAGCTGCGCGCGCAGGTCTTCCAGTTCGGTAACGTCGATTTCTTCCACATAGCTGAAGTGCGGAATGCGGCGCTTGGACTCGGCCATTTTCTGCGCAATTTTCCTGCGCAGGCCGATGACCGGCACGAGTTCCTCGTCGTTGCGTTCGGCGTAGGCCGGGCCGCTACGCGCGGCAGCCGTGCCCTGCCCTTGCAGATAGGCGTCCAGGTCTTCGTGCATGACGCGGCCGGCCGGACCGCTGCCATGGACAAAGCGCAGCTCGATGCCCAGGTCCCAGGCGCGCTTGCGCACGGCAGGCGAGGCAAGCGGCTTTTCGCCGGGTTGGCGGGCAGCGACAGGCGCCTGGCGTGTCGCGGCAGCGCGGCCCTGCGGCGCGGAGCCAGTCGCCGGCGCAGGCGCCTCCGGTTGCAGCGACGCGGCAATCTGCCCCGCCATGCCGCCGGCTGCCGCCTTGTCGGCCTTGGCGGCGGGCGGCGCGGCGGGCGGCGGTGCGGCAGGCGCCGACGCTTGCGGCTTTTGCGGCGCGGTCGCGTCGGCCTTGAGGTTGCCCTCGCCTTCGACTTCCAGGCGGATCAGTTCGCCGCCCACGGCCATCACCTGGCCCACATCGCCGCCCAGGGCGACCACGCGGCCCACCACCGGCGACGGAATCTCGACCGTGGCCTTGTCGGTCATGACGTCGGCCAGCGGCTGGTCTTCGGCGACGGTGTCGCCAACCTTGACGTGCCAGCCTACGAGTTCGACCTCGGCAATGCCTTCGCCGATGTCAGGCATCTTGATGACATGAATCCCCATCTCACACCTCCATCGCGCGTTGGAACGCTTCGCCGACCCGGCGCGGGCCGGGGAAGTACGCCCATTCCTGCGCGTGCGGGTAGGGAGTATCCCAGCCGGTCACGCGCTCGACGGGCGCCTCCAGGTGATGGAAGCAGTGCTCTTGCACCAGCGCAATGAGTTCCGCGCCATAGCCGCAGGTACGCGTGGCTTCGTGCACCACGACGCAGCGGCCGGTCTTTTTCACGGAATTCACGATGGTTTCCAGGTCCAGCGGCCACAGGCTGCGCAGGTCGATGACTTCGGCGTCGATGCCGGTTTCCTCGGCCGCGGTCAGCGACACGTGCACCGTGGTGCCGTAGGTCAGCACCGTCAGCGCGTTGCCGGGCCGCACGATGGCGGCGGTGTCCAGCGGCACGGTGTAGTAGCCGGTCGGCACCACGCTGCCCGGGCGTCCGGTCCACGGCGTCACGGGACGGTCGTGGTGGCCGTCGAACGGACCGTTGTACAGGCGTTTAGGCTCCAGGAAGATGACCGGATCGTCGTTCTCGATGGACGCGATCAGCAGGCCCTTGGCGTCGTAGGGGTTGGACGGCATCACCGTGCGCAGCCCGCAGACCTGGGTGAACATCGCCTCGGGGCTCTGGCTGTGGGTCTGGCCGCCGTAGATGCCGCCGCCGCAGGGCATGCGGATGGTCATGGGCGCGATGAATTCGCCCACCGAGCGGTAGCGCAGGCGCGCCGCTTCCGACACGATCTGGTCGGAGGCCGGATAGAAATAGTCGGCGAACTGGATCTCGCACACCGGCCGCAGGCCGTAGGCGCCCATGCCCACCGCCACGCCGACGATGCCGCCTTCGGAAATGGGGGTGTCGAACACGCGCGAGCTGCCGAACTTGGCCTGCAGGCCTTCGGTGCAGCGGAACACGCCGCCGAAATAGCCCACGTCCTGGCCGAACACCACTACGTTGTTGTCGCGCTCCAGCATCACATCCATGGCTGAGCGCAAAGCCTGGATCATGGTCATCGGCGCAGAGGCCGGACCAGCGTTGTTATCGATAGCCATGACTCACACTCCGAGCTGCTGACGCTGCCGGCGCAAATGCTCCGGCATGTCCTTGTAGACGTCTTCAAAAATGCTGGCGGCGCTGGGGACGTGGCCGTCCACCAGGGTGCCGTAGCTTTCCGCTTCCTTCTGCGCCGCCTGGATCTCGGCGTCGAGCTCGGCGCGCACCGCGTCGTGCTCGGCGTCCGACCAGATGCCGCGCAGGATCAGGTGCTTCTTGAAGCGCTCGATCGGGTCGCCCAGCGGGAAGTGGCTCCAGTCGTCGCCGGGGCGGTACTTGGAGGGGTCGTCGGAGGTGGAGTGCGGGCCCGCGCGGTAGGTCACCCATTCGATCAGGGTGGGGCCGAGGTTGCTGCGCGCGCGCTCGGCGGCCCAGCGCGAGGCGGCGTAGACCGCCAGGAAATCGTTGCCGTCCACCCGCAGCGAGGCGATGCCGCAGCCCACGCCGCGGCCGGCGAAGGTGGCGCCCTCGCCCCCGGCGATGGCCTGGAAGGTCGAGATGGCCCACTGGTTGTTGACCACGTTCAGGATCACCGGCGCGCGGTACACGTGCGCGAAGGTCAGCGCGGTGTGGAAGTCCGCCTCGGCGGTGGCGCCGTCGCCGATCCAGCCCGACGCGATGCGCGTGTCGCCCTTGATGGCCGAGGCCATGCCCCAGCCCACCGCCTGGATGAACTGCGTGGCCAGGTTGCCCGAGATGGTGAAGAAGCCGTTCTCGCGGTCGGAATACATGACCGGCAGCTGGCGCCCCTTGAGCGGGTCGCGCTCGTTGGACATGAGCTGGCACATCATGGTCACCAGCGACACGTCGCGCGCCAGCAGGATGCTCTGCTGGCGGTAGGTCGGGAAACACATGTCGCCCTGCTCCAGCGCCAGCGCATGGGCCGAGCCGATGGCCTCTTCGCCCAGGCTCTGCATGTAGAAGGAGATCTTCTTCTTGCGCTGGGCGGTCAGCATGCGGCCGTCGAAGATGCGCGTCTTGAGCATGGTGCGCATGCCTCGGCGCAACAGCTCGTCGCTGATCTCCGGCGCCCACGGGCCGACGGCGCGGCCGTCGTCGTCGATGACCCGCACCAGGCTGTAGGCCAGGCTGCCGGTGTCGATCGCGGCGACATCAATGGGGGGTTTGGGCACCTCGCCGGGCGGCGACAGGCGCAGGTAGGAAAAGTCGGTCTTGCAACCCGGACGCCCGGTAGGCTCGGGGACGTGCAACTTCAGCGGCCCATATTGGCTCATGTATTGTCTCCACGCTTGATCGTGTCATGCGTCTTCTTCTTGCCAAAGACACTGTCCAAGGGGATGACCTCGAACATTGCCATCGTCGGCGCGCGCAAAGGGATGAACATGCACGGCCGGGGGCCAGATTAGCACAGGGCACGGGGGCTTGCGATGGGCCGAATGGAGAATGAAAAAACCCGGCTGCGAACCGGGTTTTTCACATCATGGCGGACACGCGCGGCGTGTCAGACCGGGCCGGTCCACTCCGTGACGAACTCGCTGTACGCCGGGCGCTTGGCGGGCGGCACGGCGCATGCCGGCGTGCCGATGGCCAGGAAACCCAGGAAGCGGTAGTCCAGCGAATCCAGGCCCAGCGCGTGCTGCACGTCTTCGACGTAGGTGCCGATGCCGGTGCTCCAGAACGCGCCGTAGCCCAGCATGTGGGCGGCGTTCAGGATGTTCATGGTGGCGCAGCCGGTGGCCAGCAGTTGCTCGGCCTCGGGGATCTTGGTGTTGTCGTGGGCGATCTTCTGCGCCACGGCGACGAACAGCGGCACGCCGGCCATCCACTCGCGCACCGACTTTTCCTTTTCCGGCGTCATGCGCGGGTCGCCGCTGCGCTTGACGGCTTCCAGCGCCACGTCGGCCAGCTTGCCGATGGCCTCGCCCTGGATCACCACGAAACGCCACGGACGCAGCGCGCCGTGGTCGGGGGCCGACATGGCGGCCTGCAGGATCTGTTCGAGTTCGTCGGGCTTGGGCGCCGGCGCCCGCAGGAACTTGACGGAACGGCGCGAGGTGATGGCGTGCAGGGGCGTGGCGGTGGCGGTCTGGGTCATGGAGTCAGGCACAAGTTACGGAATTCTGGCGGTTTCCCAAATGGGAAAGAGAAGGGTTCTCATATTACGCCATGGCCGCGCCGGGGACGGCTATCCCCCTGCCCGGCGCATGGCGACTAGGACGTTCAACCCAGGTGGGTATGGCGCTCCTGGCGTTCCTCGACCTGCATTTCCGACAGGCCGTGCAGGATGCCGCAGTCTTCCGCATCGGGCCGCGCCGACAGGCAGCGCTGGCGCAGATCGGTCAATTGCGTCTTCAACTGGGTCAGCTCGGCGATGCGCTCGTCCACGTGGGAAATGTGTTCGTCGAACAGTTCATTGATGGGGCCGCATCCTGCCTGGTGATTGTCGGCCAGCGACAGGATCGCGCGGATCTCGTCCTGGGTCATGTCCAGCGCGCGGCAGTTGCGGATCAGCCGCAGGCGCTCCAGGTGGGGCTGGCCGTAGCTGCGGTAGTTGTTCAGTCCCCGTTCCGGGGCGGGCAGCAGCCCTTCCTTCTCGTAATACCTGACGGTTTCGACCGTGGTGCCGGCCGCCGTGGCCAATTCGCCGATACGCATCGTGCCTCCCGGACGCATCCGATGGATTTAGGGGGTTGACCCTATAGTAACTCCAAGGTGTGCAATGCGGTCAATGGCTTACGAAAAGGCAACGAGAATGTCTTCAGCATCGACCCGACACCCCGAACACTCCGCCACCGCCGGCGCCTGCTGCGGTGGACACGCGCCCGCCGCCAAGCGCGCCGGCCCGGGCTGCGGCCACGACCATGGCCAGGCCCAGGGCCAAGATCACGACCATGGTCAAGGTCACGACCACCGCCACGATCACGACCATGGTCAAGACCACGACCACGGCCACGGCCACGCGCACGACCATGGGCATGGCCACGCCGCCACGGCCTGCTGCAGCCACGACGCCGGCGCCATCCGCATGTCGGGCGGCGCGGCCGCGCTGCAGGCCGGCCCGGGCCAGTTGCTGGCGCGCCTGCGCATCGGCCAGATGGACTGCCCGACCGAGGAAACGCTGATCCGCAAGAAGCTGGACGGCCTGGACGAGGTACACGCGCTGGACTTCAACCTGATGCAGCGCATCCTGACGGTGGTGCACGCCGAAGGCGCGCTGGACCGCATCGTCGCCGCCATCCATTCCCTGGGCATGACCCCCGAACCGCTGACCGACGACAGCGCGCGCACGCCGGCCCCGGCCGCGGCGCCCGTGAACTGGTGGGCGATCGGCGGCGCGGGCGTGCTGGCCGCATTGTCCGAAGCCTCGCATTTCGCCGGCATGCATTGGGGCGCCACCGCCGCGCTGGCCTTGGCCGCCATCCTGGCCTGCGGCGTCAGCACCTACCGCAAGGGCTGGATCGCCGTGCGCAACGGCAACCTGAACATCAACGCCCTGATGAGCATCGCCGTCACTGGCGCGGTGCTGATCGGCCAATGGCCCGAAGCGGCCATGGTGATGTTCCTGTTCAACGTCGCCGAACTGATCGAAGCGCGCTCGCTGGACCGTGCCCGCAACGCCATCCGTGGCCTCTTGGACCTGGCGCCTGAAACCGCCACCGTGCGCCAGGCCGACGGCAATTGGCGCGAGGTGCCGGCGGCGCAATTGCAGATCGACGACGTCGTACGCGTGCGGCCCGGCGAGCGTATCGCCGCCGACGGCATCATTGTCAGCGGTCGCTCGGCGGTCGACCAATCGCCCATCACCGGCGAAAGCCTGCCCGTGGAAAAGGCCGAGAACGACCCCGTGTACGCGGCCACCGTCAACGCGGCCGGCTCGTTCGAATACCGCGTCACGGCGGCAGCGGGCAACACCACCTTGGCGCGCATCATCCACGCGGTGGAACAGGCCCAGGGCGCACGCGCCCCGACCCAGCGTTTCATTGACCGCTTCTCGCGCATCTACACGCCCGCCGTGGTCGGCGTGGCGCTGCTGGTGGCCGTGCTGCCGCCGCTGTTCTGGGGCCAGCCCTGGTTCGACGCTGTCTACCGCGCCCTGGCGCTGCTGATCATCGCCTGCCCCTGCGCCCTGGTGATTTCCACGCCGGTCAGCATCGTCAGCGGCCTGACTGCGGCGTCGCGTCGCGGCATCCTGGTCAAGGGCGGCGTGTACCTGGAAGAAGGCCGCAACCTGAAGTGGCTGGCGCTGGACAAGACCGGCACGCTGACCCACGGCAAGCCGGTGCAGACCGACCTGCAGGACTGGGACGTCTCCGACCTGGCGCGCCAGCCCGCGGCGCAGGTCGCCGCCAGCCTGGCGGCCCGCTCCGACCACCCGGTGTCGCTGGCCGTGGCCAACGCCGCGCGCGACGCCGGCCAGGCCCTGCTGGAAGTGGACGACTTCACCGCCCTGCCCGGCCGCGGCGTCAGCGGCAAGGTGGACGGCGTGCTGTTCCAGTTGGGCAACCGCCGCCTGATGCGCGAGCTGGGCGTGTCGGACGAAAAGCTGGAAGCCCGCTTCGACGAACTGGAACAGCAGGGCAAGAGCGCTATCGCGCTCAGCGATGGCCAGCGCGTGCTGGCGCTGGCGGCGGTGGCCGACACGGTCAAGCCCACCAGCGCGGCCGCCATCGCCGACCTGCACGCGCTGGGCGTGCGCACCCTGATGCTGACGGGCGACAACACGCCCACGGCGCAAGCCATCGCGCGCCAGGTCGGCATCGACGAAGCGCGCGGCGACCAGCTGCCGGAGGACAAGCTGGCCGCCATCGAAAGCAAGCTGGCGCCCGCCGGCAAGGTCGGCATGGTCGGCGACGGCATCAACGACGCCCCGGCCCTGGCCCGCGCCGATATCGGCTTCGCCATGGGCGCGGCCGGCACCGGCACCGCCATCGAAACGGCCGACGTGGCGCTGATGGACGACGACCTGCGCAAGATCGGCACCTTCCTGCGCCTGTCGCGCGCCACCCACCGCGTGCTGGTGCAGAACATCGCGCTGGCGCTCGGCATCAAGGTGGTGTTCCTGGCGCTGGCGATGACCGGCAACGCCACGCTGTGGATGGCGGTGTTCGCCGACGTCGGCGCCAGCCTGCTGGTGGTGGCCAACGGCTTGCGGCTGCTGCGGGCCGCCCCGGCGGCGAACTGAAGCGCCGCCCTGATGCGAAACGCCCCGGCAGGAATCTCCTGCCGGGGCGTTTTTCCACATCGGCGCGGCGTCCGATCGTTCAAGGCGCGCTGCCCGGGAAGGCGGGCACGGCCGCCTCGATCATGCGGGGATGCAACGCCGAATGCGCCGCGCGTCAGCCGGTCTGCTCTTCCTGCGGCCAGTCGCGCAGCACCGGCGCGTCCGGCGCGCCCGGCCCGACTTCGCGCAGGTGATCGTGCTGCAGCAGCGCCATGCGGTAGGCGTCGCGGTAGGCGCCGTTGGAAAAGAACTCTTCCTTGAGCAGCCCTTCGATCTGGAAGCCGCAGCGCTCGTAGATGTGCACGGCGGCGCTGTTGTCCTTGTCCACCACCAGGTAGACCTTGTGCAGGTTCAGCACGCGGAAGGCGTAGCCCACCGCGATGCGGGTGGCGGCCTTGGCGTAGCCGCGGCCCTGGTAGCTGGGCGCGATGATGATCTGGAATTCGGCGCGGCGGTGGATGTAGTCGATTTCCACCAGTTCGACCAAGCCCGCAGGCTGGCCGGTGTCGTGCTCGATGATGAAGCGCCGCTCGTTCTGGTCGTGCAAGTGGCGGTCATAGAGGGCAACCAGTTCGTCGTAGGCCTCGTAGGGCTCTTCGAACCAATAACGCATGATGACGTCGTTATTGTTGATCTTGTGCACGAAGTGCAGGTCGCCGCGCTCCAGGGGGCGTATTTTGATATCGGATATTACCGACATAGAACCTCCGAAAGTGCGACCATTGTAGCCTAGCCTGCCCTGAAATGCCCGCAGCACGGCTTTTTCATAGTAGAAATGGCTTATTTATTGACGCTTAGCAATAAAATGTCTGGAAAGGCGCATAAACACTTGATATACAAATTTATCCCCCTGGCCGAAAGTAACTAAATACCCACGTTCGGCCCACTTTCAGAATGTTCTGATTCCCCACGCCGAAAACGGCGCCCATGCTCCCCGATGACCGCCCAGGCAGCTCCCGCCTGCGGGCACAAAAGGGGATCACAGGCATGAAGAAAACAGAACACGACTTGCTGCTGACGTTGGCCGAAACCGTCCAGGCCATGCACGTCGCCCTGCTGCAGAACCAGGCGCAACTCGAAGCCCTGCGCACCGTCGTCATCGGCGTGCACACGGCCCTGTACGACGATCCCGGTTGGTGCACCAAAATCACAAGCGCCCTGGCCGGCGCGGTTGAAAGCGACTTCTGCCAAGCCTTGAGTTCTAACTATGCCGACGACGTGCTGCGGCATCGCCAGGAATGGCTCGCCAACCTGATTCCCGCCGACATCTGGGACCAGATCCGCCCGTGCCAGCAAGACTGACGCAGCCCAGCCCGCTAGCGCGACGCAAACGCCGGCAGGCGCTGCTCGATACGCCGCACCACTTCGTTGGCCGCCGACGACAACGGCCGCCCCAGGCGCAGCAGCACCTGGCATTCCGGCGCACTCAGGATCGGGTGCGCAATGGGCAGCGCCACCAATTCGCCACTGGCCAATTCATGGTGCACCCCCAGGCTGGGCATCAGCGTCACCCCTGCCCCACTCAGGGCGTATTGCTTGAGCACGCGCAGCGAATTGGTGGTCAGGCTGGGGGTCAGATGGATGCGTTCGGTGAATTCCAGCAGGTCTACTGCCTGACGCAGGCCATAGGGCGCGGACATCAGCGCAAACGGATACGGCAGGATGTCGGCAATGGTCAACGGCACGCCGCGCTTGGCCAGGGCATGCCCCCGCGCCGCCAGCAGGCAGACGGGATGCTTGCGGCTGATACGGCAGCGCAAACGCGGATCCACCGGCGGGTTATAGGCCAGGCCAATGTGCGAGGCGTCGGTGGCCACGGCTTCGACCACTTCGTTCACCGAGCCCACATTGACGCTGATGTTGATCTGCGGATGCTCGATGCAAAACGGCCCGACCACGTGCTCCATCAGGCTGTCGATGAAGCCCTCGCTGATCATCAAGTGCACATTGCCGCGCTGCATGCCGCGCAATTCCTGGAGCCGCGCGTTCAGGTGTTCCTGCTGCGCGCGACAGCCGCGGTGGTACTCCAGCAGCATGTCGGCGGCCTCGGTGGGGGTCAATCCACGTGCGCGGCGTTCGAACAGCGCCACGCCCAGCTCCTTTTCCAGCAGCTGGATCTGGCGGCTGATGACCGACGGCGCCGTGCCCAGCTTGTCCGCTGCGCCCCGTATCGAGCCGCATGCCACGACCTCGTTGAAGTACTTCAGTCGCCCCTGGCTGATTTCATGCATGGTCCCCCCCGGACTTGTCGTAATGGATTGGCGTGGTCACGTTGCCCAGCAATATTGACCCGTGGTGTTGCCCTGAATTGTTGCCCCAAGCGTTGCCTTTAGGGCAACGATAATTTATCACCCAGGTCATTGTTTCGAACACTGCCCTCTACCAATATGGACGCCGCGCGGGCCACCCTTGGGCCCGTCACCCCCTATCAGCCGCTGCGGGCGCCAGACCCGCGCGAGGAGACACAAAAAAATGCCCCATCAGGCCACGCCAGGCGCCGATCCGCGCCTGCCTTCCCTCTACCGCAAGATCACCTGGCGCCTGCTGCCGTTCTTGCTGCTCTGTTATCTCTTTGCCTACCTGGACCGCATCAACATCGGCTTTGCCAAGCTGCAGATGCAACAGGACGTCGGTATCTCGGACGCCGTGTACGGCCTGGGCGCCGGCATCTTCTTCCTGGGTTACGTCATGTTCGAGGTGCCCAGCAACCTGCTGCTGACCCGCATCGGCGCGCGTCGCACCATCAGCCGCATCATGGTGCTGTGGGGCCTGACCTCGGCCTCGATGCTGTTCGTGCAGGGCGAATGGAGCTTCTACATCCTGCGCTTCATGCTGGGCGTGTTCGAAGCGGGCTTCGCACCGGGTGTGATCTTCTACCTGACCTATTGGTATTCGCAGTCGCGCATGGCCGGCGTGATGGCACTGTTGATGCTGGCCGGCCCCATCGGCGGCATGGTCGGCGGCCCGGTCTCCGCCTGGATCATGACGGCCTTCTCCGGCACGCACGGGCTGGACGGCTGGCAGTGGATGTTCCTGCTTGAGGGCCTGCCCTGCGTGCTGCTGGGCGTCATGGCCTTCCGCTACCTGGACGACAAGCCCGCCGAGGCCCGCTGGCTGAGCGCGGACGAAAAAGCGCTGCTGGCCGCCGACCTGGACAGCCGCAGCGCCCACAAGAAGCACGCCTTCGCCCAGGTGCTGCGCGACCCGGCCATCTACGGCCTGGCACTGATGTATTTCTGCCTGATCTGCGGCATCTACGCCGTGAGCTTCTGGCTGCCCACCCTGCTCAAGGTCGCCGGGGTACAGGACACGATGCAGATCGGCCTGTACTCGGCGATCCCGTACACGGCCGCGGCGGTCTTCATGCTGTGGTTCGCACGCAGTTCCGATCGCCACCGCGAGCGCCGCTGGCACATCGTGGTGCCGGCGTTGCTGGCCGGCATTGCGCTGTGCGTGGCCAGCGCGGCGCCAACGCAATTCGCGCTATCCCTGACGGCAATCACGCTGGCCACGGGGTTCATGTGGGCGGCATACACAGTATTCTGGGCCATCCCGTCGCAGTACCTGCAAGGGCAAGCCGCGGCCGGCGGCATCGCGCTGATCAACAGCATCGGCCTGCTGGGTGGCTTTCTCAGCCCGTCCATCATCGGCTGGTCCAAAGAAGCCACCGGCAGCCTGACCGGCGGCCTGTACGTGATCTCCGCCTTGCTGGTGGCCGGCGCGCTGCTGCTGCTGGTGAATCGCCCTGCCCAATCCGCGCCCGCGCGCGCCTGACGTCCGAACTAAGGAAACGATATGCATATCCTGGTGGCTGGATTCCAGCACGAGACCAACACCTTCGCGCCGTCCAAGGCCGGCTACGAGAACTTTGTGCGCGGCGAGGGCTTTCCCGCCATGGTGCGCGGGCAAGACGTGCTGGCGCTGCGCGAGGTCAACATTCCCGCGGGCGGTTTCATCAACGCCGCGCTGGCCGACGGCCACACGGTCAGCACCGTGATCTGGGCCGGCGCCAGCCCGTCGGCCCATGTCACCCTCGACGCCTATGAACGCATCGCCGGCGAGATCGTCGACGCCGCGCGCGCCGGCGGCTACGACGCCATCTACCTGGACCTGCATGGCGCCATGGTGGCCGAGCACCTGGACGATGGCGAAGGCGAGCTGCTGGCGCGGGTGCGCGCCGTGGCTGGCCCGAGCCTGCCAGTGGTGGCCAGCCTGGACTTGCACGCCAACGTCACCGCACAGATGCTGCAAGAGGCCGACGGCCTGGCCGCGTTCCGCACCTATCCGCACGTGGACATGGCCGACACCGGCGAGCATGCCGCACGCCTGCTCGCCGCGCGCATCGCGGCAGGCGACCAATGGGTGCGGGCCGAGCGCCGCCTGCCCTTCCTGATCCCCATCAACGGCATGTGTACGCTGCTGCAGCCGTCGCAAGGCGTGTACGAAGAACTGGCGCGCCTGGAGCAAACGCCCGGCGTGGCGTCCATTTCGTTCGCACCGGGCTTTCCAGCGGCCGATTTCCCCGAATGCGGGCCGGTGGTCTGGGCCTATGGCACCGACGCCGCCGCGGTGGAACGCGTGACCGAAGCGCTGTACCAGCGCGTGCTGCAACTGGAACCGCAATGGTCGCCCGACTTCCTGGCGCCGGCCGACGCCGTCAAGCGGGCGCAGGCGTTGGCGGCTGGCGCATCGCGCCCAGTGGTCATTGCCGACACCCAGGACAACCCCGGCGCGGGCGGTGACGCCAACACCACCGGCATGCTGCGTGCGCTGGTGGACGCCGACGCGCAAAATGCGGCACTGGGGCTGTTCTACGACCCCGAAGCCGTGCGCCAAGCCACCGCCGCCGGCGTGGGCAACACCGTCCGGCTGCGGCTGGGCGGTCAATCCGGCGTGGCGGGCGATGCGCCCTTCGAAGGCGAATTCATCGTCGAAACGCTGTCGCCCGGCAAGCTGCGCTTTGACGGCCCGATGATGCACGGCATGGATGTGGACCTGGAAGCGGTGGCCGGCTTGCGGCTGGGCGGCGTGCGCGTGGTGGTCAGCGCCACCAAGACGCAGATGCTGGACCGCAACCTGTTCCGCGTGGGCGGGGTGCAGCCCGAGGAAATGGCCATCCTGGTCGTGAAGAGCTCGGTGCACTTTCGCGCCGACTTCCAGCCGATCGCGCACGAGGTGCTGGTGGCCAAGGCGCCGGGTCCGATGCAGGCCGACCCCGCCGACCTGCCCTGGACCCGGCTGCAACCGGGCATTCGCGTCAAGCCGCTGGGGCGCGCCTTTACCGAGTAGCAATGCGCGTGGCGGGCGGCATGAACGCCGCCCGGCAACCGCGAGCGGCGCGGTTTACTTGAGCTTGCCCTGCGGGCTGACGAAGTCTTCCAGCGTCAGCCCTTTTTCTTTCAGGATGGCTTCCAGCAAGGGCTGCAACCGGCCCAGGCTTTCCTGGACGGTCTCGCGCACGGTGTCCACCACCACCTGGGTGCTGCGCTCGATCTCGATGTTGACGTGGTCGCCCACCTGCTTGTCCTCGAACACCGTCATGCGGCGGGTCTCGGGGATCAGCCAGACTTCGAACCAGCCCTCGGCGCGGTTCACCTCGGACACGGTCAGGCTGGCGCCGTTGATGGCGATGTAGCCCTTGGCGAACACGTACTTGCGGAAGGCCTCGGGGATGCTGAAGCGCATCAGGCGATTGGTGTCCGACGACTTCACCATCACCACTTCCGAGGTGAAATCGACGTGGCCGGACAGCGGATGGCCGCCGATCTCGGCGCCGTCCCTGGCGGCGCGCTCGACGTTGGCGCGGTCGCCTTCCTGGTAGCTGCCCAGCGTGGTGATGGCCAGGCTTTGCAGCATGACATCGAAGGTGGCCTGGTTGGCGTCGAGGATTTCGGTGACCGTCAGGCAGACGCCGTCGGTCGAGACGCTGGCGCCGATCGCCAGGTCCTTGCAGAAGCCGTCGGGAAACGCCAGCGTAAACGTGCGCAGGCCTTCGCGGTCCGCGATGTTCGCGATCTTCGCGGTGCCTTGGACAATACCGGTGAACATGCTGATCCTGGATACGGGGCGTGGCGCCCCTGGCAAAACATCAAAGGTAACCGATATTTTGCCACCGGGCGCCCGCCCCTGCCGGGGCGGCACGCCCGGCCGCCGCCGGATCAGTGGCGGATGGCGATGGTCTTCAGGGTGGTGAAGCCGTACAGCGCCTCGAAGCCCTTTTCGCGGCCGTAGCCCGACTGGCGCGAACCGCCGAAGGGCAGTTCCACGCCGCCGCCGGCGCCGTAGTTGTTGACGAACACCTGGCCGGCGCGCAGCTTGCGCGCCAGGCGCAGCTGGCGGCCGCCGTCGCGGGTCCAGACGCCGGCCACCAGGCCGTAGAGCGTGCCGTTGGCGATTTCCAGCGCTTCTTCCTCGGTGTCGAACACCATGGCGGCCAGCACCGGGCCGAACACTTCTTCCTGCGCCAGGCGGCTGTTGGGCGGCACGTCGCGGAACAGCACGGGCGGCTGGTAGAAGCCGGCCTCGGGCGTGCCTTCCTTGAGCTTGCCGCGGGCCGCGACCTTCATGCCTTCGGACTCTGCTTCGGCCAGGAAGCCGCGCACGCGGTCCTGCTGGCGCGCGTTGATCAGCGGACCCACGTCCAGGTCGGCGGCGGCCGGACCGGTGACGGTGGCCGAGAACGCGTCCGACAGGCGCTTGAGCACGGTTTCGTACACGCCGCGCTGGATCAGCACGCGGCTGCCGGCGGAGCAGGTCTGGCCCGCGTTCTGGATGATGGCGGCCAGCAGCACCGGCATGGCGGCGTCCAGGTCGGCGTCGTCGAACACGATCTGCGGCGACTTGCCGCCCAGCTCCAGCGTCACCGGCACGTGGTTCTCGGCGGCGGCGTGCGCCACCATCTTGCCGGTCTGCGGCGAGCCGGTGAACGAGATGTGGTCGATGCCGGGATGCGCCGACAGCGCCGCGCCGGCCTCGTGGCCATAGCCCGTGCAGATGTTCAGCGCGCCGGCGGGCAGGCCCACCTCGGCGGCGATCTCGGCCAGCTTGAGCAGCGACAGGCAGGCGTCCTCGGCCGGCTTGACCACGCAGGCGTTGCCCGCGGCCAGCGCCGCGCCGACGCTGCGGCCGAAGATCTGCAGCGGGTAGTTCCAGGGCACGATGTGGCCGGTCACGCCATGCGCTTCGCGCACGGTCAGCACGGTGAAGCCCGGGGTGTAGGGAATGGTCTCGCCGTGCAGCTTGTCCACCGCGCCGGCGTAGAACTCGAAATAGCGGGCCACGGCGGCCGCATCGGCCCGCGCCTGCTTGATCGGCTTGCCGGCGTCGGCCGACTCCAGCTGCGCCAGTTCTTCCTGGCGCTCCAGCAGCGCGAAGGCGATGCGCATCAGCAGGCGGCTGCGCGCGGCGGGCGCCATCTGGCCCCACTCGCCCTCGAAGGCCTGGCGTGCGGCCTGCACCGCGCGGTCCACGTCCGCCTCGCCCGAACGCGCGATGGCGTCGAACGGCTTGCCATCGGACGGGTTCAGGACGGGAATGGTTTCACCGGTGGCGGCGGCCACCCATTGGTTGGCGATAAAGTTCTTCTGAGTCACGATGTGCGGAGTAAAGTGTGGGCCGTGCGGCCGGTTGCGGAACGAGCGCGGATGCCGAGTCTCCTGGCGGGTCCGGCGATGTCCGGAAAACGCCACCCGAGCGTCTGGTGCGCAGGGTGTGTGGGGTTCGGATCAAGTTACGGGAGCCCTCCCCAACTTGTCAATTGAATTGACACCTTTCGTCCCAAGCTTCAGGATAATTTGGGCCACCCTGGGGAAATCCCTAGGTGGTTGGCGTTTGCGCGATACCCCTGCCGTCCACCCGATTTGTCATGATGAATAACAAACCTACCGGTCCGACCGGGGGAGCCAAGCGATGAGCAATGTGCGTGACCCGCAGCTGGACAAGCTGCTGATCGCGGCCAGCCGGCCGCGGCCCGAACTGGATGTGCTGGCGGAAGTGGCTTCCGGGCTGGGTTATGTGCGCGCCGAGCGTTTCGCCGAGCGCGTCTACGAAAGCCTGTTCTACGCCATCGCCACCGGCAAGATCGCGCCCGGCGCCAAGCTGCCCACCGAGCTGGAACTGGCCGCGCTGTTCGAGGTGTCGCGCCCCATCGTGCGGCAGGCGCTGGACCGGCTGCGCGAAGACCAACTGGTCGAGTCGATACGCGGGTCCGGCAGCTATGTACGCGCCAAGCCCGACCTGATGGGCGGCATGCCTGCCGTGGACCCCGCCCGACGCGTGGGCCACATCCTGGAAGGGCTGGAACTGCGCCGGGTGATCGAACCCGAATGCGCCTACCTGGCCGCGCTGCGCCGCACCGACGAAGACCTGCACGAGATGGACCGCATGCTGACCGGCTACGAAACCGCCGACGCCGCCGGCGCCATCGCCCACCATCACGACTACGGCTTTCACCGCGCCATCGCCGCCGCCACGGGCAACCAGCGCTTTGTGCAGGTGCTGAAATCGCTGGAATATGACGTCAGCCACGCGGTCAACGTGATGCGCCACCTGGTCCACAGCGAACCCTGGAAGCGCACCCGCGCCGCCATCGACGAGCACCGCCAGATCTATCGGCTGATCCGCGAACAGGACGCCGAGGGCGCCCGCAACATCATGCGCGCCCACATCGAGAAGGCCCGCAGCCGCATGCTCAACAGCGGCTCGGAACAGTGAACCACCCTTCTTGCGACGTCGCGCCGGGATAGCCGCCCGGCGCTGGCCCTTTCCGCTTCACCCTGTCCATCCGATTCATCGCCCGTTTTCCTGCCTGATCACCGCCATGCCCAGCACCGCCCTCCCCCTGGACCAGCAACTCGTCATCGTCACCGGCGCCAGCCGCGGCCTGGGCGCGGCCATCGCGCGTGCCTTCCTGCGCGAAGGCGCGCGGGTCGTCGTCAACTACCTGAACAGCGAAGCCGCGGCGCGCGAACTGGCGGCCACCGCCCCGGACCGCGCCCTGGCCGTGCGGGCCGACGTGCGCGACGCCGACGCGGTGGCCGCCATGGTGGCGCGCGCCAGCGAGCACTTCGGCCTGCCGGTCGGCACGGTAGTCAACAACGCCCTGCCCGCCTTCCGCTTCGACGGCGACGCCCGCCCGCATGCCGACACGCTCGACTGGGCCCGCATGAACGCGCAGTTCGAAGGCAGCGTGCGCGCCGCCCTCAACACCACCCAGGCCGCGCTGCCGTCGATGCGCGCGGCCGGCGGCGGCCGCATCATCAACGTCGGCACCAACCTGGTCCAGAATCCGGTGGTGCCGTACCACGACTACACCGCCGCCAAGGCTGCCCTGCTGGCCTTCACGCGCACGCTGTCGCACGAACTGGGCGCCGACGGCATCACCGTCAACATGGTGTCCGGCGGCCTGCTGCGCACCACCGACGCCTCGGCCGCCACGCCCGACGAGGTGTTCGACCTGATCGCCGCCGGCACGCCGCTGTGCGAAGTGACCACGCCGGAACAGTTCGCCGACGCGGTGCTGTTCTTCGCCAGCCCGTGGTCGCGCGCGGTGACGGGGCAGAACCTGATCGTGGACGGCGGGTTGGTAAAGGGGTAACTACACCGCGCCGTTCGTCGGCCCCATGATCTTCTTGACCAGCGTGTCGGACAAGTCGGCGAGATAGCCGTCCGGCGTCTGGTGCGGATGGGGCTCCACGTGGATTCCGGCCTGCTTCAGAATATGCGCCGTGGCCGCGACGCAGTTCTTCCCTTCCTTGCCCGACGTCTCGTAACTCACGAAAATCGGCCGTTCGCTGAGCGCCTTGAATAGCTTGGCGGTGGGCTCATCGAGTTCACCCATGTCGATGTGCGACGACTTGGACAAAGGCAATGGCTTGTCCAGGCCGGATATCTGGGCCGGGCCGGAGTGGCTGGTAACGGTGAACGGCTCGCCGTTGGGGAGCTGGCCCGAGACCTCGTGCTGCGTCCGGGGCATCTCAGGCGTGCTGCGGCCCATGACGTGGCCCATGGATGGGGGCAGGCCATGCTGCTCCTGCTCTTGCGGCGTGAAGCGAAGGTTGATGTGTCCGGTCTGGGTCACTTTGCCGGCGTCGTTCCTGACGGTAGGCGTGGCCACCACGTGATAATCGCGCTTGATGAGTTGAGACGTCGCGGGGCCCGGCTTGAACAACTGTGTCGCCTTGCTGCCTACGGCTTCCGCCGAGGTCTTGGCGACATGGTTCACGCCCCCCAAGATCGCTTGACGCAGGCCGCTAAGCATAAGTCACCCCCGCTTGACTGCCGCCCACCCCCTCGTTGCGCGCCGACGGATTTGCCGCGCTGGCCGCCAACACGCGGATGGACGTGAGCGTGGGAGCGATATCGGCAGCGTCACGCAAGACGTTCGAGATCAATTCGCCCAGCGACTCGGGAGTCGCCCAGCGCACCGGCAGCTTGCCGACCAGGATGACTTGCGTGGCCTCGGCGTCGTACGCAATAGCGCCGGCCCGCGTTGCGGGGTCGAAGCCGTTGGCCAGGAACAGGCGTTCCAGCATCAGGTACCGCGTGGCTGGGTCCTTCGGCATTTCGCCGATCTTGCGGTGGACGTACAGCAGATCCAGTTCAATGTCGTGCTGCAGCGCCACGTCGACGCCGTCGGCAAACTCCAACGTCACCTGCCCGCCCGGCGCAAACTCGAACGGCGATTCCGTGGCGTCCTGAAACTGCTGCATTAAGGTTTCGATATCCATGCCCTACCTCCAGATGTGGCTGCGTACCCCCGCGACGGCGGCTTGGCGCCCGCTCTATCCCATCGTGAGTGACTTGGCACGCGAAAGAGTTCCATGGCGCAAGACGGCGCCCGTTCCGTCTGGCGGGCTGGCCACCGGACAGAACGGGCGCGCGCGAGACGGAATCGGCACGCGTTGGCGCGGTATCATTCAGCATCCGCGGCCCATGCACCGACAGCGGCATACCCCGCCCCCGCATTCCCGCTTGCCAGCGGCGCCCGCGCCGCGCAGATGAACGGTCTACCCCATCGATGAAATTAGCCACTTGGAA
The DNA here is from genome assembly GCA_040396375.1 of Achromobacter xylosoxidans. GTDB lineage: Bacteria > Pseudomonadota > Gammaproteobacteria > Burkholderiales > Burkholderiaceae_B > Achromobacter > Achromobacter xylosoxidans_D. The sequence goes on from JBEBOQ010000003.1 coordinate 23,389, forward strand.
CGTCAACTCCCTCAACGTGCGCCTGCCCCAGGTGCTGGACTGGCTGGCCGCCAATCCCGTCGACGTGCTCTGCATCCAGGAACTGAAGCTGACCGACGACAAGTTCCCCGAGGCCGCCTTCAAGGAGGCCGGCTACCACGCGGTCTGGGCCGGCCAGAAGACCTACAACGGCGTTGCCATCGTGTCGCGCGTGCCGGGCACGTCCATGGTGCGCAACCTGCCCACCTACGAAGACCCGCAGCAGCGCGTGCTGGCCCTGACCTTCCCCAGCGCGGACGGCGACGTGCGCGTGGTCTGCGCCTATTGCCCCAATGGCCAATCGGTCGGCTCGGACAAGTACGCCTACAAGCTCGAATGGTTTGCCGCCATGCGCGCCTGGCTGGCCGACGAGATCAAGCAGTACCCGCGCCTGGCGGTGCTGGGCGACTACAACGTCGCCCCGGCCGACGAGGACGTGCACAATCCCGAGAAATGGGAAGGCCAGGTGTTGGTCTCCGAGCCCGAGCGCCAGGCGCTGCGCGACCTGATCGATCTGGGCCTGGCCGACTCGTTCCGCCTGTTCGAGCAGCCCGAGAAGTCGTTTTCGTGGTGGGATTACCGGCAGTTCGCGTTCCGCCGCAATGCCGGCCTGCGCATCGACCACATCCTGCTGTCGCCGCCGCTGGTCAAGCGCTGCACCGCCTGCGTCATCGACAAGGAACCGCGCCGCAACGAGCAGCCGTCCGACCACGCACCGGTGGTGGCGACGCTGGCATTTGACTGAGGAAAATTTCACGAGCCGCCTGCTTGCGCGGCCCGCAAATAATCCTGTATAGTTTTGCTCTTGCTTGATTGGGGCGGTAGCTCAGCTGGGAGAGCGTCGCGTTCGCAATGCGAAGGTCGGGAGTTCGATCCTCCTCCGCTCCACCACATTCCAGACAGAAAAGCCTTGGACTTGCGTCCAGGGCTTTTTTGTTTTGCGGATCAGGAAATCGCGGGTCGGGATTCCGCTAGCGAGAATCGCACTATGGGGATGCTCCGAGGCGCGATCCCGCTGCCGGGAAACCCATTACTGCGCCACGTTATGCAACCTGGCTGGCGGCAATTGCGAGGCAGCGCCCGGCGTCGCGGATGGCAGGTGCCTGATACGCGTCGCGACGACATCGTAGAAAACCGCCCCGGGGTAATGCATCAGCACGCCGCCTGCGGCCGCGGCCAAGGCGGCAACGGTACTGGCCAATTCCCAAGTGCTCATGATTGCTCTCCGTGCAAGGACATGGCGGCACAGTCGGCGCCACACCCATGCGCGCAGTCTACCAATGGCCGCGGGAATGGGGTAGCGCCTGGTGGCCGTTGGAAACGCGGCGAAACAGCAATCGAAAATTCGGCGCCGCCCTCCCCCCGTCGGATCAGCGCTCAAAGATCGCGAATGCCCAATACCGGCGGGGCGAGGCGTCCAACGACCGCCAGCCCATTTTCTTGAGATGCCTGGCGATGAACCAGTTGAGCGAGCCATGCCCGACAAACAGCACGCTTTCGTCTGCCGCCGCCATCGTCGCCAAGCGTTCCGCGCAGGCAAGGGCCCTGCCTTTGGCCAATTTGAAAGATTCAACACCGCCCGAATACCCAAGCAGCCACGCCAGCCTGAAAAAAAACAGCCACAGCGATAGCGCAAGCCGGGGAAAGCGCCATGCGGCGTGCGGCATCTCCATCTCGCGAAACAGGCTGTCCGCGGCGACGATGCGCTTGGCGCCCAGCAGTATCGCGGATTCCCGGGAGCGCGAGAGAGGGCTGCACACGGTGACGGCGCACTGGGCTGCTTGATCGATGGCAGCTTGCGCAGGCGGATACGCGGTATCGATGCCCGCCACATCGTATGCATTGACCCAATCGCCGAACTGCGCGGCATTGAGCCAAAGACGTCTGTCGACGTCGGGCCGTCCATGCCGCATCAAAACGATTTTCAACCGGCTTCCTTCAAATAAATCGGACTATCTCAAATCCTTGGCCACGCCCAATTCAAGCCGGCGCGCCTTGATTTCCCAAACCCGCTGCGCACTGCGTTCGGCTACACATCGGGCGTGGGTTTCGGCTTCGGCCATTTCCTGCGCGCCACAGATGCTTTGCGTTTTCTTGAGCCATTCGCGTTGCGCCTGGCGCAAGGCTTCGGCGTCATCCGCGCGGATGGCAGGCGCAGCCAGCGTATGACGGTAGATCTGGTTCAGGCGGTCGTCGTAGTACTGCTGCAGGAAGGCGTAGGGACGATTCGGGTCCAGTTCGCCCGGCAGCCGGCTGAGGTCGAAGAATTCATCCTGGTTGCCGTTGTAGAAGCCGTTGTAGCCAACCTTGGCCTGAAAGAAGCGGCCGCCGGGTTCGACCGGGGTGTTGCCCACCGGCGCGGTGCGCCAGCGCAGCAGCAGGTAGTCGGTGTTGCCCAGATGGGCGACCACGTCGGAACGCAAGTTGGATATCTGCTGGTGGCTGTCGCGCAGTTCCACGGCGTAGCACGGGCCGTCGGCGTTGATGTCCTGCGGCACGGGACCGGTGCAGGCGCCGGACTGAATGGGACTTTCGGCGAATTGTTCTTCGCTGCGGTCGATGGCAATGACGCCCAGCAACGCGGCGGCCTGGTCGCCGTCGCGCGCCATGTCGAGCAGGTCGACCACCAGGATGGCTTCGGCGCGGGCCGGGGCGGCGAAGGCGAATAGCGACAGGGCCACGGCAATCGCCATGGTGTAGAACACGCGGCACAAGCGTTCAGACGCCAGGGGCGAATTCAGGCGAAGGTCGGCAGCAGCCGGGAAAATAGGCATGATCAATGACTTGCTTTGCGTCCGGGCGGCTATCTTATCTCAGGCGGCGCACCGGCCTATGCGGCCCGCTTGAACTACGCTAAAACCGATACGCAACGCGCTCATTCGCCCCTAGCCACCGGACCCATAGCCCATGCCCGCTCCCGCCGCGCCCACCGACGAACGCCTGCCCCTGCTGCTGAGCCTGAACGGCGGCTATGTCGATACCTTGGGGTTCATTGCGCTGCACGGGCTGTTTTCGGCGCACGTGACTGGCAACTTCGTCACCATTGGCTATGTGCTGGGCAATGGCGCATCGGGCGCGTGGACCAAGCTGGCGGCGCTGCCGGTGTTCTGCCTGGGGGTGTTCCTGGCGCGGCTGTATGGCCAGTGGCGGCGCGACGCGGGCCGGCCTGCGTTCATGTGGCTGTTGACGATCAAGACGGTGCTGCTGTGCGTGGCGGCGGTGCTGGGCTTGGCGCTGGGGCCGTTTCCGGTGGGTGATAGCTGGGGGCTGTTCGCCACCGGCATGACGCTGGTGCTGGCGATGTCGATCCAGAACGCCGTGCATCGCGTGCACCTGGGCGCGGCGCCGCCGTCGACGCTGATGACGGGCACCACCACGCAGATCATGTTGGACCTGGCGGACGCCGTGCGCGGCGAATGCGACGAGGCCGGCAAGCGGCGCATGGGACGCATGAGCCGGGCGGTGCTGGCGTTTGCAGTGGGCTGCGGCGCCGCCGCGCTGCTGCACGCGGGCATCGGCCTGTGGGCGTTTGTGTTGCCGCCGTTGATTTCCCTGGCAGGCCAAGGCCTGGCCCGGCACTATCCGGGCTAGAGGCGCGCCCCTCCGATGGGCCGCCCCCTTTCTGCCGGCCCTACCCTGGTTGACGGACCTGCTCCGCCCGTGCGGCGGCGGCAGGTTGGCCGGGCACGCGGGCTTCGGGCTGCGGTGAAGCAGGCTGCCTGCCCCGCAAGCGATAGGCGATGACGTCGTACAGCCACACGCCCGGCGCGCGTACCGCCAGGAGCGCGGCCACGACCAGTATCAAGATCAGGATGGCGCGAACGGAGATCATGGCGCCCCCTCTGCTTGTCCGGCGCGCAGATGGCGCCGGATCGAGCGCGAGAACCCCATCGAGTCTTCGCCCAGGATCGGCGGGATGCCGACGAAGCCGCGCTCGCGCAGGGTCTGCAGCGGCAGGCTGGTGTCCAGCCCGCCTTGGTCGTACAGGTATTCGGGCAGATAACCTGACAACAGGATGCGGTAATCCATCGGCAGCCCGGGCACGATGGCCCGCACCATGCGATAGACCAGCGTGGTGCAGTTGGCGGTGACGGTGTGATAGAAGCGCGGCGTATCGGCCAGTTCGTTGGCGGTGCGCACATACGACAGGAACAGCGCGCGCATATCCTCGACCGGCATCTTGACCGGGTAGATATAAACGTTTTCCGCGCGCGGTCCGGCGCGCACATACAGCACATCGCGTTCGTCAGCGGCCACCACGCTCAATTCGAACTGCTTGAAGAAGCCGCCCAGTTCCGAGAACTGCTCGCCGCGTTCTTTGCGGATTTCGACCGAGAACACCAGATGGCGGCCGTCGGCAAAACCAAACGACACCAGCGTGTGGGCGATGGCCGGGCCTGCCCAATAGGACAGCACCATGTCCACCGACTGCAAGGCATCCAGGTCGTAGACGCGGGTTTCCCAGCGCGGCGTGTAGTCGGTGTCCGAGCGCCATTTGAAGTCGCGCACGTTTTCCAGCGTGACGACATTGCCGGCGACGCTGCCGCGCAGCGTCTTGGCGACGTCGTCAGCCCAGACCCGGTCGTTGGACGGGGCGATGCCATGCCACCAGGCCGCCAGCAGAACCAGCGCCACCAGATAGGCCCACAACGCGGGCCGGCGCCGCAGGCGGCCCACGCCGTGCCACAGGCGCAGCAACGCATAACCGCCCAGCGCGGCCCAAGCCAGCATCAAGACGATCTTGCCCCACAGGGCGGCGGGCCCCTGGTACCACAGCGCCAGGCAAGCCCAGGCGATGGAAAACACCATCAGCAGGCTGAGCGCGATCCTGCCCAGCACGCGCAGGCAGCGCCAGGCCAGGCCCGCCCGCGCAGGGTCAGGAGACGGCGCCATGTTGGCTCACGATTTCCAGGACGCCGTTGATGACGAACTGCACCCCCATGCACACCAGCAAGAAGCCCATGACGCGCGAAATGGCTTCCACGCCGGTGTTGCCGATCAGGGCGACGATGCGCCCGGCCGAACGCAGGCAGATCCAGAACAACAGGCCCAACAGGACGAACACTATGATCGGCGTCACGGCGATGGTCCAGGCGGGATAGTGCGAGGCGGTCTCGCCGCCGACGGTGGATGCGGCGCTGATGATCATGGCGATGGTGCCCGGGCCCGCCGTGCCGGGCAGCGCCAGCGGCACGAAGGCGATGTTGGGCACCTGGCGGTGCACCGCGACGTCGGCGGCCACGTCGGCCTCGCGTTCATCGGTGGCCGTGGACGACGGGAACAGCATGCTGAAGCCGATGCTGACGACGATCAGGCCGCCGGCGATACGCAGGCCGGGAATGGAAATGCCGAACGTGGCCATGATCCAGGCGCCGGCGTAGTAGGTGACCAGCATGATCCCCACCACATAGCAGGCGGCCTGCCGGATCTGGTTTTCGCGCTCTTTGTACGGAATGTGCTGGCCCAGGGACAGCAGCAGGGTCATCGAGGTCAGCGGATTGGCCAGCGGCAGCATCAGCGCCAGGCCCAGGCTGACCAGCTTGCCCAGTTGAAGCAGATCATCAATCATCGCGGCGGCAGGGAGAAAAAGGCGGATCGGGACAGGTGCGCAATGATCCGCTCACGTCGATTGCGCTAGTCCCACAGTGTAACGGTAAGCAAAGGCAAAAGCTGGTATTTACCCTAATCCTTGTTCCCACTACGATGCGCGCTGGGCTTATTACCTGACCCTCAAGCGTGGCCCAAGCCTTTTTTTTGCCAGGCCCACGCGTGCCATCCCTTGCGCTTGCAAACAGGAGTCTTCGCTTTGATGTCTATCCGCCCGCATTGGCTGTTTGCCACCCTGCCTATGGCACTTGCCTTTTTTACGGCCCCCGCGGCGGCCGGCATGGATTGCGGCCAGGCCAGGACACCGACTGAAAAGGCCATCTGCGCCGACCCGGGCCTGTACGCGCTGGACGCCGAGCTCGGCACCATCTACGGCAAGCTGCGCGCGGCACGGACGCAGCAGGCCGATGCGTTGCGGCAGACCCAGCGCGCCTGGCTCAAGCAGCGCGACCTATGCCGCACGGATGCCGCCTGCCTGCGGCAGCGCTACGAAGCGCGCGTGGCCGAACTGCAGGGGCAACTGAGCCGTGCGCAGGCCTATCCCCCCGACGAGACGGATCGGCTGGCGCTGGAAGACCTGCGCCAGGCGGTGGACGCGGCGCGCGAGAAAAACCCGGAATTCGCGCTGGAGACAGCGCTGGAGGCGTTGTCGGTCAGGACCGGCGTCACGTCCTTTTCCAATGTGCGCGATAAAGACAGCGACGATACGGCGCATTTTCCGGCGGCCCGTCCGGATGGCGTCACCGACGACGAATGGCGCGCCTTGCAGGCGTCCGGCCTGGACATCGAAGCCGAAGGCGGCAATGTCGGCTACACGCTGCTGGACCTGGACGGCGATGGCCGCCGCGATCTGGCGATCGATGCCTATATCGGCGGCACCGGGCTGTTTTCGGAGGTCAGCGCCTGGCGCCGCGAGGGATCGCGCTTCGTGCCGGCCGACGCGGCGGGCAATGGAGCAGGCAGCGAAGCAGGATCATCGTTGTATTCCATCAATGGCCGCGGCGGCAACCAGGACGGCAACTGGATTCGGCTGCGCGACCGGGTCTATGCCGCCTACCGCATAGGCGCCTACGGCGAAGACCGGGTGTACCTGCTGCGGCCGCTGCGCAGCATCGGCGACGTGCCCACGTTGAAGGTGCGCTATCGCTATGGGCTGTCGGTACCGAGGCAACAGAAGAAGGAAGATGGCACGATCAGGACACTGGACGATACGCTGCACGCGGCGTTGACGCGTGCGCTGACCGGTATCGATACCAGCCAGGCGCGCGAGGCCTATGGGGGCGAGGAACCCCTGTGCCCAATGCCCGCCGGCGTGTCCAAGGACGACAGCGGCGACTATTACAGCTTCGGACCCGGCCACTACAGCTACGAGATCGTCGGCGACATGGCCGTGTATGCCGGCCCGCGCTGCTACGTGGGCCGGGTGGTGGACTGGTTCGGCAGCTATAACAAGAACGGCCTGGCCGCGCAGCTCTGGATCCGCGATCCGGCGCCAGGCGGCAAGAGCGACACGTTCAACCTGAGCGGCAAACGCAACGTGATCAAGCTCGACACGTCGGTGGGGCCGGTGGTGGGCGACAACAGCTAGGGCCTGCGGACACGGCCAGGAGCCTTGCACAGGCCCTGGCCGTTGGGGCGCAAGCCGCGCGACGCATTGCCGGACGGCCCATGCGCCCGGCGCGCGGCTGATGCGCGTGGCCCTCAGCCCTCAGCCCCCGCCGCGCTGCCAGTGCCGCGCCGCCAGCGCCAACAGGCGCTCATCGGCGCCCTCGGCCGCCACCAACTGCAAGCCCACCGGCATGCCGTTCACAAAGCCGGCCGGCAAGGCAATCGCCGGGAGGCCCAGCAGGTTCCAGGGATTGGTCAGGCCCAGCAGGGTTTCGCGCACCCCGGCGCTGCCCGGACCCGCCACGCTGCGCTGCTGCAGCGCCGGGGCGGTGATCGCCACCGCCGGCAAGGCCAGCACGTCAACCCGCTCGAAGATCTGGGCGAACACGGCGCGCAATCGCGTGCGGGTGTTGACGGCGCGCACGTATTCCCACCCCTGCACCGGACGCGAGGCGCGCAGGCGTTCCAGCACTTCGGGGTCGAACTTCTCGGGCTGGTCCTCGACGCGTTCGGCGTGGACTTCGTAGGCTTCCGAGCGCTGGATGGCGCCCAACGCGCCTTGCAGCGCGCGCGCATGACGCGTGACCTCGGCGCCGTCCAGCAGGCCGGCATCGTCTTGCGCCCCCTGAAAGCGCACCGCGGCTGCCCGCACGCACGCCGTGACAGCCGGGTCGTCAATGGCGAAGGGCGCGTTGGGCACCCACATCATCCGCGGCGCGGCCGAGCCCGCAGCGGCGGACTCGCCAATACCGCCGCCGGACAGCGCCTGCATGAAGACCTGGGCATCCGCTACGTTTTGCGCCAACACGCCCGCGTCTTCAATGCTGGGCGCCAGCGGGAACAAGCCTTGCGCCGACACGCGGCCGTGCGTCGGCTTGAAGCCCACCAGGCCGCACAGCGCCGACGGCACGCGCACCGAGCCGCCGGTGTCGGTGCCCAGCGCCACCGGCACCATGCCCGACGCGACGGCCGCCGCGCTGCCAGCGCTGGAACCGCCGGTGATCTGGGTAGTGCGCCACGGGTTGCGCGCCGCGCCCTGCACGCTTCGGTCGCCAGTCGGGCCGTAGGCGAATTCGTGGGTCAGCGTCTTGCCGATGACGATGGCGCCGGCCGCGCGCAGCAGCGCCACGCACTCGGCGTCAGCGGCGGGCCGATGGCCCAGGAAGTGCGCGGCGCCCATGGTGGTGGGCATGTCGGCGGTATCGACGTTGTCCTTGATGGCAACGGGTATGCCGTGCAGCGGACCGCGCACCCGGCCCTGTGCACGCTGGGCATCCAGTGCCCGCGCCGCGGCCAGGGCAGCGTCGATGTCGACATGCACAAAAGCGTTGAGCAGCGGGTTCAGGCGGTCAATGGCAGCGGCCGAATGGCGCACCAGCGCCTCGGCGCTCAGCGTGCCCTGGCGCATGCCATCTTGCAGCTCCGCCAGCGTGCGGCCAGCAAAGAAGCCGGGCTCGACGGCCAGGGTCGGGGGATGCTGTGGGGTGTTCATCGTGCGGCTCCTTGGCGCGGGGTGGCCGGCATGCGCGGGCCAACGCCCGGGCGCACCTGCAACATGGCAACCATGCCGACCGCCGTGGCGACCGAGGCGGCCACGAACATCACCGAGTAGCCGTGTCGCGCGGTCAGGTAGCCGGTCAGGGTCGGCGCCAGGATGGACGCGATGTTGGCGAAAAAGTGCATCAGGCCGCTGAAGGTGCCGACGCGGTTGGCGGGCGCGGTGTCGATGACGACCGCCCAGTAGACCGAATTGGGCAGCGCGTTCAGCGCGTTGGCCAGCGTCATCAGCGCGATCACGGCAACCACCGACTGCGCCTGCGACACCAGCAGAAAGCACAGCGTGGTGGCCAACAGGCAACCGGCGGCAAACCAGCTGCGGGCGATCTTCAGGCTGCCGGTGCGCTTGAACAGCAGGTCGGAAATGCGGCCGCCCAGCAGCACGGTGACGCAGGCGCCGGTCCAGGGGATCATGCCCATGTACCAGAGCGACGACAGGCTGTAGCCGAAGTTGTCCTGCAGGTACTTGGGCGTCCAGGTCAGCAGCAGGAAGTTCACGTACATGAACGAGAAGTAGCCCAGGGTGTTCAGCACCAGGGTCTTGCTGCGAAAGAAGCTCCACCACGGCAGCGCCGGGGCATCGGCGCCCTGCCCGGCCGCGGCCTGGGCACGCGACGACTGGATTTCCTGCAGCTCGGCCGCAGACACGCGCGGGTTGGTTTCCGGGCGGTCGGTGAAGATGCGCATGAAGAACACCAGCACGATCAGGCCGCCGGCGCCCAGGATGTAGAACATGGCGCGCCAGCTGCCGGTCAGGCTGAGCAGGCCCACGGCCACCGGCGCCGTCAGCAAGGCGCCCAGCGGCGTGCTGAGCAGGCCGAAGCCCACCACGAAGCCGCGCTCGCGGGTGGTGGCCCAGTTGGCGATGGTCTTGTTGATGATGGAATAGGCCGGGCCTTCGGCCGCGCCGAACAGGATGCGGATGGTGGCAAAGCCGGCCAACGCCGAGCCGCCCAGGAAGGCCAGGCCGAAATCCCCCGCCCAGGCCGTGGCGATTTCGAAGATGGACCAGGTCACGCCGGCCACGATCCAGACTTTGCGCGGGCCGAAGTGGTCGGCCAGCATGCCGCCGAACAGCGCGCCGACCATGTAGCCGTAGCCGAAGTAACCGAGCACCGACCCCCAGTCGCCACGATCCAGGCCGTATTCGCCGGTGATGTGGGCGGCCGCGTAGGACATGGCGCCGCGGTCGATGTAATTGATCAGCGCCAGCAGCACGACCATGGTGAAGATCCGGTATCGGAACCGGGAATTCTGGGTTTCAGTTGTCATTGCGAATCGATCCAGTCGTTTTACCCAAACGTTTGGGTTGCGGAATACTAAGGGGTAGGAATCCAAAAATCGACACCGTGTAAACCCTAGGTTGCGGTGGAAAGCCCAACAGAGGTATTCGAGCGTGTATCCTCCAGCCCCATGAATAAATCGCGCCCTGTCACGCTGCAAAGCCTGGCGCGGCAGCTCGGTTTGAATGTTTCGACCGTGTCCCGCGTCCTCAACGGTTCCGAGGACGACGCGCGTGCCGCCGCCGCGCCCGACACGGTCAAACGCATCCGGGCGCTGGCCGCCGAACTGCAGTACCAAACCAATCCGCATGCGGCCAGCCTGAAGACGCGCCGCAGCCGCACCATCGGCGTGCTGGTCCCGCGCCTGTCGGACATGGTGCTGGCCACCATCTACGAAGGCGTGGACGAGGCCGCGGCCGAACACGGCTACCTGACCTTTGTGTCCAACACCCAGGACGTGCCCGACAAGCAGCGCAAACTGATCGAAATGGCGCTGGCCCGACGCGTGGACGGCCTGATCCTGGGCGATGCCCACAGCCAGGACGGCGTGGCCACCAATCCTCTCTTGGCCGAACTGGCGCAGCGCGACGTGCCGTTCGTACTGGTCAGCCGCCACGCCGACGACCATTGCGCGGTGACCTGCGACGACCTCGAAGGCGGCCGGCTGGCCGCCGAACACCTGCTGGCCATGGGCCACCGCCGCATCGCCGTGATGGTGGGCGAACCGTTCGCCAGCACCGGCCGCGACCGCTCGGCGGGTTTTTTCGCGGCCTGCGCGCGGCAAGGGGTGAACGTGCCGGCCCACTGGCGCATCGAAAGCCCGTTCGATACCGATGCGGGCCGCCACGTCGGCGCGCGCCTGCTGGCCGGCCCCGACCGCCCCACCGCCATCTTCGCGGTCAACGACTTCCTGGCGGTGGGCGTGATGGGCGCGGCGCGCGAGCACGGCCTGGAGGCCGGCCGCGACGTGGCCGTGGTGGGCTACAACGACACGCCGCTGGCGGGCGCCCTGCCCATCGGCCTGACCACCATCCATTCGCCCATGCACCAGATGGGCCGGCTCGGCCTGGAATTGCTGCTGCAAAAGCTCGCCGGCGGCAAGCCGGACAGCGTACGGCTGGCGCCGTCGCTGGTGGTGCGCGGCAGCAGCGACCGGCCGATACCGGGCTGAGCCTTACGCCCTGCCCGGGCGCATGGAACCATCCGCGGCGGGGTGTTACTCACTGTCCTGGCATCCCCGGCCGTACCGGCCGGCGCATTCCACCAGGAGAGGCGCATGAACCCCCAAGTACGTTTTCAGGAACTGCTGGCGGAGCTGGCCCAAGCCTTGGGCCGCGAGTCCCTGCCCGTGGCGCAGGACGGCACGTGCACACTGGTCATTGACGGCCGGTTGGCGGTGAATCTGGCGGTGGACCCGCTGGGCCGCGATCTGCTGATCTTCGCGCCGCTGGGCCAGGTGCCCGCCGAAAAACGGGCGGCGCAGCATGCGCGCATGCTGCAGGCCAACGGCGCGGGCGCCTCGCCCTACACGCTGGGCCTGACGCGCCAGGGCGACACGGCCATCCTCAGCGCACGCCGGCCGCTGGCCGAACCCGCCGTGCCGGACCTGGCGGACGGCATCGCGGCGTTCGCCCAGAACGCGCTGCGCTGGCAGGCTTCGCTACAGGCCCCGGCCGAGGGCGCCGCCGATACCGCGCGCGCACCCGATACCTGGATGCAAGCCTGAGGAGCGGAACATGGGCTTTGACATCAGCCAATTCAGGAACATCGCCACCCACAACGCGGCAACCGACAGGATTGACATCGACAAGCGGAATCCGCAGGCGCCGGCGTTGACGACACGGCCTGAGAGCAGCGGCCTGGCCTGGTTGCGCGAGCAGGTCATCGAGTTTGGCGACCATTGGTTGGAAGGTCCTCTGTTTGAGCAGCACCAGGAAGTGCTGCAGGCCTTCCACAATGCCTTGAGCCAGGGTCTCAGTCCGCAAGCGGCCGATGCCGTGCTGGCCAACGAACCGATACAACCCTTGACCGCCGGCCGCGTCGCCACGCTCATCCAGCAGGCCGAAGGCTGGGAGACCGCACGCATGGCCGCATTGCAGGTGGCGTCGCAACCCGGCGCCACGGCCTCGGACATCGATGCCGCGCTGAACTATGTGTTGGCCGAATGCAAACTGCCGGACGGCGCCCACAGCGTGCTGATCGTGCCGACACTGCGGGATGCCATGCGCCAGGTGCTGCCTGGTGTCTTGCGGGCCGACGGCACGGCCCGGCTGGAACTGGCGGGCCGGCTGGCGTCGCAACTGGCGCCCCGGATCGAGGAATACATCGTGCGCGCGCTGTTTGCCCAGTCGATGCTGCCCGCCAGCACCGTCAAAGGGCTGAACGGCAAGCCCGTGGGCGAGGTGATCGCCACGCTGGACAGCATAGGCGGGTTGCCCCGCCTGCGGCAGGACGTGCCGGCCCTGGATGTGCACCTGCAGCGCGAAGTCAATGGTTTCGTGACCTGCATGACTACGTTGCTGGACCGGGTGACGCGAGACAACGCCAACATCGGTATGCGCTTTTTTAACGACAACGCACCGGGCCAGTTGCAGGGCATCAGATTGACCGACAGCGACCCCCACAAACAAGGTAATCGCGTCGCCATCCTGAGCTTCGGCGGCGACCGACACGTGGTGTACAAGCCGCGCGACGTCCGCATCGACGAGGCGCTTTCCGGCGCGGAACTGGCGTCCGATGGCAACGGCCCTCGCAAAAGCCTGCTGGACATGGCCGGCGCGGGCGCCATGACCTACCGCTTTCTACCACGCGAGCACGACGGCGCGGACTACGGCTACGTGCAGTTCCTGCCCCATACCGAGGCGCAGGACCATGTGATCGACGCGAACAACGCGCCGCAGGTGTTCGGCGACCTGGGCCGAGCCATCGGCGCGCTGATGTTGGCCGGGGCCAGCGATCTGCACCACGAGAACATCATGGTCAGCGGCGGGCGTTTCTATTTCACGGACCTGGAATTCGCGCTGTCGCCCCAAGCCGTGGGCTATGTGTCGCAATTGCTGCAGCGCCAGCCCGGCGCACCCGATTCGCTGGGCGTGCCTTCCGATCAGCAGACTGCACGGGCCGACTACGACCTGCTCATGCAAAGCATGATCCTGAACGACACATTCAAAAGAGCGACCGACAACAATCCACTATGCAGCCCCTGCACGGTCGCCGATGGCAAATTCCAGCCGGCCGACACCAGCAACGAAGTGATCGAAAGCCTGGTCATCCTGCGCACGGTGGACCAGACGGGCACGCACTATCTGGACAACCGACGCACGGCCGACGGCGAAGACGACAATATCTATTCGCGCTATCGCCAGCCGTTCGGCCAGGGCGTGGCCGCAGGCCTGAAGGCCGTGCGGAATGCCGAAGGCCTGCCCCAGTTTCACGCATCGATCCAGGATTTCCACCTGCGCTATCACCCCATCAGCACGGGGGACCAACGCACCGTGCTGGGTGACCTGCGCTATGAGTCATTCCGCGTCAGTACCCAACAGGCCGTCGACAACCTGTACAACGGGACCACCCCCACCCAATCGCTGGACGACAAACTCGCTGACATTTCGCTCTGCAGTCAGGACGCCGCCAAGCGGGGTGAGCTTCAGCGCGCCATGTACGAGGCCTATCAGCAGCACGACATCCCCTACTTCAGCCGGCAGGTATCAGGGCAGGCGCTGTTTCCGGATGGCCTGACGGCCAGCCCCTTTGAATGGGGCAACGGCCAACGCAACTACTTCCCTGCCAGCGCCGACACGCACGCCGCGACGTTGGAGGGACAGCTTGCGGGCGCTTCCGACGCCGTGCTGGATCGCCTGGGCACCTTGGCAGGTGACTGGATGAACGAGCAGTTCCCCAATGAAGCCTATGTCCTTCAGATTCCGGACGGCAAGACCCTGCGGATGATCGACGAGATCACGCGCCAGTGAGTTTGACCGCCCGCGTTGCCTTACTCCAACGGATGGAAACAGGCAGCCGCGCGCACGCTGCCCGGGTCCAGCGCCGGCACCCGCTGCTTGCAGTCTTCTTGGACCCGCGTGCAACGCGGATGGAACGCGCAGCCGGGCGGCAGATGGGTGGGCGCGGGAATCTCGCCCTCGATCTTGGCCAAGCGAATGCGCGCCTGCGGATCGGGCACGGGCGACGAGTCGCGCAGCACCCGGCTGTAGGGATGCAGCGGCCGGTCCAACACCTGCGCGGTGGGCCCGCGCTCGATGATGCGGCCCAGGTACATGACACAGACCGTGTCGCAAAAATGCCGTACCACGCCCAGGTCGTGCGAGACGAACACGAAGGACAGGCCACGGTCGCGCTTGAGGCGTTCGAGCAGCTGTAATATCTGCGCCTGCACCGAGACGTCCAGCGCCGACACGGGCTCGTCGGCCACGATCAGCTCCGGGTCCAGCACCAGCGCGCGGGCGATGCCGATGCGCTGGCGCTGGCCGCCAGAGAATTCGTGCGGGTAGCGGTCCAGCGCGGACAGCGGCAGCCCGACTTCCTGGATGGTCTGTTCGACCTTGGCGTGAATCTGCGCGGCGTTGCCGCGGCGGTGGACATGCAAAGGCTCGGCCAGCGCCTGGCGCACCGTGCGACGCGGGTTGAGCGACGCGTACGGGTCCTGGAACACGATCTGAATGCGCTGGCGCAAGGCCCGCAGTTCGGCTGCCCCCGCCTGGCGCAGGTCATGGCCGTCGAACACGATGCTGCCTTCGTCGGGTTCGATCAGGCGCAGCAGCGTGCGCGCCACGGTGGACTTGCCGCAGCCGGACTCGCCCACCAGCCCCAGCGACTGGCCGCGCGCGACGCTGAAAGACACGTCATTGACCGCCCTGACCGTCTGGCGGGGGCCGCCCAGCCAGCCGCCGCCGCTGTCGAAACGCTTGACCAGATTGCGCACCTGCAACAGCTCGCTCATGCCTTGTCCTCGTACGGTTCGGCGCGCACCACGCAGCGCACCTGGTGACCCGGGCCGATGCGGGCCAGGTCCGGTCGGCGGGCCTCGCAGCGCGCCTCTTTCAGCCGGCAGCGCGGCGCAAAAGCGCAGCCAGGCGGCATCGCCGTGATGGCCGGCACGCCGCCGGGAATGGATTCCAGCACCTGGCTGTCGACATCCACGCGCGGCATGGCGCGCAAGAGCGCCTCGGTATAGGGATGGGTGGGCCGCGCGAACAGCGTCTGCACGTCGGCCGTCTCGACCACCTCGCCGGCATACATGACCGCCACGCGATCGGCGATCTGCGCCACCACGCCCAGGTTGTGGGTGATGAACAGCACGGCCATGCCGTGCGCGGCCTTCAGTTCGGACAGCAGGTTCAGGATCTGCGCCTGGATGGTGACGTCCAGCGCGGTGGTGGGCTCGTCAGCCAGCAGCACGCGCGGCTTGCAGGCCAGCGCCATCGCGATCATGACGCGCTGGCGCATGCCGCCGGAGAACTGGTGCGGATAGTCGTCAAAGCGCCGCGCGGCAGCGGGGATCTTGACCTCTTCCAGCACCTCCAGCGCCAGCCGGCGGGCCTCTTTCCAGGACAGTTTGCGGTGCAGGCGGATGGCCTCGGCGATCTGGTCGCCCACCGTCATGGTGGGGTTCAAGGACGTCATCGGCTCCTGGAAGATCATGGCGATGGCCTCGCCGCGCAGCCGGCTCATCTGCTTTTCGGACAGGGCCGTCAGGTCCTGGCCGTCCAGCAGCACCTGGCCGCCGCCGTGGCGCGCGCCAGACTCGGGCAACAGGCGCAGCACCGACAGCGCGGTCACGCTCTTGCCGCTGCCGGATTCACCGACCACCGCCAGCGTTTCGTTGCGGCCCACTTGCAACGACACGTCGCGCACGGCCGCATGCCAGGCGCCGCCGGCGCGGAATTCCGTGCGCAGCGCGCGCAGTTCCAATACGGGGGCTTGTGCAGTCATGAGCGCTCCGAACGCAGCTTGGGATCAATGGCGTCGCGCAGGGCGTCGCCCAACAGATTGAGCGCCAGCACGGTCAACAGGATGGCGACGCTGGGGAACACGGTCAGCCACCAGGCGTCCAGGATGTTCTCGAAGCCTTCGCGGATCATGCTGCCCCAGGTGGCTGCGGGCGGCGGCACGCCCAGGCCGATGAAGCTGAGCGAGGCCTCGGTGCGAATGGCGGACGCCATCCACAGCGACCCCAGCACCACCACGTCGGACACCATGTTGGGCAGGATGTGCACGCCCATCAACCGCAGCGGCCCGTAGCCCAGCGCCCTGCCCGCTTCGACGAAGTCGCGCTGCTTGAGCGCGATGGTGGGCGCCCGCGCCACCCGCACGAAGGGCGCGATCTCGGTGATGGCGATGGCGATGATCAGGTTTTCCAGGCTGGCGCCCAGCATCGCGGCCACCATCAGGCCCAGCAGCAGCGTGGGAAAAGACAGCAGCACGTCGACCAGGCCCATGATCAACTGGTCCACCAGCCCGCCGACGTAGCCGGCCAGGATACCCAGGGCCGAGCCGATGCACATGGCGATCAGGATGGCGACAAACCCCACCAGCAGCGACACGCGGGCGCCGTAGATCAGGCGCGACAGCACGTCGCGGCCGTAGCTGTCGGTACCCAGCCAGAACTCGGCCGAGGGCGGCTCCAGCCGGTAGGCGATGTTCTGCTGCAACGGGTCGTGCGGCGCGAGCCAAGGCGCCAGCACGGCGGCCAGCACGATGATGAGCAAGAGGCCGATACCGACCCACGACAGGCGGTTGCGGGACAAGGCCTGCCACAAGGCGTTGGGGCGGGCGGAAGGTACGGCGGCGACGGCGCTCATTGGTATTTCACCCGGGGATCGACCAGCCCGTACACCAGGTCGGTCAGGAGGTTGACGACAATCACGCAGGACGCGAACACCACCATCAGCCCCTGCAGCAGCGTGTAGTCGCGGCTGTTCAGGGCGCCCAGGATCAGCTTGCCCAGGCCGGGGCGGTTAAAGACGATTTCGGTCAGCACCGAGTTGCCGATCAGCGTGCCGAAGTAGAGGCCAACCACGGTGACGATGGGAATCAGCGCGTTGCGCAGGCCGTGGCGCACGATCAGGCGCGCCGGCCGTACGCCCTTGGCGCGGGCGGTGCGCACGTAGTCTTCGCCCATCACGCCCAGCATCGACGAACGCGTCACACGCATCACGTAGGCCATCATGATCAGGCCCAGGTTGAAGGCGGGCAGCACCAGGCCGCGCAACTGCGCGCCCCAGTCGCCAGGCGCCGCGCTGCCGATCACCGGAAACCAGCGCAGTTGAATGGCAAACACCAGCAGCATCAGGATGGCCGATACGAAAGCGGGAAACGACAGCCCGGTCAGGGACAGCAAGCGGCCCAGGTAGTCGGGCCAGGCGTTGCGGCGCAGCGCGGCCCAGATGCCCAGCGGCAGGCCGAAGACCACGCCGATCAGGATGGCGGCGGCGGTCAGCTGCAAGGTCCAGGGCAGCACCAGCCCCACCTCTTGCAGCACCGTGCGGCCGCTGGACATGGACACGCCGAAGTTGCCCGTCAACATGTCGCCCAGGAAGCGGCCGTACTGCACGTAGGTGGGCAGGTCCAGGCCCAGCTTCAGGCGCAGCGCGGCCAAGGCCTCGGCGCTGGCCTGGTCGCCCAGCATGACGGCGGCCGGGTCGCCCGGCACCAGCCGCACCAGGATGAAGACCGCGGTCAGCATCGCAAGCAGCGTCGGGATGGCCAAAAGCAGCCGCTTGATGGCGTAGCGCATCATGATGAATGCTCCTTGGCGGGCGGTTGCATCAAGCGGGCCGCCTGCAGATTGCCGATGGCGCGATCCGTCTTGCCGCGCAGCGCCAGGTCGGCCAGCGCGGCGCCCACCACCGGCACCAGCTCGAAGCCATGGCCCGAAAAGCCAAAGGCATGCAGCACGCCGGGCGCGTTGGGCGACGGGCCCACCACCGGCAGCATGTCGTCCGTCTTGGCCTCCAGGCCGGCCCAGACCCGCACGATGCGGATGTTGGCCACCGCCGGAAACAGGTCGGTGGCGGCGTGCGCGCCCTTGGCCAGCACCCGCATGCGGGCGGTGGACGTCTCGCGCTCCAGGTCGGGGATGCCCTGCAGGCCGCCGCCGATGACCAGGGTGCCCTGGTCGGACTGCTTGAACGACAACGAACGGCCCATGATGGCCACCACCGGCTTGATGAAGGGCCGCAGCCGTTCGCTGACCATCATCATCGACGACTTGGCCGACAGCGGGATCTGGTCGCCAGCCATCGCGGCGATGCGCGCCGACCAGGCGCCCGCCGCGTTGATCACGCAGGGCGCGGTGTAGACGCCGGCGTCGGTCTGCACCTGCCAGTCCTGGCCTTTCTGTTCCAGCCCGTTGACGCCGCAGTGTTCGATGATGGTCACGCCCGCCTGCTCGGCGCTGCGCCGGAAGGCACGCAACGCCCGGTGCGGGTCCGCCGCGCCGTCGCGCCGCGCGATCGACGCGCCCAGGCAATGCGGACTCAGTTCCGGCAACAGGCGCCGCAGCTCGTCCGGGCCGATGATTTCCTCATGGCTGTAGCCGGCGGCGCGCAGGCCAGCCACGCGCGCTTCCAGCTTGGCCAGCGCCGCGGGCGTCTCGGCCACGCAGATCTGGCCATTGGCATGAAAGCCGCAGTCGTCACCAACCAGGGACGCCATGGCGTGCCACATATCCATGGCTTCCAGCGACAGGTCCAGTTCGCCCAGGTCGCGGTTCAGCGTGCGCACCCCGGCGGCGGTGGCGCCGGACGCGTGGCGGCCGACCCAGTGCTTTTCGATCACGGTGACGCGCTTGCCTTCGCGCGCTACGTGCAGTGCCGCCGACAGGCCGTGCAGGCCGCCGCCGATCACGATCACATCGCAATGCCGTGCGCTCATGCCTTTTCTTCCTCGATGTCCAGCGATGCCAGTTCGCCCAGCGTCAACGGCTTGAGCGGCGGGCGGATGCGGTAGAAGCCCACCTCGGCCACCGGCCGCTTTTGTTCTGCGGCCACGATGTGGGCGATGGTGTAGCCGCACTGGCGCCCCTGGCACGGGCCCATGCCGGCACGGGTGTAGGACTTGATCTGGTTGGGCCCGGGCTGGCCGATGGCGGCAGCGCGGCGGATGTCGCCCGCCGTCAGTTCCTCGCACCGGCAGACGATGGTGTCGTCGGGCGGCGCGAAGATGCTGGCGCGCGGCGGGTACATCGCGTCCAGCATCGGACGCAGCCGCAGCAGGCCGGCCAGCTTGGCGCGCAGCGGGGCGGCGGTAGTGACCGCGGCCTGCGGCGTCAGGCGACCGGCTTGCAAGGCGATGCCTACCGCCGTCAATTCACCGCGCACGCAAGCGGCCTGCGCACCGCCGATGCCGGCCCCGTCGCCGGCCACATAAATACCCGGCCGGCTGGTCTGGCCCCATTCGTCCAGGTCCGGCGCCAGGCAGGCCTGCTGCGTGTTCCAGCTGTGCGCGCATTCCAGCGCGCGGGTCATGTGGATCGACGGCACCACGCCCTCGTGCGACAGCAGCACGCTGGCCGGCGCGCGCACCGTGGCGCCCTCCGACGTGGCGTATTCGATCTCTTGCAGCCGGCCGTCGCCCAGCGCGCGCAACGCCGTCACGCCGCGCACGCGCTTGACGCCGGCGGCGCGGATCTCGCGCAGCCACGCCAGGCCCTTGCGCACGTCACCCCAAGCCGACAGCGCGTCGCCCAGCCACGGCAGCGCGCGGCGCCAGCCCCCCGGCGGCGACGTGTCCAGCCAGCCGGCGACCTGGCCGCCGGCGCGCAGCAACTGCGCCATGTACAGCAGCGGCAAGGGGCCGCTGCCCGCCACCCACACGGGGCCGGCCGGCACCTGGCGCGAGGTCTTCAGCAGAATCTGCGCGGCGCCCACGGTCAGCACGCCGGGCAGCGTCCAGCCGGGGAATGGCGCGGGCCGTTCCTGCGCGCCCAGCGCCAGCACCACGCGGTCGGCCCGCACCACTTCGGCGCGGCCCTGGCGGGTCATGTAGACGTGCCAATCGGGTTCGATCTGCCAGACCTGGGTCTCGGGTTCGTAGAACGCGCCACAGGTCCGGAAGCGCTCGGCCAGGCCGGCGCCGGCGCGGTACTCGTCGCCCAGCAGCCGTCCGGTGGGCGTGGCCGCCACCGCTTCCACCGCGCGCCAGATCTGGCCGCCCGGCGCGGGCTGTTCATCCACCACCAGCACCGACAGCCCGTGCGCCCGCAGGCCGATGGCCGCGCTCATGCCGGCGGGGCCGGCGCCGATCACCACCACATCGAATTCGCGTTTCATGGCAGCACGCTCCGCTTGCCGAACTGGCGCTGCACCTGCATGCCTTCGCGCACGGTGACCAGGCAGGTCTGGGTGGACGCCACGCCGTCAACGATGACCAGGCAGTCAAAGCACACGCCCATCATGCAGAACGGGGCGCGCGGGCTTTCGTGCACCGGCGTGGTCCGGCTGGCGGGGCTGGGTTGGCGCAGCAGCACCGCGGCCACGGTTTCGCCGGGGGTCGCGGCGACGGGCTCGCCGTCGATGGTGAGCGTCAGCGCGGGCGCGCCGGTCTCAGGCAACTTTCTGAACATTGAAGCGCTCATGGTGAAAGGCATCCAGGGTTTTTAGGGGCGCGCCGCCGGCCAGCGCGCGGGCGTATGGCCCGGCATGGAACGACGCCAGCGTCACGCCGGAATGGCAAAGCGCGATGGACACGCCATCGTGGGTGGAGGACTGTGCGTAGACGGGGCCGCCGTCGGGGGTCATGATCCGCAGGCAGGACCAGTGCCGCACCAGCCGCGCGGCGGCCAGGCCCGGCAGGATGCGCAAGGCATTGCGGCTCATGCGCGCGGCGGCCGCCGAGGTGGTGCCCAGGTCGTAGCCGACCTCTTCCTGCGTCAGGCCCACCATGACGGTGCCCTCGCCGGTCTGGCGCATGCCGCTGGCGGGCACGGGCAGCATCGGAGCCAGGCGTTCGGTGACCAGGATCTGCCCGCGCTGGGGCCGCAGCGGCACGTCCAGGCCGACCATGGCGCCCAGGGCGGCCGAGCCCAAGCCGGCGGCGATGACCAGGAGCGGCGCGCACGCCTGCAAGGCCCCCGCGCTGACCTGGATGCCGCCACCCGGCGCGTGGGTAATGGCGGATACCGCATGACGGTTACGTAGCTGCCCGCCGCGCCGCAGGAAAGCCGTTTGCAGCGCGGCCAGCAGCCGCAGCGGATTGACGTGTCCGTCCTGCTCGCCCAGGCTGGCGCCGGCCACCGCCTCGCCCAATCGCATCGTCGGGTAGCGGCGGCGCAGTTCGGCGCGGTCCAGTATCTGCGTACAGGGCGCAAGTTCGGGCGCCTGCCCGCGCCACAACGCCAGACGGGCGGCGCGGCTGGCCAGGTCGTCGTCGCTCATGCAGAAGTGCAGGCCGCCGCGGCGCTCGTAGTCCAGCGCCACGCCGCTGTCTTCCTGCAATTGGCGTGCGAATTCGGGCCAGTCCCGCACGGCCTGGTGCGACAGCCGCTGGTAGGCGGGGTAGCCGTGGCCCTTGCCTTGCAGCCAGACCAGGCCGAAGTTGGCCTTGGCGGCGCGGTAATCGGTATCGGCGCCGTCCAGCAGCAGCACCCGGCGGCCCTCCCTGGCCAGCCCATAAGCAACGGCCGCGCCCACCATGCCGGCGCCAGCCACGATGACGTCGTAGTCATGCGCCATGGCGGATCGTCCTGGCGGTGTGGATGGTGGCGTGAGGTGCGCCAGCGCGGGGCGCCCTTGCGCGGGCCACTCCCGCGCTATAACCTTCGCGACTGGATAACGGGTTGCGGCCCTTTAGGGTTATGGCATGAAAGAGACCTTGAACCTGCGGCAGATCGAAGCCTTCAAGGCGGTGGTGGAACACGGCACCGTCAGCCAGGCCGCCGTCGCGCTGGGCGTGTCGCAGCCAGCGGTCAGCAAGCTGCTGTCGCACCTGGAAGCGGACACCGGGCTGGCGCTGTTCGACCGCGTACGCGGCAAACTCGCGCTCACTACCCAGGGCATGCGCCTGTACCAAGAGATCGACCGCGTGTTCAGCGGCCTGCGGCAGGTGGAGCAGGCCGTGGATTCCATCCGCCGCGACGAACAGCGCACGCTCACGGTGGGCGTGCTGCCGGCCCTGTCGGGCGCCTTCATCCGCCGCGCCACCATGCAATTCCTGACGCGCCATCCCGACGTGCGGGTGTCGATCCAGATCCGCGGATCGCTGTTCCTGGCGGACTGGCTGGCCACCCGCCACATCGACGTGGCGCTGGTGGGCAGCCGGGTCGACAACCCGTACATCGAACGCGAGGCCCTGTTCCGCTACCCGCTGGTGTGCGCCCTGCCCGTCAACCACGAGCTGACGCGCAAGCGCGTGATCCGGCCGCGCGACCTGGACGGCCTGCCGTTCGTGTCGTTCGGCGCCGACAGCCAGACGCACGAACTGGTGCAGCAAGCCTTCTCCACGTCGAGCGCGACGCTGAACGTGGTGCTTGATACCAGCACGGCGCCGACGGTGTGCGAATTCGTCGCTGCGGGCCTGGGGGTGTCCTTGATTCATCCGTTGTTCGCCGAAGGGTTTCAAAGCCGCCTGGTGCTGCGGCGGTTCGATCCGGAATTGAATTTCCATTTCCAGCTGTGCCGCTCGCAGGCTTCGCGCAACGCGGCGTTGGTCGAGACCTTTGTAGAGGAGGCCCGCGACGTTGCCGCGCAGATCTCCCGAGAGGTGTTGAAGGGACAGTGATCTAGGGCGCCTTCACCGTGGTCAGCTCGGTAATCGGCGGCTGCAGGTTCAACGCCCCCTTGAGCGCGTAGCCGTAGTTCACCCGGTCGCTGTGCACCCAGACCTGCTTGAGCCCGAACAGCGGCACCGCGCAGACGTCGTCGTGGATCTTGGCCTGGGCCTCTTTCCACAGCGCCAGTTGGCGCGCGGCATCGGGTTCGACGCGGGCCTGGCGGATGGCGTCATCGGCCACCGCGCAATGCGAGAAGTTCGACATGGCGGCCGGCGCGCCAATGGCGGCGGCCGAGTCGTAGAACTCGGTCAGGTAGGTGTCGGCGTTGGGAAAGCGCGCCGCGCCATAGAACACCAGGCCGCTCAGGTCCTGGCGGCTCTTGGCCTGGTAGGTGGCATGGTCCACCACTTCCATGTTGAGCTTGATGCCGGCCTTGGCCAGTTGCGCCTGCACGATCTCCATGATCGGCTGCTGCGCCGAGATGTTCGACACGATCGACTTGATCTCGATGCCGTTGGGAAAACCCGCCTCGGCCAAGAGCTTGCGAGCGCGGTCCGGGTCGTAGGCGTAGCCGCCCGCGCCGCAGTCCTGGCCGAGATAGCCATTGGGCACCACCGAGCAGCCCTTTTCGGCCACGTCCTTGCCGGCGTAGCGCACGATCTCGTCGACGTTGATGGCCGCGGCGATCGCCTGGCGCACCTTCACGTTGTCCAGCGGCTTGATATTGCGGTTGATGTGCAGGGTGCGGAATTCGGCCGGCTCGAAGATGTCGACCTGCATGCCGCGCTTGGCCGAGCGTTCGACCCAGCGCTGTTCACGCTTGCCCTGCATGACATCGATCTCGTTGGACGTGAACGCCAGTTCGCGCGCGCTGTCCGACGGGATCATGCGGTACATGATGCCGCCCAGTTTGGGCTTGCCGCGGAAATACGCGTCGTTGGCCACCAGCTTCACGTATTGCTGCGTGACATGCTCGCCGAAAGCAAAGGGGCCGGTGCCCACGGGCGAGGCGCCGAACTTGTCGCCCAGCTTTTCGGCCGCTTTCTTGCTGACGATATTGCCGCCGTGGTAGTTCGACACGCGCCCCAGGAACGCGGCGTCCGGGTATTTCAGCGTGAAGCGCACGGTGTAGTCGTCCAGCGCCTCGACCTTGTCGATGATGCCGAAGGTGGCCGCGAAGCTGGACCGGTTGGGGTCGGCGGCGCGCAGGATCGAATAGACCACGTCGTCCGCCTTCAGCTCGCCGTAGCCGGCATGGAACTGCACGCCATGGCGCAGATGGAAGGTCCAGGTCTTGCTGTCCGCCGACGCCTCCCAGCGTTCGGCCAGGTCGGGCTCCAGCGCCTTGGGGTCGGCGCTGCCCGCCGGAAAGCGCACCAGCGCATCGAACATCTGCGCGGCCACGCCCTTGTCGGCCGTGGAGGTGGCGCGGTGCGGGTCCAGCGAGGCGTTGTCGGCCGCGCCCGAACTGATGCGCAAGAGCGGGCGATCCTGGGCGTGTACCGGCGCGGTCAGCCCGGCGCTACAGGCCGCGAACAATGCGGCGGCAAAAACGAGAGTGGCAGGACGTTTCATGACTTCCCTTGTGCGCCGCGCGACGGCGGCTGTCGTGTTCTGCAGTCAGAGGTACAGCGTGCAGGCAGACTAAAAGCGGGCAAGCCATGGCGTCAAAGTCCTTCTGGTACACACCCTATTCCATAGGGTTATAGCTAGACCCTCAGCCCAAGGGCGCCCCCGGGAACGGCGCTCGCGGCTAGTGGTTAGTACTGATGTGCGGAAAAACGGCGAATTCAGGGAAAACACCGATGCCGCGGCACGGGCCGCAAGCCCCTTTGCGGCGGATGGTCTTGCTTGACCCGATACCTGGCCGGCCGTATTCTTATTTGAACGTTCATTCCATAAAGACCGCCATGCGCACCAAGGATTTCGAACCCGACGACGTCGCCGACGCGGCCATGCAGGTGTTCTGGCGACGCGGCTACGCCGCCACGTCCGTGCAGGACCTGGTCGACGGCACTGGCCTGGGGCGCGGCAGCCTGTACAACGCCTTCGGCAGCAAGCAAGGCCTGTACGAAGCCGCACTGCGTCGCTATCACGACCTGACCGCTGCCAACCTGGAACTGCTGGCCCGGCCCGGCACCGCGCGCGAACGCATCGGCCGCCTGCTCGACTTCATCACCGACGACGAATTGCGCGAAGCCAGCCGGCGCGGCTGCCTGGTGGCCAACGCGTCGCTGGAAATGGCAGGCCAGGACGATGCGGTGGCCGAACTGGTTCGGCGCAACTTCCAACGCCTGGAAAAGGCGCTGGAGAAAATTCTGGCCGACGCGCAGGCCACGGGCGAGATCGACGCCGGCAAATCGCCGCGCGCGCTGGCCCGCTTCATCGTCACCACCATCCAGGGCCTGCGCGTGGTCAGCAAAGGCAATAGCCCGCGCGAACGCCGGCAGTGGCTCGCCGACGTGGTGGGCGTGGCGCTGGGCGCGCTGTAGGGCAACTTGTCTTCTCAACGCGGCCGCTTCATAGCGTCCGCATTTTTTTAGCCGATATTGGAACGATCATTCCAATTTAACCTGTGTTTCAATCCCCCCGAACCATGACACCCCCCTCTTCTTCCTCCGCGCTGCCCGCCAGCGCCAGCCCGCAAGACACCCCTGACAGCCTGCCCCTGGGCAAACTGCTGGCCATGGCGCTGGCCGGCTTCATCACCATCATGACCGAGACCGTGCCTGCCGGCCTGCTGCCGCAGATCGGCCAGGGCCTGGGCGTGTCCGAGTCCCTGGCCGGACAACTGGTCACGCTGTTCGCCGCCGGCTCGGTGCTGACGGCGATTCCCCTCATTGCCGCCACCCGCAGCTGGAACCGCCGGCCGCTGTTGCTGTTGGCCCTGGCCTGCCTGTGCGTGTTCAACGTCGTCACGGCGCTGTCCAACCACTACACGCTGACGCTGGCGGCGCGCTTCATCGGCGGCGTGGCCGCGGGCCTGCTGTGGGGCCTGTTGGCCGGCTACGCCCGCCGCCTGGTGGCGCCCCGCCAGCAAGGCCGGGCGCTGGCGGTAGTGGGTGCGGGCCAGCCGTTGGCGCTGTGCCTGGGCGTGCCTGCGGGCGCCTGGCTGGGCAGCATGATGGACTGGCGCGGCGTGTTCTGGATCATGGCCGGCGTGTCGTTGGCGCTGGTGGTATGGGTGCGCGCGGCCGTGCCCGATTTCGCTGGCCAGGCCGCGCGCCAGCGCCAGTCCATCGCGCGCACCTTCCTCATGCCCGGCATCCGCCCGATCCTGTTCGTGCTGTTCACCTGGATCCTGGCGCACAACGTGCTCTATACCTACATCGCGCCCTACCTGACCTATCAGGGGCAGCCGGTGCAGGTGGACACGGTGCTGTTGGTGTTCGGCGCCAGCGCCGTCGCGGGCTTGTGGCTGGTCGGCCTGCAGGTCGACCGCCGTCTGCGGGCCATGACGCTGAGCTCGCTGGCGCTGTTCGCCCTGACGGCCTGCGCGCTGGGCATCGCCGGCAACCATCCGGCTGCGGTGCTGGCTGGCGTGGCGCTGTGGGGCTTGAGTTTCGGCGGTGCGCCGACCCTATTGCAGACGGCCATCGCCGATACCGCCGGCGAACACTCGGACGTGGCGCAGTCGATGCTGGTCACCATCTTCAACCTGGCCATCGCCTGCGGCGGCGTGCTGGGCGGAGTGCTGCTGGACACGGCGGGCGCGGGATCGTTCGCCTGGACCGTTGCCGCGGTCGCCGGCATTGCTTTGCTGGCCGCGTGGCAAGCCCGCGCGCACGGCTTTCGGGCGGGTCATCGCGCTTGAGGCAAGGCGGCCCCCGTCAGGGCCGATGCCGCCAGGACAAGGGGCGGCCGGCCCCATTGCGACGGGGCGCTAGGTCCGTCCGCCACGCAGCCCGATCGCCGCCAGCGGCGCCAGCATGCAAGTCGCGGCGATCAGCAACGTGGCGGACAGGCCCCAGCAGTCCATGGCGGCCCCGCCCGCCAACGCCCCCAACGCGATCGCCAGGTTGAACACCCCCACGAACAGCGAGGTCGCCGCCTCGACCGCGTCCCGGGCGGCCTGCATCATCCAGGTCTGCAACGCCACCGACACGCCGCCGTACGATACGCCCCACAGCAGCAACAGCGCCGCCGCGCCAGGACGCAGGCCGCCCAGCCAGGGCAGCAACGCCAGCGTCGCCAACAAGCCCAGCACGATGGCCAGCAGGGTCGGTCGCAGACGCCGCGCCGCCGCCCCACCCGCCAGGAAATTGCCCGCGATGCCGGCCACCCCGTAGGCGAACAGCAGCGGGCCAATCCACGCTTGCGCGAAACCCGCCTTGGACTGCAACAGCGGCCGCACAAAGGTATAGGCCATGAAATGACCGGCCACCAGGAACAACGTGATGAACAGCCCGCGCCGCAGTCCGGGATTACGCAGCTGGTCCAACAATTCACGCGTGGTGATCGACTGCGTCACCGGCAGCGGCGGCAGCGCCCACGCAGCCAGCAGCAGCACAGTGGCGCTCAACGCCGCCATCGCGCCGAAGGCGCTGCGCCATCCGGCCAGATCGCCGATCAGCGCCCCCAGCGGCACGCCCAGCACCGAGGCCACCGCCACGCCGCCGAAGATCACCGCCGTCGCCAGACCGACCGACTCGGGCCGCACCAGCCGGCCAGCCAGGCCGCCCGCCACCGCCCAGATGCCGCCGATGCACACGCCCACCAGCACTCGCGCCGCCAGCAACCACGACATCGCCGGCGCCAGCGCGCTGGCCAAGTTGGCGCCGGCCAGCAGCAATAGCAGGCCGCAAAGAATGCGCCGCCGGTCGATGCCCCGCGCGCCCACCACCACCAGCGGCGCGCACAGGGCCGCCAGGATGCCGGGCACGAACATCAACAAGCCGCCCATGCCCACCGACACGCCCAGGCTGTCGGCGATGGGCACCAACAGGCCCACCGGCAGCATCTCGGTGGTGACGACGCAGAACGTCGCCAGGCCGGCTGCCGCAACGCCAGGCCAGGCGGCGGGGGCCTCATTCAAGGAAAAGCTGCGGGTCATGGGCGTTGTCTCGTTGCAAGTCATCCCGACGAGTCTACTGATTCCATTTTCCAAATAAAGATGCCTTATTCAGCAACACAAGGGACAAATCGTCGACAATCTGGCAGATCCCAGACCGCCGAGATTTCCCATGCCCACTCCGATCCCCACCGGCATCGACCATATCGGCGACGTGCTCGCCTTCGTGCGCGTGGCCGACGCGCAGAGCTTCACGCTGGCCTCCGAAAAACTGGGCCTGTCGCGCTCGGCCATCGGCAAGTGCATCGCCCGACTTGAACAAAGCCTGGGCGCACGGCTGCTGCACCGCAGTACCCGCAGCGTCAGCCTTAGCGACGAAGGTCGGGTGTTCTACGAGCACGCGCAGCGCATCCTGGCCGAAGTCGACAACGCCACCGACGCCATGGCCAGCCGCCAGCAAGCGCCGCGCGGCCGCCTGCGCATTGACCTGCCGGTGGCGCTGGGACGGCTGCACCTCATGCCGCTGCTGCACGACTACCTGGCGCAATGGCCCGAGGTCGACGCCGACGTCAGTTTCTCGGACGACTACACCGATCTGGTGCGCGACGGCATCGACGTCGCTATCCGCATCGGCGGCGAAGCCGACAGCCGACTGGTGCGCCGCGTGCTGGCGCCGCACCGATTGATCACCTGCGCCGCCCCCGCTTACCTGGACCGCCATGGCGCGCCCGCCTCGCCCGACGACCTGCCGCGCCACCAGACGCTGGCCTTTACTCACATGGGCGCGCTGGTGCCGTGGCGCTATACCCATCAGGGCCAGGACCGCAACGTGCAAATCGCCGGCCGCATGCGGCTGGGCAACACCGAAGCCCTGCGCGACGCCGCCCTGGCCGGCGCCGGCATCGTGCAGCTGGGCGCCTTCCTGGTGGGCGACGACCTGCGGCAGGGCCGACTGGTGCCGCTGCTGGAAAGCTACGCGCCGCCCGGCGCGCCGGTCTGCGCGGTATATCCGCACCGGCGGCACCTGGCGCCCAAGGTGCGACGCTTGATCGATGACATCGCGGCGCGATGGGAGCACGGTGCGCCTTGGGGCGGATAGAAGCCGAAATGCGCCAGCCCGCAAAGCCGCGCCGACAGGCCCCTGCCAAGACAGACATTCACACTTTTGAATCAGCTATCATGATCATCAGCATCGTCTCTAGCGATGCAAATGCGCGCGTCCGATACGTCTGCCTAGCATAGCGGCAGCCTGCCGGCGGCGCGCCGCCCGTCTTGTCTGCCTTACCCGTCTTACACCCCGGAGTTTTCGTTGAGCGACATCTACCACTTCAGCCGCGGATCGGCCCCGCTGCTGATCTCCATTCCCCATCTTGGCAGCCAGATTCCCGACGCGCAGCGCGCCCGGATGACGCCCGTCGGTCAGCAGTCCGGGGACACCGACTGGCACCTGGATACCCTGTACCAATTTGCCGAGGCGCTGGGCGCATCGGTGCTGGGCGCCCGCTATTCGCGCTACGTGGTCGACCTGAACCGTTCGCCCAGCGACGAAAGCCTGTATCCCGGCCAGACCAAGACCGGCCTGTGCCCGACCCACACCTTCCGCGGCGAACCGCTGTATCACAGCGACGCCGCCCTGACTGACGACGAACGCGCGCACCGCGTGCAGCACTACTGGCAGCCCTATCACGCCAAGCTGCGCGAAGAACTCGACCGCATCCGCGCCGAACACGGCACCGTGCTGCTGTGGGAAGCCCACTCGATTGCCAGCGTGCTGCCGCGCCTGTTCGAAGGCAAGCTGCCCGACCTGAACCTGGGCACTGCCGACAACGCCAGCTGCGCGCCCGACATCCTGGCCGCCATCGGCGAACGCCTGCCGGGCTGCGGCTACACGTCGGCGCTGAACGGCCGTTTCAAGGGCGGCTACATCACGCGCCACTACGGCTCGCCAGCCGAAGACATCCACGCCGTGCAGCTGGAAATGTGCCAGTCCACCTATATGGACGAGTTCTACCCCTACGGCTACCTGCCCCATACCGCGGGCAAGGTCATCCCCGTGGTCGAAGGCCTGGTGCGAGCCGCCCTGGCGCAGACGCTGGCGCGCAAGCGCTGAACAGCCGGCCCCGCACCGCAACATCCGGATGCCGCCGCCGATGAACCGCTTTTCGTTCAGCACCACCGAGAATTATCCCGAGTGGAGCCTGCTGCTGACGTGGGTGGCGGTGGTGGAAGCCGCG
Source organism: Achromobacter xylosoxidans (assembly GCA_040396375.1). GTDB lineage: Bacteria > Pseudomonadota > Gammaproteobacteria > Burkholderiales > Burkholderiaceae_B > Achromobacter > Achromobacter xylosoxidans_D. The sequence goes on from JBEBOQ010000003.1 coordinate 53,434, forward strand.
TCGGTGTCGGGTGCGGCGCGTCTGCTGGGCCTGTCGCAAGCGGCAGTATCGCAACGCGTCAAGCAGCTGGAAACAGCCATGTCCACCGAGCTGCTGGACCGCAGCACGCGGCCGGCGCGGCCCACGCCGGCGGGCGAACTGCTGTTCGACCACGCCGCGCGGCTGCTGGCGCAAGCCGGCGACATGACGGAAAGCGTGCGCAACCTGAGCCGCGCCAAACGCAATATCGTGCGTTTTGGCTGCGTGGATTCTTTTGCGGGCACGCTGGGCCCCACCCTGATCCACGGGCTGTCGGGCGCGTCGCGCCAGATCCGCCTGTGGTCGGGCATCACGCCCGTCCTGGACAAGCAGCTGGAAGACCGGCAACTGGATCTGGTGGTGACCACCAGCGCCTCGGCCGGCAAGCCCAGCATCCGCAAGACCCCCCTGTTCAGCGAGCCCTACGTGCTGATCGTGCCGCGCACCCTGAGCATGGAAAAGATCACCACGCTCAAGGAATTGGGCACGCGCGCCCAGTTCATCCGCTATAGCGCCCGGTCGTTCATCGGCGCCGAGATCGACCGCCTGATCGAAGCGCATGACGTCATGATCGAACGCACGTTCGAGTTCGACAATACCGACCCCCTGCTCAGCCTGGTGACGGCCGGCCTGGGCTTCGGGATCAGCACGCCGCTGTGCATCTGGCAGTCGCGCCACTTCATCGACCAGTTGCGGGTGCTGCCGCTGGCGCCCTTTCTGGGCATGACGCGCAGCGACGACGCCAGCCTGTCGCGCAGTTTCTATCTGGCCGCGCGGCCCCAGGAAGTCGGCAAGCTGCCCACCGAGGCGCGCGACGTCATCCTGATGGCGATGGAACGCCTGGTCCACAAGGACATCGCGCCCGCGCTTGGCCTGCCGCCGGCCTCGCTCTGGCGCAGCTTGCGCCGCTAAGCGGTCGGCAAGGCCGGCCGGCCCCGGCCGGCCCTACCCGTCACAGCGCGGCGGTCAGCGCCGGTACCGCTTCAAACAGATCCGCCACCAGCCCGTAATCGGCCACGCCGAAGATGGGCGCATCGCCATCCTTGTTGATGGCGACGATGGTCTTGGAATCCTTCATGCCGGCCAGATGCTGGATGGCGCCCGAGATGCCCACCGCCACGTACAGTTCGGGCGCAACGATCTTGCCCGTCTGCCCCACCTGCCAGTCGTTGGGCGCGTAGCCCGCGTCCACCGCGGCACGCGATGCGCCCAGGGCGGCGCCCAGCTTTTCGGCCAGGGGATCGAGCAGCTTGAAGTGTTGCGCGCTGCCCAGGCCCCGCCCGCCCGAGACCACCGCCCGCGCGCCGTTCAGGTCGGGGCGTTCGGACACGGCGATCTCGCGGCTGACCACGCGGGCCACGCCGGCGTCCGCCACGGCCGGCACCGTTTCCACCGGCGCGTTGCCGCCGGCAGGCGCGGCGTCGAACGCCGTGGGACGAATGGTGGCCACGACCACCGGATAGGCGCTGCGCACCGTGGCGATCGCATTGCCCGCGTAGATGGGACGCTTGAAGGTGTCGGCGGCCAGCACCTCGATCACATCCGACACCTGCGCCACGTCCAGCAACGCAGCGATGCGCGGCGCGACGCTTTTGCCCTGCGCGGTGGCCGCCATAAAAATATGGGTATAGCCGGCGGCCACGGCCACCGCCTGCGCGGCCAGGTTCTCGGCCAGCCCGTCGGCCAATTGCGGCCCCTGGGCCAACAGCACCTTGGCCACGCCCGCCACCTGCGCGGCGGCGTCCGCCTCGGCCTGCACGCCGTCGCCGGCCACCAGCACGTGGATGGGCCGCGCCAGCGCGGCGGCGGCCGAAATGGCATTCAGGGTGGCGCCGTTCAGCGCGCCGGCATCGTGTTCGGCAATTACCAGGACCGTCATCAGATCACCTTCGCTTCATGCTTGAGTTTGTCGACCAGCGCGGCCACATCGGCCACCTTGATGCCGGGCGCGCGGGCGGCGGGCGATTCCACCCGCAAGGTCTCCAGGCGCGACGCGGGGTCCACCCCCAGTTCCTCGGGCGTGGTGACGTCCACCGGTTTTTTCTTGGCCTTCATGATGTTGGGCAGCGTGACATAGCGCGGCTCGTTCAGGCGCAGATCGGCGGTCACGACGGCCGGCAGCGCCAGGTCCACCACTTCCAGGCCGCCGTCGACCTCGCGGGTAATGCGGACCCGGTCGCCTTCGATGACGATGGCGCTGGCCTGGGTCGCTTGCGGCCAGCCCAGCAGCGCGGCCAGCATCTGGCCTGTCTGGCAGGCGTCGTCGTCAATCGCCTGCTTGCCCAGGATCACCAGCGCCGGCTGCTCGCGGGCCACCACGGCGCGCAGCAGCTTGGCCACGGCCAAGGGCAGCAGCGCGGCGTCGGTCTGCACCAGCACACCCCGGTCGGCCCCGATGGCCAGCGCGGTGCGCAGCGTCTCCTGCGCTTGCGCGACGCCGCAAGTCACGGCCACCACCTCGCTGGCGATGCCCTGCTCTTTCAGGCGCACGGCCGCCTCGACGGCGATTTCGTCGAACGGATTCATCGACATTTTGACGTTGCCGATGTCGACACCCGTCTGGTCGGCCTTGACGCGCACGTTGACGTTGTAATCAACCACGCGTTTGACCGCGGCAATTACCTTCATGAAAACACTCCTGGGTCAGTAAAAGATATCCAGCAACACGGCCGCCAGGCCATCGGCTTGCGGTGGTGCGCCGCGAGCAGGCGTAAACATGTGATCGCCCTCGCCATCCGGGTCCCCGGTACAGGGCGCGGGCCAGAGCAGGAACTCGCCCGCCACCAGATCCTGGGCGCCGTCCGGCCCCTTCCAACGGCCGGCCGCCAATGCCAGGCAGAATCGCAGGCGCTGCGCGGCGCTCTCCTGCGGCGTCAAAACACCCGCCGCCAAATCCGTCGGCCGGGCATCCTCCGCCGCGCCCACGCAGCGCACCCGCGCCCGCGCCATCCCGCATCGCAAGAACAGATTCAGCACCTGGACCGGGCCAGCCGCCAGTTGGCACTGCCACGCCACATCGCCCGCGAAGGCGGCGGGCTTGCCCGGCCGCAGCTGCACCGGCATGCCCTCGCCGCACAGTGTCGCGCCCTGGCCCGACAGCACCACCGATACACGGTCATCCCCGGCAAAGCGCGAATACGGACCGCCCTGCGCGATGTCCGCCACGCTGATGCGCCAACGCGCGCCGGCCTCCGCGGCCAGTGTGCGTGTCACGCCGCCACCGTTCTTCCAGGGCTCGGGCGGCAGCGCCGGCCAGTGGCCGCGTTGCGCGCCGCCGCAATCAGGAGACCGCGCCAAGGCCGTACTTCCCGGTCAGCAACGCGCCGCGCTGAAAGCGGCTCAAGTCATAGGGCGCCAGCGAGACGTCGGTGGCAAGCCCCAACGCTTCCTGCGCCAGCACCCGGCCCACGGTGGGCGACAGCTTGAAGCCGTGGCCGGAAAAGCCGAAGCCCATCACCAGGCCCTGCACGCCGGGCACCCGCCCCAGCACGGGATTCCAGTCCGGCGTCACGTCATACACACCGGTCCAGGACGACGCCAGGCCGGCGGTCTCGTAAGCCGGGAAGCGTTCGGCCACCTGTGCGCCCACTTCCGCCACGTAGTCCAGCGGAATGTCGCCCTGCTCCGCATCGCTGCGCTGCAAGGTTTCGCCCACGACGCCTTCGCTGACCAGCATCTGGTTGCCGCCGTAGCTGCGGCAATACAGCATGCCGGGCGAGGCCAGGTCCTTGTAGACCGGCATCGAATAAGTGTAGGGCGCCGCCTCGCACTCCAGCGCCAGGACCGCGTGGCGCTCGGGCAGGACCGGCATGGCCACGCCGGTCCAGGCGGCCAGCTCCGAGGTCCAGATGTTCTGCGTGCTGATCACCAGCGGGCTGGCGTAGTCGCCCTCGGACGTGGACACGCCCGTGACCCGGCCGTTCTCGACCAGCAGGCGGCGCACATCGACGTTTTCGCGGATGGTCACGCCCCGGCGGCGCGCGCCGCGGGCAAAGCTGGTGGCCACCAGATAGGCATCGGCAAAGCCGGCTTCGGGCTCGAAGCCAATCAGCGCGGCGTCATCGAACGAGGCGATCGGCAGCAGTTCATGGGCCTGGGCGGCGGTCAGCAGTTCCAGCGCAATGCCCTGGGCCTGTTGCTGCGCCAGCGCACCGCGCAGCGGTTCCAGCTTGTCGTTGTCGGCCGCGCTGATCAGGTAGCCGCACTTGACCAGGCCGCACGAGGCCTCTTCGTCGCCGATGTAGTTTGCGAAGTCGTTGAACACGCCCCACGAGCGCTGCGCCAGTTCCACGTTTTCGCGCACTGAATAGTGGGTACGCAGAATGCCGGACGATTGCGAGGTGGTGCCCGCGCCGATCGTCGCGCGATCCAGCACCAGCACATGCTTCGCCCCCAACGCGGCCAGGTGGAAGGCAACAGAACTGCCGATCACGCCCGCACCGATCACGATCACGTCATAACTTTTCACGACTTGGCTCCAAGAACAAGTGGCCGGAGTGTGAACCCGCCATTCCGGAGCCATCGAAATATAAGCGCGTTGGATTTTGAGCATCGACGTTGCTTATATACAGGCCCGCCGCCCGCCGCCGGGCGAAAGTCTGGGCAGCCGCACCGCAGAGTGCCGGCGACATGAATCGTTCAGTCAATCACCATTCAAGCAGGGGAAATCGCATGAACATGAATCGCCGCGCCATGCTGGTACGCACCGCCGCGCTGGCAGGCGCCAGCGCTTTGGGTTTTCCGATGATCGGCCGCGCTGCCGCCACGTCGTACACCTATGGCGGCTCTGCCTGGCTGGGCCACTATTCGGCTTATATCGCCATGAAGACGGGCCTGTTCGCCAAGCAGGGCCTGGATATCAAGTGGCAGAGCTTTGCCACGTCGTCCGACCGCATGAGCGCCGTGATGGCAGGCAATATCGACCTAGCCGGCACCGGCGTGGTGTCGTCGCTGGCCCTGATGGCGGCCGGCGCCCGGCAGTTCCAGGTGATCGCCACGCCCAACAACTTCGGCCGTGCCGAAGGCGTGCTGGTGCGTGAAGACGTCAAGTCCGTCGCCGACCTGAAGGGCAAGAAGATCGGCGTGACCTATGCGTCCAGCGCCCACGTGCTGCTGCTGGACGTGCTGCGCCAGGCCGGCCTGGACCCGGACCGCGACGTGTCCATCATCAACCTGCCCGCCACCAATATCCTGTCGGCCTACCAGGGCAAGCAGATCGATGCGGCGGTGGCCTGGACGCCGGCATTTGACCGCATCAAGGCGGTGCCCGGCACCCATGTGCTGCTGGACGACACCGCGTTCTCGCTCTACAAGCAATACGCCATCACCCCCGGGCCGGACGTGCTGCTGACCCACGCCAAGCTGGGTCGCGACAACCCCGAGGCCGTGCGCAAGTTCCTGGCCGCGGTGTTCCAGGCCAATACCCTGCTGACCGAGCAGCCGCAGGAAGCCGCCGGCGTGCTGCTGGAGCTGACCGGCCTGTCGCGCGACGACCAGTTGAACGTCATCAAGCAGACCCAGTGGTACAGCGCCGCCGACCAGAAGGCCCTGATGGTGGAGCCGGGCAATTTCGTCAGCGGCATGCAGAAACTGGCCGAGATGCTGGTGGCCCTGAAGCAGATCGACCATGCGCCAACGGTCAAGGACTGGGTCCAGGCCTCGTACCTGTAAGCCGGAGCCGTCGCCTTATGTCCACGCGTTCCGCCGCCCGCAACACCACGCTGATCTGGGTCAGCGTGGTGTCACTGCTGTGTTTCCTGTTGCTGTGGGAAGGCCTGTGCCGCGCCGGCGCGGTCGATCCCATTTTCCTGCCCGCGCCGTCCCAGGTGCTGGCCCGCGCCCTGTCGATGTCGGACCAGGGCACCCTGTTCTACAACGTGCTGGCCTCGACGCGGCGCGTGATGGTGGGCTTTCTGGCGGCCGTCATCGTGGCCATTCCGCTGGGTATCCTGCTGGGCACCTCGAAGGTGGCGCGCGCCGTCTTCGACCCCATCATCTCGTTTCTGCGCCCGCTGCCGTCCATGAGCTGGATTCCGCTGTCGCTGCTGTGGTTCGGCATCACCGAAACGCAGAAGTACAGCATCGTCTTCATGGGCTCGTTCGTGCCTGCCCTGCTCTATGTGATGGAGGCCTCGCGCAGCATCGACCCCGTGCTGGTACGGGCCGCGCGCAACCTGGGCGCCAACCGCTGGCAGGTGATGCGCGAAGTGCTGTTCCCGGGCTGTCTGCCGCAGATCCTGTCCGGCATGAAGATCATCCTGGGCCTGTCCTGGACCTGCGTGATCTCGGCCGAACTGGTCGCGTCCAAGGAAGGGTTGGGCTTCATGATCATGAACGGCAAGGAGTTCTTCCAGACCGATACCGTGGTGCTGGGCATGGTCCTGATCAGCTTCACCGTGCTGGTGACCGATCTGTGTTTGCGTCTACTTGAACGATGGGTACTGTCATGGCAACGATAAGCGACGATACGATGATCCGCCTGCAAAACGTCTCCAAGGCGTATGGCGACGTCACCGTGCTGGAAAAGGTGGACCTGGAGGTCAAGCGCGGCGAATTCCTGGTGCTGCTGGGCGCCTCGGGCTGCGGCAAATCCACGTTGCTGAACCTGATGGCCGGTTTCATCACGCCCAACACCGGCACGGTGACCGTCAACGGCAAGCCGGTCACGGACGTTACCGCGGCCTGCGGCATGGTGTTCCAGCAGTACGCCCTGTTCCCCTGGCGCACGGTGCAGGAGAACGTGGAATTCGGCCTGAAGATGCGCGGCATGTCCAAGCAGGAACGCGCCCCCATCGCCCGCAAGTACATCGAGATGGTGGGCCTGAAGCAGGCGGCCGACAAATATCCGCACGCGCTGTCCGGCGGCATGAAGCAGCGCGTGTCGATCGCGCGGGTGCTGGCCAACGACCCAGACGTGATGCTGTTCGACGAGCCCTTCGCCGCGCTGGACGCCATGACCCGCCAAGTGCTGCAGGACCAGCTTCTGTCGATCTACGAGCAAAGCGGCAAGACGATCGTCTTCATCACGCATTCCATCGACGAGGCGTTGACGCTGTCCACCCGCATGGCGGTCATGGGTTCCAAGCCCGGGCGCATCGTGCAGGACATCCAGAACGATCTGCCCCACCCGCGCAGCGCGGACGTGCAATTGTCGCCCCGCTTCGTGGAGCTGAAACGCGCCATCTGGGAACGGGTGCAGGAAGAAGTGACGCGCAGCATGGAGCTGACTGCCGACTAAACGGTGAGGCCAGCGCGGCGCGCCGATCTCTCAGATCTCTTCGGTGTACAGCTCGACCCGGATATGGAAGTTCTCGATCCGGCCCCACTGCGAGCGCAATGAATACACGGTTTCTTCGGAACCAAAACCGATCATGTATTCCTGCCCCGTGCGCGCGTCGCGCCAGAAATGCGGCGCGGTTTGCCAGCCGCAGCACTGGTACTGCAGGGGGTCGATACCGAACTTGCGCCGCAGATAGCTTTCGGCTTGCGCGGCCGACGCGCCGTCCAGGCGGTAGCGCGCCACCAGCGGCTTGCCTTGGGCGCGCATTTCCAGGCGACAGCCCTGGTATTCAATGAAGTCGGGCTTGTCGCCTAGCGCCGCCAGGAAATCCTGGCACCCGGGCGTGGGCGCGGCCTGGGCCTGGGCGGCCGACGGCAGCAATACGGCTGGCAACAGTAAGACCGGCAGCGCCCCCATGGCGCCTGGCAAGGCCAGCACGGCCAGCGGCAACAGCAGTGCGCGCAGCGGACGCAACAGCAACTCGATCAAGGATTTCAAGGAGACCTCGACAGGAACGGGCCGCGGACACTTGCCCTATCGCCAGACGGCGCCGCGGGCCGGCGCGCTACGCACGCGCCGCAGCCTGATTCTGCCATGCCGCGGCGCCGCGGCCTTCTTCGGCCAGAAATTCCACCAGCGCGGGCAACGACGCGTCCATCGGCCGGTTGGCGTGGATGCGCATCACATAGCCCCACGAACCCGCCATGCGCAGGCCTGGCGTCAGCGCCACCAGGCGGCCGCTGGCCAGTTCCTCGTCGATCAGCGGGGCGCGGCCCAGCGCGATGCCCACGCCGGCGGCGGCGGCGGCCACCACCGTGCTCAGGCCGGACAGTACCAACGGGTCTTGCCCGGCGCTGGCCGGCAGGCCCAGGCGCGGACGCCAGGTGCGCCAGTCCGTTTCCGGGCTGTCGATGTGCTTTTCCTCCAACCAGCGGTGGCGCGTGAAGACGCTCGGATCGTCGCGGTCCTGCGGCGCCACCAGTGCCGGACTGCACACCGGCACTACGGTCTCGGTCATCAGCGGGATGTCACCCGGCGCGGCCAGGTGCGGGCCCAGGGCGCGTACGTGCAGAAAAGCCAGGTCGATGTCCTGGGCCTTCCAGGCCGGATCCTGGCTGGCGTGCAGGAACACCTGGATGTCGATATCCGGATGCAGTTCGATGAAGCGGCCGATGCGCGGCGCCAGCCACAGCGCCGCCAGCGACGGGTTGGCCGACACGTTCAGGTTGTAGCGGCGCTTGCCGCGCGCGCTGGCCCGGGCATTGCGGCAGGCGGTGTCCAGCAGGGTCAAGGCTTGTTGTACCGACGCCAGCAGTGCGGCGCCGGCCTCGGTGGTTTCCGCGCGGCGCACCGTGCCGCCCCGCCGCAGCAGGTTGACACCCAGGTCGGCCTCCAGCGCCCGTAGCTGGTGACTGACGGCGCTTTTGGTGACATGCAGCTCGGTCGCGGCGCGGCTCAGGCTGCCCAGGCGCGCAACGGCTTCAAAGGCGCGCAAGGCGGCGAGCGGCGGCGTATGGGTGGGCAGATCGGACATAGGGTTGAGTTTATCTCAACCCACGATTGAATAACTATCGCTTTCGCGGTGGCCCCGGATGCGTGACCATGCAGGCTCTGTTGGGAGCATTGATATGTATTTCGATTCTAGGCTTTGGCGTTTGACCGAAGGGCTGCGCGCCAGCATGGCGGGCGGCATCTTGCTGGGCCTGTTGGCGCTGGCGGCCGGCATTGCCCGCTACGTATTCCTGGGCCAGCTGCTGGCGCGCGTGTTCGACGGTGCCCCCTGGCAAGACTGGCTCGTGCCCGCGGTCTGCGTCGGCGCCATGGTGCTGCTGCGCGCCCTGTTCGACCACCTGCGCACGGTGCAGGCCAACCGCTGCTCGGCCAACGTGCAGCAGGCGCTGCGCGCGCGGCTGTACGACCGCCTGGTGGCGTTGGGCCCCGCCTGGTTCGCCAACCAGCGCACCGGCGGCGTGATGTTGACGGTGGTGGACGGCGTGGAGCAGTTGCAGACCTTCTTCGGCCAGTACCTGCCGCAGGTCGCCATCGCCGCGGCGGCGCCTTTCGCCATCTTCGCCGTGATCGCCTTCTGGGACGTGCCGACCGCGCTGGTGTTCCTGGTCGCGGCGCTGTTCGCGCTGTTCGGCCCCATGTCGGTACACATGCTGGACCGCCGCGCCAGCCTGGCGCGCACCCGTTCGCTGAATGAATTCGGCGAAGAATTCCTGGACGCCGTGCAGGGCTTGCCCACACTGAAGTCCTACGGCCAGGGCAAGGCCTGGGGCGAGCGTCTGGCCGCCCGCGCCCGCAAGCTCTCGGACAACACCTTCTGGGTGCTGTCGGTCAGCCTGCTGACGCGCGGCATCAGCGACCTGGGCGTGGCGCTGGGCGCCGCGCTGGCGCTGACGGTCGGCGCCTGGCGCGTGGCCGCCGGCGACATGAGCGTGGAAGCGCTGCTGATCGTGCTGATGGCCGGCACCGAGATCTTCCGCCCGCTGCGCGACCTGCGCTCGGTGCTGCACCGGGGCATGCTGGGCCAATCGGCCGCCGCCAGCATCCACGCGCTGATGGACGCGCAGCCGCTGACCGCCGCCCCCGCCGTGCAGGCGGGCGCCGCCCCCGCGCGGCTCGACCCCACTATCGAATTCGACGCGGTGGCGTTCTCGTATTCGCCGCAGCGCCCGGCGCACCAGGGCCTGTCGTTCCGCGTCGCCGCCGGCGAACGCGTCGGCATCGTCGGCCCCAGCGGCGCCGGCAAGTCCACCATCGTGCGCCTGCTGCTGCGCGAATGCGTGCCGCAGGCCGGCGCCATCCGCGTCGGCGGCCACGACGTCAACCAGCTCGACACGCAGACGCTGCTGGGCCAGATGGCGCTGGTCAGCCAGGACATCACGCTGTTCCACGGCACCATCGACGAGAACCTGCGGCTGGGCCGGCCCGACGCCAGCCACGAACAGGTGCGCGCCGCCGCCCGCGCCGCCAACATCGACGACTTCATCATGGCGCTGCCGCAGGGCTACGCCACCCGCATCGGCGAACGCGGCCTGCAGCTCTCGGGCGGCCAACGCCAGCGCGTAGCCATTGCCCGCGCCCTGCTGCGCGATGCGCCCATCCTGATCCTGGACGAAGCGCTGTCGTCGGTCGACACCGAAAACGAAGCCCTCATCCAACAGGCGCTGGACCGTCTGATGGCCGGCCGCACCACCCTGATCCTGGCGCACCGCCTGGCCAGCGTCATCGGCGCCGACCGCTGCCTGGTGCTGGACCAGGGCCGCGTGGTGGAACACGGCCCGCACACCGACCTGATGCGGCAGCAGGGCCTGTACTACCGCCTGATGCACGAGCAGGCCGTGGCCCTGGCCGCCCCGGCCGCCCCAGCCCTGGCGGCCGCCGCCGAACCCCTGCGCGCCAGCGCCGACAGCGCGCGCGCGCCTGCCGATACCAGCGACCAAGACAGCACCGACCAAGGCCCCGCCCTGCGCCCGCTGGACGCCGACGCCGACCAGGTCGGCTGGCGCGCCACGCTGGGCACCCTGCTGTCCGTCGTGCGCCCCTGGCGCGGCACCCTGATCGCCACCATCCTGCTCGGCGTCGCCCGCGTGGCCGCCTTCATTGGCGTGGGCGTGCTGAGCGCCCTGGTGGTGGCCGCCATCCGCGACGGCCGCGACACCTCGTCGTTGATCATCGGCCTGCTCATCGCCGCGCCGCTGGCCGCGCTGTTCCACTGGCTCGAATCCTGGCTGGCGCACGCCATGGCCTACCAATTGCTGGCCGACATGCGCGTCAAGCTCTACGACAAGCTGGAACGGCTGGCGCCCGCCTACCTGCTGCAGCGCCGCTCGGGCGACCTGGTCGCGCTGGCCACGCAAGACGTGGAGATGGTCGAATACTTCTACGCCCACACCATCGCGCCCGCCATCGTCTCGGTGCTGGTGCCCCTGTCGGTGCTGAGCTTCCTGGCCGTCTACAGCTGGCCCGTCGCGCTGGCCCTGTTGCCGTTCCTGGCCTACGCCCTGGTGTCGCCCATCAGCGGCCGACGCAAGGTCGACGCCCTGGGCGACCGCGCCCGCCACGCGCTGGGTGAAATGAGCGCCCACACCACCGACACCATCCAGGGCCTGGCGGACCTGACCGCCTTCCAGGCCACCGGCCGCCGCCGCGCCGAATTCCTCAAGGTCGCCGACCAGTACCGCGGCCGCCGCCTGGACATCCTGCGCGACCTGTCGCGCCAGACCGCCTGGTTTGAAGTCGCCATGGGCCTGGGGGGCCTGGCCGTCGCCGTCGTCGGCGCGCTGCAAGTGTCGGCCGGCACCCTGTCCGCCAGCATGCTGCCGTTGCTGGTGCTGATCGCCCTGGCCACCTTCCTGCCCGTCTCCGAGATCTCGCAGGTCAGCCGTCAGTTGGCCGACACCATCGCCGCCACCCGCCGCCTGCACGTCGTCAACAACGAACCCGAGCCCGTCACCGATGGCCCCCTGCCCCCGCCCGTCGCGCCGCACGGCTTGTCGCTGGCCTTCGACCACGTCTACTTCGCCTACCCCGGCAAACAGCAAGACACCCTGCGCGACCTGACCTTCACCGCCCCCGCCGGCGCCACCGTCGCCATCGTCGGCGCATCCGGCGCCGGCAAAAGCACCGTCGCCAGCCTGCTGCTGCGCTTCTGGGACCCGCGCCAGGGCACCGTCAAGCTCGACGGCGTCGACGTGCGCCAACTGCAACTGGACGGCCTGCGCGAACGCGTCGCCCTGGTGACGCAAGACACCTACCTGTTCAACGACACCCTGGAAGGCAACATCCGCCTGGCCCGCCCCGACGCCAGCCGCGAAGACCTGGCTCGCGCCCTGGACCAAGCCGCCCTCACGTCTTTCGTCGCCACCTTGCCCGACGGCCTGGCCACCCGCGTCGGCGAACGCGGCATGCAACTCTCGGGCGGCCAACGCCAACGCATCTCCATCGCCCGCGCCTTCCTGAAAAACGCCCCCGTCCTGATCCTGGACGAAGCCACCTCGCACCTGGACACCCTGTCCGAAATGCAAGTGCGCGGCGCCCTCGACATTCTGATGCGCCACCGCACCACCCTGGTCATCGCCCACCGCCTCTCCACCATCCGCGACGCCGACCTGATCCTGGTCCTGGAAAACGGCACCCTGGCCGAAGCCGGCACCCACGACCAGTTGCTGCGCAAGCAAGGCGCCTACGCCAAACTCGCCAGCCACCAGGGCGCCTACGCACAAGACCGCAACACCGGCAACGCGGCGTCGCTACCCACCTAGCCCCGGCCCCCACCAAACCGGCGGCCCATCGTTCTGCCCCCATCCCCAATCGCCCAAGCAGGCCGCCCCGCGGCCCGCTTGGGCACCGCCACGCTCCCGGCCGCAGGGGCCCCATAGAGGAAAAGCCGCCCCCATCCCCGCCGCGACGGGCGTCACCCGAACGCCACCGAATGCCAGCAAGCAAAAAAATCACCCCTGCGGCAACCACTCCTCCAACGTCACTTCAAACGTCATACAAATCGTATTGGCCCCCGGCACAAACGCCCCGCCCTGCACCCGCCCATCCGGATCCGCCACCACCCCCGACAGCGACGCCACCACCGACCCATCCGGCTGCGCCCGCACCTCTCCCGCCAAACTCACAATCTCCACCGCCGGCCCCGCCACCCGCCGATACCCCCCGTCCCGCGCATACAGGCAAGCATCCACCAGACTGCCCAACGCCCCTCGCACAAACGCATTGCGAAACCCTTCCGCCAGGCACAGCTTCTCCACCCCCTGCACCAGATCCTCGTTCGGGCCGATCCGCGCATACGCCACCCGCCCCATGCTTCCGCTTTCCACCTCGGCCGGCATCATCATCAAACCTCCCGCGGCTGCAACAGCCGCAAATTCGTTTCCGCGTCATAGGTCGCGCGTAGCTCGAAGCCGTCCAGCGCCGTCACCAGCACCGGCACCGGCGTCGGCCCCACCACCGTCGTCTGCGCCATGATGTGGCCGCCCAACGGCTCGCCGCGCGCGTCGCAGAACGCGGCGTGGCAATGCACCAGCGGCGCGCCCGTATCGCTCTTGCCCAGCGTCGCATTGCCGAAAATCAGATAAGACGGACCCGCCGCGATCGGCTCGGTATACGCGACCACCCGCAGATGCGCCGGGTCCGGTGGCGCCGTGCAGTAGTCCAGGCGGCTGAACGCGCCACCCAGCAGCGTCATCGACGCGTTCTCCACGCCAACCTCGGCCAGCGCGTTGACCAGCGCATCGAACAGACTCGCCCCCGGCCGCAGCCCCAGGCGGATATGACGGCCGCGACCCGCGCAGCGGCTATGAATTCGTACCGGGTTGAACGCCCCGGGGTGGATCAGCGTTCTAGGACGGGGCAATACCGGTGATGCCCGCAAGGAACGATCCACGGTGGTGGTTCGCATGATGTGCACTCCATGCGCTTGTGGCGCAAGATGGGAATCAAACAAGGGGTAAGCGGCCTCCGGCAACCCAGGCCGGAAACCTTGATCTCAATGCACCGCCGGCAGCATCCCCGCCGCGGTAAACCCGCCATCCACGCAGATGATCTGGCCCGTCACGAAACTGGACAGCGACTCATCCAGCAGCCAGCCGATCGTGCCGTTCAGTTCCTCCGGCTCCGCATAACGATGCTGCGGCACCACCTGGCGCCACGCCGCGCGCGCCTCCTCGGTGTGCATCTGGCCGACCAACGGTGTCTCGATCGGCCCCGGCGCCACCGCGTTCACCCGGATGCCATAGGCGGCCAGTTCCACCGCCATCACCCGCGTCAACGTCACCACCCCGCCCTTGGACGCGCCGTACGCCGCGCGCCCCGCATTGCCGCGTATGCCCGACACCGACGCGATATTCACGATCGATCCGCGCCCGCGTTGGCGCATGCGCCGCGCCGTCTCGCGCGCCACCACGAACGAGCCCACCAGATTCACTTCCAGGATGCGGCGCAGCAGCGCTGCATCCGTGTCCAGGAAAGGCACGTCGCGGCCGATGCCGGCGGAATTCACCAGGCCCGAGATCGGCCCGAAATCCGCTTCCAGCTGCGCCAGCGCGTCGACCACCTGCGCCTCGTCGGACACATCCAACCGCACGCAGCCCAGGCGATCCGGCGGCGCCATGCCGCGCACCTCGTCCAGCCGTTCTTGCGACACATCGGCCACCAGCACCCGACGTCCCGCACCCAGCAGGCCGCGCGCCACGGCCAGGCCGATGCCCGACGCGCCGCCCGTGACCAGAATTGCTTCTTGCGCCACATCCATGATCCTGTCTCCTCGTTGTTATGCACTACGTGATGCCATCTGAATTCGCCTGCAATCCTCCTTCGATCCGCCGCGGCTACCCGCTGGCGATCAACCCGTCGCCAGGCAGCCGCGCTCGCGCAACGCGTCGCGCACCAGCTTCTTGGTGATCTTGCCGTAGCCCGAACGCGGCAGCGCGTCCCAGAAGAACACTTGCCGCGGCAGCTTGTAGCGTGCGATGCGCGGCGCCATCCATTCCAGCAGCGCGTCGGCCTCCAGCGCATGGCCGGGGCGCAGCACGCAGACCATCACGCCCACCTCGCCCCACACCGGGTCGGGCACGCCCAGCACCGCCGCCTCCACCACGGCGGGATGGGCCAGCACCTTTTCCTCGACCTCGCGCGGATAGATGTTCGAGCCGCCCGAGATGTACATGTCGGACTCGCGGCCCGTGATGTAGAGATAGCCCGCCTCATCCAGGTAGCCCAGGTCGCCGGTACGAAACCAGCCGTCGCGAAACGCCTTGGCGTTGGCCTGAGGATTGGCGTAATAACCCGCGAACACCGCCGGCCCGCAGACGCAGATCTCGCCGGTCTGGCCCGCCGGCAAAGGCTGGCCGGTCTCGTCCTGGATGCTGATCTGCATGCCGGTGCGGGCGTACCCGCAGGTGCCCACGCGCGCCTCAGGCCCATCGCCGTCGTGGTGGTGGGACGGCGGCAGCACGGTGATGTTGCCGGTGACCTCGCCCAACCCGAAGTACTGCACCAGCACGCGGCCCAGCTTTTGCAGCGCTCGCTTCTGATCCTCGCGGTACATCGGCGCGCCCGCATAAATCACATAGCGCAGGCTGCCGTGGTCGAACTCGTCCACCGCCGGATGCTCGACCAGCATCTTCACGATGGTGGGCACAGTGAACATATTGGTCACCCCGTGCCGCGCCACCAGTTGCCACACCTGGGCCGCATCAAACCGCTCGCCCTCGGGCAGCACCGTGCGCGCGGCGCGCGCCACTTGGGTCAGGAAATGGATGCCGGCGCCGTGGGACAAGGGCGCCACCACCAGGCTCACGTCGTCTTCGGTCGTGCCCGGCATCAGGTCGCACAGGTGGTTGGTGACCACGAATGCCATCTGCCCGTGCGTCAACACGGCCGCCTTGGGATGCCCGGTGGTGCCCGACGTGAAAAAGAACCAGCACGGATCGTCGTAGTCCACATCGGCACACCCCTGCGGCGCCTGGCCCAGCCGCGCCGCGATCAATGACGCGGTATCCGTCTGGCCGAACTCGCCCGGCCCCAGGCGCGCCAGCAAGGCCAATTGCGGCATGGCCTGGGCCACGGCGGCCGCGTGCGCGGCGGATTGCCCCTCGCACAGGAACGCCTTGACCCCGGCCGCCTGCGCCAGATACACGGCCTCGTCCGGCGAGATGCGGCAATTGGTCGGCACCCACACCGCGCCCAGCCGCAGCACGGCGAACAGGGTCTCGACGAACGCAAAGCTGTTGCGCGCATGCACCAGCACCCGGTCGCCCTTGCCCACGCCGTGCTCGGCCAGCGCCTGGGCCAGCGCCGCCGTGCGCGCATCCAGCGCTTGCCAGCTCAGGCTCGCGTCGCCGCAGACCAGCGCGGGGCGCGACGGATGGCGGCGCGCCGCCTGCACCAGCCACTGCGCCAGGTTCATCGCCCGGCGCGACACGGGCGCCACGCCGCCCAGCGGGGCCGGGGCGGCGGACTCCTGGGCCGCGCTCATTTGACGCGCTCCAGGATGCTGACGTAGTTGGCCACCGCCGCGCCGCCCATGTTGAAGACCCCGGCCAGCGTCGCGCCCGGCACCTGCATGCCCTGCGCCTCGCCAGCCAGTTGCAGGCAGGCCATGACGTGCTGGGATACGCCCGTCGCGCCCACCGGGTGGCCCTTGGCCTTCAGGCCGCCCGACGGGTTGATCGGCAGCCGGCCGCCCTGGTCGACCCACCCTTCGCGCAGCGCCCGCGCGCCCTGGCCGCGCGGCGTCAGGCCCATGGCCTCGTACTCGATCAGTTCGGCGATGGTGAAGCAATCGTGCGTCTCGACCAGGCTCAGGTCGCCCAGCGTGGTGCGGGCGTCGGCCAGCGCCTCGCGCCAGGCGCGCGCGGCGCCTTCGAAGGCGATCGGATCGCGCCGGCTCAGGGGCAGGAAGTCATTGACCTGGCGCCGGGCGCGAAAGGCGATGGCGCGCCGCAGGGTCGCCGCCGTGTCCTCGTCGGCCACCACCAGGGCCGCGGCGCCGTCCGAGATCAGCGAGCAGTCGGTGCGCCGCAGCGGCCCGGCCACGCGGGGATTCTTGTCCGACACGGTATTGCAGAAATCGAAGCCCAGGTCCTTGCGGATCTGTGCATAGGGGTTATCGACGGCGTTCTTGTGGTTCTTGGCCGCGATGCGGGCCAGCGCCTCGCTCTGGTCGCCGTAGCGTTCGAAATAGGCGGCGGCGATGCGGCCGAACACCCCCGCGAAACCGCCGCCGAGGTCGGCCTCTTCCTTGCGGTAGCTGGCATTGAGCAGGATGTCGCCAATATCGGCCGTGGGCCGTGAGGTCATTTTCTCGGCGCCCACCACCAGCGCCACGCGCCCGCGCCCGGCCTCGATGAAATCCATGGCCGCATACAGCGCCGCCGAGCCGGTGGCGCAGGCGTTTTCCAGGCGGGTCGCGGGCACATACGCCAGTTCGGGATGGGCCAAGGCCACCAGCGCGCCCTGGAAATCCTGCTTCTGGAAGCCGCTGTTCATGACGCCGGCATAAATGCCGTCGACGGCCTCGGGGCCGACGCCCGCGTGCTCCAGCGCCGCGCCGGATACCCGCGCCATCAGGCTTTCGGTGTCGGGGTCGTCGAGTTTGCCGAATGGGATGTGCGACCACCCCACGATGACGGCACGCTTGCTCATTGCTGTCTCCTCTGTTGGCAGCCCCGCCCCGCCAGCATGGCGGATCAGGGCTTGGGCTTGGCGGCCGGCGGGCGCGCCCGCGCCTCGCGGCCTGCCGGGTTGGCCTGCGCAAGCAGGCGTTTGGCCTCGCGTGACAACAGCTTGGCCAGCTGGAACTGCCTTTCTTCGTCCATGCGCGATTCGACCGCGGCGATGCTGAGCGCGCCCAGCACATGGCCCTGCTCGTCGCGCAGCGGCATGCCGATGCCCCACGAACCCGGCACCACCAGGCCGCGGTTGACGGCGTAACCCTGTTCGCGCACCTCGTCCACCAACGTGCGGATCAGCGGCACCGAGTAATGCGGATAGCGCCGCTCGATCAACCCGGCGTTGGCCTGCAGGCAGGCCTCGACCTCGTCATCGGGCAAGGCCGCCAGAATGGCCAGGCTGCCCGCGCCGATGCCCAGCGGATGACGATCGCCCGGCAGCAGCACATGGGTCTTGAGCGGGTAATCGCCGTCTTCGCGCACCACGCACACTGCGAACACGTCGCGGCGCAGGGAAAAGAAGGCGGAATCGCCGCATTCGTGCGCCAGCCGCGCCACCACCGGCGCGGCCAGCCGGTTGATGCCGAAACGCTCGCTGGCGATATTGCCCAGCACATGGCATTCGGGCCCCAGAAAATAGCGACGGCTGGCGGCGTCCTGCTCGACCATGCCTTCGGCGGCCAGGGCGGCCAGGATGCGGTGCACGGTCGGCTTGCTCATGCCGGTATCGCGCGTCAGCGCCAACAACCCCGCCCCCTCGGTGCGCGTGCGCGACACGGCGCGCAGGACCAGCATGGCCCGCGAAATCGCCTGAGCGCCACCGACCTGGGATGAGGTCTCCGTCACGTCTCCGCCTGTTTTTTCAATAGGTCCATTTTGTGGACCATCAAACTGATTTTGTTTTTTCATTCTGCACCAGTTTTATTGATTTACGCTAGTGAATCAATGTGATTAAATAAATTTAAGGGAAGTATATTGGTCCACATAATGGACCGCATGCAAAGATAAAGCAAGAAGCCTGACCAGGCGCTTTATCCGGCCACCCTCGATGGCGGCCGGATCTCATAACCAAGGAGACAGCATGAACACGACTCGACGCAAACTCATGAGCGCCGCGGGAGGCGGCGCGATCCTGGCCCTGGCGCCGTTCCAGCGCACGCTGGCCGCGCCTCAGTTCCGCTACAAATACGCCAACAACCTGCCGCCGTCGCACCCGATGAACCTGCGCGCCAACGAGGCCGCGCAAAACATCCTGAAAGACACCGGCGGCCGCTTCGAACTGGCGGTGTTCCCCAGCAGCCAACTGGGCTCCGACACCGACACCCTCAGCCAGCTGCGCGCCGGCGCGGTCGAGTTCTTCACCCTGTCAGGCCTGATCCTGTCGACCTTGGTGCCCACGGCATCCATCAGCGGCGTGGGCTTCGCGTTCCCCGACTACGCCTCGGTCTGGAAGGCGATGGACGGCGACCTGGGCGCGCATGTCCGCAGCGAGATCAACGCCAAGGGCCTGTTCGTCATGGACCGCATCTGGGACAGCGGCTTTCGCCAGGTCACCACCAGCTCGCGCGCCATCAGCGGCCCCGATGATTTCCGCGACCTGAAGATCCGCGTGCCGGTCAGCCCGCTGTGGACCTCGATGTTCAAGGCGCTGGGCTCATCGCCGGCCAGCATCAATTTCAACGAAACCTATTCCGCGTTGCAGACCCGGGTGGTGGACGCTCAGGAAAATCCGCTGGCCATCATCCAGACCGCCAAGCTGTACGAGGTGCAGAAGTACTGCTCGATGACCAACCACATGTGGGACGGCTTCTGGTTCCTGGGCAACCGCCGCGCCTGGGAAAAGCTGCCGGCCGACATCCGCGAGGTCGTCGCCAAACACATCAACGCCGCCGGCATGGCCGAGCGCGCCGACGTGCTGGCGCTCAACAATCAGCTGCAGGCCAAGCTGGCCGAGCAGGGCCTGGCCTTCAACACCCCCGACCCCGCGCCCATCCGCGACGCGCTGCGCCGCGCCGGCTTCTACGCCAGCTGGAAGGAAAAATACGGCGACAAGGCCTGGGGCCTGCTGGAGCAGGCCGCCGGGAGCCTGTCATGAGGGCTGCGCTCACGCATCCGGCGGAAGTGCTGCCCACGGCCGGTGCCGCCCCGGGCAGCCGGCGGCCCTGGGCCATCGCCGCCGACAATGCCCTGGGCCACCTGGTGGAGATTCCCGCGGCCATCCTGGTGGTCGCGGAAATCGTCATCCTGTTCTCGGGCATCGTGGCGCGCTACGTGCTGCACACGCCGCTGGTGTGGTCCGACGAGCTGGCCTCGATCCTGTTCCTGTGGCTGGCCATGCTGGGCGCGGTGGTGGCGTTTCGGCGCGGCGAGCACATGCGCATGGGCGCGCTGGTCAACCGCGCCTCGCCCGCCACCCGCGCGGTGCTGGACATGGTGGCGGTGGCGGCCGCACTGGCGCTCCTGCTGATGTTGCAGGCGCCCGGCTATGAATACGCCTCGGAAGAGCGCTATGTGACCACCGCCGCGCTGGAAATCCCCAACATCTGGCGCGCCGCGGCCCTGCCCGTGGGCACCGCGCTGATGCTGCTGATCGCCCTGCTGCGGTTGGTCGAGCGCGCGCAGTGGCGCATCACCGGCCTGGCGCTGCTGCTGGTCGGCGGCATCGTGGCCGCCATGGCGGCATTGCAGCCGGTGCTGGCCGGCCTGGGCAACGTGAACCTGCTGATCTTCTTCGTGGGAGTGGTGGCGGCCACCGTGTTCGCGGGGGTGCCGATCGCGTTCGCGTTCGGACTGGCCACCTTCGGCTACCTGTCGCTGACCACCGACGTACCGATGATGGTGGTGGTCGGCCGCATGGACGAAGGCATGTCGCACCTGATCCTGCTGGCGGTGCCACTGTTCGTGTTCCTGGGCGTGCTGATCGAAATGACCGGCATGGCCAAGCGCATGGTGGCCTTTCTGGCCAGCCTGCTGGGCCACGTGCGCGGCGGCCTGTCGTATGTGCTGATCGGGGCCATGTACGTGGTGTCCGGCATCTCCGGCGCCAAGGCGGCCGACATGGCGGCGGTGGCGCCGGTGCTGTTTCCGGAAATGCGCGACCGCGGCGCCAACGAAGGCGACCTGGTCGCGCTGCTGTCGGCCACCGGCGCGCAGACCGAAACCGTGCCGCCCAGCCTGGTGCTCATCACTATCGGCTCGGTCACCGGCGTGTCGATCACGGCCTTGTTCATCGGCGGCCTGCTGCCCGGGCTGGTGTTGGGCGTGATGTTGTGCCTGGTGGTCTGGTGGCGCAACCGCCGCGAAGACCTGAGCGCGGTGCGCCGCGCCAGCGGGCGCCAGATCGGCCGCGCCCTGGTGGTGGCGCTGCCCGCGCTGGCGCTGCCTTTCGTCATCCGCGCCGCGGTGGTCGAGGGCGTGGCCACGGCCACCGAGGTATCCACCATCGGCATCGTCTACGCCACCTTGGTGGGGCTGCTGGTCTACCGCTGTTTCGACGCCAAGCGGCTCAAGCCCATGCTGGTCGACACCGCCTGCCTGTCTGGATCGATCCTGCTCATCATCGGCACCGCCACCGCGATGGCCTGGGCACTGACGCAGTCAGGCTTCTCGACCCAGTTGGCCCAGGCCATGGCCGGCCTGCCGGGCGGCGCCGCCACCTTCATGGCGGTGTCCATCGTGGCCTTCATCGTGCTGGGCAGCGTGCTGGAAGGCATCCCCGCCATCGTGCTGTTCGGCCCGCTGTTGTTTCCGATCGCGCACCAGATGGGCATCCACGAAGTCCACTACGCCATGGTGGTCATTCTGTCGATGGGCCTGGGCCTGTTCGCCCCACCCTTCGGCGTGGGCTACTACGCAGCATGCGCCATCGGCCGGGTCGCGCCCGAAGCGGGCATCCGGCCCATCCTGGGCTACCTGAGTTCCTTGGCCGTCGGCATCGTCATCATCGCCGCCGTGCCGTGGATCTCCACCGGGTTCCTGAAGTAAAGACATCAACCGTGAAGGCATCAATCGGTCCGCCGGCGCCCCGCCGGCGGACCCGTCACCGTTGAAAAAAACCCACACGGGCCCCGTTTTTCGCCGGGGTCCCGGTTGATTCGCCTACACCACTTCTATAGAATCTTCAATTCGGGCCTACGCCCATTTCTTTTCCCTTCACCTACACCTGGGAGGCGCAAGATGATGAATCCGCATACCGCCATCCCGCGCGTATCTCCGCGACGCCATTAAGTCGTCGCCCGCGCGGCCCCATCGCCAGACTACCTGGCGACTGGTCCGCCGTGCCCGCCCCAAACCCCTGAACGCAATGCCCGCGCCATGAGGCGCAGGTCGTATCACCTTCTTCCCAAAAGGAAACCGGCGCCTTCGCGTTGCCGGGCGATCGCAATGAATCGAACAAAAATCGATCTGCGAGGACAAGCCTTCAAGGACGTCCTCGGCTTTACCTTCCGCTATTGGCGCGCCCAACCCTGGCGCACCGCCGTCATCGTCGGCCTGGCATTGCTGTCCGCGCTGGCCGATGTGCTGACCCCGCTGTACGCCGGCCGGCTGGTCGACGCCGTCGCGTCCGGCGCCGCGTCCGACGAGATGATCTGGGGCGCGGCCATCACCTCGTTCTGGTTGCTGATTGCCTTGGGCATCGGCGGCACGCTGCTGCGCCAGGGCGTCTTCCAGAACATCATCACCTTCACGCTGAAGATGATGAATGAAATGGTGTCCAACGCGTTCTACCGGGTACAGCGCTTTTCCACTGACTGGCACGCCAACAGCTTTGCCGGTTCCACCGTGCGCAAGATCACGCGCGGCATGTGGGCGGTCGACGTCCTGAACGACACGCTGCTGGTGGCATTGCTGCCGTCCGTCGTCATGCTGGTTGGCGCCACCGCTCTCTTGGGCGCGCACTGGCCAGTGATGGGCCTGGTGGTGGGCCTGGGTTCAGTGCTGTACATCGCCGTCACCGCGACGCTGTCGCTGGGTTATGTGGCGCCGGCTGCCCGGTTGGGCAACGCCTGGGATACCCGCATGGGCGGCTCGCTGGCGGACGCCGTCAGCTGCAACCCGGTCGTCAAGGCCTTCGGCGCCGAAACGCGCGAAGAAACCCGACTGGCTCGCGTGGTCGACAAGTGGCGCCGCCGCACGCGCCGCACCTGGGTCCGCGCCACGATCAACGGCGGGGTTCAGGGTGCAATGCTGGTGGCGATGCAGGCCGGCATCCTGGGCGCGTCGCTGTTCCTGTGGTCGCGCAACCAGGCCAGCGTCGGCGACATTACTTTCGCGCTGACGATGTTCTTCATGCTGCAGGGCCACCTGCGCGACGTGGGCATGCACATCCGCAACCTGCAGCGCTCGGTCAACGACATGGAGGAACTGGTGGCGCTGGAGAAGCAGCCGCTGGGCGTGGACGACCGCGCCGGCGCGGGCGAGATCCGCGTCACGGCCGGCGAGATCCGCTTCGAGGACGTGACCTTCCGCTATGGCCGGCACGACGTGGCGCTGTACGACCGCTTCTCGGCGCGCATCGCGCCGGGCGAGCGGGTCGGCCTGGTCGGGCATTCGGGTTCGGGCAAGACCACGTTCATCAAGCTGATCCAGCGCCTGTATGACGTCAACGGCGGCCGCATCACCATCGACGGGCAGGACATCGCCCAGGTCAAGCAGGCGTCGCTGCGCAGCCAGATCGCCATCGTGCAGCAGGAGCCGGTGCTGTTTCACCGCACGCTGGCCGAGAACATCGCCTACGCCCGCCCCGGCGCGACGCAGGCCGAGATCGAGCAGGCGGCGCGGCTGGCCAGCGCGCACGACTTCATCATGGCGCTGCCCAAGGGCTACGAGACGCTGGTGGGCGAGCGCGGCGTGAAGCTGTCGGGCGGCGAACGCCAGCGGGTGGCGATCGCCCGGGCCTTCCTGGCGGACGCGCCGATCCTGATCCTGGACGAAGCCACGTCGAGCCTGGACAGCGAAAGCGAGGTGCTGATCCAGCAGGCCATGGAACGCCTGATGGTCGGCCGCAGCACGCTGGTGGTGGCGCACCGCCTGTCGACGGTGCGCGCGCTGGACCGCCTGCTGGTGATGGACCGCGGCCGCATCATCGAGGAAGGCAGCCATGACCAGCTGATCCGCTTGAAGGGCGGCCTGTACCGGCGCCTGTTCGAACGCCAGGCCCTGGAACTGACCAAGGGCCTGACGCAGGCGGAAATGCTGGCCGATGGCGCCCAGCCCAAGCCCGCGGAAAGCCATGCCGCCGACCAGGACCAGGACGAAACGTCCTTTGCCTTCGGTAAGTAGCGCGTTGCACTGAGCGCGTAACGAACGGGCCTGACAGATGTCAGGCCCGTTTTTTTTGTCTTGGCGCAAGCGCGCCCGGCGTGCGGCCCTCTATTTGCTGAAAGTGAGCCGCAACCCGAACGCGATCAGCGCGGCGCCGAATACCGTGCCCTGCCACTTGCGCACGCGGGGCCGGGCGGCCAGCCAGCGGCCCAGCGCACCGCCCGCCAGCGCGCACAGCACGTCGAAGGTCAGGCCCAGACTGACCAGGATTACGCCCAGCACCGCGAACTGCTGGCCGATGGACCCTTGCGCCGGCGACACGAATTGCGGCAGCAGCACCGAGCAGAACAGCAGCGCCTTGGGGTTGAGCACATTGGTCAGCACGCCGCTCAGCAGCGCCGCGCCCAGGCCTTTGCCGCGCGCGGCCGCCTGCGCCTCGGCGGCGACGCCATACGACAGCGGCCCTGCCCGCAGCAGGCGCACGCCCAGCCAGACCAGATAGCAGCCGCCCACGGTGCGGGCCGCATCAAACGCCCAGGGGTGCGTCTTGAACAAGGCCGCCAAGCCCAGCGCGGCCAGCGTCACATGGGCGGCGCGGGCGATTGCCAGGCCCAGCGCCACGGCCAGCGCCGGCGCGCGGCCACGCAACGCGCCGGTTTCGAGCAGCAGGATCATGTCGGGCCCGGGCACCACGTAGACAATCAATAACGCCCCGAGAAACAACGCCATATCGGCCATGACCCGCACTCCCTGCACCCTGTTGATGAGCGGTCATTCTAGGGAAAAGGCATCGGCATGTGCTTGCTATTCCTGCCAGTCGAACTACTATGATTGGCACGTTGAACCAATCCAACAACCAATATCCTCATTCCATGCCAAAACGTGAATTGGACGCCTACGACCGGCGCATTCTGGAAGCCCTGCAGAAGAACGGCCGCCTGACCAATGTGGAATTGGCCGAGCAGATCGGCCTGTCGCCGTCGCCCTGCCTGCGACGGGTGCGCCTGATGGAAGAAGCCGGCGTGATCCAGGGCTACGAAGCGCGGCTGGCGCCGGACGAGGTCGGCCTGGGCCTGACCGTGTTCGTCGGTGTCAAGGTCGAGCGCCACCACGAGCGCGACGCCGCCGAGTTCCGCAAAGAGGTCAGCGCCCTGCCCGAGGTAGTGGCCGCCCACCTGGTGTCCGGCGAATCCGACTTCCTGTTGCAGGTGGTGGTGCCAGACCTGCGCGGTTATGAACGCTTTCTGCTCGATACGCTGCTCAAGCTGCCGGGCGTGAAAGACATTCGCAGCAATTTCGCGATCCAGACGGTCAAGCCGCAAAGCCCGCTGCCGTTGGATCACCTGGGGCGCTGAGCGGCCGCTCGATCCCCTAGTCGCGCGGCATCGCCGCCGCAGCCCGTTCGACCGCCGCGCGGCGGGTCTCGAAGCGCGCCTGCGACAGATCCAGGTAGCGCTGCACGATGGCGGGCTCCGACGTCTTGGGCGTGCCGCCCGGAAACGGCGGCTTGGGGTCGTATTCGATCTGCAACTGGATCTGCTTGGCCACGTCGTCGCCGCACAGCGTGGCGACGACCAACAGGGCCATGTCGATGCCCGACGTGACGCCGCCCGCGGTAAAGAAATGGCCGTCCACGCACAGGCGTTCATCGGTGGGGATCGCGCCGAAATACGCCAACAGTTCGCGTGCGCGCCAATGGCTGGAGGCGCGCTTGCCGCGCAACAGGCCCGCCGCGCCCAGCAGCAGTGACCCGGTGCAGATGCCAAACACATGGCTTGCGGCCAACCCCTGGCGACGCGTGAAGGCTACCCAGTCCGGATCAACAATGGCATCATCCGTGCCCGGTCCGCCCGGCACCACCAGCAGGTCGCACGGCGGCGCCGAGTCCAGCGTCTGGGTCGGCACGAAACGCAGGCCACGATCGCTGCGCACCGGCGCGGTCGTTTTTGCGACAAAATCCACGGTAAAGCCGGGCGCGGCGGCCAGCACCTCGTAAGGCCCCGTCATATCCAGCTGGGTCAGCCCTTCGAACAAGAGAATATTCACATGCATGACGATGCTCCTTTGCAGAATGGAAACGCCAGCGTAGGCGGACGCGCCGGCGAGCGT
The DNA here is from genome assembly GCA_040396375.1 of Achromobacter xylosoxidans. Taxonomy (GTDB): domain Bacteria; phylum Pseudomonadota; class Gammaproteobacteria; order Burkholderiales; family Burkholderiaceae_B; genus Achromobacter; species Achromobacter xylosoxidans_D. The sequence continues at coordinate 79,291 of JBEBOQ010000003.1, forward strand.
GCGCCAAATGCGGCCGCGATCGCGCCAAAGCGTATTGTCTTCCTGCTGTACGACGGTTTCCAGCCGCTGGACCTGGCCGGCCCCTGGCAGGCCTTCAGCGCCGCCAACGAAGAAGGCGGCGCGAATTACCGGCTGACCACCGTGGCGGCCGCGCCCGTGGTCACCACCTGGGAACAGGGCCTGCGCATGCAGGTCGACACCACCTTCGCCCAGGACGACGACGCGCCGATCGACATGCTGTTCGTGCCGGGCGGCCCCGGCATCGACCAGGCCAGCGCCCATGGCGAAACCCTGGCGTGGCTGCGCCGCCGCAGCCCGCAGGCGCGCCGCACCTGCAGCGTCTGCACCGGCGCCTTTCTGCTGGCCACGGCCGGCCTGCTGGACGGCCGCCGGGTGACCACGCATTGGCGCTCGGCCGACCGGCTGCGCCAACTGCACCCCGGCCTGCGCGTGGAAGACGACCGCATCTATATCGAAAGCGGCGCAGTCTGGACGTCGGCGGGCGTAACGGCTGGCATCGACCTGGCGCTGGCCCTGATCGAACGCGACGTCGGCCCGCAGGTGGCGCAGGACGTGGCACGCCGCCTGGTGGTGTTCATGCGCCGCAACGGCGACCAGCGCCAATACAGCCAGTCGCTGCGGCTGCAGGACCGCACCGCCGCGCCGTTTCGCGACCTGGTGGAAAAGATCGAGGCCAGCTTGTCGGCGCGCTGGTCGGTGGACGACATGGCGGACGCCTGCCACATGTCGCGCCGCACCTTCCAGCGCAAGTTCGCGGCGCATTTTGGCGTGACGCCGGCCGAGGTGCTGCGGCGGCTGCGGCAGGAACGCGCCGGGGCGCTGCAAACGTCGGGCAAGCTGCCGGGCAAGGCGCTGCGACGGATCGTCGGCCGCAACCGGCCGGCGGCGTAAGGCCACCCGGCACAAGCGCCGCGTCTCAGGCCAGCGCGATTTCCACGCGTTCGCTATGGCGCCCCTGATTCTTGCGCTTGAGCACCACGCCGCCGATCTCGCCCGTGGTGCGGGGATGAGTGCCGCCGCAGGCCATCCTGGCAAAGCCGTCGACCTCCCAATAGCGGCGCTCGGCAACCTGGTCGCTGAAGGCGGTGACGATGGGATGGTTACCGGCGATCAACGCCTGCGCCTCGTCGGCAATGCCGCTCAGCAGCGGCGCCAGGCTCTGTTCGTGGGTGAAATCGATCCGCGCCTTCGTCGGCGCAATATGCGCGCCGGTACGCACGATGCCCGGACAGTGGCGGTAGATCAGCTGCAACACCATCTCGGCCGCGAAATGCAGGCGCATCAGGCGGTAGCGGCGATCCCAGTCCAGATACGTCGGCACGGTGTCGCCCACTTGCAGCGTGTGGTCGGCCGGCAAGGTATACACGATGTCCAGGCCACGCTTGGCGGCTTGCAGCACGGCATAGCCGCCGATGGTGCCGGCATCGCTTTCCTGGCCGCCGGAAAAGGCGAACAGGATCGTTTGATCGAGCAGCACCTGGGCGCCATCCACGCCTGTGACGCGGGCCTCGAGTGCGGTCAGATAGGGGTCTTGCCAGAATATCTTGCGGGTCATCGCGGCATCGCCAAACGGGGGACGCCAGCATCATAACGACGGGGTGGCCGCAGGCGCCGGTACACCTTGCCGGGTTGCGGCCCGGTACAGCGCAAGCGGCACCGCATCCCGTATCATCCGCCTATTCGATCGGACTGCCAGATCAGGCGATCCGATCGGCCCCTCAGGCCCCTCTTCCCGCCGCCCCGCCCCATGACCGAGCGAACCACGCAGTCCCCTTGCCCCGAGTGCGGACAGCCCCAGGTCGTGAACGAGCAAGGCATGAGCCTGATCGCGCGCTGCCCGGCTTGCGGCTGGATGGTGGCCACCACCAACCCCAACCATCCGTTCCACGACCGCACGCCCTATACGCTGCGGGTCGCGCCCGGCGAGTTGGGCACGGCAACCGCCATCGCCCGCCTGTCGGTGGCGTTGGGCACGGGGGTAAAGCAGGCCCGCGACCTGATCGCGCAAGACCTGCCGGTGGCCGAGAACATCCTGGCCCACGAGGTCATCCGGCTGCACAAACTGCTGTCGCAGCAGGGGCTGCACGTCGCGATTGCGCCGGACTTCCCCTGGCCGCTGGACGGCCGCTACGGCTTCGACTGACCCGCCGGCGCGGGCCTGCCCTGGCCGCAGCGTGGCGGCTTGCCCCTACCCCGCCAGCCCCACCGACATCCCCCCGCACACGTACAGCACCTGGCCGGTGATGAAACCGGCCCTCGGGTCCAGGAACCCGGCCACCGCATGCGCCACGTCTTCCGGCCGGCCGATCCGCCCGACGGGAATGGACGCTTCCAGCGCCACGGTCTTGGGCTCGCCCGGCGGGTTGGACTGGTCGAACAGTTCGGTGGCGATGGGCCCGGGCGCCACGGTGTTGACCGTGATGCCGGCCTTGCCCAGTTCCAGCGCCCAGGTGCGGGTCATGCCGACCAGGCCGGACTTGGTGGCGCCGTAGACCGTGCGGCCCGGCTTGCCCAGGGCAGCCCGGCTACCGATATTGACCACCCGCCCGTAGCCTGCCTGCCGCATGCCGGGCAACAACGCCTGCAGCAGCAAGAGCGGCGCGGTCAGGTTCAGCGCCACGGTGCGCGCCAGGTCTTCCTGGGTGACGGCGTCGATGTCGGCGACATGGATCATGCCGGCGTTGTTGACCAGGTGCAGCACGGGCCGCTTTGCGACCAACGCGCCGGCCGCAGCGATGGTGGCCGAGGCGTCGCCCAGGTCCACGGACTGGAAGGTCTCGCCTGGCAGCGTCTCATCAGGCGCGCGGCGGCTGAAGTTGACGACATCAAAGCCGTCTTGCAGCAGCCGCGCGACGATGGCGCGGCCGATGCCCCGGCTGCCGCCGGTGACCAATGCGATAGGGGCAGTCATTGCGCGGTGATTCCTTTGTCTTTGATAAGGCCGCCCCACTTCTTGCGTTCGTCGCGTTCGAAGGCGGCCAGGTCGGGGCCGAACAGCGTACCGGGTTTGGCGCCCATGGTGGCGAAATTGGCGGCGATGGCCGGCGTGGCCAGGCCGCTGCGCGCCGCCTCGATCAGTTGCTTGACCACCGGCTCGGGCGTGCCGCGCGGCGCATACAGCGCAAACCAGGCGGTGACGTCAAAGCCCGGCAGGCCGGATTCCGCCACGGTGGGCAGGTTGGGCAGCGACGGGTCGCGCGTGGCGGACGTGACGGCCACACCGCGCACCAGGTTGCCGTCCTTGATCTGCGCCAGCGCGCCGGGCAGGTTGTCGAACAGCAGGTCGACCTGGCCGCCCGCCACCGCCGGCAGCGACGCCGAGGTGCCCTTGAACGGCACGTGCAGCATGGTCACGCCGGCCATGGCCTCGAAGTAGGCCCCGGTCAGGTGCACCGACGAACCGATGCCGGGCGACGCATAGGTCAGTTTCTTTTCCTTGTTCTGGCGCGCCGCCTGGATCACGTCGGCCACCGTCCTGTAGGGCGACTTGGCGCTGACGGCGATGACGTTGGGCGTGGTCGACACCAGCGCGATCGGCACCAGGTCGCGCTCGGGGTCGAACGCCATGTTGCTGTACAGGAACTGGTTGATGGTCTGGGTGCCGATGGTGCCCAGGCCCAGCGTGTAGCCGTCGGCCTTGGCGCGGGCCACGTAGGCCATGCCGATGTTGCCGCCCGCGCCGGGCTTGTTCTCGACCAGCACCGTCTGCTTCAGGCCCGGCTGCAACGCGTTGGCGATGGCGCGGCCGAAGATATCGGCGCCGCCGCCCGGCGGATACGGCACGACCACGGTAACGGGATGCTCCGGATAGCCCGCGGCATGCGCCGCGGACAACGCCAGCGCCGACAAGGCGGCCGCGGCCAGCGCGCGGCGCCCGGCACGGCCATGCAGGGATTGCATCATGGATCTGTCTCCTCGCGAATCCGCTTGAATCGCGGATTTCTTTTGGGTCCGCCGGCGGCGGATCACCCTTTGTTGTCACCCACCTGCCGCGGCGGCTGGGAGCCGTTTCAAGCCGTGGGTGCTACCTATAGTACGTAAATACGTACTATATTCACAAGCACGCAAAAAACAGACCGGAGACAAGCCCATGAAACGCTGGACGCAACGACCCGAGGGATCCACCTGGGGCGATTTCGGGCCCGACGACGAACTCGGCCGCCTGAACCTCTTGACCGAAGAAAAAGTGCTGCAAGCCGTGCGCGAAGTGCGCACGGGCAAGGTGTTCTGCCTGTCGCTGCCGCTGGACCTGCCGGGCGGCAACGTGCTGAACCCGCGCCGCCATGCGCCGGTGCTCAAGCCCACGTTTCGCGACGGCGCGCCCTACCTGAACTTCGCCATGTCGCGCCTGCAACCCGAGGCCGTGGACGTGCTGTCGGACGACCAGGTCACGCTCAGCATGCAGTATTCGACCCAATGGGACGGCCTGTGCCACGTCGGTGCGCAGTTCGACATCCAGGGCGATGGCCAGGCGCGCCGCGTGTACTACAACGGCTATGCGGCCGGGGTGGACGTATTCGGCGGCGATGACGCCGACGCCTGCTGCCCGCCGGGCGGTTCATACGCACGCAAGCTCAGCATCAGCCGCTACGCCGAAAAAGGCATGCAGGGCCGCGGGGTACTGATCGATCTGGCGCGCGCCTTCGGCCCCGGCCGCACGCTGGTGGGCCACACCCAGTTGCAGGCCGCGATGCGCGAACAGAAGGTGGTGGTGGAACCCGGCGACATGCTGGTGCTGCGCACGGGTTTTGCCGAAACGCTGGTGGAAATGAACGGCCAGCCCGATCCGCACCAGCTGGAGCAGACGGGCGCGGTGCTGGACGGCGCCGACCCGGCGCTGCTGGAGTGGATCACCGACAGCGGCGTAGCGGCGATCTGCGCCGACAACTACGCGGTGGAATCGTATCCGGCGCGCACCTCGGGCCCCGGCCATTCGATCCTGCCGCTGCACCATCACTGCCTGTTCAAGCTGGGCGTGCCGCTGGCCGAGCTGTGGTACCTGAAGGCGTTGGCCGACTGGCTGCACGCGCAAGGCCGCAACCGCTTCCTGTTGACCGCCCCGCCCTTGCGCATGCCCGGCGCGGTGGGCTCGCCCGTGACCCCGATCGCCACGGTGTAGGCCATGACGCAGCAATCTTCCACCTTTTCCCAGCACCTGGATGCCCTGGCCGCAAGCCAGCCGGACCGGCCCGCCCTGATCGACCGCGACCAACCGATCAGCCACGCCCAACTGCGCGCGCATAGCCGCGCCCTGGCCGCAGGGCTGGCGCGCGCGGGCGTGCGGCCCGGCGACCGCGTGGCCGTGTGGCTGCCCAACTGCGCCGCCTGGGTCGAATCGTTCCTGGCCGCGGCCCACCTGGGCGCGCTGGTGCTGGCCGTGAACACGCGCTTTCGCGCGCTGGAAGTCGCCGACATTCTGGGCCGCGGCCGCGCCGACTGGCTGGTGTTCTGGCCCGGCTTCAAAGGCATCGATTTCCAGGGCATCCTGAACGACGTCGCGCCCGAACACCTGACGCGGCTGCAGGGCATCGTGGCAGTGGCGGAAGCGGACGAAACCGTGCCCGCATCCGTGCGCGGCCGGCCGGTGCACCGCTACGCCGACCTGCGGGCCTGCGCCGACGCGCCGCCCGCCGCCCAGCCCAATGCCGGCGTGTTGTGCTTCACCACGTCCGGCACCACCTCGCAGCCCAAGTTCGTGCTGCACGACCAGACCACGCTGCTGCGCCATGGCGCGGCGGTGGCCCACGCCTTCGGTTACGACGACCGTAGCTGCGTGCTGGCCAGCGCGCCGTTCTGCGGCGCATTCGGCTTCGCCACGCTGGTGGGCGGCCTGGCGCAGGGCGCGCCGGTGGTCTGCGCGCCGGTGTTCGACGCCGCCGAGTCCGCCGCGGCGGTACAGCGCCACCAGGTGACCCACACCTACGCCAACAACGAGGCGCTGGTCGCCATGATGCGCGCGGCCCCGCCGGGCGGCTTCGCGTCGGCGCGCCTGTTCGGCTTTGCCAGCTTCACGCCGGCGCTGGACCACATGCTGGACCTGGCCCGCGAGGCCGGCGTGCCCCTGACCGGCCTGTATGGCTCAAGCGAGCTGATCGCGCTGGTCGCCGGCCAGCCGCGCGAGGCCGCCGACGGCGACGTATCGGCGCGCCACCTGCCCGGTGGCACCCTGGTCTACCCCGACGCCCGCGTGCGGGCCCGCGACCCGGCCAGCGGCGCGGTGCTGCCGCATGGCGAATCGGGCGAAATCGAGATTCTGTCGCCCAGCCTGATGCAGGGCTACCTGGACAACCCCGACGCCACGCGACGCGCCTGCACGGACGACGGTTATTTCAAGACCGGCGACCTGGGCTATACCCTGAACCTGCGGCAGTTCGTGTTCCAGACCCGCATGGGCGATTCGCTGCGGCTGTCCGGCTTTCTGGTGAACCCGGTGGAGATCGAACAGGTGGTGGAAACGCTGCCCGGGGTGCGCGCCTGCCAGGTGGTCGGCGCCACGCGCGACGGCAAAACGGTACCCTACGCCTTTGTGCTGCTGCAAGCCGACGCGGCCGCCGACCCGGCCGGCTGGACGGCGGCGTGCAAGCAGGCGATGGCAGGCTTCAAGGTGCCCGCCGGATTCACCGCGCTGGACGCCTTTCCGTCGGTGGAAAGCGCCAATTCGGTGAAAATCCAGAAACACCGGCTGCGCGACATGGCAGATGCCCTGCTCGCCGCCCCCATTCCTTCCTGATTGCACCGACCATGCCCGCGCGCAAGCTTTTCTCGCACAGCCCCCAGCCCCTATATCTACAGGCGGCCGCGCTGTTTCGCAGCCATATCCAGAACCGCACCTGGCGGCCGGGCCAGCAGATCCCGCCGCTGGAAGCGCTGATGGAAACCTATGGCATCTCGCGCGCCACCATCCGCCAGGCCCTCGGCCAGCTGGAACAGGACGGCCTGATCCGGCGTTCGCGCGGGTCCGGCACCTTCGTCAACGCCGACCTGCCGGAGACGCCGACGCTGCTGATTCCCAAGACCTGGGCCGAGACGGTCGAACTGAGCAACCAGCTGGGCACGGTGTCGCTGGTGGAGTCGAGCGCCGATTCGCCGCTGCCCGACACGCTGGGCATGCCGTGCGCGGCGCAGCGCGGCGGCAGTTTCCAGTACCTGCGGCGGGTGCACACCACCGAGGCCGGGCCGTTCTGCTATAGCGAGGTATTTCTGGAAAGCAGCCTGTTCCGCAAGCATCGCGCCCGCATCCAGAAAAGCACGGTGGCGCCGGTGCTGGACCAGTTCTACGGCGCGCGCATCAGCGAGGCGCGCCAGGTGCTGAACGTGATCGAGGCCGGGCAGGAATCGGCCGAATCGCTGCAGATTCCCGTGTCCTCGCCCGTGGCCGAGCTGCGCCGCTATGCCTGCATCGACGGCCGCGTGGTGTATTTCGCGCGGCTGGAGTTCCCGTTCCGCAAGGTGCGCATGGAGTTCGATCTGCTGACCCAGCGCTAGCCGCGGCGCAGGCCGCGCGTTAGCGCGCCATCCCCCATTTCCAACAAAAGCGCGGCTACCCGCCCAAGCGCCTGTCGTTCCCCGCACGCATCCGGCATAACCATAAATGGAGACAACCATGACCCCGATGTCCCGGATTTCGCAGCAACGCAGCACCCCCACCCGCAGCCGGTTCGCCCGGCTTTCACCCGCAGCGGCTGCCCTGGCCGCCGCACTGGCCTGCGTCGCCCCGACGGCGGCCTTCGCCCAGGCGGCGCCCGCGCCCGCCATTTCGGACGACATCGTCCGGCTGGGCTTGATCCTGGACATGAGCGGCATCTACGCCGACGTGACCGGCAAAGGCAGCGCCACGGCCGCGCAGATGGCCATCGACGATTTCGGCGGCACGGTCCTGGGCAAGAAAATCGACCTGCTGGTGGCCGACCACCAGAACAAGGCCGACATCGCCGCGTCCCGCGCGCGCGAGTGGTACGACACGCAGAAAGTGGACGCCGTGATGGACGTGGCCGGGTCCGCCCCGGCGCTGGCCGTGCTGGAAGTGGCGCGCGAGAAAAAGAAGATCGTGGTCTTCAGCGGCCCCGGCACCGAACGCATCACCAACGATCTGTGCTCGCCCTACTCGGTGCACTACACCTACGACACCTGGTCGCTGGCCAACACCACTGCCCGCGCCATCGTCGACCGCGGTGGCAAGAGCTGGTATTTCCTTACGGCCGACTACGCCTTCGGCCACACCTTGCAGGCGTCCGCCACCGACGTGGTCAAGGCCCGCGGCGGCACGGTGCTGGGCGCAGCGCGCCACCCGATTGGGTCCAGCGACTTTGCCTCGTACCTGTTGCAGGCGCAGTCCAGCCGGGCGCAGGTGGTGGGCCTGGCCAATGCCGGCGGCGATACGGTCAACGCCATCAAGGCGGCCAGCGAATTCGGCCTGACCCAGGGCGGCCAGAAGATGGCCGGCCTGCTGCTGTACATCAACGACATCCACGCCATCGGGCTGGACGCCGCCAGCGGCCTGATGCTGACCGAGGCTTTTTACTGGGACATGAATGACCAGACCCGCGCCTGGTCGCAGCGCTACTACGACAAGCTCAAGAAAATGCCCAACATGAGCCAGGCCGGCACCTATTCGTCGGTGATGCACTACCTGAAGGCCGTGCAGGCCGCTGGCACCGATGCGCCGGATGCGGTGATGAAGCAAATGAAGGCCATGCCCATCAACGACTTCTTCGCCGCCAATGGCCGCATCCGCGAAGACGGCCGCATGGTGCACGACATGTACCTGTTCGAAGTGAAAAAGCCGTCTGAATCCAAACGGCCCTGGGACTACTACAACCTGGTGGCGACGGTGCCGGGCGACGAGGCCTTCATGCCGCTGTCCAAGTCCACGTGCCCGCTGGTGAAAACGGCGGCCAAGTAACAGGGGGAACGCCCTGGCCTGCGCCACCGCGCGGGCCAGGGCTTACCGATGCACCGCGCGCTGCCGCCTGGCGGGCGGCCGAGGACTGCGGCCGGTCACGCCGACGCCGCCCCACGGCGGGCAGCGAAGCGTCACAGCGGCGCGGCCACCGCCTCTTCCAGCATATCCAACCGGTCCTGCCCCCAGAACAGCTCGCCGCGATACACGTACGAGGGCGAACCGAACACGCCGGCCGCCACCGCCGCGTCCGTGTTGCGGCGATAGACCTGCTCGGCCTCGGGGCGTTCGGCCGCCGCCAGCAGCGCGTCGGCATCCAGCCCCTGCTGCTGGACGATGGCGTGCAACGTGGCGGGCGACGAGATGTCCTGCTCGTCGCACCACTCCGCCTTCAGGATGGCCTTGTACAGCGCCACCACCGGCAGGCCGGCGCTGTCCGCCGAGATGACGATGCGCGAGGCCAGCCCCGCGTCCGGACACATGTACGCCGGCGTGGGATTGACGGCGATGCCCAGCTTGCGGCACCAGCGCGCCAGCTCCGCCACGCGGTAGGCCTGGCGCTCGGGCGCGCGCTGGCTGAGCAGCACGCCGCCAGTGCGCGAATACACGTTGGGCAGGTCCACCGGCAGGTAGCGGATACGCGCCTGGTGGCGTGCCGCCAGGGCTTCGAGCCGATCCGCCCCCAGGTAGGCCCAGTCGGAATTCATCCAGAAGTAATAGTCGATCGTTTTCATGTCGTCCTCAGGTCCGCGCGCCGGCCGGAACGGCCAACGCCGCGAGCGCCGGCTCGTCGGCGCGCATGCGCCAGGCGCTGAACACGGCGATGACGCCCAGCGCGCTCAGGTACCACACCACGTACTTCGGATCGCCGCCGGCCCGGGCCAGCAGCCAAGTCGCGACGATGGGCGCCAGCCCGCCGCCAATGGCGCCCGACACCTGCACCGCCAGCGAGATGCCGGTGTAGCGCACCTGGGCCGGGAACTGGCTGGAAAACAGCGTGCCCTCCGGGCCGTACAGGCAAGCGTAGACCAATCCCACGGCCAGGCATACCGCCACGATGACCCAGGTCTTGTCGCCCGTGGCCAGCAACTGGAAGAACACCGGCGCGCAGGCCAGGATACCCACTGCGCCTGCCATGAAGACCCACTTGTGGCCCACCTTGTCGCCCAGCACGCCAAATAGCGGCATGGTGAACAGCGCCAGCGCCGCGCCCCAGATGGTGGCGTCCAGCATCACCGACCGCGGGATGCCCAGCGTACCGGTGGCGTAGGCCAACGAAAACGTCACCACGGTGTAGAACCAGGTCACTTCCGCCAGCCTTGCGCCCACCACGGTCAAGAGCGCGCGGCGGTGATGCTTGAGCACCTCGGCCACCGGCACTTCGACCTTGGCGCCCTTGTCGCGCATCTGCTCGAAGTCGGGCGACTCGGCCACCTTTACCCGGATAAACCAACCCACCGCCAACAACACCACGCTGGCCAGGAACGGCAGGCGCCAGCCCCAGGCCAGCATGTCGGCTTCGGGCAGCCCGGCCACCGCGCCCATTGCCAACGACGACAGGATCAGCCCCGGCGCCACGCCCGCCTGCGGCAGGCTGCCGAAAAAGCCCTTCTTGCCCTCCGGCGCGTGCTCGACCGCCATCAGCACGGCCCCGCCCCACTCGCCGCCCACCGCAATGCCCTGCAGAAAGCGCATCAGCACCAGCAGCACGGCAGCCCAATAGCCGATCTGGTCGTACGACGGAATCAGCCCGATCAGGATGGTGGGCACGCCCATCAGCAACAGCGTGATCAGCAGCATGGATTTGCGGCCGATCTTGTCGCCGTAGTGGCCGAAGATCACGCCGCCCAGCGGCCGTGCGAAAAAGCCCACCGAATACGTGGCAAAGGCCGCCAGCGTGCCCGTCAGCGGGTCGAACGACGGAAAGAATATCTTGTTGAAAATCAGCGCGGCCGCCGTGCCGTACAGAAAGAAGTCATACCATTCGATGGTGGTGCCCATCATGCTGGCCAGGCCGGCGGTTACGTAGTCCCGGCGCGAGCGCGCACGCGGTGTCTTGGTCGTCATCATCGTGACTCCCCTTGAAAGTGTCGGTGTGGAACAGCGCTTAGCGGGTGGGCAGAGGAAGCGGCGCGATGCCGTGCGTCTGGCGACACCAGTAATCGAAGGTGGCGCGCACGATGGACGGCTTGAGCAGGTAGTCGTGCGCCTCGCGCGCCAAGGCGTCGTCCACCGGCGTCAGTGGCCCGAAGGCCTGCGCCCGGATCTGCATGCGGGCCGCCCGTTCCAGGTAAACGGACAGGTAGGTCGCTTCCTCACAGCTGGCGCCCGCCGTCAGATAGCCGTGATGCGCCAGGATGATGGCGCGCTTGGCACCCAGCGCGGCCGAGATGATCACGCCCTCTTGATCGGCGATCGGCACCCCGGGCCACTCGCCCAGGAAGGCGCAATCGTCGTGCAGCGGCGTCATGTCCATCTGCGAAATCACCAGCGGCTGGCGCGCCGCCGCCAGGGCCGAGGCCCACGGCGAATGGGTATGGATGATGGAATGCACGTCGGGCCGGGCTTCGTACACCCACAGGTGGAAACGCGTGGCCGGGTTGGGCATGCCGTTGCCCGTCAGCGTGTTCAGGTCACGGTCGACCTCGATGAAATCGGCCGGCGTGGCTTCGTCAAAGCCCAGGCCGAAACGCAGCGTCCAATAGGCGCCCGGACGCTCGGACCGCACGCTGATCTGGCCGGCCAGGCCCGCTTCCTGTTCCGTCATGGCCAGGATGCGGCAGGCGTAGGCCATGGTCTCCTGGGTGCTGCGCGGCACCGCGCGCAAGTGCTGCGCCATCTCTTTCGTGGCGCGGGTGTCGAAATACGCCTTTTCCCGCAATGCGTTGTCCATGCTGTCTCCTGATTTTCTGGACGGCACGGACGGACGCCGCGCCATGGGAAACAGTATGGAAACCTTGGCCGCATCAAGCCATGCAGCCCGGGTCATAGCAGGTATTCGGCGGATTTCGACGGCTGCGCCTCGCTCCCGGGCCTACCCCCGCGCAATGCGGCGCGCGCATTCCAGCAATTCGCCGACCAGCGGCAGCGGCTGGCGCTGGGCCAGGGTAATGGCCACCACCCGGCGCCGCAGCACCGGGCTGGCGATGGCGACCTTGCGCAATCCGTAGTCGGTCAGCAGCTTTTCGGGAATGCGCGACGGCAAGATACAGGCGCCCACCCCGGACGACACCAGCTTGAGCATGGCGTCGATGGTTTCGGCTTCGGCCACGAATTCGGGCTGCAGGCCGGCGCTGTGAATCATCTTGCGCAGCGCGTAATGAGGCGGAAACCCCACCAGCCGCAGCGCCATGGCGCCCAGGTCGACGCGGTCGACCACCTCGACCCCGCGCCGCACGATCAGGCACATGTCGTCGTCGAACAGCGGCGTGGACGTCAGATTGTCGGACGCCACCGCCGCGTCATAGACAAAGCCGATGTCAGCCTTGCCGCTTTCCACCAGCGCCACCACCTCGGGCGAACTGCGGCCCATGACGGACAGGTTGACGTGTTCGCGACTGCTGACGAACTGCGCCACGACCTCGGCCATGAAGTAATAGCTGAGCGTATGCACCGTGGCCAGCCGGACCGAGCCCTGCGTGACGCCTTCGCGCTGGCGCACCGCTTCCAGCGTCTGGTCGATGCTGCGGTAGGCCGGCAAGATGCCGTCCAGCAAGCGCGTGCCCGCCTCGGTCAGTTCTACGCCGCGGCCGGTGCGTATGAACAGCGGCTTGCCTACGTGGGCCTCCAGCGCGGCCAACTGGCGGCTCAGGCCCGACTGGGTCTGGTCCAGGTCTTCGGCGGCGCGCGAAAGCGATTTCAATTCCGCTATCCGCACGAAATAGCGCAATTGGCGGTCTGGCGTGTCCATGCTTTCCCCGGGGGCCACGGGCCCTCTCGTTATCCATCGCGCTCGTGTCGGCGCGCGGCTGACAGTGTGCCCCAAGGTGCGCACCACCACTACCGGGATTTGCGCTAGGGCCGGTTGCCACGAGCAGGCGCCTCGCGCCGACGGCGTGGCCACCGGCCCTGGCGCAAATCCCGCAACGCGGGCCTACGGCGCCCGCGCGCCGAGCCTGGCCAGCGCCGGCACGCACAGCAGATACAGCGCCGCGCCCGCGACCCAGGGCCAGCCAGTCCAGCCGCCCGCACTGGCCGCATACAGCGCGGTAAAGGCCAACGGTCCCGCGATGGCCGCAGCGCTGGCCAGGCTGTTCAGCGCGCCCTGCAACTGCCCCTGACTGCCCTCGCCGGCGCGCGCCGACAGCAGGGCCTGCAATGCCGGCGCACCGACCCCGCCGGCCGCCAGCAACGGCATCAGCAGCAGCACCATCCAGCTCTGCGTCGCGCAGGCCAGCAGCACATAGCCCAGCGTGTCCGCCACCATGCCGATCCACAGGGCGCCGCGTTCGCCCCACCGCGCGCTGACCGGCCCCGGCAGCGTCGCCTGCGTCAACGCGTGCAAGGCCCCAAAGCCCGCCAGCGACAGGCCGACGGCGGCCGCGTTCCACTGGAAGCGGTCCTGCCCGTACAACACCCACAGCGCGCCGGGCACCTGCCCCGCCATCTGCATCACCAGGAACACCCACAGCAGGCCGGCCATGCCTTTGCCGCCCAGCGCCCGCCGCAGACCGCCCAGCGGATTGAGCGCACGCCACGACCACGGCGTGCGCGCGCCGCGGCGGGATTCCGGTAGCCATAGCCAGGCCAAGAGAAACGCCGCGCCGTTGGCCACGGCCGCCGCCACGAACGGCATGCGCGCGCCGGCCAGCCCCGCCAGGCCGCCCAGCGCCGGGCCGAGAATCATGCCCAGGCCGAAGCAGGCGGACAGCAGGCCGAAGCGCCGCGCACGCCGCGCCGGCTCGCCCGCGTCGGCGATACACGCGCCCGCCACCGCGCCGGTCGCACCGGTGATGCCCGCCAGGATGCGGCCCGGGTACAGCACCCACAGCGCCGGCGCGGCCGCCATCACCAGATAGTCCACCGCCGCGCCGGCCAGGGACGCCAGCAGGACCGGCCGGCGCCCATAGCGGTCGGACAATGCGCCCAGCACCGGTCCTGCCAGGCATTGCGCCAAGGCATATAGCGACAGCAGCACCCCGTAATGGACCGGTGTGGCGGCCGCGTCGCCCAGCTTGTCCAGCAAGCCGGGCAGCACGGGCATGATCAAGCCGGCGCCGGCGGCATCCAGGGTCACGATGAAAAGCAGCAGGCCAATGGCGCGGTCGGGCATGATGGCGACAATAATTTATCAATGATAAGTTTTCGCATCATAAATTGATCGGTGATAAATTAACAAGCCAAACCCGGAGACCTTATGGCCAAATTGCAACGCGACGCCGTCATCGAGAGCGCGCTGGCACTGCTGAACGAAGTGGGCGTGGATGGCCTGACCACCCGCAAACTGGCCGAGCGCCTGGGTGTGCAACAGCCGGCGCTGTACTGGCATTTCAAGAGCAAGCAGGCGCTGCTGGACGCCCTGGCCGACGCCATGTTGCGCGACCATATGCATTCCCTGCCGACGCCCGGCGGCCCCTGGAAGGAATTCCTGCTGGCCAACGCACGCAGCTTCCGTCGGGCGCTGCTGGCCTACCGCGACGGCGCGCGCATCCACGCCGGCACCCGGCCCGCCGAACCGCAATACGACCGCGTCCAGGCCCAGCTGACGCTGCTGTGCGACGCCGGCTTCACGCCGCTGCACGCGGCCAACGCGCTATTGGTGATCGGGCACTATGTGGTCGGGTCGGTCATGGAACAGCAAGCTTCGGACGCCGCCGCCCCCGAACGCGCCGAGCCCCCCGCCCCGCCGCCCGCCCTGGCCCGCGCCATGAAGGCGCTGGACAAGCAAGGCCCCGACGCCACCTTCGAGTACGGCCTGGCGATGATGGTCAATGGCCTGACGCCCGGCTAGGCCAGTAAGGGGTTCCTTCCGGGGTCAATAGGCTCCGGCCCCCTGGACCCGCTACGTCGCCGCCCCCTCATTCCGGAGTTCCCATGCAATCCCACCCGCAACGCCCCATTCCCGCCACCATCGCCGCCGTGGTGCGCGATGGCCACGTCCTGCTGGTGCAGCGCGCCAACCCGCCCGACCAGCACCGCTGGGCCTTTCCGGGCGGCAAGATCGACGCCGGCGAACGCCTGGAAGACGCGGCCACGCGCGAGCTCTTCGAGGAATGCGGCGTGCGCGCCGAGCCGCTGCAGGTGTTCGATGCCGTCGACGTATTCGACCGCGACGACAGCGGCGCGCTGCGCCGGCACTACATCCTGATCGCCGTGTTGTGCCGCTGGCAATCGGGCGAGCCGGTCGCTGGCGACGACGCACTGGATGCCCGCTGGGTGCCGCTGACGGACCTGGACGGCCAGGCGCTGGCGACCAGTTTCGGCGTGGCCGGAATTGCGCACAGGGCAGCGGCGCTGATGGCTGGCGCCACGGATGCTGACCCCGCTGCCCTCAAATAGTCCGCTACAAGCCATACAGCGCCGCAGGGTTAGT
This sequence comes from Achromobacter xylosoxidans, assembly GCA_040396375.1. GTDB lineage: Bacteria > Pseudomonadota > Gammaproteobacteria > Burkholderiales > Burkholderiaceae_B > Achromobacter > Achromobacter xylosoxidans_D. The sequence continues at coordinate 94,743 of JBEBOQ010000003.1, forward strand.
CGCCAGCACCTGCTGCCTCAGAGCGGGCTGCGGCAGCCACGCGTCCAGTTCGGCGCGCAGGCCCTCCGCCGGGACACGGCGATAGGCACTGACCTCGGTGGCCCGCTTGCCCGGTTCGCGATGGGTGTGCGGCCAGTCGCTGGCCCAGAGTGCCCGTTCGGGATTGCGCCGTACGATAGCCTGCGCCAGCGCAGCCAGCCGCGCAGCCTGGACCGGATCGGCCGGATCCGGGCAAATCCGGTAGGACGCCGACAGCTTGATATAAGCGCTGCCGTCGCCCACCCGTTTCAGCACCGTCACCACCCGCGGGTCATCCAAGGACGCCTGCGCCGGAATCATCGCGAAATGATCCAGCACTACCGGCACCGGCAAGCGGTCCAGCGCCGCCGCCGCGGACGCGATCGCATCCAGCGAGGCGTAGATCTGGATGTGCCAACCCTGCCCCGCGAGACGGCCCGCCCAGGCCGTCAGTGCCCGGCGCACCGATGCCGGGTCGCTGGCGCCGGTACTTTCAAGATTGACCCGTACCCCACGCACGCCGGCGTCATGCAACCGGACCAATTCGGCATCGGTCACGTCCGCGTCCAGCACGGCCACGCCGCGCGCAGTGCCATCCAACGCGTACAGGCTGTCGACCAGCAGGCGGTGGTCGGTGCCGTAGATGCTGGGCTGCACGATCACGGCATGCGCCAGGCCCAACCGGGCCAGGTGCGCCCGCAGGTCCGCGACCGATGCCGGGCCGGGCGTGTAGGGACGGTCGGCCGCCATCGGGTAGTCGACCTGCGGCGCCACCACATGCACGTGGCAATCGCAGGCATGAGCGGGAAGCGCAGACGCGATCATGCTCAGGCCGCCGACAGACGGGCCACGAACGCCGCGCCGGCTTCCCGCGTGCCCAATTTTCCACCCACATCGCGCGTGCACTCCTGCGCCAGGATGGTGTCGGCAATGATGCGCTCGATGGCTGCGGCCGCCTGCAGGAATTGCGGCTGGCTGGTCTTCTGGCCATGCCAGTTCAGCAGCATCGCGCCGGAAAGGATCAGCGAAATCGGGTTGGCGATGTTCTGGCCGGCGATGTCGGGCGCGGACCCGTGGGCAGCCTGTCCCATCGCGTAATCGCGCCCGGCGTTCAACGATCCGCCCAATCCCAGGCTGCCCGACAGTTCAGCCGTCAGATCCGACAGGATGTCGCCGAACATGTTGGTGGTGACAATGACGTCATAGCGCTGGGGTGCGCGCACCACGTGCGCCATCATGGCGTCGACGATGACGTCGTCCACACGCACATCCGGAAACTCCTGCGCCACCTGGCGGCACATCTCCAGGAACATGCCGTCGCCCAGCTTGAGCACATTGGCCTTGTGCACCATCGTGACGTGTTTGTTGCGGGTCATGGCCAGCTCGAATGCCGTGCGGGCGATGCGTTCGCAGCATTGGCGGGTAATGCGGCGCAGCGACACCACCACGTCCGGCGTAATGAGCATTTCACTGCCGCCAGAGGCGATATTGCGGTCGGCATAGAAGCCTTCGGTATTTTCGCGCACCACTACCAGGTCGAATTCGCCCAGGCGCGCGTTCATGCCGGGATAGGTCCTTGCCGGGCGGATATTGGCGTGCAGGTCGAGGTTCTTTCGGAAGTACATCGACGGGTTGATTTCGCCGCGGGCCTCGTCCTTGAAGTCATACGTGGCCATGGGGCCCAGCATCAGGCCATCGGCGGCTTTGACCTTCTCCAGTAGCGCGGGCGTTACGGTTGCGCCGTGCCGCTTCAGGCTGTCGTGGCCGGCGATGTCGTGGTCAAAGCGCAGGTCCAGGCCGAAACGGCGCGAGGCGGCGTCCAGCACATCGACGGCGACCGCCATGGTTTCGGGGCCGATGCCGTCGCCGGGGAGTACAACGATTTTCATGGAGTGTTTTCCTGTTGAGTTGATCGATCAGGCTTAATCGACCTGAATCCCGGTGGCTTGCACCAGGCGTTGATACTTGGCAGCTTCGCCGCGCACGAAAGCGGTGAATTGTTCAGTGGAGTTCGGGCGCACCGCCGCGCCATCGCCTTCCAGGCGCGACTTGATTGCGGGTTCGGCCAGAATGGCGTTCAGCTTGGCATTCAGCGATTGCACGATGGCCGCGGGCGTCTGTGCGGGCGCGAACACGCCGCCCCACAGGCTGAACTGGAAATCCGGCACGGCGGCCTCGCTGACCGTCGGCACCTGGGGCAGCACCCCAAGACGTTCGCGCGAGGACACCGCTAGCGCCCGCAGGCGGCCGCTGTTCAGGTGGGGCATGACGGCGGAGGCGCTGGAAAAGAAAAAGTCCACGTGGCCGCCCAGCAGGTCCGACATGGCCTGGCCCGCGCCCTTGTAAGGCGCGTGCAGCATGCGCGTCTGCGTGCCCAGTGCCAGCGCGGCGGCGGCCAGGTGCCCCGGCGTGGCGGTGCCCGACGAGGCATAGGCCAGGGCATCCGGCTTGGCGCGGGCGGCCGCGATCAGCGCAGCCAAGTCCGTGTAGGGCGATTTTTCCGGCACGGCCAGGACCAGCGGGGAATCGCCCACCAGGATCACCGGCGCGAACTCGCGCAAGGGGTCATAGCCCAGCGATTTCATGGCGTAGGGATTGACCGCGATCTCGCCTGTCTGGCCCAGCAGCAGTGTGTAGCCGTCGGCGGGCGCGCGCAGCACCAACCGGGAACCCACTGCCCCGGAGGCGCCGGGGCGGTTCTCGACGATCACGGTCTGTTTGAACTCCGTGCCCAGGCGTTCGGCCAGGATGCGGGCGAACACGTCGCCCTGCCCGCCCGGCGCGTAAGGGACGATCAACGTCACCGGTTTGGCCGGATAGGCGTCGGCGGCGCGCGCCGCCCCGACCAGCGTGCAGGCCAATCCGGCCGCAGCGCCTTGCAACAAGCGCCGGCGTGCCGGGCTGAAGGGATGAGAGGTGTGCCGCATACGGTCTCCTTGGTGTTCCGGTATGGCGTGCATCAGTCCAACGCCATGCCCGACTGTTGCACGACGCCACGCCACATCTGCAGTTCGGCCGACAAGGCCTGGCCGAAGTATTCGGGCGAGCCGCTGATGGCTTGGGCGCCCTCATGCTGCAGCCGGTCGCGCACCAGCGGGTCGGACGCGGCGGCATTGATGGCCTGATTCAATTTGCCCACGATCTCGGGCGGCGTGCCGGCCGGCGCCAGAACACCCCACCAGGTCGTGATGTCGAAATCGGCCACACCCGCTTCGGCCACGGTGGGCGTGTCGGGAAACAGCGGCGAACGCGTCTTGCCGGTCACGGCCAGCAAGTCCACGCGCTGGTCGCGCACCTGCGACAGGATGGTCGGCACGGTGGCAAAGAACACCTGCACGCGTCCGGCCAGCAGGTCAACGGTGGCCGGACCGCTGCCCTTGTAGGGCACGTGCGTCATCACCGCGTTCGCCTTCTGCTTGAACAGTTCACCGGCCAAGTGATTGATGCTGCCATTGCCGGCCGAACAGAAGTTCAGGTTGGCCTCGGGCGTTGCGGCAAGCTTGCGCAGATCGGCGATGGAACGCAGTTTCAAGTCCTTGGCGGTCACCACGAACAAGGGACCCCGCCCCAACATGGCGATAGGGGCAAAGGACTTGCGCACGTCATAGCTGGTGCTGATGCCCGCGGCAGCATTAGTCACGAAGGTCGAGGTCGCGAACAGGAGCGTATAGCCATCGGGGCGCGCATTGGCGACCACGCCTGCACCGATCGAACCGCCGCCCCCGCCGCGGTTCTCCACCACGACGGACTGGCCCAGTTTGTCGGCCAGGGTGCGCGCCATATCGCGCGCAATGCTGTCCGTCCCACCGCCTGCAGAAAAGGGCACGACCAGCGTGATGGGACGGCTGGGGTAGACGTCGGCCGCCGCTGCGCCTGGCGCACAAAACGCAGGCAACAGCAGGGCCAGCCCCGCCAGCAGGCGCTGGGGGGATACTTGGGACTTGCTCATCGATTTGTCTCCGATCGACGGCCGCGCTTATCCCTGGCGCAGCATCTTTAGGCGTTCCAGCAGGGCCTGGTGAATATGGTGGCGAGCGGCGTCTTGTGCGCCTTGCTCGTCGCGGGCGCGGATGGCGTCCACGATGGTCTGGTGTTCTTGGTTGGAGCGTTGAGCGCGGTCAGGCGAACTCAGCGTGCTGCGCCCCAGCAGATAGGTGGTCTCGGTCAGCGATTGCAGCGACCGGATCAGATAGCGGTTATGCGCGGCGCTATAGATGGCTTCGTGAAAGCGCAAGTTCTGCGCGACAGGATCGCCGCCGTCGCCCTCGTCAAGAATGGCCTGCATATGGGCCACATCAGCGGGGGTGGCGTAACGCGCGGCGAAGCCGGCGGCCGTGCCCTCAAGCACTTCGCGCATGGAATAGAGCTCGCCGACTTCCTGCTGGTCCATGGTGGTCACCACCAGGCCCCGGCCAGGCTCGTGCGTGATCAGCCCTTCGTCCTGGATGCGCTTGAGCGCCTCGCGCACCGGCGTGCGTCCCATCTCGAGCAGGTCGGCCACTTCCACTTCGCGCAGGCGGTCGCTGGAGGTGAACATCCCCGCCAGGATGCGGCGCTTGATTTCGTTATAGGCGGCAAAGGCCTGCGAATTGCTCTTGAGGATGGGCATGCCTGTCTCTCCATATTTTTGTATATTTTTGCATACAAAAAATAAGCGAGCAATAAGGCCCCTGTAAATAGGCGCGCCGAGACCTCTTACTATAGGCATCCTCCTGCCGCCGCCACCGCCATGTTTGACACCTACCTCACCCGCTGGAACCTCGTGCCCGACGGCGCCCCCATCACCACCCCCGCCGCGCGGCTGCTACCGGTGCTTCAGCACGGCGCGCCCGCCATGCTGAAGGTTTCGGTCGAAGAAGACGAACGCCAGGGCGGCGTGCTGATGACCTGGTGGGATGGCCACGGCGCAGCCCGGGTGCTGGCGCATGATCACGACGCCATCCTGCTGGAACGCGCCACAGGCACGCGGTCGCTGACGGCCTATGCCCGCAATGGCCGCGACGACGAGGCGACCCGCATCATCTGCGGCGTGCTGCGCGAGTTGCATGCGCCGCGCGCCAAGCCGTTGCCACCGCTGCGATCGCTGGAGGAATGGTTTGTCGACCTGTGGCCCATGGCCGAGGCGCGCGGCGGCATCCTGGCTCACAGCGCCCGCCACGCCCGCGCCCTGCTCGACGATCCGCAAGACCAGGTGGTGCTGCATGGCGACGTCCACCACGACAACATCCTGGATTTCGGCGCACGCGGCTGGCTGGTGATCGACCCCAAACGTCTCTACGGCGAGCGCGGCTTCGACTACGCCAACGTGTTCTGCAATCCCGACCTGGCCGACCCCCATCCGCCCGTGGCCATCGTGCCGGGGTGCTTTGAGCGGCGCTTAGGGCTCATCGTCGAAGCGTCCGGCCTGGACCGCCGCCGCTTGCTGCAATGGGTCGTGGCGTGGTGCGGGCTGTCGGCCGCGTGGTTCCTGGGCGACGGCGACGACGCGGCGATCGACCTGAACATCGCCGGGCAGGCGCTGGCGCTGCTGGAAGGCTAGCGCGGCGCGATCTGCTCCAGGTAGCGCGTGGGCGACACGCCCATCAGATTGCGGAACATGTAGACGAACGCACTGGCGCTGGCATAGCCCAGCACGCGCGCCACGCTCACCACCGGCTGGCCTTGCAACAAGCGGCAGATGCCTTCGTCGATGCGCACCTGCAAGCGCCAGTGGTGGAAGGTCATGCCGGTCTCGTCCTTCATGCGGCGCGCCAGCGTGCGCGCGCTGGCGCCCATGCGCTCGCCCCACTGCTCCAGCGTGTCGTCATTGCCCGGCGTTTGCAGCACGGCGGCGCAGACCTTGCGCAGGCGCCGGTCGAACGGCAGCGGCAATTGGCGGTGCTGCCGCTCGGTACCGGCCAACAGGTTCAACAGCAATTCGGCGCTCAGCCGCTGCACCGGCCCGTGTCGCGCGGCCGGCTGGTTCAGCGTCAGGATCAGTTCGCGCACCAGCGGCGCCACGTCCAGCGCGCAGGTATCCTTCCAGAGCCATGGCGCCGCGTCCGGGGCGATGAAGGCCGAACGCATGGTGACCTTGCCCACCATGCGGACTTCGTGGGCCACACCCGGCGGAATCCAAAGCGCGCGCATCGGCGCCAGCAGCCACGCCCCATCTTCGGTCATGACGCGCATGATGCCGGTAGGCGAATACATCAGCTGGATGCGTTCATGCGAATGCGGCTCTTGGCGCTGGCCGTCTTCATAGTGAAACGAGCGCGCCACCACGGGTGGCGCGTCGGCAGGAAACTCTCGCATTGGCGGCTTTTCGATAGCAATGGGTAAATCGGTACGCATCCAGACAGTTATGGCCGTTTTTCGATATTTTCTGTCCTGCGTGCGGGGAACTTGCTTTTTATCATTAATGCAAATGATTCCCATTGTTTTCAAAAGAAAATGACACCCCCTGCACTCTTCCCTGTCGCTTTTGGCCCACGCCGCCCCGTTTCCCTGCGCCGGACCCGCCCGCTACTCAATCCCTTCCGCTTGACCCTGGCCACCGCGCTCCTGATCCAGGCATGCGCCCCCGCCCTCGCCCACGCCGATGCCGCCGTGCCAGAACTGAGCCCCGTGCGCGTCACCGGCGCGGCCGACAAGCTGTCCGACCCGGGGCAGACCGAAGGCGTGGCGTCCTACACCGCCAACAAGGCGACGGTCAGCAAGACCGGCGCCGACGTGCGCGACATCCCCAACTCGGTGTCGATCGTGACGCGCCAACGCATGGACGACCAGAACATGGTCACGGTGGAAGACGCGCTGCGCCAAACCACCGGCGTCAGCGCCATGACCTACGGCGACGGCACGGCGTATTTCACCGCTCGCGGCTACGAGGCCGACGTGCAGTTCGACGGCATCCCGGCCAACGGCGCGCTGCAATACCTGCCGCAATTCGACCTGGCGTTATACGACCGCGTGGAAATGCTGCGCGGCCCGGCGGGCTTGCTGCAAGGCTTTGGCAGCCCCGCCGGCACCGTCAACCTGGTGCGCAAGCGCCCGCAGGATGCCTTCAGCCTGACCGGCGCGGTGATGGCCGGTTCGTGGAACAACTACCGCACCGAGCTGGACGCCACCGGCCCGATCACCGAAGACGGCCGCGTGCGCGCCCGCGCCGGCTTCGCCGCCCAGGACCGCGATTATTTCTTCGACAAGGCCAATACCCGCCAGGGCCTGGTCTACGGGTCTCTGGAATTCGACCTGACGGCCAACACCACACTGACGCTGTCGGCCGCCTATCAGCGCCAACGCATGGCACCGTTCGACTACGGCCTGTCGATCTACTCAAACGGCAAGTTCGTCGACGCTTCGCGCAAGGGCTTCTACGGCACCGACTGGGCGCGCGGCAACACCACGCTATCGGAAATCTATACCGAACTGAGCCACCGCTTCGCCAACGGCTGGACTGGCCAGGTGTCCATGAACTACCGCTCGACCGACCTGGACAGCCGCTACGGCTACGTAGACGGCCCGGTGAACCCGGCCGACGACACCGCCGCATACTGGCTGCAATCGCAAAAGGACAAGATCCGCTGGCTGGGCATGGACGCGCACGCCTCGGGGCCGTTCAACCTGCTGGGCCGCACCCACCAGGCCATGATCGGCGCCAACTACGCCGAACGCCGGCAGGACAGCCGGTCAGGCGGCGCCGGCATCGACAGCGTCTCGATCCACAGCATCGATGTGCCCAACCAGGACCTGCCCTACACCTCGGGCAATGAATCCAAATCTAGCCAGATGGGCGTGTACGGTCAATTGAGTTTCAGCGTGGCCGATCCGTTGACGCTGATCGTGGGCGGACGCCAAAGCTGGTATCGCAATGCCACGCAGCCGATTCTGCCCACCGCTGGCGACACGCGCCGGGACCCCGAGGTGCGCAAGTTCGTGCCGTACTACGGCGCGGTGGCGCAGCTCAATTCATGGCTATCGGCCTACGCCAGCTATTCCGACGTGTACGCGTTCTCGGAAGCCTGGCAGATGACGGCCGACGGCAACCCCCTCAAGCCGCGCACCGGCAAACAGTACGAGATAGGCCTGAAGGGCCAGTTCCTGGACGGTGCGGCCAACGCCTCGCTGGCGCTGTTCCGAATACGCGACAAGGACCGCGCGGTGCCCGACGACGCCCACCCCGGCCGCTACCTGGCCCAGGGGATGGCGCAAAGCCAGGGGGTGGAAGCCGAGGTCACCGGACGCCTGCTGCCCAACTGGGACCTGTACGCCGGCTATACCTACCTGCAGACGCGCTACCTGTCCGACCCCACGCAGGAAGGCCAGGTCGTCAACCCCGAAACCCCCAAGCACCTGTTCAAGGTCTGGACCACCTACCGCTTCACCCCCGATGTGCTGCCGGGCTGGCGCGTGGGCGGCGGCCTGCGCACGCAAAGCCGCAGCAGCCGCAACAACGTCTCGTGGCAAGGCGGCTACGCCGTGGTCGACGCGCAGGTGGGCTACAAGGTGAACCGCAACCTGGACGCCTCGCTGACGCTGAACAACGTCTTTGACCGCAGCTATTACGCCCGCGTGCCCTCCAGCTACTACGGCATCTATGGCGAACCGCGCAACCTGATGCTGACGCTGCGCGCCACCTACTGAGCACGCCCCAGGCCCGCGGCCGCGCGGGCCTGACCCCTGTCAAACGGCCGCCTGGATTGATTTGTTAAGGTGTAGCTCCACACCCCCTAACCCTTCATTCCAGGAGTCCCGGATGACCGGATTGTTTATCGTGGTGGCGGCGCTGGCGTTCTTGATGCTGGCGGCGTATCGAGGCTACAGCGTGATTCTTTGCGCGCCCATCGCAGCCATGGGCGCGGTGCTACTGACAGACCCGTCGGCGCTGGCGCCCGTGTTCTCGGGCATCTTCATGGAGCGCATGGCGGGCTTCGCCAAGCTCTACTTCCCCGTCTTCCTGCTGGGCGCCGTGTTCGGCAAGCTGATCGAACTATCGGGCTTTTCACGCGCCATCGTGCAGGCCGTGCTGCGGCTGATCGGCGCCGAACGCGCCATCATGGCCATCGTGCTGGTGTGCGCGGTGCTGACCTACGGCGGCGTATCGCTGTTCGTGGTGGTGTTCGCGGTGTACCCGTTCGCGGCCGAGATGTTCCGCCAGGGCGGCATCCCGAAGCGGCTGATGCCGGGCGCGATCGCCCTGGGCGCGTTCACCTTCACCATGACCGCCCTGCCCGGCACGCCGCAGATCCAGAACATCATCCCCACCACCTTCTTCGAGACCACCACCTGGGCCGCGCCCTGGCTGGGGCTGATCGGCGCGGCCTTCACGCTGACCGTCGGGGTGGCCTACCTGGAATGGCGCCGCAAGCGCGCCGCGCTGGCGGGCGAAGGCTACGGCACCGAACTGCGCAACGAACCGGACACGCCCGCCGGCGGACGCGAGCATCACCCGCTGGTCGCGCTGCTGCCGCTGGTGGTGGTGGGCGTGGCCAACTTCCTGCTGACGCGCTGGATTCCCGGCTGGTACCCGGCCGGCTCGCAGGTGGACCTGCCCGGCCTGCCCCAACCCATGCCGGTCAACGCCACCGACCAGGTGGCGCTGTGGGCGGTGATGGGCGCGCTGATCGCGGGCATCTTCACGATCCTGGCGTTTTCGTTTTCCAGCATCAAGGCGCATTTCGCCGAGGGCAGCAAAAGCGCCGTGTCCGGCGCGCTGCTGGCGTCGATGAACACGGCGGCTGAATACGGCTTTGGCGGGGTGATCGCCGCACTGCCGGGCTTTCTGATGGTGGCCAGTGCGCTCAAGGCCATCCCCGATCCGCTGGTGGGCGAAGCGGTGGCGGTGACGTCGCTGGCGGGCATTACCGGGTCGGCCTCCGGCGGCATGAGCATCGCGCTGGCGGCCATGGCCCAGACCTTCATCGACAGCGCCAACGCTGCCGGCATTCCGATGGAAGTGCTGCACCGGATCGCGGCCATGGCCAGCGGCGGCATGGACACCCTGCCGCACAACGGCGCCGTCATTACCTTGCTGGCCGTGACCGGCCTGACCCACCGCCAGTCGTATGGCGACATCTTCGCCATCACCCTGATATCGACGATGTCCGTCTTCCTGGTGATCGCGGTGTACTACTTGACCGGCATCGTCTGACCGAAAGCCTGGCCGAAGAGTTCAGCCAGCCACTGGCTGAACACGCGTACCCGCGCCGACACCTGCCGGTTCTGCGGGTACAGCACCGACACCGGCATCGGCGCGGGCGGCAGCTCCGGCAGCACGACTTTCAAGCGCCCGGCGGCCAGGTCATCGGCCACGCGATAGCGTGGCACCTGCACCAGCCCCAGCCCGGCCAGCGCCGCGCTGGCGTATAGCTCGGCGCCAGTGACGCTGACCACCGCCGCCGGACGCACCAGCACATTGCGCCCGTCGACCATGAAATCCAGCGGCAGGCTGCGCCCGGTGGACGACGACAAGTAGTCCACCGCCAGGTGGCCCGCCAGGTCGTCCAGGCTGGACGGTTCACCATGGCGCGCCAAGTAGGCGGGGCTGGCCACGGTGACCTGCGGCATCTGCGCGATCTGGCGCCCCACCAGCGATGAATCCTGCAGCGTGCCGGCGCGCAGCACGCAGTCCACCCCCTCGCGCACCAGGTCTACCAGGCGGTCGTCCTCTCCCAGGTGCAGCACGATGTCGGGATAGCGTTCCAGAAAGCCCGGCAGGCCCGGCACCACGAACACCCGCGCCAGCGTGCCCTGCACATTGACCCGCAAAAGGCCCTTGGGCGCGGTGTTCAGGAACGCGCCGTCGGCCTCTTCCAGGTCGGCCAACAGGCGCACACAGCGGCGGTAATAGGCCTCGCCGTCGTGCGTCAGCCGCACCTGGCGAGTGGTGCGCTCCAACAGGCGCGCGCCCAGCCGCTTTTCCATGCGCTTGATCAGGTTGGTGACCGTGGCGCGGGGAATCTGCAGGTCTTCGGACGCCTGGGAAAAACTGCGCCGCTCGGCAATGCGCACAAACACCTGCATTTCCTGGAAGCGATCCATATCGCGGCCCCTATTATTAAAGCAAATGAAATTATGTTAGCAAAAGACGGGTAATTATCTTTGGATTGGAATAGTCCATGATTCGTCTCATCCACTCACCCCACGGAGAACCTCATGAACACCCAAGCCCCCCAACGCGTTGCCCTGGTCACCGGCGGATCGCGCGGCATCGGCGCCGCCATCGTGCGCCGCCTGTCCGCCGACGGCTTTGCCGTCGCCATCAATTACGCCTCCGGCGCAGTCGACGCCGACGCCCTGGCCGCGGAAATCCGCCAGACCGGCGGCCGCGCCACCACCGTGCGCGCCGACGTGTCCAAGGCCGCCGACGTGCGCGCCATGTTCGACCAGGTCGAAGCCGACCTGGGCCGCATCGACGTGCTGGTCAACAACGCCGGCGTGCTCAAGCTGCAGACGCTGGCCGACACCACCGACGAGCAGTACGACCAGACGTTCGACATCAATACCCGCGGCACGTTCAACACCCTGCGCGAAGCCGGCGCCCGCCTGGCCGACGGCGGCAGCATCGTCAACGTGTCCAGCACCACGCTGGCCCTGAACATGCCCACCTACGGCATCTATATCGCCAGCAAGGCCGCGGTCGAAGGCTTTACCCGTGTGTTCGCCAAGGAACTGCGCGGTCGCCACATCACCGTCAACGCCGTAGCCCCCGGCCCCGTCGCCACCGACCTGTTCCGCAAGGGCAAGAGCCCCGAACTGATCGAGCACTTCGCCAAGATGCCGCCGCTGGAACGCCTGGGCCAGCCCGAGGACATCTCCGGCGTCGTGTCGTTCCTGGCCAGCCAGGACGGCGGCTGGATCAACGGCCAGGTACTGCGCGCCAACGGCGGCATCGCCTGATTCCATAGCCAAGTGCCGCGCGCCAACAGCGGCACCGCCTGATCGCCGGCACCCTCCTGGAGTATTTGTCATGGCATCCGTCATCCTCATCACCGGCGCCGGCAGCGGCATCGGCAAGCTGTCCGCCGAAACCCTGGCCCGCGCCGGCCACACCGTCTACGCCACCATGCGCGACGTCACCGGACGCAACGCGGCCCGTGCCCAGGACATGCGCGACTGGGCCGCCGCCCACAACGCCGCCCTGCGGCCCCTGGAACTGGACGTGCTGTCGCAGGCGTCGGCCGACGCCGCGGTGGCCGCCATCGTGCAGGCCCACGGCCGCCTGGACGTGGTCATGCAGAACGCGGGGCACCTGGTCATCGGGCCGACCGAGGCGTTTACCGCCGAAGACATGCACCGCGCGTTCGACACCAACTTCTACGGCGCCCAACGCGTGAACCGCGCCGCCCTGCCGCAGCTGCGGCAGCAACAATCGGGGCTGATGCTGTGGATCAGCAGCACCACCACCAAGGGCGGCTTTCCGCCGTTCATGGGACCGTACGGCGCGGCCAAGGCGGCGATGGATTCGCTGGCGGTCAGCCTGTCGTACGAGCTGACGCGCTTTGGCATCGAGACGTCCATCGTGGTCCCGGGTGCGTTTACGCGCGGCACCGAGCACTTTCCCAGCGCCGGCAAGCCCAGCGACACGGCGCGCGTGGCGGCGTATGCGCGCTACGACGGCGTGATGGACCAGGTGGGAGAACGACTAAGCGCGCTGACGCCTGACGAGGCTACCCCGCAGGCGGTAGCTGACGAGGTCGCACGCATTGTGGATCTCCCGGCGGGCAGCCGGCCGGCGCGTTCGGTGATCGACTTCGTGGGTGATGGCGCCGAAGAGGTGCTGGCGCTGGCCGAGGAACTGCGGATTGCGTTTGCCCAGCGGATCGGGATTGCGGATTTGTTGCGGCCGTCGATGGCGCGGGGGAATTGAGGGGCGCACGCGACGCTGCCTGAGCCTGCGGTAAAATTTGACTGTCTATCGGGTTCTGTCTACGGGCACCTGCTGATGGCGCTCGCCGCGCTGAGTTTGTCTGGACGCGGAGAGTCGGTGTTCTTCAACCCCTAGAGCGCAAGGTGAAATCGAGCAGCGCGATCTCACACTCGTCGGAATCAGGCTGATGCTTTTCGTGGCCCTCACGGCTATCGTTCGTTTGTCTTTGCCTGGCCCACGAGTAGTACATGAAGCTGCTGAAGCAGCGTTTTGAGGAAATGATGAATTTTTGGGTCCCTGTAGTCTTAGGTACGTTCAAGCTCCTCGTGTTGGGCACGGGCATGTTTCTCGCCATCAAGTCGCATCGCGATGGAGAAAAAAAGGAGAAGCAGAAGAAGAAGGAAGAGATGGAGATGAAAGCACCGTAGGGCAGCCCTCGTTGCTATTGAGGACGCCCTGATCGACGGCGCGAGCACTCGCAAGTATCGCGGTTTCGGTCTGGTGGCTATCGGTGCGGTGGTCAGCCCGAGGGTTGCGCCCAGGGGGCGAATCAGTCCAAGCGCGAGTCAGCCTGCGTTCCTGGCAACCGTCACTCGCCTCCACCCCCGTCTTTCAGCGACGCCGCCCCACGCCCAAACTTCTCCCGATACGCAGCCGGACTCGTCAACACGATGCGCCGAAAATGCCTGCGCATCGATTCCTCCGAACCGAACCCCGCCAACTCGGCAATGCGGCCGATCGGCAAGGGCGTTTCCGCTTCGAGCATCTCACGGGCCGCCGCCACGCGTTCACGCACCAGCCATTCATACGGCGCCATGCCGGTGGCATCGTGAAATTGCCGCTGCAACGTGCGCGGACTCATGGCAGCGCGTTCTGCCAGCGAGCGCAGCGTATGCGACAAAGCGGGATGCTGGCGCATCCAGTCCATCAACTTGGTCAAGCGCCCGCTTTCATCGGGTGGCATGGGGCGCGGCACAAACTGCGCCTGGCCGCCTTCTCTATGCGGCGCCGCCACGAGCCGTTGTGCGACCCGATTCGCCACTGCGCCACCGTAGTCGCGCCGCACCACGTGGAGCAACATGTCCAGCCCCGCTGCGGAGCCTGCCGACGTGATGATCTGTCCTTCGTCGACATAGAGCGCATCCGCCTCGACACGCACCTGCGGGTAGCGCTGCTGCAGTTTCGCGGCGTATCGCCAGTGGGTGGTCACGGTCTTTCCGTCGAGCACACCGGCCGCGGCCAGCACGAACACGCCGGAGCAAATCGAGCACAGCCGCGCCCCACGCCGGTGAGCCTTGCGGATGCTCTTTACCAGGGTTTCGGGCGGCAATTCGTCGGCATCGCGCCAACCGGGCACCACGATCGTATCGGCGCGATCGAGCAGCTTAAGCGTGTAAGGCGCGGCAATCGTGATGCCACCTGCGGCGCGCAGCGGGCCGGGTTCGCCTGCGCAGACGGCGAAACGATACCAATCGACGCCGAGCTCCGGACGTTCCAGCGCGAAGAGTTCCGTCACGCAACCAAATTCGAACGTACAGAGCCGGTCGTAAGCCAGCGCGACGACAAGATGATTAGCCATGGCGTGATGTTACCGAAGAATGGCATTTACGCCACTACTGCGGATGTCGGTCAACCGCCAGAATGTGGCTACTGGATCCCTGTTCCAGGCACGTTATTCGTCGAACCATTCATCCAGAGTCCCGCCATGTCGACCCCCAACGCCGTCACCGCAATCCCCGCCGCCCACAGCGAAGCAGCGCTTGCGCACTTCCGCGCGGCGATGCAGTTCGAGACCGATTGCTCCGATGTTGCCACCGCGCTCGCCAGCGGCACGCCCGGTTTCGTCCTGCTTGATGTCCGCAGTCCTCTGCTGTTCGCGCAGGGCCACGTGCCAGGCGCGCTGAATCTGCCGCACGGAAAAATAGTCGAATCGAAACTCGTGAACTATCCCGCAGATACCCTCTTCGTCACCTACTGCGCGGGGCCGCACTGCAATGGCGCGACGCGTGGCGCGCTACGGCTTGCTCAGTTGGGGCGGCCGGTGAAAGTGATGATTGGCGGGATCACCGGGTGGCTGGACGAAGGTTTCGACCTCGCGGCAGGCGACGCGTCGCAGTAAAGCGATCCCAGCCTTGTCGCTAATCGGGCACGGAATGACGATCTCGGCAGGCGGGAATTGCGTCGGCTACCCTCGTACTGCGCTCCGAAAGGCCGCTGCAAGCGCGGCAAGCGCAGCCTGCGTGCGGACATCCTTGCTTCTTGTATGGAGCATGACGGGTAGATGCGGCAATTCCGGAAGCCCGAGTTTCGAGCCTATATCCATGGCGCCGAATGGCAGCATCCTGGGCGCCAGTGCGGCCACCCCCAACCCCGCCATGACCGCCGCGGCGACGGCCGCTACCCCGCCTCCGACAAAGACCTCTCGCCAGGGCACTTGCGCCGCGTCGAGCAGGCTTGCAGCCAGCGCACGCACACCACAAGGCTCCGCAAGTGTGGCAAGTGGCAGGGGTTCGTCTGCTCGATACTGCCAGCCGGGCGCTGCGAACCAGCCGAGTTTCTCTTCGGCAATAAGTTCTCCATCGCTGCGGCCTACGTTCAGGCGAACGATTACCGTGTCCAGTTCGCGCCGGTCGAAGCTTTGAAGCAGGTCACCGGACGATCCGATCCGGATTTCGACCAACAACTCGGGGTCTTGCGCGTTCATGCGCGCGATCAACGCGGGCAATTCCGGTCCCGCGACATGATCACTGATGCCAACGGTAATACGCTGCCGTGAGCTGGAAAAAGCGGCCAGGGCACGGTCATGGGCCGCCAGAAGCTCGCGCGCATGATCGAGGAACATTGCCCCGCTTGGGGATAGCTCAACGTACCGGGGCGTGCGCTCGATAAGCCGGGAATCAAGCCTTTCCTCAAGTCGCTTCAGCTTCAGGCTGATTCCGGCCTGCGTCGTCTGCATGGATTCCGCAGCCCGCGTAAAGCTTCCAAGCTCAGCGATGCGGACGAGAGCTTTCACGGCGTCCAAGTCCAGAGAGTGCGCAGTCATTTCAGATAGTTATCGTTGAAATAAACATGCATAGCGTATCAGAATGATTAGTATGGAGCGGCACACCAAATAGGAGAGAACCCACTATGCCACTCGTTCATATCTCACTACGCACGGGCAAGACGGAAGCCTATAGACAGGCAATCTTCGACAGCGTCTACCGCGCGCTACGCGAAACATTCAACGTTCCCGAAGACGACCAGTTCATGACCATTACTCAGCATGAAGCGGCGGACTTCCGCTATGGGAAGTCTTACCTGGGCGTTGCTCGTAGCGATGACCTCGTGTTTATCCAGATCACCGCCAATAACACCCGCACCCTGGAGCAGAAGAAAGCGCTGTTTGCACGGACTGCGGAGCTTCTCGGCGAAAGCCCCGGTATTCGCCCAGAGGATGTGTTCGTGAACCTTGTGGAGGTTGCGAAAGAGAACTGGTCGCTAGGGAACGGGCTGGCGCAATATGCTTGATCGGCTGAACGCCGCACCTTGACATTCGTGGAGCCACCCGCGCCGAGCGGGTGATCGCTATGGGGAGGGGCGAGTGTCCGGTTCGGGGCGGGAGCTGCAGCTCGGCTATGACGGTTTCCGGCCGGTAGCAGTCGGCCACAAACGTCTCGTCTGGATCAGGGAGCCGTTTTAGGCATCGGTGTTAATTGCGGCCGGATTTGGCCGACTTCCCCAAAACCCGCACGCAAGCCAGGACTACCCACTTGTCGCATACCAATCGGAGTAAACCAAATCTCAAGTTGGGTGAACTTCGACACGAATGCTATCAATTGCCTCCGCCTTTTCCAGAAGGGGAACGCGAAGAATGAGATCTATAGCGCTCCATGTCAGCGTGTTTCCAGTAGCGGCATGTGATTACAGGGCGCTCAGCGATCATTCGAACCCATGCGCTTCCCGTAAGTCAGGGGCCTAGTTACATGCCGTCAAGAAAAAGAGCCCGCCGCAGGCATTCAAAAATCTGTTCAACCTGATCAGGGCTGATGATCAGCGGCGGCGAAATGACGATCATGTCGCCAGACGCCCGCACCAGCACCCCGTGGTCAAAGCAATAGCGGGCGACCTCAGCGCCCCGCATTCCGACCGCGCCGGCCCGCGGCGTCAGATCAACGGCGCACAACAGGCCTATGCTGCGCACGTCATTGACATGAGGCAGGCCTTTGAGCGCCAACGCACTGGACTGCCAGAAGGGACTGATCTCTTGCACCATGGCGTTGATGCCCAGTTCCTGATGCAAACGAAGCGTCGCCAGGCCCGCGGCGCAAGCCAGCGGATGAGCGGAATAGGTATAGCCGTGCATCAGCTCTACCACTTGTGGCGGGCCGGCCATGAAGGCCTCATAGACATCGCTCCTGACGATGACGCCACCCATGGGCACCGCGCCATTGGTCAACCCTTTGGCGACGGTCATCAAGTCGGGCTTAACGCCAAACACCTGCGCGGCGAAGTTGCCGCCCACGCGACCGAAGCCGGTGATCACTTCATCAAAGATCAGCAGCACGCCATGCTGCGTGCATAGCTCGCGCAAGCGTTGCAGATAACCGATCGGCGGCGGATAGACGCCGCCCGAACCCGTGACCGGCTCGACAATGACGGCGGCAACCGTACCCGGATCCTGAATGTCCAGCAACTGCGCCAGCGCTTCCGCATAGCTGGCGCCTTGCTTCGGTTGACCGGCGCTAAAGCGCATGCTGGCGTCATACGGCAGCGGCAAATGGCTGACCTCGCCCAGCAGCGGGCCGAAGTCGCGCTTCTGGCGGCCGATACCCGAGACGGACAAGCCGCCAAAGCCCATGCCGTGATACCCTTTGGCCCGGCCGATGAACTTGGTGCGGCGGCTGTCGCCACGAGCCTGATGATAGGCACGCGCAATCTTCAATGCGGTATCGACGGCTTCGGAGCCGGAGTTGGTGAAGAACACGTTGGTCATGCCCTCGGGCGCCAACGCGATCAGGGCATCCGACATGGCCTGCGCGGCCGGGTGACTCATCTTGAACGAGGATACGAAGTCCAAGCGGGCCGCGGCCTCTTGGATGGCCTGCACAATGCTGGCCTGGCCGTGACCGGCATTGACGCACCACAGGCCGGCCATGGCGTCCAGGATATTGCGGCCGTCAGGCGTGCGGTAGTACATGCCTTCGGCGCTTTCGAACATCATCGGTTGCTGCTGAAACTGCCGCATGGGAGTGAAAGGCGCCCAGAAGGCATTGGAAACGGTACTGGCGTCGGTCATGGAATTTCCTTTGATGATTGAAACGGAGGCCGGCTCAGGCTTGGGCCGAGCGGACGCGATAGCCACCGTCAGCTAATTTTTCCAGCGGGCTGGCTGCTGCCAGCAATTTTCGCGTGTATGGGTGCTGCGGTTTGTCGAACAAGGCGTCGCGCCCGGCGATCTCGACAATTTCGC
The DNA here is from genome assembly GCA_040396375.1 of Achromobacter xylosoxidans. Taxonomy (GTDB): domain Bacteria; phylum Pseudomonadota; class Gammaproteobacteria; order Burkholderiales; family Burkholderiaceae_B; genus Achromobacter; species Achromobacter xylosoxidans_D. Next base: position 113,060 of record JBEBOQ010000003.1, read on the forward strand.
CCTGGTTCATCACCGCGACGCGATGCGCAATCCGTTCGACGGCGGCCAGATCGTGCGAGATGAAAAGGCAGGCGAACCCGTATTGCTTTTGCAAGCGCTCGAACAGATCCAGGATCTGCTTCTGGATGGTCATGTCCAGCGCCGAGATCGGCTCATCGGCAATAACCATCTTCGGCCGTCGTACCAGCGCACGGCCGATCGCCACACGCTGACGCTGACCGCCAGACAGTTGATGCGGAAAGCGGTCCCTGAACGACGGATTCAGGCCGACGTCGTTCAGCGTTTCCGCCACCCGCGTACGCCGCTGCGCATCATTCAGGTCATCGCTATGCCGCAAGGGTTCGGCCAGGATCTGCCCGATTCGCATGCGCGGATCCAACGAGGAATACGGGTCCTGAAAGATCATCTGGCATTGCAGGCGGGCGCTGCGGTTGACGGACTTGATCAGATCCACGCCTTCGAACTCGATGCTGCCCGCGTAGGGCTTGACCAACCCGGCCACCGCGCGCCCCAGCGTGGTCTTGCCGGAACCGCTGCCTCCGACAAGCGCCAGCGTTTCACCCGGCGCGATGACAAGGTCCACGCTGCGCACCACGCGAAAGGCCGCGCTGCGCCGCCAGAAGCTGCGCTGTCCGGGGTATTCGATGCATACGCCCTTGACCTCGACCAGCGGCGCATCCGCCTTAGGCAAAGGCGGCAAGACACCCCGGTGCGGCAGCGCCTCCAGCAACTGTCGGGTGTACTCGGCTTGCGGGTTCAGCAGGATCGAGGCCGTCGGCCCCTGTTCCACGGCCTGCCCATTGCGCATGACGACAACCTTATGCGCATAGCGAGCCACCAGCGACAGGTCATGGCTGATGAACAGCACGGCCGTGCCATGCTCGCGCGTCAGTTCCAGCATCAGTTCGATGACATCCAACTGCGCCAGGCAGTCCAGCGCCGTGGTGGGCTCATCGGCGATCAACAGCGCCGGACGCAGCAGCATGACGGACGCCAGCATGATGCGCTGGCGCATGCCGCCCGAGAATTCGTGCGGATAGGCGGTTAGGCAGCGCACCGGATCCTTGATGCCGATGTGCTCCAGCATGGTGAGGCAACGCTGGCGGATCTCGGCCGCGCCAAGCCGGGTATGCAGCTGGAGCGCTTCGCTCATTTGCCGGCCGATGGTCAGCGCCGGGTTGAGCGACACCATGGGCTCCTGGAACACCATGCCGATCTCGGCCCCGCGAACTCGCCGCAGGGCGCGCGCGTTGCCCGTGTCCAGCATCTGGCCTTTGAAGCCGATGCTGCCGCCCGCGACTTGCATGGGTGCGGGCAACAGGCCGATGACCGAGCGGGCGGCCATGGTCTTGCCGCTGCCCGACTCTCCCACCAGCGCCAGGATCTCGCCTGGCGCCAGCTCGAAACTGACATCGTTCACGGCCATCGGGCCATCCACGCCGGCGCGGATCTTCAGATGCTTTACAGACAATAGAGGCGTTTTCTCGGTCATGCTCATTTCCTCATGCGCGGATCGAGGTGATCGCGCAGTGCATCGCCAAACAAGTTGATACCCAGCAACGCCACGCTGATCAGCACGCCGGGAAACACGCCCAGCCAGGCGGCCGACGCGATGTAAGGACGGCTGGCCGCCAGCATGCTGCCCCAGGTAGCGGCGGGCGGCGGCACGCCCAGGCCCAGAAAGCTCAGTGCGCTTTCGGACAGCAAGGCCCAGCCGAACATGCTGGTAGCCAGCACACTCACCGGCGCCAGGCAGTTGGGAACGATATGGCGGAGCATCGTGTACAGCTCGGAATTGCCAATGACGCGGGACGCCTCGATGAACTCGCGCTCGCGCAGCGACAGCACACTGCCGCGCACCACCCGAACCACCGACGGCGTATACGCCATGCCCAGCGCCAGCACGATGCTGTATTGACTTGCGCCCAGAACGGCCATGATGCCCAGGGCCAGCAAAATGCCGGGGAAGGCCAGCAGCGCGTCGTTGAACATCATCAGGATCCGGTCGGTCCAGCCGCGCAGATAACCGGCCAGCATGCCGATCAACGTGCCGCATACCAGCGCCACCGCCACGGACAAGAGGCTGATCCACAAGCTGGTCGACGCGCCGATGATCAACCGGCTCAGAACGTCGCGGCCGAACTCGTCCGTGCCCAGCCAATGCAGCGCGCTGGGCGCCTGAAGCCGCAGGCTCAGATTGAGCTTTAGCGGGTCATACGGCGTCCACACCAGGCCCATCAGAGCCAGCGCGACCAGGCACACCAAAAGACCGCCGCCAATCAAGGCATTGAGCGCCGGCAGGCTGCGCCGCCGCACCGGCGCGGCCGGCAAAAAGATGGCGTTGCCATTCATAGTTTCACCCTGGGATCAAAGACCGGATACAGCAGGTCAACGATCAAATTCACCACCACATAGATGCTGGTGATCAACAAAAGACACCCCTGCAAGACCGGATAGTCGCGGGCAAAAATCGAATCCACCATGAGCCGGCCGATGCCCGGCAGGGTGAAGACGGTTTCCAGCACGGCAATGCCGCCCAGCAGATTGCCCAGGATCAGGCCAACAAGCGTCCAGGTCGGTGCAAAGGCGTTGCGCAGCGCATGGCGCCATAGCACCGCCGTTTCCGACAGGCCTTTGGCGCGGGCGTGGGCAATGTATTCCAGCCGCAAGACCTCGATCGTGCTGGCGCGCGCCATGCGGGCGATAGAGCCAAACTCCACCAGCGTCAGCGTCACCACGGGCAAGACCAGATAGCTCAGGCCGCGCAGCGGGTCTGCGCTGACACTGACGTAGCCGACGATAGGCAGCCACCCCAGCTTCATGCCGAAAAAGTACAGCAGCAACAAGCCCAACCAGAAAGCCGGAATCGACAGCAGCAAGGTGGCGCTGGCGACGAGGCCCAGATCCATCAGGCTGTTCTGCTTCCAGGCCGCGTACAGGCCCACCGGAACGGCCAGCAGCACCGCCAGGCCCACCGAGATCAGGACGATGACGGCGCTGACGCTGAAGCGCTCGACAAGCAGATCGAGCACCGGCTGGCTGCTGCTGATGGACAAGCCGAAGTCGCCGCTCAACACCGCCCGTATCCATATCAGGTACTGGGTCGCGAATGAGTGATCCAGCCCCAGGGTCTTGCGCATGTCGGCCAGGCTTTGCGAGTCCGCCATATCCCCCAGCATCAGCAAGGCAGGGTCGCCGGGGATGAAGCGGATCAGGCCGAACACCATGATCGAGATCAGCAGTAACGTGGGCAGCGCCATGCCCACACGCTGAATGAAGAATCGCAACATGACGGGCCTACTTCGCGGTCGCCGCCAAAGACACACCCCACAGGCGCGGCTTGGAAATTGGCCAGGTTCGATAGCCTTGAACACCATCGCGCAAGGCGCCGATGGCAGTCCCGTTGTAGATGATGACCATGGGCACGTCGTTGATCAGCATGCCATGCAACTGATCGAACAGCGCCTGGCGCTTGGCCGGATCGGCTTCGCGCATGGCCTGATGCAGAATGCCGATGGCGTCGGCGTTACCCCAGACCTTGCGGGCTTCCTTGGACTTGTCGCCCAGCACCTGCTCGAAACTCAAGGCCGGATCGAAGCGCGGCGAATACGAGAACGCCATCATCTGATAATTGCCGCTTTGGTAGCGTTCAAGCTGCGTGCCCCACTCCAGCGTTTCCATCTGGATGTTGATGCCCACGGCCGCCAACATCGCCTGACTCAGAATGCCCATATCGAACATCTGCGGATAGCGCTTGTTCACGATCATCCTGATCGGCTGGCCACGATAACCGGCGGCGCTAAGCAAGGCGCGCGCCTCGGCCAGATCGGTGCGATAGCCCGTGGCAGTGGCCGCGTCATAGTAGGTGCTGCTGCTGGGCACGGCCGAGTTGTTGACCTGGGAAAGGCCGCTGGACAGCGTGGCCACCATCTGGCCGTAATCCAGCGACAACGCAATGGCGCGGCGGATGCGCACATCTTTGAGCAAGGGGTCGCGAGTCTGGAACAACAGGCCGTTGATGGACATCGCGGGGCTGACCTGGAGGGTCAGGCCCCTGGCCTGCTTCAAATCAGCCGCGTCTGTTGCCGTGACGTCGGGCAGCAGATCGATGCCACGCGCCATCAGCGCGGCCTTTGCCGTGGCATTATCGGGAATCACGACAAAGCGCACTTGGTCCACCAGCGCCTGCTTGTTGCCGGTATAGCCATCCGGCTTGGCCTCGGCACGCGCAGCGTATTCGGCAAAGCGTTGCAGCTCAATATATTGCCCACGTTGCCATTGCCCCAATTTGAAGGGCCCGGTGCCCACCGGCGCCCGCCATACTCCCTCCGGCGTCAGCGAGTCCGGATGCAGAATGCCCGTGCCGCCGCAATCGCTTCTTGCCATGGTCGCCAGAAACAGCGCGTTGGGCTGCTCCAATGTAAAGACCACGGTCATCGGGTCCGGGCTGCTGATGTCCTGCACCTTGAGCAGGCCACGCCCATCAAAGTCGCCCAGGCAGCGCCATTGCGTCTTGGGATCCAGGTAACGGCGCCAGGTCCACAAGACTTCGGCTGCGGTCAGCAGCGCACCATTATGAAAGCGCACTCCCTCCCGCAATTTGAAACGGTAGCTGCGCCCATCGTCAGAAACGCTGATCGATTCGGCCAGCATGGGCCCCACCGTCGCGTCTTCACGGTAGGCCACCAGGCCCTCCACCATATGCATGACCACGGCGTCGGTGTTTTCGTCCCGATTGACGCCAGGGTCAGTGCTGCGGATATCCCCGCTGATGCCGACCTGGATGCGTGATGGCTCGGCAGCGAGAGCCCCAGCTGTCGCAAGCGATAACGTCAACGCGGCGTAGCCCAGGGCTGCTTTTGCAATGTTGCGCATGAAGTACTCCTCCTTCAAATGGGGTGTGCGGCGTGGCCATGTTCAGGCCGTGCCGCTTGTGCTTATTGCTGCACTTGGCGAGCCCGCCGTTCGCGCAACACCGCCGCGAAGAATTTCTGCGCGGCCGGCATGACTTTGATGCCCATGTGGGGCACGTTTGGAATCTGATCCAGCTTGGCGTTCACGCCGGCTGCTTCAAAGCTGGCGCGCAGCCGCTCCAGCCGCTCGGGCCGGGTACGGCCGGCGTCGTTGGCGCCTTCCATGTAGTGCTTGCCACCGGGACGATGGGTGATCTCCCAGGTTTCGAGATCGGCTGCGCCCACGACCATATGAATGGGCACCTGACGCAAGGCGTCAAGATTCAGCGCCTTGCCAAATCGTGCGTCCATATCGGACACGCCGACCCACCACTTGCGCTCCGTATCCAGCAGCGTGACGGAACCCGGCGCGCCGATTGACGCGGCCCACAGGCGCTCGGGGTGCAGATAGCAGAATCGGTTGGTGAACTGGCCACCGCCCGAGTAGCCGAAGAGCGCAAACTTGTCGAAGTTGCGGCCGTACTTCTTGCCAACGTCAGCGACCATGTCCAGCAGGATCTGGTCGTAGCGGATATCACCTTCGAGGATCTGTTTGTAGCCGTCGCCGTTGCCGTCGCCCTGTACGCCCACCGGAAACAGGGGTGCCAAAATGACGCAGTCGTTCCACCGGCCAAACTCGGAGAAGCTGTTGCGATAGGTCTCCATCGCACGATTCGAACCATGCACGACGACCACCAGGTCCACGGGCCGCGTCGCATCTTCGATGGACTCCGGCACGTACAGACAATAGGAAAACCGCTTGTCGCCCGCATGGGAGTAGACGGTTGTGGGGCCTTGATCGTAGAGACGTCGCGCGGTTTGGCGCGCCAGCAGTTCAGCCTGCAAATCCGGGGTAGCGGTGCTCATGGTCTAAACCATTCAATGAGAAAGAACCGCAGTATCCGTCAGCGCCATAGCAAAGAAAATCTAAATTAATTTTAATTAGGGTAAAGTAACTCTTTATCAACGCCTATCGGACCCGACATGAGCAGCATCCGTTTTCTTAAAACGTTTATCGCTGTCGCCGAGCAAGGCAGCTTTGCAGCCGCGGCGGATCGGGTCGCGTTGACGAGCGCAGCCGTTGGCCAGCAAATGCGCGCGCTGGAAGACGACATGGGCCGCGCGCTGTTCCAGCGCAACCACCGGCAGACCAGTCTGAGCCAGGCAGGCCTGTTGTTATTGCCGCGCGCCAAGCGGCTGGTGGCCGATTACGAAGCGATGCTGGAAGACCCCGACCGCGACTTGCGCATGGAAGGCGAGATCACAGTCGGAGGCATTATTTCCGCCATGGGCCTGCTGGCCAATTGCCTGGTGCAGTTAAAGGCAATTCATCCCAAGGTGTCAGTCACACTGACCAGCGCGCGCTCCGATGAGTTGGCGCCACTGTTGCTGGCTGGCGACCTGGACGCAGCCGTGGTGGTGAAGTCGCCCCGCCAGGACTTCAAAGGCCTGAGCAGCTCCCGGCTGTATGACGAACCCCTGATCTTGCTTACCAGCGCCGAGGCGCATGCCAGAACGCCGGACATCACCGAGCTGCTGGCCACCCAGCCCTATATTCGCTATGACCGTAATACGGCCACCGGCTCCAAAGCTGACAGAGTGTTGCGCCGTCTGAGGGTCAAGCCGCAGGAAATCCTGGAGCTCAATTCCATTCTTGGCATCGCGGCGCTGGTGCGCCAGCAAGTGGGAGTAAGCCTCGTACCCCTTCTGCAAAACGTCTATTGGAATGAGGACCCGGCCTTGAAAGTGCTGGCGCTGTCGGGCCCCCAGGAATTCCGCAGCATCAGCATGGTGGAACAAGGCCGCAAACGCCATTTGACCGGCGAGATCAGCAGGTTGCTGCGCGTCGCTTTGGATTTACGCGGCATTCCTTAGACAGGGAGCTTCCGAATGCACGGGCAGATTCGTCGCTTCCTTCTGGAACCTTGAAACGTGGCTAAATTCCGCTTTGGGTCGGGTGCGGTCTGTCGCCAAGGACGGCTCCCGGCCAGGAGCGGACCTACGTCGAGACGTTCGCTGCGGCGACCCTCCATGGCTCCCGCACGCCCTTGACATTCCCACCCTGGTCGCCCTCAGAATTTCTCCCGTGGGCTGGGCATGGGTGCCACAAATCGTAGGCTGCCAGCCTGTCAATGATTGGAGTTCGCCCAGAGAAGATATCCGCTACATATTGCGATGAACCGGTAAAGCAACCACGATGAAACTTACCACCTCCAGGCAAGACCTCCTTCGCAATATCCAAGCTAGACATCGAAGGTTTCGCGTGGAGCTTGCCACCGTCCCCCCAGGCATCCGGAGAGCTTTCCCCGAAAGAGCTCTCCTCACGAACGCCGACGCGCCGATGGTGATGATCGACGTGATTCTCTGGAACACGATGATCCTGCAGATGGCGAACGACCCAACGCCGACTGCCTCGTTTTACCAATCGGATCCGATGCTGATGAGGGTTGAGCACCTTAAGCCCGTATTCCAAAGCCGCTTCTCTGGCAATAGTCATCATGAATTGGTACGGCTCACAGCCAGCGGTCAGGAACGGGTGCTCGATTGCGTTGCCTGTCATTCGAATGCCACCCTCTTTGACCCTTCGGTCCGGTCGTTCGAAACGCTCGGCCGAAGGATCCAGTGCTTCACCTCTATGGCCTACGCTGACGCGTTTTCCCGGTTGCGCCATTGGAAACTAGTCATGGAACTCGTACCCCCCTACAACAGTCGCTGCCGTGGTCGTCCCGCCGCCCTATAAATGGCGGCGGGAATCCCAATCTCATGCGCCGCATCCCGACACATCCTGGCGGCCCGGCGGACGTCTATGCACCAGAGTCCGATGGCCTCGTATCTTCTCGCCAGCCACCTCCCAGGGCCTTGTATAGCTCGATAAGATTACTCAGCCGTGCCAGCCGGGTTTGCACCAGAACCTGCTGTGTTCCATACAACGTACGGTGGGCGTCAAGCAGGGTCAGGTAGTCGTCTTCCCCCTCCTTGAAGCGCTGCTCGGCCAGTTCGTAGGCGCTGCGGCTGGCCTTCACCGATAGCTGCTCCGAGTGAATCTGTGCGTCGAGCGTGCGCTTGCCCGCCAGCCCATCGGCCACTTCGCGGAAGGCTGCCTGGACAGCTTTTTCGTAGGTGGCGATCTCGATACGTTTTTGCACGTGCGCCACGTCAAGATTCGCCATCAAAGCGCCGCCACGGAAGATAGGCACCGTAATCCGGGGCAAGAAGCTCCAGGCCCCCGAGCCGGCCCCGAAAAGCCCGTCTAGTGAAGCGCTGGCCGTCCCCGCCGAGCCCGTCAGAGTGATCGTCGGGAAGAAGGCAGCGCGCGCGGCACCGATATTGGCGTTCGCGCCACGCAGCGTCTGCTCGGCCGCGCGAATATCGGGGCGGCGCGCAAGCAGTTCCGACGGTAATCCGCTGGGCAGGTCGGTCGGCACGATGCCGTCGGGTAGCGTGGTCGCTGCGTCCAACTGTCGCGCTAGCTCCAGTGTCAGCGGCTGCCCCATCAACAGCACGAGGGCGTTGCGGTCCCTGGCCGCTCGCCGCGTGTAAACCGCGTGATTGGTCTCGGCATTGCGCAGCGTAATCTCCGCAAGGCGCAGGTCGAGCTGCGTGGAGTGGCCGGCTTCCACAAGCCGGGCAGTCAGATCGTATGAACGCTTCTGCGTGGCCAACGTGTCGTTCGTCAGGCGCAGCAGTTCCTGGTCGGCGCGTAGCGTCAGGTAGGCGTTGGCCACTTCAGACAGCAGGCTCATCTGCGTGGCGGTGCGGGTTTCGGCCAAGGCCAGATAGGAGGCCAAGGCCTGGTCGCTGAGGTTGCGGATGCGGCCCCAGAGGTCCAGCTCCCAGGCGGCCGTCACGCCCGCCAACTCGTACCGCCGGCCGAGACGGGCAGCCCCCATGGCGTCAAGATCGGCCGGCACGCGTTCGGCCGCGGCGCTGGCGGAAACGCCCAGGTTAGGCAACATTTCGGCGCGCTGGATGCGGTACATCGCCTGCGCGGCTTCGACGTTGAGCGCGGCTTTGCGCAGGTCCCGATTGTTGCTCAACGAGACTTCGATCAATTGCTGCAATAACGGATCGCGGAAGAAATCCCGCCATCCGATGTCGGCGGCGCTCCCCTCGCCGGGCTTGCTGAATGCGGCGGGATCATAGGCGGCTCCCGAAGGATAGGTCGCATCGATGGGCGCCGCAGGGCGCTCATGCGTCGGCGCCAAGGAGCAGCCGCCCAGCGCGGCCGCCAGGGCAAGCGGCGCCAGGGGCCGGGCTTGGCGGGAGTGTGCGAAAAGTGTCTTCATGTCCAGTGTTTCCTAACGGTCAGGCGCGCTGGTCGCTTGAACCGGTGCGGGTTTCAGGGGCGACGCGGCGCAAGGCCAGCTTGCGCACGACGACATAGAACACTGGCGTCAGCAACAAGCCAAACAGCGTCACGCCCAACATGCCGGCGAACACCGCGATGCCCATGGCGTGGCGCATCTCGGCGCCAGCACCGGTGGCGAGCACCAGCGGCACCACGCCGGCGATGAAGGCGAACGAAGTCATCAAGATGGGGCGCAGGCGCAATCGCGCCGCTTCCAGGACCGCCGCCAGCGGATCAGCGCCTTCGATTTCCTTGGCACGAGCGAACTCGACGATCAAGATCGCGTTCTTGGCTGCCAGGCCGACCAGCACCACGAAGCCGATCTGCGTGAAGATGTTGTTGTCGCCTCCAGAAACCCACACGCCGACGATCGCGGAAAGCAGCGCCATTGGCGCAATCAGCAATACCGAGAACGGCAGCGACCAACTGTTGTATTGGGCCGCCAGGATCAGGAAGGCCAGCAGCACCGCCAACGGGAAGATGTACAGCGCCGAATTGCCGGCCTGCTTTTCCTGGAAGACCAGGTCCGTCCATTCGTGCAGCATCCCTTCCGGCAGCGTTTCGCGCACGATCTTCTCGATCGCGTCGGTGGCCTGGCCCGATGAATAGCCCGGCGCCGGGCCTCCGCTGATGTCCGCGGAGGGAAAGCCGTTGTAGTGGACGATCCGATCGGGGCCTGATCCGCGCGTGATGGTCACGAATGCGCTGAGCGGAATCATGTCGCCGGCCGCGTTGCGCACCTTGAGCAGGCCGATGTCCTCAGCCTGCATGCGAAATGGTGCGTCAGCCTGCGCCATGACCCGATAAGTGCGTCCAAAGCGATTGAAGTCGTTGACGTAGAGCGACCCCAGGTTGATTTGCAGGGTCTCGAACACGTCGGTCAGCGACACGCCCAGGGACTTGGCCTTCACCCTGTCGACTTCCACCCCCAATTGCGGGGCGTTGGTCTGGAAACTGGCAAGCATGTTCGCCAGTTCGGGAACCTGCATGGCCTTGCCCATGATCTCGCTCTGCGCCTGCGCCAACGCTTCGAAGCCCAACCCCGCCCGATCCTCGATCTGCAACTTGAAGCCGCCCATGGCGCCCAGGCCCGGCACCGGAGGCGGCGGGAAGATGCCGACGAATCCGTCGGGGATCTGGCTGAACTTGCCCATCAATTTTCCCGCGATGGCGTTGGCCGTAAGCGAGGAATCCTTACGCTCGTCGAACGGTTTGAGCATGGCGAACATCAATGCCGAGTTCGGCACGTTCACGGGGCCGTTGACCGAGAGGCCCGGAAAGGCCACCACGCTTTCCACTCCGGGCTCGGCCAACGCGATCCGGGACATTTCCTTGACGACGGCCTCCGTGCGGTCGAGGGAAGCGCCGCTGGGCAACTGGGCGATGCCCACGAGGAAGTACTTATCCTGGGCCGGCACAAATCCATTGGGCACCTGATTGAAGCCCAGCCAGGTCAAGCCCACGAAGCCGGCATAAAGCAGCAGCACGATGGCGCTCCCGCGCACCGCGCGGCGGACTGCCGCGACGTAGGATTCCGAAGCCCTGTCGAAGAACCGGTTGAAGCGCCGGAAGAACCCGCCGAACACGCTTCCGATGATCCGCGTGAGCCAATCGGATTTAGCCGCCTCGTGATGCGGCTTGAGCAGGATCGCGGCAAGCGCCGGGGACAGCGTGAGCGAATTGATGGCCGACAGAACGGTTGAGATGGCGATGGTCAAGGCGAACTGGCGATAGAACTCGCCCTGCAGACCCGAGAGGAATGCCGAGGGGATGAACACCGCCGCCAGCACCGACGTAATGGCCAGAATCGGTCCGGTCACTTCGTCCATGGCTTTTCGGGCGGCCTCCTTGGGTGGCTCGCCCAGCGCCATATGGCGTTCCACGTTCTCGACCACCACGATGGCGTCGTCCACCACGATGCCTATCGATAGCACGAGGCCGAACAGGGAAAGCGTGTTCAGCGAGAAGCCGAACATGTGCATCACGGCGAAGGTACCCACCAGCGACACCGGCACCGCCACCAGTGGAATGATCGAGGCGCGCCAGGTCTGCAAGAACAGCACCACGACGACGACGACCAGGGCAATGGCCTCCAGCAGCGTGACGGCCACGGATTGCAGCGAGGCGCGCACGAAGACCGTAGGGTCGTAAGCGATGCGGTACGCGATGTCCTGCGGAAAGCCCTGCTGAAGCTCCTTCATCTTGGCGCGGACAGCATTGGAAACGTCGATGGCGTTGGCACCGGGGCTTTGGATGATCTGCAAGGCAGGAGCCGACTCACCATCGATCAGACTGCGCAGGGTGTAGGCATCGGCGCCCAGGGACACGCGGGCGACGTCGCGAAGACGGGTGACCTGGCCATCGGCGCCCGTCTTCACGACGATTTCGCCGAACTGTTCCACGCTGGCCAGGCGCCCAAGCGTATTGACGGTCACCTGGAATGCGGCCGACGTATCCGGCTGCTGCCCCACGGATCCCGCGGCAACCTGCACGTTCTGTTCACGCAAGGCCGCGACCACGTCGCTGGCAGTCAAGCCGCGCGTCGCGACCTTGGAAGGATCCAGCCAGACTCGCATGGAGTACTCGCCGGCGCCCCAGACCAGGACATCGCCCACTCCGGGCAAGCGCGCGAGTTCGTCGCGGACCTGCCGGATGGCGAAGTTGGACAAATAGAGCGGGTCATACCGCTTTTCCGGCGAGACGATGTGCACGACCATCAACACGTCCGGAGACGTCTTTTGCGTGACGACACCGATGCGCTGCACTTCCTCGGGCAGCCGCGGCAAAGCGCGCGAGACCCGGTTCTGTACCTGGATCTGCGCCATGTCGGGGTCCGTTCCCTGCTTGAACGCGACGGTGAGCACCATCCGGCCATCGGTAGCCATCTGGGAATTCATGTACAGCATCCCCTCGACGCCATTGATCACTTGTTCAAGGGGCGCTGCTACGGTGTCGGCGATCACCTCGGGATTGGCGCCGGGGTAGCTCGCCGTGACCTGTACCGTGGGTGGGGTGACAGCGGGGTATTCGCTCAGAGGCAATTGCCAAAAGGCGATGGCGCCGGCCAGCAGCATGAGCAAGGACAGGACGATGGCGAAGATTGGCCGCGCGATGAAGAAGTGAGGGAACTTCATTGCTGCGCCTCCGCCGGACCGGCGCCGCCTGCATCGGCGCTTGACGAGGCGTGCGTCTGGGGTCCGTCCGAGACGGCGGCCTGCTGCATGGGCACCGGGCGGGGCGTAACCGCCATGCCGGGGCGCACCAGGCCCTTGATGACAATCCTGTCACCGCGCTGCAAACCGGTATTGATGACGCGCAGCCCTTCCTTCATCGGGCCCAGCTCGACCGCGCGGTACTGGGCCAGGTTGTCCTTGTCGACGACCAGCACATAGTTCTTCCCTTGGTCGGTGCCCACTGCCTGATCGTCCACCAGGATGGCCGGTCGCTCGTCGCCCGTAACCATCCTGGCTCGGGCGAACAAGCCCGGCGCCAGCTGACCATCGGGGTTCGGTATCACGGCGCGGGCGCGGATCGTGCCGGTGCTGCGATCAATCTGGTTGGACACGAAGTCGAGCGTGCCTGTGTAGGGAAAGCCCTTGTCCGTGGTCAGCCCCACGACGACTGGCAGTACCGGATTGCCGCTGACATCGGGCCGGGCGTGCCTCACGGCGTTGAGGTAGGTTGCCTCGTCTATGTCGAAGTAAACGTGCACGGGGTCGACCGACACGATCGTGGTCAGCAGCGTGGCAGCGCCCATCGCGCCGCCGCTGACCAGATTGCCTTCGGTCACCAGCACCCGGTCGACGCGCCCGGAGATCGGCGCGGTGATGCGCGCGTAGGACAGGTCGAGTCGCGCAGCGGCAACGGCCGCCTTGGCCACCTGCACCTGTGCTTGCGAAGCGTTGCGCGCCGACACGGCATCGTCGTAGCTCTTGCGCGAAACCGCGCCGGTAGATACGAGCCGATGGGCCCGGTCGAAGTCGGCCTGGGCCTGGCCGGCCAGCACCTCCGCCTGGCGCAATTGAGCCGTGGCGGTATCTAGCGCGACCTGAAATGGACGCGGGTCGATCTGGAACAGTTGTTGTCCCTTACGTACCAGGCCTCCTTCAGGAACGCTGACGACATCGACTGCGCCGCCCACCCGTGAGCGCAACTCGACAGTCTTGGGAGCCGCCAGGAATCCTGTGAAATCAGTCGACGGCGCGATGGTGCGCACAATGACCTCCGCCACAGGCACCTGCGGCCCCATCGGCGCCGACGCTTTGCCTTCATCCCCCCAGACGTCGCTGGGAACGAACGCTATGGTTCCGGCCGCCGCGATGACGCCCACCAGCGAGGCAATCTTGAATTTTCGACGCATGAATAAGCCCTTTCCGTGCAGCAGGGCGTCGGCGTTTCCGAAGCCTCTCTGCAAGATTTTTCGGAAGGTTAGGCATTGCAGCGACTGGAAGGTCAAGGCCTTCGTATGCGTTCCTGCAGGGTATTGACATTGCAACCGTTGGAAGGAATAGATTGATTCCATCGTTTGAAGGCCGACACGTTTCGAGCCATCAAACCCACCTGGAACATTCGGAGAAACCATGCAGAACAGACCCGGCGCGGCGCATCATTCTCACGCGGCGAGCATCACGTCTTCCCTCGGCGATAGTCCTTCCACAGAGGCATACCGCGCCGTTAATGAACGCATGCATGCGGACATGATGATGGATGCCACGGGCGATGCCGACGTGGATTTCATGCGCGGCATGATCCCTCACCACCAAGGTGCCATCGACATGGCGAAAGTAGCGCTTCTGTATAGCAAAGACCCGATAGTTCGCGCCCTTGCCGAAGCCGTGATCCGGGCCCAGGATGGCGAGATCACGATGATGCAGGCGTGGCTCGACGCGCGGGGCCTGCGATGAGCACAGCACCCGCTATTCCATCGCGACTCATCGTCTACACCACCCCGACCTGCCCGGATTGCCTGGCACTGAAGTAAACAAGGGTGAGGTAAAAAAGGTTGTCAGACTGCAGTTTTGCTATTCCCGCATCGGAAACCCCTGCTCTCGCAAAAACTTCGCCACGATCGGCTGCCACTTCTGCTGGGAATGGGTAAACAGGCTGTGGCCGTTTTCGCCGTCGGGCCCCATCGGCACGAAGGTGGCGTGGCCGCCCGCCTGGTTGTAGGCGTCGGCCCAGCGCTTGGGCCAATCCGGTCCCCAGTACAGGTCGTTTTCCGTATAGATCCACAGCATCGGCAGGTGGGTCGTCTGGCCATAGGCGGAGTAAGTCGCCTGCAAGCGGTCGGGTCCGCAGGACTTGCCGGGTGAACGCACCGGGTCGCCGCCCGCCCCACCCGCAAAGTTGATGGCGGCCTTCACACCCGGCGGGTTTTGCGCCGCCAACGCGACGGTGGAGCCGCCGCCCACCGACTGCCCCAGCACCACGATGTTGGAGGCGTCGACATCGGAGCGCTGCGCCATCGCCTGGATCACCTGCGCGATCTGGCTGGCCGCGCGGTCGAACGTGGGCGTGAAGCGCCGGTCGGCGCAGCGGCCGCTGCCTTCCAGGTCCGGCCCGCCGGTGACGCCGTAGCCCAGCCGCACCGGCACGGCCACCACGAAGCCGGCCTCCGCGAAGAACTTCGATGCCGCCGAATAGCGCGCGCGGCCCAGCTTGGCGCGGCCGGCCGGATCGCCGGCCCGGCCGTGGTTGATCACGATCAGCGGATGCTTGCCGGATCCTGCCGGCGTGAACACCGTCACCACCAGGTCGCCCGCGGCCGTGCCGCCGGTGTCCAGCGCCACCGTCACCGGCACTTTCTGCACGCTTTCGTTGGCCGCCAACTTGGGCGGCGGCACGGCGCACGCCGTCAAAAGTCCAATGCTTCCGACCACCACCATTCTTGACCATGCACCCATGTTGACCCTCGTCAGAAAAGGCACGCCGCCCGGGTAGCCGCAAGACTACTCCCGCCGCGGCCGGTCGGCCATCACTGCGAACCCACCCCGTGCCGATTCATTCCACTTCAGACTTATTCCATGAAAATTACTTGTTTGTCGTGATCAACGAGCGGGCCTAGGATGGCTGGCAACGCCAACGATTTCACGGAGGACAGCCCCGCCATGACCACCCCTATTCCCGCCTTTGCCCACAGCCTGATCCAGCGCGACGCGCGCGGCGTCTACACGCTGCAGATCCACGACGCCAAAAGCCTGAACATCCTGGCCACGCCCGTCACGCGGGGCCTGACCGACGCGGTGCGCTGGATCGCCGCGCAAGCCGACGCCCGCGCGCTGGTGATCCGCGGCAGTGGCGACCGGGCTTTCGTGGGCGGCGCCAACATCTATGAAATGGCCGAGCTGGACCCAGCCGGCGGCCGCGCCTTCATCACCAACCTGCGTCACCTGTGCGACGCGGTGCGCGACGTGCCCGTGCCCACCATCGCGCGCCTGCCCGGCTTCTGCCTGGGCGCCGGCATGGAGCTGGCCGCGGCCTGCGACATCCGCCTGGGCTCGCGTGATGGCGTGTTCGGCATGCCTGAAGTGCATGTGGGCATACCGTCCGTCATCCACGCCGTGCTGCTGCCGGCCCTGATCGGCCCGGGCGCCACCAACTGGCTGCTGCTGACCGGCGCCACCGTCGACGCCGAGCAAGCGCTGCGCTGGGGCTTCCTGCAATTCCTGTGCGACGCGGGCGCCGAGGCGCTGGACGCGCTGGTCGAACGCACCGTCGGCCCCATCGCCGCCAGCGGACCGCTGGCCGTGCGCTCGCAAAAGGCGCTGCTGCGCTATTGGGAAACGTCCACCCTGGAAGCCGGCCTGGACCGCAGCGTCGACGCCTTCGGCGCGGCCTTCACCACTGACGAACCGCGCCGCCACATGGCGCCCTTCCTGGCCCGCAAACGCGCGCCGGAGGCCCAATGACGGCCGCCCCGGCCACCGGCCCGCTGGCCGGCGTGCGGGTGGTGGACATGACCTCGGTCGGCATGGGCCCGTATGCCACGCAGATCCTGGGCGACATGGGGGCCGAGGTCATCAAGATAGAGTCACCCGAAGGCGACGTGTTCCGCGCCTCGGTGCCGGCCGCCTCGCCTGGTATGGGCGCGGTCTACCTGAACCTGAACCGCAACAAGCGCAGCGTTACCCTGGACGCCAAGAGCCCCGACGACCGCCAGCGCTTGTTGGAGCTGGTCGACGGCGCCGACGTCTTCATCTCGAACGTGCGGCCGCGCGCGCTGGCGCGGGCCGGACTGGACGCCGCCAGCCTGTGCGCCCGCAACCCGCGGCTGATCTACTGTTCGGCGGTGGGCTTTGGCCAGGATGGGCCGTACGCCGCGCAGCCCGCTTTCGACGACATCATCCAGGCCATGAGCGGCCTGGCGGACCTGCAAGGCCGCAACAGCGGCGCGCCCGCCTATATCAACACCATCATGGCCGACAAGGTGGCCGGGCTGACCCTGGCCTATGCCATTCCGATGGCGCTGTACGAGCGCGAGAAGTCCGGCCGCGGCCAGGCCATCGAAGTGCCCATGTTCGAAACCCTGGTGTCTTTCACCCTGATCGAGCACCTGGGCGGGCGCACCTTTGACCCGCCGCGCGGCGAAATGGGCTACCGCCGCGTGCTGTCGCCCGAGCGTCGGCCCTACCGCACCCTGGACGGCTATCTGGCGCTGCTGCCCTATACCGATGCACAGTGGCAGCGCTTTTTTGCGTTGGCCGGCCGCGCCGACCTGGCCGCCGACGCCCGCTACGCCAGCCCGCCGGCGCGCGCGCGCCACTTCGATGCGCTGTATGCCGACCTGGCCGCCATCGTCCTGCTGCGCACGACCGGCGACTGGCTGGCCCTGCTGGCCGACGCCGACATCCCGCATTCGCGCGTCAATACGCCAGAAGCGTTGTTCGACGACCCGCACCTGGCCGCCACCGGCTTTTTCCAGCGGGTGGAGCACCCCACCGAAGGCACCCTGACCACCCCAGCCATACCGGTGCGTTTTTCCCGTACGCCGGGGTCCATCCGCAACCTGGCGCCGCGCCAGGACGCGGATCGCGATATGCTCGATCCGAAATAGGCCCCGGGGTGCGCAAGCGCCTTTGCCCGCCCCGGGGGCCGGCCCGGCCCAGCCGGGCACCCGCCCCCCTGCCCGCCCCGACCATGAACATCACCTTGAAGCAGTTGCGCGCGTTCTGCGCGCTCTACGAATTGCGCAGCTTCACCGCCGCCGCGCGCGCGGCCTTCATCACGCAGTCGGCCGTCAGCAAGCTATGCGCCGAACTGGAAGCGGAGGTCGGCCAGCCGCTGTTCGAGCGCTCGACCCGCAGCGTCACGCCGTGCGAGGGCGCGGCTGACTTCTATGCCTATGCGCAGGAAATCCTGGGCACGGTGCGCGCCGCCGAACGCAGCATGTCCGGCCTGCGTTCGCTGGAGCGCGGCGCGGTCGGCGTGGCGTGTTCGCCGATGATGATGGTGGGTTTGCTGGGCGATGTCATCGCGCGCTACCACCGCCACCATCCGGGCGTGAAGCTGGACCTGTACGAACTGAACACCGACGAGACCATCGACCACGTGCGCCATGGCCGCGCCGACTTCGGCATCGTGTCCACCGAAATCGCCGGCGACGGGCTGGCCGCGCGCGTGATCTACCGCGACGCCATGCATGCCGTCTGCGCCCCCGACCATCCGTTGGCGCGCAAGAAAAGCGTGCGCTGGGCCGATCTGGCCGCCTACGAGCACATCACGCTGCGCAACGTCTACAGCGTGCGCCGCGCCGTCGACCGCATCAGCGGCGAACTGGATCTGCAATTCCAGTCCGGCATCGAGGCCGGCATGCTGACGTCGGTGCTGAACCTGGTGCGGGCCGAGCTGGGCATTACCGTGGTGCCCGGCTACGTCTGCGCCTTTGCCCGCCAGTTGGGCCTGCACACCGCCCCGATCGGCGGCGCCAGCCAACGCGGCCATGCCCTATGGCTGATCCAGCGCCACAGCGCCCGCCTGCCGTTGGCGGCCAGCGCCTTTCTGGCCAGCCTGGAAGCGACGTTACAGGCACGCGAAGCCGCGCCGGACCCGACGCGTTTCCATGAGGCGCTGGATGGCCCCGCCGAGAACCCCTGATGCCGTATCGCCGTGGCGCACGGCTTGCAGCGCCCATGGACCAGGGCTGCTGAGCCCAAGAAGCAGGCTCGCGGGCGTACCCCGCACAGTTATCGGAATATGGAATAGGTCTATGAAAATTAGTCCCTTGTTGGGATAAGCCGGGCAGCCGCATCATGGCGCAGGCCCTGACGCTGGCGTACTGGCATACCAACATGCCGCGGCTGAGCCCCAGAAAAACACAGGAGACTTTCATGACCCGAATTTCGGACCGCAGCCGCCCGCGCGGGTTCGCCGCCGCCTGCGCCCTGGCCCTGGCCGCCCTCGCCGGCCCCGGCGCCGCGCAGGCCGAAGACGCCTACCCCAGCAAGCCCATCACCATCGTCGTGCCGTTCTCCCCGGGCAGCGCCACCGACACCAGCGCCCGCATCCTGACCGAAAAGCTGGGCCCGCGGCTGGGCGTGCCGATCGTCATCGAGAACAAGCCCGGCGCCTCGGGCACCATCGGCTCGTCCACCGCCGCGCGCGCCGCCGCGGATGGCTACACGCTGGTGCTGACCAGCAGCTCGACGCACTCGGCCACGCCGGCCTTGTTCCGCAAGCTGCCGTACGACCCCACCGGCGATTTCATCCACGTCATCCGCATCGCCACCATCCCCATGATGCTGGTGGTGCGCGAAGACTCGCCCTACGACTCGGTGCCCAAGCTGGTGCAGGCCACCCGCGAGAAGCCTCTGAACTACGCCTACGGCTCGCCCACCAGCCAGATCGCCGGCGCCACCTTCAACAGCGTGGCCGGCGCCGCCGCCAACGCGGTGCCCTACAAGAGCCAGCCGCCCGCCGTCACCGACCTGTTGGGCGGACACGTGGACTACCTGTTCGCCGACCTGTCGGTCGTGACGTCGTTCATGCACAGCGGCAAGCTGCGCGGCATCGCCTTCACGGGCCAGACGCGGTCCAAGGACTTCCCCACCGTACCGACGCTGGCCGAGCTGGGCTACAAGAACTTCGACCTGGTGGTATGGGTGGGCGTGGCCGCGCCTAAGGGAACCCCGGCCCCGGTGGTTGAGCGCCTGAACCGCGAGATCACGCAGATTCTGCACGAACCGGACAGCGTGGCGAAGTTCGAAACCCTGGGCATGCAGGTCGCCCCCAACACGCTGGCGGAACACCAGGCCTTTGCCCAGTCGCAACGCCAGATCTGGACCCAGCGGGCGGTCGACGCGAAGATCGAGCCGCAGTAATGGATGTGAACAGCCGGATGTGAATGGCCGGATGTGAAGCGCCTCAGCCCATTCGGACGGGGGCTGGGGCCACTTGCGACAGCGGCACCACGGCAAGCCGCAACCCCATCGCCTTGAGAATGGCGAGCAGACTGTTCAGGGCGGGATTGCCTTTAGGCGACAACGTGCGATAGAGCTGAGTCGGATTCAACTGCGCCTGCTCAGCCACCATCTGCATACCACCGAAAGCCAGCGCCATCTGACGTAGCATCACAAGCAATTCTTCCTGATCGCCATCCGCGAGAATTTGATTGACCAGCTCCAGCGCAAAGGCTGGGTCAGCGCGGTACATCTCGGCCATCGCCTGGTCATTGGGCTTACTTCTCATCGTCTGTTCTCCGTTGCCAATCCCGCCAGTACTCCACCGCACAAGCGATATCGGCGTCTTGCGTCCGCTTATTGCCGCCAGCCAACAACAGCACCAGACGCTGTCCCGCCAATGCGTAATAGACGCGAAAACCTGGCCCCACATCGATACGCAGTTCCCAGACCCCATCACCGCAAAAACGGTGGTCGCCAAAATTGCCTTTTTCAAGCCGCATAACTCGGCGCAAGATCGCCATTTTGCTCGGCGCATTCCGCAAGCCCTGCAGCCAGAGCATCAAGTTAGCGCAGCCCACGGGCCGTTACTCGCCAACATAGAGCCCCCTTGTCTTAGCTGCTAAGAGAAGCGAGAGCATTTAGTCACTCACGCCTGTCCTCTCCGAACGCTGAGTCGTCGTATTGACCTTGCAAAGCAAAACGGGCGCCGAAGCGCCCGCTTTTTCTGTCCAGTACCGCCTGCGTCAGAACCGATACTGCGCAGTCGCCACCACCGTGCGTGGCTCTCCCACCAGGATCTGCCCGGCGCTGGTAGCCGACGCGTAGTAGCCCTTGTCGGTGATGTTGCGCACGGCCAGGCGCCAGTCCCAGCGGCCGGTACGGTAGCCGACCAGCGCATCCCAGGTGGCGTAGCCCGGCAGCACCGCCGAGTTGGCGTTGTCGGCGTAGCGCTGGCCGACAAAGGTCAGGCCGGTTTCGCCGTACAGGCCTTCGGCTGGCTTGTAGGTCAGGAACACGCTGCCGTTGCGCCGCGCCACGTTGCTGACGCGGTTGCCGGCCAGGCCGTTGTTGTCCTGAACGATGGCGGCGTTCTGCAGGCCGATGCCGCCGCGCAGGTACCAGTTGCCCGCGAGCCGTCCGGCGGCCGTCAGCTCGATGCCGCGCGAGCGCTGCTTGCCGGTCAGCAGCACGAGGGTCGGATCGACCGGATCGGTGGTGCGACGGTTGTAGAGTTCCAACTGGTACAGCGCCAGCGTGGTGCTCAACTGCCCGTCGAGCCAATCGCTCTTGACGCCCACTTCGTATTGGCGCGTGTGTTCGGGGTCGACGTCGTTGGTGTTGCCGCGCGCGTTCGGCGTGATGCCGATCAGGCTGCCGCCCACGGGCGAGAAGGTCTTGCTGTACGAGGCGTAGAAGGAATGGTCGCGCAGCGGCGTCCACACCACCCCGGCGCGCGGGCTCACGCCACGGCTGTCGCGGCGGGCCGAGAGGTCGAGCATGCGATTGGTCGAATCGACGCTGAAGCGGTCCATGCGCAGGCCCAGCAGCACCTGCCAGGCGTCGTCCAGCTTGATCTGGTCCTGCACGTAGTAGCCCTGGCTGCGGGTCTTGTGGCGGGCCGAACTGCTGAGCGTCATGGCGCCGTCGTGCTGCCGCGACAGGTCCGGGTCGTACAGGTCCAGCGCCGGCACCGGTTGCGCGCCCGGTCCCCGCGCCAGCGTGGTGTAGAGATCGGGCGTGCGGTCCTGGTTCGCCACGTCCACGCCGAACAAAACCCGATGCTCGACGCTTCCCGTGTGGAACAGGCCCTCGGCTTCAAGGTTGTTGTGGATGCTGCGCGTGGTCAGGTCCTGTTGCCAGCGGGTGCGGCTGACCTTGCCGGTGGCGGCGCTGTAGCCGGTCAGGTAGGTATTGTCGAACTTGCTGTCCAGCGCGAACACGCCCAGCGTGTAGCGCAGTTGCCAGCCCGGCGCCACGCTGTAGGCCAGCCGCGAGCGGAACGATTGCGCGCGGTCGTCGATGTAGTCGCGGTCGGGGTCGCCGTAGACGGTCGAGCGGCCGACGTCGGCCGGCCGGCCGTTGACGCTGGGGATGCCGCGGTCTGGGGTGCGGTCGTAGCGGCTGTACTCGTACTGCACCAGCCAGTCCAGGTCGGGCGTGATGCGCCAGTTCAGCGACGGCGCCACCAGTTGGCGAGTGCCGCCGATCTTGTGGCGGAAGCTGTTGCTGTCTTCCTGGCCGATGTTCAGGCGCACGCTGACGTCCTGGCCGGGGTCGGCGCTCAGGTCGCCGTAGAAGCTGCGCAGGTCCCAGCTGCCGGCCACGGCCTCGAGCGTCGATTCGCGCCCGGGCTGCGGCGCCTTGCTGACGCGGTTGACGATGCCGCCCTGGCTGCCGCGGCCATACAGCACCGCCGCCGGGCCCTTGAGCACCTCGATCCGCTCGATGTTGTGCAGGTCGCGCACGTACTGGCTGTCGTCGCGGATGCCGTCCAGGTAGAAATCGTTGCTGGCGTCGAAGCCGCGGATGCGCAGCGAATCGAAACGGGTGTCGGAGGCGTTGCTGACGTTGGGGATGCCGGACAAGGCTTCGCCCAGCGTATTGATGCCGTAGTTCCGCAGGTTCTCGACCTTGACGCTGTCGATAGCCTGCGGCACGTAGCGCGCAGCGGTCTGGGTGCGGGTGGCGGTGGTGACTTCGGGCACCCGCGGATCGTCGGCGTTGGCGCCTTCGACACTGATGGCGGGAAGCTGCGCGGGTTCGGCGTGGAGCGTGGCAACGGGGACCATCAAGGCCAGCGCGGCCCCAAGCGTGAGGCGCGGTACAGGAAAAACGGGCATCGCAAGCTATCTGTAAGATTCATCGAGCCGCGATAATATCGATAATGAAACTTATTTGTAAATGAGAATCTTATCATTTACAAAACCCTTGCTTTGGCTGTTGCGGTGTCGCAACGACACCCGCGCGCCAGCACCTCGCCGGTCGCGCCACGCCATCCCCTGCCCTCCATTCGCATGAGCCGACGGCGTCGTGCGCGCGCCTTGCAACGCTCGCGAATCTGCGACGGTCCTCATCCATGCCGACGAGTCTCGGGTCATCCAGCCGCATGACATCGCGGCCCCGGACGCAATGTTTTCCAAACAATCACTCCGATGTTTGCACTACGGAAAACTCTAGCCGGCCGGACGAGGTTTGCATGAGAGGGACGGGGCGACACCTGTATTAGGCTGGCCCGGCAGTACTCCGACTCACCTTGATCGATTGGACGAAAGCAAATGAATCAACTCATTCATCCGGACTGCCATCCCTTTACCGCCGCAGGCAATTTGAAGCAAGTCTCCGCGTTCTATGAGGAAGGACGACGTGTCATGTGGATGATGCTGCGCGCCCAGCCGCGCCCCTGCTTTAACCATGAACTGATCGACGAAATCATGACCCTGGCGCGCGCCGCCAAGGACTCCGGCCTGCCCATCGACTTCTGGGTCACGGGCTCGCTGGTGCCGCAGATCTACAACGTCGGCGGCGACCTCAACTTCTTCGCCGAAGCCATCCGCACCGGCCGCCGCGAGGCGCTGCGCGCCTACGCCCGCGCCTGCGTCGATTGCGTGCATGCGGCCACCCGCGGCTTCGACACCGGCGCGGTGTCGCTGGCCATGATCGAAGGCACGGCGCTGGGCGGCGGCTTCGAGGCGGCGCTGGCGCACCACTTCGTGCTGGCGCAGAACAACGCCCGCATGGGCTTTCCCGAAATGGCCTTCAACCTGTTCCCGGGCATGGGCGGCTATTCGCTGGTGGCGCGGCGCTCGGGCATGAAGCTGGCCGAGGAATTGATCGGCAGCGGCGAATCGCACACCGCCGAATGGTTCCAGGCGCGCGGCCTGGTGGACGTGCTGTTCGAGCCGGGCGACGCCTACAAGGCCACCCGCACCTTCATCGACGTGATGCGGCCCAAGCTGAACGGCATGCGCGCCATGCTGCGCGCACGCCAGCGCGTGCTGCAGTTGACCCGCTCTGAGCTGATGGACATCACCGAAGATTGGGTGGATGCCGCCTTCATGATCGACCCGAAGGACCGGGCCTACATGGAGCGGCTGGTGATGGCGCAGAACCGGCGCACGGGCAGCGGCGCCGAGGCGGTGCTGGACGCGACGATGCATTGAGGCGAGTGAGCCAGTCACGGCGCAAGGCCGTCGTGACTGGCCGATTTTTGGGCCGGTGCGAACGGGCTGGCCCTAGCCGGCTGCTCGCGCCCGATGCAACAAGCATCCGGGCGGCGCGGTTGCCCGGCGCCCGGATGCCGGCGCCCGGATGCCCGGCGCCCGGATGCCCGGCGCCCCCTCAGGCAATCAGGTGCAGCCGGCGGCGGTGCGCCAGCCAGGTGGCAAATTCCGCCGCGGGCATGGGCTTGGCGTACAGGTAGCCTTGCTTGGCGTCCACGCCCAGGGTGTCCAGGAAGGCGGTTTCTTCCTGGGTCTCCACCCCTTCGGCGATCACCTTCAGTTCCAGCGTGCGGGCCACCGCCACGATGGCGCGCGCCAGCGCCTGCGACACGGGGTTTTCGTTCACGCCGCGCACGAAGCTGGCGTCCAGCTTGATCGCGTCCAGCGGAATGCGGGCCAGCTGCGACAGCGACGAATAGCCGGTGCCGAAGTCGTCCAGGTGGACGCGCGCGCCCAGCTGGCGGAACTGCTTCATCAGCTCGATCGCCGCGACTTCGTCCTCGATCAGGCAGCTCTCGGTCAGCTCGATGTCCAGCAGGCAGGGGGCCAGGCCGGCGTCGCCGACCGCTCGCATGAATTCACTGACCACGCCCTTGTCGTCCAGCTGCCGCGCCGACATGTTGATCGCGACACGCAGGTCCAGCCCGTCGCGCTTCCATGCCGCGGCCTGGCGCGCGGCCTCGCGCATCACCCACACGCCCAGCTGCGAGATCAGGCCGGACTCTTCCGCGTAGGGAATGAAGACGCTGGGGCAGATCATGCCGCGTTCGGGCGAACGCCAGCGCAGCAGCGCCTCGACCCCGTCGACCTCGCCGCCGCGCCCGGCCAGCTTGGGCTGGTAGTACAGCATCAGGTGGCCTTCGGCCAGGGCCTTGCGCAGGTTGGTGTCGAGCCAGACGTAGTCGGCGTTGCGGCGGTCCATTTCGGGCTGGAACACCCGATAGGTGTGGCGCCCGGCCTCCTTGGCCACGTACATGGCGATATCGGCGCTGCGCACCACGCTGTCCAGGTCGTCGCCATGCTCGGGATACATGGCGATGCCGATGGAGCAGCTGGTGTAGACCTCGATCAATTCCTGGCGGAACGGCTCGCGCAGGCGTTCGATGATGCGGCCGGCGGTGGCCTCCAGCTGCCACGCCTCGGCGTGTTCCTGCAGCACCAGGAATTCGTCGCCGCCCAGCCGCGCCAGCGTCTGGCCGGGCGCCAGGCAGCTGGAAATGGCCACCGACACCGACTTGAGCAGGCGGTCGCCGAAGCCGTGGCCGTAGTGGTCGTTGATGCGCTTGAAGTTGTCCAGGTCCAGGAACAGCACGCCGCCGCGCGCGCCCTCGCCTTCGGCCAGCGCCGTCTTCAGGCGCGTGGTGATGGCGTGGCGGTTGGGCAGGTTGGTCAGCACGTCGGTGTTGGCCAGCACCCGCAGG
Source organism: Achromobacter xylosoxidans (assembly GCA_040396375.1). Taxonomy (GTDB): domain Bacteria; phylum Pseudomonadota; class Gammaproteobacteria; order Burkholderiales; family Burkholderiaceae_B; genus Achromobacter; species Achromobacter xylosoxidans_D. The sequence goes on from JBEBOQ010000003.1 coordinate 138,398, forward strand.
CGCTCCTGCGCCTGGCGTTCCTCGGTGATGTCGGTGCCCGAGCAGATCAGGTAGACGCGCTTTTCGCCGCTGCCGCTGGTGACGAACTTGTTGCGGAACAGGAACAGCCGCGGGCCCTTGACCGTGTTGATCAGGCGTTCGACCTCGTAGGACTGGCCGCGCTTGTAGAACTCGGCGATGTTGCGGCGCGAGGCGGCGGCCTCTTCGCGCGTCATGAACATCTCGAACACGCTGCGCCCGACGATGTCCTGTTCGCGCTTGCCGGTGTATTCCTCGCTGACCTTGTTGAAGCGCTGCACACGGCCGTGCTGGTCGACGATCACGATGACCGAATTGGCCTCGGAGACCACGGTTTCGGCGAACGACAGCCCTTCGACCAAGTCGCGCGCCACCGAATCGGTATCGGTGTGCGCCGACGCTGTGCCGGCCCACTCGGTAGGGTTGATCTTGCGCCCGACCAGGCGCAGACGTATCGGGTCGCCGTATAGGGCTATGTCGATGCGCAAGCTGGCGGTAATGCCGGTCAGGGCGCGGATGGCCTGCGCCTGTTCGGGCTGCAGCGCCATCGCAATATTGGTCGCGCCCTTGACGGCGGAAAGTTCGATCGCATCGCTATCAGCCGCCAGCCTCCAATAGGGGCTAGGCGTACCGAAATGCAGGTACAGGATCGATTTTTCGTCCTGAGTCTCAGTCATTGGTGTCCCCCGCCGTCCTAGGAAGGCCTGCCGAGAACATTACGGTGTAGTCAGTTTGGGGTCAACCATCCAGCGGGCAGCCGACGATGCTGTATTGCGGAATATTTCACAAGCGCACGCAAGTCTGCTGCCGTGGTCGGCGGTGACGATATGAACAATTCCCCAGGAGAACCCATACTTCATAGCCATTGCGCATCGCACCGCAATGTACGCAAACAATAACGCCGAAAATTTGTGACTATTTTTGGCACGTTGCCCTGCGGGCCGGGCGGCCGAAGGCGGAGCAACCCTCTTTCGGACAACCGACGGGTGCGGTGTACGGGGCGAGCGCGTCAACCCTGGCGGCGCCAAGAAGCGCTGCGCCCGGACGAGACAAAGCGGCCCGCCGGAATCGGCGGGCCGCTTTGGGTGGCCGCGTGGGCCCCTTTCTTTTCTTGGCCGCTTACTCCGGCTTGACGCCGGCTTCGTCAATGACCTTGGTCCAACGCGCCAGTTCGGACGACACGCGGGCGCGGGCATCGGCCGGGCTGGTCCATTCGGCGATGGCGCCCTGGGCCAGCAGCGACGCCTTGACCTGCGGCTTGGCCAGGATCTTCTTCAACTCGCCGTTCAGGCGGTCGATGACCGGCGCCGGGGTGTTGGCGGGTGCGACGATGCCGAACATCGAGCTGACCTCGAAGTCCTTCAGGCCGGCTTCGGCGGCGGTGGGCACGTCCGGCAGGGCCTCGACGCGCTGCGGCGACGTGACTGCCAGCGCGCGCAGCTTGCCGGCCTTGATGCTGGCCTGCGCGGCCGGCACGGTTTCGATCATGCTGAGCACCTGGCCGCCCATCAGGTCGGTCATGGCCGGGCCGCTGCCCTTGTACGGCACGTGCAGGATATCCACGCCGGCGGCGCGCTTGAACATTTCGCCGGCCAGGTGCTGGGGCGAACCGTTGCCGGCCGAGGCCATGGTGACGTAGCCCGGGCGCGACTTGGCCAGCGCGATCAGCTGCTTCAGGTCATTGGCCTGCACCGACGGGTTGACCACGAACACCAGCGGCACGGTGCCGACGATGGACACCGGCGCGAAGCTCTTTTCCACGTCGTAGGTGACGCGGCCGCGGTACAGCGCCGCGTTGATCGAATGGCTGGTGAGCGCGCCCATCAGCAGCGTGTAGCCGTCGGGCTGGGCCTTGGCAACCTGGTCGGCGCCGATGTTGCCGGCGGCGCCGGCGCGGTTTTCGACGATCACCGACTGGCCCAGCGCGCCGGTCAGTTCCTGCGCCAGCACGCGGCCGATCACGTCGGTGGCGCCCCCGGGCGGGTACGGCACGATCAGGCGGATGGGCTTGTCGGGATAGGCGTCGGCGGCCAGGGCCGGCGTCGCCACGCCGGTACACAAGGCCAACAGGGAAAGCAGCAAGGCGCGGCGGGGCCGCAGACGCAGGTCTGACATGTAGGTCTCCTGCCGGGATGGGTATAGGAATGGAACGGACGCCCGGCTCGTCAACCGCGCCAGTGTAGGAGGCCAATCTTGATTGATGAATCAGAATTTTTCTATCGACTGATCTTATTTGAAGATCAATAAATATTTATCGCAAAAGCGCTTGCCGGGCGTTTCCCAGGCTGTATATGATCTTCGCCCTGGATTATCAATAATATTATCGGGAAGCAAAATGACGGACGACACCAAGGGCGGCAAGCCCGCCCAGGGCCCCTTCGACAGCGACGGCGCGCGCAGCACCGGCGTGGCGCGCGGGCTCACCAACTACGGCGACACCGGCTTTTCGCTGTTCCTGCGCAAGGCCTTCATCAAGGGCGCCGGCCTGTCCGACGACGCGCTGGCGCGTCCCATCATCGGCATCGTCAACACCGGCAGCAGCTACAACCCCTGCCACGGCAACGCGCCGCAGCTGATCGAGGCGGTCAAGCGCGGCGTGATGCTGGCCGGCGGCCTGCCGATGGACTTCCCCACCATCTCGGTGCACGAGAGCTTCTCGCAGCCCACCAGCATGTACCTGCGCAACCTCATGTCCATGGACACCGAGGAAATGATCCGCGCCCAGCCCATGGACGCCGTGGTGCTGATCGGCGGCTGCGACAAGACCGTGCCCGCCCAACTGATGGGCGCGGCGTCCGCCGGCGTGCCCGCCATTCAATTGGTCACGGGGTCGATGCTGACCGGCTCGCACCGCGGCGAACGGGTCGGCGCCTGCACCGACTGCCGCCGCTACTGGGGCCGCTACCGCGCCGAAGAGATCGACGCGCCCGAGATCGCCGACGTCAATAACCAATTGGTCGCCAGCGTGGGCACCTGTTCCGTCATGGGCACGGCCAGCACCATGGCCTGCATCACCGAAGCGCTGGGCATGATGGTGGCGGGCGGCGCGTCCGCCCCCGCCGTCACCGCCGACCGCGTCCGCGTGGCCGAGCGCACCGGCGCCACCGCCGTCGCCATGGCCGCCTCGCGCCTGACGCCCGACCGCATCCTGACCGGCAAGGCCATCGAAAACGCCCTGCGCGTGCTGCTGGCCATCGGCGGGTCGACCAACGGCATCGTCCACCTGACCGCCATCGCCGGCCGCCTGGGCATCGACATCGACCTGGCCGGCCTGGATCGCATCAGCCGCGAAACCCCGGTGCTGGTCGACCTGAAGCCCTCGGGCCAGCACTATATGGAAGACTTCCACCACGCCGGCGGCATGCCTGCCCTGCTGCGCGAACTGCGCCCGTTCCTGCACCTGGACACGCTGACCGTGTCCGGCCGCACCCTGGGCGAGGAGCTGGACGACGCCCCCGCCCCGTTCACGCAGGACGTGATCCGCAGCGCCGCCAACCCGATCTACCCCGTGGGCGGCCTGGCCGTGCTGCGCGGCAACCTGGCGCCGGGCGGCGCCATCATCAAGCAGTCGGCCGCCAACCCCAAGCTGATGGAACACGAAGGCCGCGCCGTCGTGTTCGAAGACGCCGAGGACATGGCCCGCCGCATCGACGACGAGGCGCTGGACGTCACCGCCGACGATGTGCTGGTGCTCAAGCGCATCGGCCCCACCGGCGCGCCGGGCATGCCGGAAGCCGGCTATATGCCGATTCCGAAAAAGCTGGCGCGTGCCGGCGTCAAGGACATGGTGCGCATTTCCGACGGCCGCATGAGCGGCACGGCGGCCGGCACCATCGTGCTGCACGTGACGCCCGAGGCCGCGATTGGCGGGCCGCTGGCCTACGTGCAAAATGGCGACCGCATCCGCTTGTCGGTGGCGCAACGCGAAATCGCGCTGCTGGTGGACGATGCCGAGCTGGCCCGCCGCATGGCGGCCCACCCGATCGAGCGCCCCGCCGCCGACCGCGGCTACCGCAAGCTCTTCCTGCAAACGGTGACGCAGGCCGACCAGGGCGTGGACTTCGACTTCCTGCGCGCCGGCGTCACCCACGACACCGTGCCCAAGAAGTAACCCCGCCGGACCTGCGCCCATGAACGCCATCACGCCCGACGCCCTGCAGCCGCAAGCGCCTGACGCCACCTCGCAGGCGGTGGCAGCCCTGGAAGAAGACATCGTCTTCGGCCGGCTGCATCCGCGCGAACGCCTGACCGAAGACGACCTGATGGCCCGCTTCGGCATGAAGCGGCACGCGGTGCGCCAGGTGCTGGTGGACCTGGAGCTGCTGGGCGTGGTCGAGCGCAAGCGCAACGTGGGCGCCGTGGTGCGGGCGTTTTCAGTCAGCGAGGTGATGGAGCTGTACGCGCTGCGCGAGGTGCTGGAGGTACACGCCGCCAGCTTGATGCCGCTGCCCGTGCCGCCCGCGCGGTTGGCGGCGCTGACCGCCGTGCAGCGCGAGCACGACGCCGCGGTGGCCGACGGCGATGCGCGCCGCGTGTTCCGCAGCAACCAGCGCTTTCACCGCGAGTTCTTCGGCCTGCTGGACAACGCGGTGCTGGGCCAGGCGATTGAGGAATACGCCCGCCGCACCCACCCGATCCGCTTCGGTTCACTGGCCGCGGCCAACTACCGCGAACGGGCGCGCCAGGAACACTGGGCCATGATCCACGCGCTGCGCGATGGTGATCGCGAGACGCTGATGGCAGTCTGCCGGGAACACCTGTTGCCGTCGCGGGACGCCTACCTGGCGTCGGAGCAAGCGCGGCGCGGGGCCTGAACCGCAGGGCGAGCCCGCTTCCTGGGCCGCTATTCCTGCCGCGCCGTCAGCGCGCCTGATCCGCCAGATATTCCCGCAGCATCGCCACCAGCGCCGCTGCCGCCGGCGGCAGGCTGCGATTGCGCGCCGTCACCAAACCGATCGAGCGTTCGGCCACCGGCCCGGTCAGCGGCCGCTGCACGATGCCGTTCTGCGCCACCGCGCCCGCCGCGATCTCGGGCAACGCCGCCACCCCGAAGCCGCACTCCACCATGGCCACGATGGTGGTCAGGTGCTCGGCCTCGAAGGCCGGCGTGAAGCGGATGCGGTTCTGCAGGAAGGCCCATTCGGTGTACTGGCGCACGCTGCTCGGATGCACCATCGACACGTGCGCCGCGCCGGCCGTGTCGGCCCAGCGCAGCGGCCCCCTGGATCGCGCCAGCGGATGCGCCTCGGGGATCAGCAGCAGGAAGCTGTCGGACATCAGCGGCTGGTAATGCAGGTCGGCGTGCTGCGGATCGGCGGCGGTCAGCGCGAAGTCCACGTCGCCGGCGCGCACCAGGTCGAAGGCCGGCCCCGACAGCGTGTCGCGCACCTTCAGCGCCACCTGCGGATGCGCCTGGCGGTAGGCCATCAACACCCGCGGCAACAGGCGCGCGGCCAGCGACGGCAGCGCCGCCACCGACACCTGGCCGTGCTCGGCGCTGGCGATGCCGCTGACCGCGGCAATGGCGTCGCGGAAGGCCACCTGCAGGGCGGCGGCCTGCTGCATGAAGACCTCGCCCGCCGCCGTCAGCCGCACGGTGCGGGTGGTGCGGTCGAACAGCCGCACGCCCAGCGCCTCCTCGATGCGCTGGATCTGCGTCGACAGGGCCGACTGCGACAGGTGCAACTGCGCCGCCGCCTGGCGGAAGTTGAGGGTGCGGCCCAGCACCAGGGTGGTGTCGATGTCGCGCATCGAAAGATTGATCTGCATGCCGTCCTGCGCCTGGCTCATTGATCCGATTTGTCGATCATTCTATCCAAAAAATCTGATTCATCAATCAAACAAGCTTCTCTACACTCGGCGCCCAATACAGTCATGCGCGCCGACACAAGCGCGGGCACAGACGAGAGATGCAACAGCGGGTTCAGAACAAGGAGCAAACCATGCAGACGGACGCGAAGGCCCTGCCCAATCCGGGCGCGGCGCATGCGGTGGTGGTGGGCGGCGGCACGATGGGCGCCGACGTGGCGGTGGTGCTGACCCGCGCCGCGTGCCGCACGACAGTGATCGAGCCGGACGCCACGCGCGCCGCCGCGCTGCCGGGCCGCGTCGCGGAAAACTTGAAGACCATTGGCCGCGAGGCCAACGCGCCGCTGCTGGCCACGGCCCCCAGCCTGGACGCGGTGGACTGGGCCAGCGTGGACCTGGTGATCGAATGCGTGCCGGAACGCCTGGATATCAAGCAGGTGCTGTTCGCCGAGCTGGTGCGCCGCGCGCGCCCGGATGCGGTGCTGGCAAGCAATAGCTCCAGCTTCCCGATCAGCGCGATCAGCCAGGGGCTCACGACGCGCGAGCGCATGCTGGGCCTGCACTTTTTCATGCCGGCCCATCTGGTGCCGCTGGTGGAAGTGGTGATGGGCGAAGCCAGCGACGAGGCCCGCGCCGATGACCTGATCGCGTTCATGCGCCGCTGTGGCAGCGTGCCGGTGAAGGTGCGCCAGGACCTGCCCGGGTTCCTGGCCAACCGCCTGCAACACGCGCTGTCGCGCGAGGCGTTCAACCTGATCGACCGCGGTATCGCCTCGCCCGAGGACGTGGATGCGGCGGTGCGTTTCGGGTTTGGCTTTCGCTTCCTGGCGGCTGGCCCGGTGATGCAGCGCGACCATGCGGGGATCGATGTGCACGCCGCGGCGGGCGCGACGATGTACCCGACGTTCTGCAACGACGACCACCCTGCACAATGCCTGACCGAACGCGCCGCGGACGGCCGTTACGGCATGAAGGCGGGTGAAGGTTTCTACACCTGGACGCCGGAGACGATCGCGGCCGAGCGAGCCCGCTATGACCGGCTGCTGCGCGCCGGGCTGGACCTGATTGCGCCGGAACTGCCGGAGATCCAGCCATGAACGCGGCTCTCCTGCCCCGCGCGGCGCTGGCAGCGTCGCCGGTGATCGTGACGGTGGCGCCCAACGGGGCGTACAAGAAGGCGGCGGATCATCCGTCGGTGCCGATGACGCCCGAGACGCTGGCGCTGGAGGCCCGCGCGTGCCTGGATGCAGGCGCGGCGATGATGCACATGCATGTGCGCAAGCCGGACGGCAGCCATTTGCTGGATGCCCATGCTTATCGCCAAGCGCTGGCGGCGGTGGACCGGGCGGTGGGCCGCGAGCTGCTGGTGCAGGTCACGAGCGAAGCGGCGGGCGTGTACAAGGCGGCAGAGCAGATCGCGCTGGTGCGTGAATTGCAGCCCGAAGCGGTATCGATGGGGCTGCGGGAAATTGCGGTGCCGGAGGTTCCGGAGGCGGAGCTGGCGGCGTTTCTGGCGTGGGTGGCCGAGCGCCGCATCATGGCGCAGATCATTCTGTACGACGAGGGCGATGTGCGCCGCTGGCTGTCGCTGCGGGCGCGAGGGCTGGTGCCGCCGGGCGCCTGGTCAGTGCTGTTCGTGCTGGGGCGGTATAGCGTGGGGCAGACGTCTTCGGCGTATGACTTGCTGCCTTTTCTGGCGGCCTACGATCATTCGCTGCCTTGGGCGATTTGCGCATTTGGCGCCGAAGAGAATGCCTGCGTGACGACGGCGGCGGCTTTTGGCGGGCATATGCGGGTGGGGTTTGAGAATAATTTGAAGCTGCGTGACGGCAGTGTGGCGGCGGGGAATGCTGATCTCGTGAGGCAGGCAGTTGAAGGGGCTCGGGCGTTGGGGCGGCCTGTAGCGGATGCGGCCCAGGCTCGGGCGATTTATGGGGCGGTTGCTTAGCGCTTAGTGCTTGGGTTGGGTTGGTGTTGTTGGCTGTTGTGGGGCTGTGTTCTTGGGCCGCCTGGGGCGCCGGGGGCCTGCCGAGCGCGGCCTACGAGGGCGGTCCGGAGCCTTCGCTCCGGCCTGCCCCGTGCTCATCCTCGTGGGCGGCTGCGCCGCCTGCCTTCGGATTCCGCCGGGCGCCCTCTACACGGCCGCGCTCGGCAGGCCCCCGACGCCCCAGGCTCCATGTGGTGATTGCCTCGATTGCTGGGATCGGGCTTGGGTTGATCAGGGTGCCTAGCGCTATCGCTATGTGCTTGTATATATAGCGGTTTTTCCCGGATTTGCGCCGTGGCGCAACATTGACGCTTTCAAAACGCATCTGCTAAAAGCTTTGACATCCGCACGTTAAACGCAATACCCCAACTGTCCTAGTGAGGTGGTGTGTGTCAAACGAGTCAGATGGCTACTCAAGGCCTCAGGAGCTTCGAAGTTTTCTGTTCCTGACGGCCGTCATGGCCCCCGTTCTTACGGTGATCATTGTCGCGGGCTACGGTTTCATTGTTTGGTTCTATCAGTTGTTGGCCGGACCTCCGGGCAGCTGATGGACAGCGACGGAACGTTTCCCATGTCCGCGCATCCTTCGCCGGCGCTGCCGCCGGCTTCCCCTGAATTGCATATTGCCAGCCTCGTCGTGCATGCCACGCCGCGGCGGCTGGATGAGGTGCGCCTGGGCGTTTTGGCTGTCGCGGGCGCGGAGATTCATGGGGCGTCCGAGATGGGCAAGCTGGTGGTGACGCTGGAAGCGCCCACGACGGACGAGATGATGGCGCGGATTTCGCAGATCCAGCGCATGGAAGGTGTGCTGGCGTCGGCGCTGGTGTACCAGCATGCCGATACCTTGGCGGCGATGAACGAGGAGATCGACGATGGCAATGGCCCGTAGGGATTTCATCAAGCAATCGGCCGCCGCGGCGGCTGCGACGGTGGCGGGGATTCCGGTGGTGGGAGTCACGCAGAACATCGTGACGGAGTCAGAGGCGGCAAAGCTGAAGTGGTCCAAGGCGCCCTGTAGGTTCTGCGGGACCGGCTGCGGCGTGAACGTCGCGGTCAAGGACAACCAGGTGGTGGCCACGCACGGCGATTTCAATGCCGAAGTGAATAAGGGGTTGAACTGCGTCAAGGGCTATTTCCTGTCCAAGATCATGTATGGCAATGACCGGCTGACGACGCCGCTGCTTCGCATGAAGGACGGCAAGTACGCCAAGGACGGAGAGTTCGCGCCGGTGTCATGGGACCAGGCGTTCGATGTGATGGCCGAGCAGTTCAAGCGGGTGCTCAAGGACAAGGGGCCCGAGGCAGTGGGCATGTTCGGGTCGGGGCAATGGACGGTGTGGGAAGGCTACGCGGCGCTGAAGTTGATGAAGGCGGGGTTCCGGTCGAACAACCTGGATCCGAATGCGCGGCATTGCATGGCGTCGGCGGCGGTAGGTTTTATGCGCACGTTTGGCGCGGACGAGCCGATGGGCTGTTATGACGACATCGAGAATGCGGACGCCTTTGTGCTGTGGGGCTCGAACATGGCGGAGATGCACCCGATTCTGTGGACGCGGGTGACGGACCGAAGGTTGTCGGCGCCCAAGACGAAGGTGGCGGTGCTGTCGACGTTCGAGCACCGCTCGTACGAGCTGGCGGACTTGACGCTGACGTTCACGCCGCAGACGGACCTGGCGATTCTTAACTACATCGCCAATCACATCATCCAGACCAAGCGGGTGAACCGCGAGTTCGTGGACAAGCACACGGTGTTCCACGAAGGCAATACGGATATCGGCTACGGGTTGCGGCCGGACCACCCGCTGCAAAAGGCGGCCAAGAACGCGGACAAGGCGGGCGGCTCCAAGCCGATCACGTATGACGAGTTCGCCAAGTTCGTGTCGCGCTACGACCTGGAATACACGTCCAAGCTGTCGGGGGTGCCCAAGAAGCAGTTGCAGGACCTGGCCGAGCTGTATGCCGACCCCAAGGTGCGGGTCACGTCATTCTGGACGATGGGCTTTAACCAGCATACGCGCGGGGTGTGGGCCAACAACATGGTCTACAACATCCATCTGCTGACGGGCAAGATTTCCACGCCGGGCAATAGTCCTTTTTCGCTGACGGGGCAGCCGTCGGCCTGTGGCACCGCGCGGGAAGTGGGCACGTTTTCGCATCGGCTGCCGGCGGACCTGGTGGTGACCAATCCCCAGCACCGGGCCCATGCGGAAGAACTGTGGCAACTGCCGGCAGGCACCATTCCGGCCAAGGTCGGCGCGCACGCGGTGCTGCAGAACCGCATGCTCAAGGACGGCCAGATCAACGCCTATTGGGTGATGGTCAACAACAATATGCAGGCGGCGGCCAACCTGATGAACGAAGGGCTGCCGGGCTATCGCAATCCGGACAATTTCATTGTGGTGTCCGACGCCTACCCCACGGTCACGACGATTTCGGCGGATTTGATCCTGCCGGCGGCGATGTGGGTGGAAAAGGAAGGCGCCTACGGCAACGCCGAGCGCCGCACCCAGTTCTGGCATCAACTGGTGAATGCGCCGGGCCAGGCCCGTTCGGACCTGTGGCAACTGATGGAGTTTTCCAAGCGCTTCACCGTGGAAGAAGTCTGGCCCGCGGACCTGCTGGCCAAGAAACCCGAGTACCGCGGCAAGACGCTGTTCGACATTCTGTTCGCCAACGGCAAGGTCAACCGCTATCCGAATTCCGATCGCGACAAGGACTACGCCAACCACGAGGCCGAGGCCTTTGGCTTCTATGCGCAGAAGGGCCTGTTCGAGGAATACGCCGAATTCGGCCGCGGCCACGGCCACGACCTGGCGCCGTTCGACACGTATCACGAGGTGCGCGGACTGCGCTGGCCGGTAGTCAAGGGCAAAGAGACGCTGTGGCGCTACCGCGAAGGCAGCGATCCCTATGTGAAACCGGGCGCGGGCTTCGAGTTCTACGGCAACCCGGACGGCCGCGCGGTGATCTACGCCCTGCCCTACGAGCCCCCCCCGGAATCGCCGGACAAGGAATACCCGTTCTGGCTGTCCACCGGCCGCGTCCTGGAGCACTGGCATTCCGGGTCGATGACGCGGCGGGTGCCGGAGCTGTACCGGGCATTTCCGAACGCGGTCTGTTTCATGCACCCCGACGACGCGCAGGCGATGGGCCTGCGGCGCGGCGTCGAGGTGGAAATCGTGTCGCGGCGCGGCAAGATGCGCACGCGGCTGGAAACCCGCGGGCGCGACAAGCCGCCGCGCGGCCTGGTGTTCGTGCCCTGGTTCGACGCCGGCCAGTTGATCAACAAGGTCACGCTGGACGCCACCGACCCGATCTCGTTCCAGACCGATTTCAAGAAGTGCGCGGTCAAGATCGTCAAGGTCTGAACGGCGCACCGGAGACAGCCATGAACCTACGCGCTCTTGCTTTCGTCTTGTGCGCCGCAACCTGTACGGCCGCCTGGGCCGCCCCGCCGTTCGAGGTCGAGGACCCGATGCGCGGGCCCACGCCCATCGCCGAAGAGGCCGATCCGCCCCTGATCAGTCCGATCGAAAACAAGGACATCAAGCGGATGCGCACCTATTCGATGCAGCCGCCGACCATTCCGCATTCGATCGACGGCTACCAGATCGACAAGAACTTCAACCGCTGCCTGGCCTGCCATGCGCGGGTCAATACCGAAGAGACCCAGGCGCCGCCCCTGAGCGTGACCCACTACATGGACCGCGACAGCAATGTGCTGGCCGAGGTGTCGCCGCGGCGTTATTTCTGCGTGCAGTGCCACGTGCCGCAATCCGAAGCCAAGCCGCTGGTGTCCAACACCTACCAGGACATCGATGTGATCCTCAAGCGCCTGACCGCCCCGGCGTCCGACAAGAAGTAAGGGACAGGGAACCGCCATGCAGAAGCTTCTCAAGCGCTACTGGAACATCATCCGCCGGCCCAGCGTGCATTTCAGCCTGGGCTTTCTGACCGTGGGCGGCTTTATCGGCGGCATCCTGTTCTGGGGCGCCTTCAATACCGCCATGGAATTCACCAATACGGAGAAATTTTGCACCGGCTGCCACGAGATGCGCGACAACGTCTACGCCGAACTCAAGGGCACCATCCACTTCACCAACCGCTCGGGCGTGCGCGCCCTGTGTTCCGACTGCCACGTGCCGCACAACTGGACCGACAAGATCGCCCGCAAGATGCAAGCGTCCAAGGAGGTCTGGGGCAAGATCTTCGGCACCATCGACACGCGCGAGAAATTCGTCGACAAGCGGCTGGAGCTGGCCAGGCACGAATGGGCCCGCTTCAAGGCCAACGATTCGCTGGAATGCCGCAACTGCCACAACTACGACTACATGGACTTCACCCGCCAAAGCGTGCGGGCGCAGAACATGCATTCGACCTACCTGGCGGACAAGAGCAAGACCTGCATCGATTGCCATAAGGGCATCGCCCACAAGCTGCCCAACATCCCGCCCGGCGAGTTGTCGTCGGTGCCGGGCCTAGGCCAGGACAGCCCGCATGCGGGCCGCTGACACGCTCCGCGCCGAAGACGCCCCGGCGGGCGCGACGCGGGCCGGCGTGCTGCGGACCAACGCGGCGCCTGCCGACATGCCGCCTGCCGATGCGATGTTGGTCCGCCATACTGCCAGCCCGGCGGCGAGCGCCCGTTGCGCGGGCCTGCAAGCGATCGGCCTATTGGGTCGCCGAGGTGCGGGGTGCGCGGTGGACCTCATGCTGGCCCCGGGGCATTGGTTGCATCTGCGCGGCGCCAACGGCAGCGGCAAGACCAGCCTCTTGCGCATGCTGGCCGGGCTGCTGCAACCGCTGGCCGGCACTGTGCAGTGGCAAGGCTGCGACATCCGCCGGGACCCAGCTGCCTATTACGCGAACATGGCTTTCCTGGCGCACGGCAACGGCCTGTGCGGCGAGCTGAGCGCGGCGGAAAGCCTGCGCTATGCGCTGGCGATCGCGGGCGCGCCGCTGGCCGACACTGGTCCAGCGCTACGCGCCTGGCGGCTGCATACCTGCGCCGACACGCCCGTCTCGCGGCTGTCGCAAGGCCAACGCCGCCGGCTGGCGCTGGCCGCGACGGTGCTGAGCCGCAAGCCGCTGTGGCTGCTGGACGAACCCGATGCGGGCCTGGACGCGGCCAGCCTGGACCTGCTGGACCAGGCGTTGGACGCGCACCTGGCCGGCGGCGGCCTGGCCGTGGTGGCCTCGCACCGCGCGCCGGGCGCGGCGCCCGCCCGCAAGCAAACCCTGGACATGGACGACTACGCCGATGCTGGCAACGCTGTGGCAGTTGGCGCGCCGTGAACTGCGGCTGGCCTGGAGGCGGCCGGCGGAAACGCTGGGCGCGACGCTGTTCTTCGTGGTGGCGGGTTCGCTGTTCCCGCTGGCCATCGGCCCCGACCCGGCGCTGCTGGCGGCCATCGGCCCGGGCGTGCTGTGGGTCTGCGCCCTGCTCGGCATCCTGCTGACGCTGCAACGCCCCTTCGCCCAGGACTACGACAACGGCGCGCTGGAACAGCTGCTGGTGTCGCCCCATCCCCTGCCCGTGCTGGTGGCCACCAAGCTGGCCGCGCACTGGTTCAGCAGCTGCCTGCCGCTGATCCTGGCCAGCCCGGTGCTGGCGCTGCAGTTCGGCCTGACGCCGGGCGCCATCGGCGTGCTGGCGTTGTCGCTGCTGCTGGGCACGCCGACGCTGGCGCTGGTCGGCGGGCTGGGCGCGGCGCTGACGCTGGGCCTGCGCGGCGGCGCGCTGCTGCCGCTGCTGGTGCTGCCGCTGTACGTGCCGGTGCTGATCTTCGGCAGCGGCGCGGTGTCGGCCGTGAATGCGGGCCTGGGCGCCGGGCCGCAGTTGTCGTTGCTGGGGGCCGGCCTGTGCCTGGCCATCCTGCTGTGCCCCTGGAGCGCCTCGGCGGCGCTACGCGTGGCGCTGGACTGAGGACACGCGCATGCACAAGCCCCCTGCCCTGAACCCGTTCGCGCCCGTCGCCGCGGCCTCGCGCCCCGGCTGGCTGCGCTATGCCTCGCCGGCCCTGTTCTACCCCCTGGCCGGGCGCCTGATCCCGTGGTTGGCGCTGGCCGCGGCGCTGTTCGCTGCTGCGGGCCTGTACATGGGACTGGTGGCGGCCCCCGTGGACAGCCAGCAAGGCGAGGTCTACCGCATCCTGTTCATCCATGTGGCGGCAGCCTGGATGTCGATGCTGCTGTACCTGGCCATGGCGCTGTATGCGGCGCTGGGCCTGGTGTTCCATACGCGGCTGTCGTTCATGATGATGCGGGCCCTGGCGCCCACCGGGGCGCTGTTCACGTTCCTGACGCTGTGGACGGGCGCCTTGTGGGGCAAGCCCACCTGGGGCGCATGGTGGGTGTGGGACGCCCGCCTGACATCGGAACTGATTCTGCTGTTCCTGTACCTGGGCTTCATGGCGCTGCAGGCCGCCAGCGACGATCCGCGGCGCGGCGACCGTGGCGGCGCCATCCTGCTGCTGGCCGGCGTGATCAACGTGCCCATCATCTATTTTTCGGTGCGCTGGTGGAACACGCTGCACCAAGGCGCCTCCATCAACCTGACCACGGCCCCCAGCATGGCGCACGTGATGGTGACCGCCATGCTGCTGATGGTGGCCGCGTTCTGGCTGTACAGCGCTGCCGTCGGGCTGGCGCGGGTGCGCGGCATCATCGCCGAACGCGAGCCGGGCGCGGTGCAGCGCCAGGAGGCAGCGCGATGAGCTGGAACGCGCTGTTCTCGCTGCAGGGCCACGGCCCCTACATCCTGGGCGCCTACGGCGTGACGCTGGCGCTGCTGGCGCTGGAAGCAGGCCTGCTGTGGCGCCGGGCCCGCGCCCGCCGCGGCAAAGCCACGGCGCCGCCCCACGGAGACGCGTCATGACGCCACGCAAGCGCCGCGCGCTGGCCCTGGCCGCCGGCCTGGGCCTGTTGGCCGCGGCCACGGCGCTGGTGCTCAATGCGCTGCAATCGAACCTGGTGTTCTTCTTCACGCCCACGCAGGTGGCGGCGCACGAAGCGCCTGCCAGCGGCAGCTTCCGGGTGGGCGGCCTGGTGCAGGAAGGCTCGCTCAAACGCGAGGCCGACGGCCTGTCGCTGCGCTTCGTGGTGACGGACACCGTGCACGCGGTGCCGGTGGTTTACCGGGGCCTGCTGCCAGACCTGTTCCGCGAGGGCAAGGGCGTGGTGGCGGCGGGCAAGCTGGGCGTGGACGGCGTGTTCCAGGCGTCCGAGGTGTTGGCCAAGCACGACGAGAACTACATGCCGCCTGAGGCCGCCGACGCGATCAAGCGGGCCACGGCGGGTGCAAAGGCCGCTGTCAGTGGCGGCGTGGGCAAGGCTGCCGAGGCCGGTGGCGGCGGCACGACCGCCGGTGCGAGCCCAGGCGCACTGCGGGCGGACTCGCGATGATCCCGGAAATCGGCCTGTTCAGCCTGATCCTGGCGCTATTGGCGGCCGTGGTCCAGGGCACGTTGCCACTGATCGGCGCCGCCACCGGCTGGCAGCCGGGCCTGGCCGTGGCGCGTCCGGCCGCCGTGGCGCAGTTCGCCCTGGCCACCGTGGCCATCGGCTGCCTGGCCGCGTCCTTCCTGCAAAACGACTATTCCGTGCTGTACGTGGCCGCCAATTCCCACGCGGACCTGCCGGCCGCCTATCGCTTCGCGGCGGTGTGGGGCGGTCACGAAGGCTCGCTGCTGCTGTGGCTCTACCTGCTGACCGCCTGGACGCTGGCCGTGGCGCTGTGCAGCCGGCGCTTGCCGCCGGCCTTCGCTGGCCGGGTGCTGGCGGTGATGGGTTGGATCAGCGTGGGCTTTCTGCTGTTCCTGCTGTTCTTGTCCAACCCCTTTGAACGGCTGATGCCCCCAGCCATGGCCGGCCGCGACCTGAACCCGCTGCTGCAGGACCCGGGCATGATCGTGCATCCGCCGATGCTGTACATGGGCTACGTGGGGTTTTCGGTGGCGTTCGCCTTCGCCATCGCGGCGCTGCTGTCGGGCGAGCTGGACGCGCTGTGGGCGCGCTGGGTGCGGCCGTGGACGCTGGCTGCCTGGACCTTCCTGACCCTGGGCATCCTGCTGGGCAGCGCCTGGGCCTATTACGTGCTGGGCTGGGGCGGCTGGTGGTTCTGGGACCCGGTCGAAAACGCGTCCTTCATGCCGTGGCTGGCCGGCACCGCGCTGATCCATTCGCTGATCGTCACCGAGCGGCGCGGCGCCTTCCGCAGCTGGACCGTGCTGCTGGCCATCTGCACGTTTTCGCTCAGCATCCTGGGCACGTTCCTGGTCCGCTCCGGCGTGCTGACTTCGGTGCACGCGTTTGCGGTGGACCCGGGACGCGGCCTGTACATCCTGGGGTTCATGACGCTGATCGTGGGCGGCTCGCTGACGCTGTATGCGTGGCGCGCGCCCAAGGTGGGGCTGGGCGGCGGCTTTGCCCTGCTGTCGCGCGAATCACTGCTGCTGAGCAATAACGTGGTGCTGACCGTGGCGGCCGCCTCGGTGCTGCTGGGCACGTTGTACCCGGTGGTGCTGGACGTGCTGGACTGGGGCAAGATCTCGATCGGTCCGCCCTACTTCGAAGCCGTGTTCGTGCCGCTGATGACGCCCGCCATTTTCCTGATGGGCGTCGGGCCCATGGCACGGTGGAAGCAGGCGCAAGCGCCGGACCTGGGCCGCCGGCTGCGCGCCGCGTTTGGCGTCAGCATGGCTACTGCCGTGCTGCTGCCGCTGGCCATGCCCGGCCCTGTCCGCCTGGGATCGCCGCTGGTGATGCTGGGGCTGTGGCTGGCGGCGTGGTCGGTCGCCAGCGCGGCGGCTCACGCCTGGCAGCGCCTGACCGACGGCGACGGCCACTGGCTGCGCCGCCTGGGCCGCCAGCCGCGTTCTTGGTACGGCATGTTGCTGGCGCACGCAGGCATCGGCATCTTCATTGCCGGCGCCACGCTGGCCAACGGCTATGAGGTCAAGCAGGAACTGCGGATGGAACCCGGCGCCACCCAGGACGCGGGCGGTTATCGCTTCACCTTCAGCGGACTGGCGCCGGCAACCGGCCCCAACTACAGCGCCCAGCGCGGCGAGTTCCGCGTCACCCGAGGCGGCCTGCCTGTGGTCACGCTGTATCCCGAAAAACGCCTCTACACCGTACAAGACATGGCGCTGAGCCAGGCTGCGATCGACAGCGGCTTCTCGCGCGACCTGTTTGTGGCGCTGGGCGAGCCGGCTGGCGGGTCGGCCTGGACGGTGCGCATCCAGGTCAAGCCCTTCATGGCGTGGATCTGGGCTGGCTGCCTGCTGATGGCGCTGGGCGGCCTGCTGGCGGCCGGCGACAAGCGCTACCGCCAGCGCGAAGCACGCGAGCCCAGCCCCCACCCCCGCGGCCTGCCCACCGCGTCGCGGGAGAGCCCCTGATGCTACGTTATCTGCTGCCCCTGGCCGTCTTTCTTGCCATGGCCGTGTTCCTGGCGCTGGGATTGTCCCGCGACCCGCGCGCGGTGCCGTCCGCCATGATCGACAAGCCCGCCCCCGCCATCAGCCTGCCGCTGTTGCATGCGCCCGAGCAGCGGCTGGACGTGCAATCGCTACGCGGCAAGGTCTGGCTGCTAAACGTATGGGCCTCGTGGTGCGCACCCTGCCGCGAGGAATTGCCGGTGCTGCGCCAGGCGGCGCAACGCCACGGCGTGCCGCTGTACGGGCTGAACTACAAGGACAAGCCCGAGGACGCGCTGGCGTGGCTGGGACACCATGGCGATCCGTACATCGCGTCGGCCAGCGACACGGACGGCCGGGTCGGCATCGAGTACGGCGTGTATGGCGTGCCCGAGACCTTCGTCATCGATGGTCAAGGCCGCATTCGCTACAAGCAACTGGGCCTGATCACGCCGGAAATCTGGCGCACCCGGATCCAACCCATGATCGAGTCGCTGCAATGAGCGGCCAAGCGACCCTGCGCGCATTGCTGTTCGCACTGGCCTTGCTGGCGCCCGGCGCCGCCCGCGCCCAAGCACCGTCGCCGCCGCTGACACCCGAGCTGGAGCAACGCGCCGAGCACCTGGCGCACGGCCTGCGTTGCCTGGTGTGCCAGAACCAGACGCTGGCCGAGTCCAACGCGCCGCTGGCGCACGACATGCGCAACTTGATCCGCGGACAATTGGCCGAGGGCCGCAGCGATGCGCAGATCATGCGTTTCTTCGAGGACCGCTACGGCGACTTCGTGCGTTACGACCCGCCCTTCAAACCCATCACCTGGCTGCTGTGGCTGGGTCCGTTCGCGCTGCTCGTGCTGGGCTTTGTGGTGCTGCTGCGCACGCTGGCGCGGCGGCCCCGTTCGCGCCCGCCGCTGACCGCCGATGAACGCGCCCGCGCGGCGCGCTATCTGGATTCCGGCTCATGACCCCGCTTTGGCTTGCCGTGCTGGCCCTGCTGCTGGCCACCCTGCTCTGCCTGGTGCCGCCGCTGCTGCGACGCGAGCCGCCGGCTGCGCGGCGCGAAGCCGACGCCGGCCTGCGCGACTTTTACCAGGCGCAGCGCGAGCAGCTGCGGCGCGATCTGCGGGAAGGCGCGTTGAGCTCGGATGCGGCCCTGCATGCCGACGAAGAACTGCAGCGCGACCTGCTGCAGGACCTGGCCCGACGCAGTGGCGGTGCCACGCCGGCGGCCGGCCACCGCGCTGGCGTCGTCGCGGCCTGCCTGCTGAGCGTGGCGCTACCGCTGGCGGCGGCGCTGCTGTACGGTCACCTGGGCAACCCGCGCGCGGCAGCCACCGTTGCGCAGGCCAGCGTCGCCGAGCCGCATGCCGGCAACGACGGCGACAGCATGACGCTGGCCGTCAGCGCACTGGCCCAGCGCCTGCGCGCAGCGCCCGACGATGCCGACGGCTGGTATACGCTGGCGCGGTCCTATGAAACGCTGGGCCGCTACCCCGACGCGGCCGCTGCGTACCGCCAGGTGCTGCGTCTGGTGCCGGACCAGCCGCAGGTGCTGGCCGATCTGGCCGACGCATTGCTGTCGGCCAACCAGGGCGCGCCCGACGCGGGATCCGTCGCCGCGGTCGCGCAGGCACTGGCGGCGCAGCCGGACCAACCCAAGGCGCTGGCGTTGGCCGGCATGATGGCGCTGCGCCGCGGCGACGCGGCCGAGGCGCTGGGATACTGGCAGCGACTGCAAGCGGTCTTGCCACCCGACTCCGAAGCGGCGCGCCAGATTGAATCGAACATCGCCCAGGCGCGCACCATGGCACAAGCGGGGGGGACGGCGCCGGCGTCCGTGGCGCCGACCCCGCCGCCGCAGACAGCCGCTTCCGGCCCGGGCCAAGGAACGTCCGCCGGCCGTCTCAGCGGCCACGCGCGCATCGCTGCCGCCCTGCAAAGCCAGGTACGCCCCACCGACACCGTTTTCATCCTGGCGCGCCCGGCATCAGGCTCGCGCATGCCGCTGGCGGTATTGAAACTGCAAGCGTCCGACCTGCCGCGCGACTTCACGCTGGACGACAGCAACGCCATGTCGCCGCAAGCCGCGCTGTCCAGCGCGAGTCGCGTGCAGGTCGAGATCCGCGTCAGCCGCTCGGGCCTGGCCGCCGCGCAACCCGGCGACCTCGGCGGCACGCTGGGCGAGGTCGACGTGCCCGGCACGGGGCTGGAACTGGTGGCCGATACCGTCGTCCGCTAGCGGCAGCAGGGGATCCGCCCCAGCCCTGCGACGGCCGGCCCCACCACCCCTATGCCCGTTCGATCCGCGCCGGCAACCCCTGCCGCACGGCCGCCCCCGACACCCAATCGATCCATACGTTGGCATGCGCCCCTCGCGAGATGTCGCCAAAGCCCAAATCGTTCAGGTTCACGCCCGCCGCCAGCGCCGGATCGTGCGGCATGGCCTGGCCGTCCACGACATGGGCGCGCGCGCCCAATTCGGTGTGGCCGTAGCCATGCTCGATGCCGACCGCACCTGGCTGGATGCCGTCGCGCAGCAACGCCAGACCGGTGACGGCGCCGCCCGGCGTCACGATGCGCACCGGGTCGCCGTTGCGCAGGCCCAGGCGCTCGCCATCCTGCCGGTTGATCGCCACCGGGTTGTGCGGATGCACCTGGCGCAGCCGGTCAACGCCGATGGACATCGAACTCATCAGGTTGGACTTGAACGAGCTGAGCAGGAACGGCCAATCGGCGCGCGGGTATTGCTCGCGCACATCGCGGCCGTCGGCCAACCTTGGGGGATACCAGGTCGGACAGCCGCTATAGCGCTCGCCGGTCATCGCATGGCGGAAACCCGCCAGCTCTTCGCTCCAGACTTGCAACGGCTTGGCCCAGGCCTGGCGCGTCTGGCGGGCGCCGGCCTCGCCGGTCCAGGCATCCTGCATGCGGTCAAAGCGCCCGCCCCGGCTCATCACCATGGCCACGCGGCGCCATTCGTCCGGCTTGAGCTTCTGCCGCAGCAGGTCGCCGTAACGCGCCACCCCGGTCAGGGCCAGGTCGTCGTCGCTGGCCTCGGGCACCGGACGGCCCGCGGCGAAAGCGATGTTCGCCATGCCACGCACGAAGAAGTCTTCCGCCGTGTCCAGCGGATAGCGCTGGCCGTCCGCGTCGGCGATGGCGCCAGCGCCAAAGCCAGGCATGCCCAGCCGCTTGGCGCAGGCGATCAGGAACGATTCCAGGCACACCGGCGCGCCGTCGGCCGTGCGCGCCACCTTGGGTTCGACGGCGGGCCAGCGCACCGTCGACGCCTTGGCCACCACGTCGGCCCACGGGGCGGACACGCCCCAGCTTTCGTAGGTGACGGTGTCGGGCACGATGTAGTCGGCCAGCGCGTTGGTCTCGTTGATGAACGGATTGATCGACACCGCCAGCGGCAGGATCTTCGGATCCTTCAGCTTGTCCAGCAGCACGTTCCTGAACCCGGCAATGCCGTAGATCGGGTTGCTCATGTGGTTGAACCAGACCTTGGCGCGATACGGATAGCCCGCCAGCGCCGACGCCAGCATCTCGGAGCTCAGGCCGCCCGTGGCCGGATACCAGGGCGCGGCGGCCGGATAGACCGGCTGGCCGGCGGCCTGCTTGCGCTTGAACTCGCTCGACTTCTCATACGGAAAGCGGTTGCGCGACAGGGCCACGCCCTTGGGCGTGGCGCGGTTGGCGAAGCCCGCGATGTTGTAGCGCGGCCCGGCGCCATAGGGCGGGAACGGGCCGGCGTCCAGCACCAGGCCGCCCTCGACGTTGAGGTTGCCCACCAGCGTGTTGAGCATGGCGATGGCGTAGGCGGTGTAGAAGCCCGCCCCGCTCATGGTGCCGCCATGCGCATCCGCCACCGCGCGCTTGCCGTGGCTGGTGAAGCGCTCGGCCAGTTCGGCGATCTTGGCGGCCGGCACGCCGCACAAGGCGGCGTATTCGTCCAGCGTCTTGCGGCGCGCTTCCTCATGCAGCAGCGACAGCGACGTGCGCACGCGCAAGGATTCGGGCGCGCCTTTCATGCCGGGCGCGGCCACCGCGTCGTCCACGAACAGCGTGGCCGCAGCCACCGTGGTGTGCGGCGCCAGCGTGCCGTCTTCCAGGCGCACCACGTAGACGTCTTCCCATTTGTCGCCGGCATCAGCGGGCCGTGCCCAGCCCAGGTCCGCGCCGCGCAGGAAACTGCCCAGGCGCGGATGGCCGGGTTCGGCCACCACCAGGTGGGTGGCGTTGGTCCAGGCAGCCTCGCCGGCCGCCTTCATGGCGGCAGGGCCCGGCTGGGCCAAGGCGCGGGCGTCAAAGCGTTGGTGGTCCAGGATCCAGCGGATCAGGCCCATCGCCAGGGCCAGGTCGCTGGCCGGATTGACCGGCACCCATTCGTTGCCCGACCCGGCCGACAGGCTGGACGACGCGGGCAGCACGGGCGCCACCACTACATAAGTGAAGCCGTCTGCTTCAGGCCGCGTACGGGCCTCGGCCAACTGGCGGGCCTGGCGCTGGAACGGGTTGCCGGCCTGGGCGGGCGCGGCGCCGATGAACAGGCCAAAGCGCGCCCGGTCCCAATCCGGCTTGCCGTGCGGCATGCCCTTCAGATCGCCCAGCGCGGCGCCCGCCCCCACGCGGAAGCTCTGGCCGCAGTAGGAACCGTGGTTGCTGAAATTGACGGTGCCGAACGACTGGCCCGCAAAGCGTTGGATCAACGGCGTGCGGCCTTCGTTGGACGCGTCGGTAAACAGGAACTGGTTGACCTTTGCCCCGTACTCGGGATTGGCCGGGTCCAGCGGCGTGTCGCGGTCGAAGATGGCGCGCAGGCCGTCGACGTGACCCTCGCCAAACAGATCGCCGCCTTCGCACACTTCCTGCACCAGTTGTTCGAACGAGATGCTCTGCCACTTGCCGTCACCGCGGCCGCCAATGCGTTTCAGCGGTTGCAGCACGCGGTAGGGGCTGTGCATCTGCTCCAGCATGGCCGAACCGCGCGCGCACGACGTGGCGCGGCCTTCCAGGCCGTTGTCGCCGCCCAGTTGCGCATAGACGTCGCGCACCGGCGTGTCCATGGCGGCGGGCCGCGTGGTGGCCAGCGGATGATAGGGGTTGCCAGCCACGCGCAGGATGCGGTTGGTGTCGGTGTCCACGCGCAGGCGCACGCCACACTGGGTCCAGCAGCCCAGGCAGCTGGAGGGGCTGACGGTCTGGCCCGGTTGCGTGGCCAGCAGACCCGACAGCGGGTCGATACGGAATTCGGGCGGCAAAGAGTTGCCGCGTACGGCGTGGGCGGTGGGCACGCCGGCGGTGCCGTGCGCCAGGCCCTTGACGGCCTTGGCGACGGTCTCGCCGTAGCCGGCCGCGAACACAGCCAGGCCGCCGGCCACCACGCCGCCGCGCGCGATCAGTTTGCGGCGTGCGGCGTTGTCAGGTTCGTCCGCAGCGGCGGGCTTGTCATCGGGGTGTTGCTTATCCATGGCTAATCTCTATAGAAGTCTTTGCAAGGCGTCAGGCCGCCAGGCCGCGGGCGCGCGCGGGGAACAGTTCCAGGGCGTAGGTCACGGCGGCGACCAGCGCGGCGCACAGGCCCAGCACGCCGACCATGCCGAGCAGGCCGTCGCTGCCCCAGGGCATGTCGTACAGGTACAAGCCAGCGCCGTACTTGGGCACGCCCTGCACGCTCATGAAGACGACCCAGCGGAAGATCCAGGCGGCGGCCAGCATGGTCAGCGCAAGCAGCGCCGACGGCAGCGGCGCGGCCAGGGTGCGCGGCGCGCGCTGCAGCAGCGCGATGATGCAGAGGGCGGTGACGACGGCGCCGGCCAGGCTGACGCGCCACACCGGGAATTCGGCGAACAGGCGCAGCGCGGCGTCAAACGACGGGTCCAGCCCCAACAGGCCCAGCAAGGCCCAGGCGCCGGCGCCCACGGCCATCGACACCACCGCGGCCACGCTCAGCCGGCGCAGCAGGTCCACGGGCAAGGCCCGCAGGCCGCCGGGCAGCCAACGCGCCACCAGGAACATGGCGCCCAGCGCCCCCAGCCACGCGGTCAGCGCGAAGTTCAGCGGCAGGAACGGGGTGTGCCACAACGGCCGCGAACGCAGCACCATGACTTCGGCGCCGGTGTAGACCAGGATGGACACGGCAGACACGGCCAGCGCCACGGCCAACAGGCGCACCCAGGCGATGCGCCCCCACCACCAGGCGGCGCAGAACATCACGGCCAGGCCCGTGAAGACGGGCAGCAGCAGCGCGCCCAGCCACATCCACGACCACGGGGTCAGCCGGGCGTAGAAGTGCCAGAAGCGCCCGGGCTGGTGCAGGTCGGCCAACAGCGACACGGGCGCGGCGATGGCGGTGACGAGCAGCACGGTGACGGCCGCGGGCAGCAGCCGGCGCGCGGGCGAACCGTCGCGGCCGAAGGCGGCGCCGGCCGCGGTCAGCGCGGTGGTGGCGCTGATGCCGATAAGAAAGAAGTACTGGACGGCCCACGGCAGCCAGGCGGCATCAAAGACGGGAGTGAGCAATTCGGTGATCTGCATGAAGGTCCCCTGGGTGGCTCAGTGGCTGCCGGCGAGGCGCACGCCGGCTTGGCCGTCGATCTGGTGCACGAAGGCGTCGGGCAGGCCCAGGTAATAGACGTGCGGGTCGGTTTTCATGTCGGGCTTGAGAACCTTGAGATCGGCGCGGTGTTCGGCCATCAGGGTGGAGATGGCGCTGTGCGGGTCGTTCAGGTCGCCGATGATGCGGGCGCCGCCGACGCAGCTTTCAACGCAGGCGGGCAAGAGCCCGGCTTCCAGGCGGTGTTCGCAGAAGGTGCATTTGTCGGCGGTCTGGGTGTCGTGGTTGATGAAGCGGGCGTCGTAGGGACAGGCCTGGACGCAATAGCCGCAGCCGACGCAGCGTTCGTTATCGACCAGGACGATGCCGTCGTCGCGCTGGAAGGTGGCCTGGACGGGACAGACCGGCACACAGGGCGGGTTGTCACAGTGGTTGCACAGGCGCGGCAGCATGACCATGGCGCAGGGGCCGCCGTTGTCAGGTTTGACTTCGTACTGCAGGACGGTGGTGCGGAATTGGCCTAGCGGGGGGAGGTTTTCCAGGGAACAGCTGACGGTACAGGACTGGCAGCCGATGCATTTGCGCAGGTCGACGAGCATGCCGTAGCGCTTGCCTGGGTGGCCTGGACGGCGGGGGGGCTGTTGGTTGATGCCGGTGGCTTCGGCGTGGATGGGGATGAAGGTGGCGGTGGCGGTCAGGCCCAGGAGGCTTTTCAGGAAGCCGCGTTTGGTTGGAAGGGGGTCGGGTGGGGGGGATTTGTTCATGGCTTTCTCCGCTAACTATTGTTATTGGCATGAACTTATCGCTTTTAGTTATATAGGGCGTTGATGTGGGTCAAAAGAAGCGGACGGCGCCCTCTTTTGACTCTCTCTGCAGGCAAGCCCACGCCATCCACCGATTGCAGGAATCCGGACACCATTTTCAGAATGTTCTGATTTTCCGGCGTCTTGGCATCCGCTAGAGTTGCCGTCAGACCGTGCATTTCCCGCCACCCAATCTCTAGTCGACCCGACAGGTCGAGACAAAGGATTGGTACAATTATGACAAATTAGTACAAATAACTCAGAATGCATCAGCGCTTGAGCATGCCCGCCATGTAACTGATGGTAGCTTTTTCGTACCGTTTCTTGGTCGCAAATAACCCCCGACGGGGAAGCATCAACTGGAGAACCGATGTTGAATAAGATGGTGAAAATAGGGACGCTGACATTGCTGTCGGTGGTAATAGCGGGATGCGCGACCGAGCGCTCTCAGTCCCTCGCGGTGCCAACCACTGCGGCCGCGACCAAGGCGTACCAAGGCGTGCGCAGCCCGATTTCCGTGGGTAAGTTCGACAACCGCACGAACTACCT
Organism: Achromobacter xylosoxidans; assembly: GCA_040396375.1. Lineage (GTDB taxonomy): Bacteria > Pseudomonadota > Gammaproteobacteria > Burkholderiales > Burkholderiaceae_B > Achromobacter > Achromobacter xylosoxidans_D. Next base: position 163,540 of record JBEBOQ010000003.1, read on the forward strand.
GCGCGGTGTGTTCTCCGATGGCGTGGATCGCCTCGGCGGCCAGGCCAAGACCGTCCTGGTCAGCCACCTGCAACGCACGGGCCGCTTCCAGGTCATGGATCGCGAAAACCTATCCGAAATCGCCCAGGAAGCTTCGTTCAACAAGCAGGCCAACCGCATCAAGGGCGCACGCTACGTCGTCACGGGCGACGTCACCGCTTTCGGCCGCAAGGTCACCGGCGACCAACAGCTGTTCGGCATCCTGGGGCGCGGCAAGGAACAGGTCGCCTATGCCAAGGTCGATCTGAACGTCGTCGACGTCACTACCTCCGAAGTCGTCTATTCCGCATCGGGCGCTGGCGAGTACAGCCTGTCCAACCGCGAGGTGATCGGCTTTGGCGGCGCGGCGGGCTATGACTCCACGTTGAACGGCAAGGTCCTGGATCTGGCCATCCGCGAGGCCGTGGACCGACTGGTCGAAGGCATCGAGCAAGGCGCCTGGGCGCCGGCCGGCAGCTAAAGGGAAACGCATGCAAACCACCATGGCGCAACCGCGCCGGACCACGCGCGCCGCGCGCACGCTGGCGATCGCCGCGCTGGCAAGCCTGCTGGGCGCCTGCGCGCAGCCAGCCAAGCCGATGTATAGCTGGGGTGCCTACCAGCCCACTGTCTATGCCTACCTGAAGGAAGACGGCGCCGACTACGTGGTGCAGGCGCAGGCGTTGGAAAAGAACGTCGAAAAGGCCCGCGCCACCAATGGCACGCTGCCGCCCGGATTCCGCGCGCATCTGGGCATGCTGTACCTGAAGATGGGCGACGAAAGCAAGGGCATCGAGCAGTTCGAAGGCGAGAAGACCGCTTTTCCCGAAGCGACCCAGTTTATGGACTTCCTGCTGCGCAACGCCAACAAGCCCGTCGACGCTGCCCAGGCAAGCAAGTCGGCTGCCAGTGATACCGCGGGATCCGCCGATACCATCGCGCCGAACACGCGCAAACCCGGAGGTTGATCATGATGAAATCCTTGCGCATCGCCCTCCTGGCAGGGGTCACGCTGCTCGCCGGCTGCGTCGCGCCGCAGCGTAACGTGGACTACACCGCTTTCCGTGAAAGCAAACCGGTATCTATCCTGGTGCTGCCGCCGTTGAACACGTCGGTGGACGCGGCCGCCGCGGCGGCAGTGTTGTCGCAGGCCACGCTGCCGTTGGCCGAATCCGGCTACTACGTGGTGCCAGTGGCCGTAATGGAAGAAACCTTCCGCCAGAACGGCCTGACAACGGCCGACGACATCCATGAAGTGCCCGCCTCGCGGCTGCGGGAAATCTTCGGCGCGGACGCTGCGCTCTACCTGACAGTCAAACAGTACGGCGCCAGCTACCAGGTCGTCTCCAGCACGGTGACGGTGTCCATCGACGCCGCGCTGGTGGACCTGCGCAACGGCGCCAAGCTGTGGGACGGCACTCGGACGCTGTCCCAGGGCAGCAATAGCAGCGGCGGCCTGATCGGCATGCTGGTGCAAGCGGTGGTGGACCAGCTCGTCAATACCTTGTCCGACCGCAGTTACGGGGTTGCTGGCATGACCAACAACTCGCTGCTCAGCGCCGGCACGCCCGGCGGCATCCTGTACGGCCCGCGTTCGCCGCGCTACGCCACACAGTAACCTCCCGCCCGTTGCCCCGAGCGCCGCATTCATGCGGCGCTCGGCGCATCTACGTGGTGCGCGAGGCCCTCTCCTCACGCATCCCGCGCATTGCCCCGCCAAACAGCACGCCGTACCGCCCGCGAATGCGCAGTGGTATTGACGACGCATCCCGCCTCCCCTTTCCCGGATAGTTCTCCCAAGCCAAGGTCACGCCGACAACGTCAGCGCCGCGCGCCAGGCGGCTAGTTTTGCGTCGAATTTGGCGGCGGCGTGGGCGGGGCTGGTCGAGGGGAGGTCGCGGTATTGCAGGGGGTGGGTGGGGGGCAGGTGCGGCAGTACGTGGCGGCGGTAGAGGGTGGCGGCTTTGGCGCCGTTAAAGCAGATGCGGGTGAGATGGGGGTGGGCTTGCAGGAAGGCGGCGAAGTCGTTGGGGACCAGGGTGTCGGGACGGATGGCGGCGTCCAGGCTACCCGGGCGTTCGCAGGTTTGCAGGACGTCCCAGAGGGCGATGCCGGCGCGTTGCAGGGCTTGCAAGCGGTGGGGGTAGTCGGCGGCGGGGTCAAAGCCCAGGATTTGGGCGGCGATGGGCCAGAAGGCGTTGCGGGGGTGGGCGTAGTAGCGGGTTTGCTTGAGCGAGGCGATGCCGGGCATCGAGCCCAGGATCAGGATGCGGGCGTCGGCGGTGGCGACGGGGGGGAAGCCTTGGACGTGGTCGGCCGGCTTTGCCCGGGAGGGGTCGGCGAAGGGGGACATGGCGCAAGGATACGTGAGGCGGCGGCGGGACGCAGGCGCGCGTTCGGCGTCCTATTCTTGGAACGGTGCTTATCAATGGCGGGGGCTACCGGAACGGGGGTGGCGCCCTTATCTTGATAGGTATGACGAACGGCCCCGCAGGGGCCGCGCAATAGGAATGATGATCATGAAGAAGATTCTGGGTGTGCATGCCAGCGCGCGTCCCCACTGGGTGGGCGACGGCTTTCCGGTGCGCTCGATGTTTTCTTATGGGGACAAGGGCCGCGACGTGAGTCCGTTCTTGCTGCTGGATTACGCGGGTCCGACGCAGTTCGCGCCGGCGTCGCAGCCGCGCGGGGTGGGTCAGCATCCGCACCGCGGGTTCGAGACGGTGACGATCGTGTATAGCGGCGAAGTCGAGCATCGCGATTCCACGGGCAACGGTGGAGTGATCGGGCCGGGCGATGTGCAGTGGATGACGGCGGCGTCGGGGATTCTGCATGAGGAATTCCATTCGCCGGCGTTCACGCGCCAGGGCGGCGAGCTGGAGATGGTGCAGCTGTGGGTGAATCTGCCGGCCAAGGACAAGATGGCGCCGGCGGGCTACCAGAGTCTGCTGAACGCGGATATTCCGGTGGTGTCGCTGCCGGATGACGCGGGTTCGCTGCGGGTGATCGCGGGCAGTTTCGCGGGTCAGGCGGGGCCGGCGCGCACGTTCACGCCGATCGATGTGTGGGATGTGCGGCTGGCGGCGGGCAAGTCGGCAACGTTGGCCATTCCGGCGGGCCGCAACAGCATGCTGGTGATGCTGCGCGGCACGGTGCTGGTGAACGGCGAGTCGGTCGCGCGCGATGCGCAACTGGCGCTGTTCGGGCGCGACGGCGAGTCGATCACGGTGGAAGCAAACAACGATGCCGTGTTCCTGGTGCTGAGCGGCGAGCCGATCGATGAGCCGGTGGTGGGTTATGGACCGTTCGTGATGAATTCGCAGGCCGAAATCGTCGAGGCGATCCAGGACTTCAACGCCGGCAAGTACGGGCAGATGCATTAAGGCCCGGCGGGCATCAAAACGGGCGGGTACGGGCGGATGGCCCTGCCCGCCCGCCGGTGATGACGACATCGCAATACTGCGCGGCACTTCCATGGGGAAGGTGGCCGCGCTTTGCCTGGCGGTCCAAGAATTGGAAAGCGGCCTGATCGATGCCAGTCTGGAGGTCTGCTCCATAAAATAGGCGTGTTATCGGAGGTGCAGGTGCCCGCCACGGGGTCCCCTGCCCCCTTGATCCGCACATGCTGCGCCGCAACGAGCGACGGCGTTGCCGGGGCTGGCCGGACGTCGACCCGGCGCTCGCCGGTTTTCCGCAGTCCGTGGATAGGCGCCGCAAAAAACGGATAGTTTCCCCGTCCGCAGGACGGGTTTTCCAGCAGTTCGGCGCGACCCGCAGCGCTTTACTATGGGGGCCATCAAAAGGCCCGCCGCCGCTCAGGCGCGATGGGCCTGGGACCCCGGTGGCGACAGGCCGCCGGACACCTGGACAAGAGCGAGGAAATCCCGGCCATGCTGAACACGATGCAGTCCGATGCCGGTACGTCATGGCAGTCGGTCGAGCCGCGGTCGGCCGAGCGGGGCCCGACCTATCAAAGCCCGACCTATCGCAGCAAAGCCGATGGCAGCCCGGCCGATGCCCGCCCCGCCACGCTGGACAAGGCCTGTCCGTCCGCAGCGGATTCGCGGTCGGCTGGATGGCGGATCGACGCCGTGCTGGCGATGCCGGCGCAGCAATTGTTCGCGTCGGGCGATCTGGACGAGGCGCGTTCGATGGTGGGCCGGGTGATGCGGCCACACCTGCTGGGCGTGGTGGGGCCCAGGCAACGGCTGGACGCGCGCATGCATCACCAGCCGCTGGGCGAGGTGTCGCTGAACCGGCTGCACTATGGCGCAAATGTCGAGATCCGGCCGGGGCCCTTAGAGGACTTTTTCCTGGTGCAGATGCCGCTGTCGGGCACGGCCACGATCGAGAGCGGCGCGCAGCGGGTGGATTCGACGACCGAGGTGGCGTCGGTGGTCAGCCCGGAGGACGACCTGGCGATGCGCTGGGCGGACGACAATGACCAGTTCATGTTGCGGGTGGGCCGCTCGCTGCTGGAGCGCACGCTGGTGGGCCACCTGGGCTGTACGCTGGACCGGCCGCTGCGGTTCCAACTGGCGTTCCGCTGGCGCGACTGCCCGGCCTGGCGCTGCCTGATGGCATACCTGCTGGACTGTTCGTCGCAGCACGGGCATCTGGCCGAGCACAAGCTGATCGTGCATCAGATGGAACAGCTGGTGGCCGCGACGCTCTTGTCCGCCCTGCCCCACAATTACAGCAGCACGCCCGCCGGCCGCCGGGCCGCAGTGCTGCCGCGCCATGTGCGCTGTGTGCAGGACTATCTGCAAGCGCATGCGCACGAACCGCTCAGCGCCGAGCAATTGGCGCGCATCGCCGGGGTCAGCGTGCGCAGCCTGTATGCGGGTTTCAAGGAATTCCTGGGCGTCAGCCCGATGCACTATTTGCGCGACCTGCGCATGGAACGTGCACACGCGGAACTGGTGTCGGGCGAATGCCAGAACATCGCTGGCGTGGCCTTGCGTTGGGGCTTTGCCCACCTGGGGCGCTTTAGCGCCGGCTATAAGGCGCGCTACGGCGAAAGCCCCAGCCAGAGCCTGCGCCGGCACGCGTGAAACGCAGCGGCGCCTTGCGCCGCGATGTCCCGTTGGCGAGTCCGCCGTGCCAAGCGCCGCACGACACCGGCGGCATGGTTAGACCCTCTGAAGCCGCGCTCAGTGAGGCTTCCAGGTCAGCCCGTCGGTCGAACGGTATTCAGGCGTCCCCGTGCAGCAGCCTCCGGCGCCAAACGCCTGGCGGCCAAGGAAGACCGTCACGAAGCCCTTGCCTGGCGTGAGTTGCTGGCGAATACAACTGGTGGGCAGCGGATAGAACTCGCCCTCCAGTACCAGCGTCCAGGTCACGTTCTCGCCCTCTGCCGGGTCCACTTTGTAGACCTTGCACTCGTGGACGAGCAAGTGAATGGGTTTGCCGGCCAGCGTGCCTTTGAATTGCAGCGCCGGCGGCGTTTCCTGCGTGGCGATGGTCTCGGCGGTGAGCTTGGATCCGGCCGGTGGCGGCGGCAGCGATGGCTCGCAGCCTGCCAGCGCGCCTGCCGCGCAGAAGGTCATGGCCAATCGGCGGGCGGCGCGTGTCATGTCATGGAACTCCGGGTCAGGCCACGCCCGCATAGCGTTGGTCCAGGTAGGCGATGATCTCGCTGGACTCATACATCCAGCGCGTGCCGCCCGCTTCCTCGATGCGCAGGCAAGGCACTTTCACCTTGCCGCCGCCCGCCTGCAGTTCGGCCCGCGCCTGGGGATCGCCCTTGGCGTCGCGCAGCGCGATCGGCAGGTTCAGCCGGTGGATGGCGCGCCGCGTCTTGACGCAGAACGGGCAGGCGTGAAATTGGTACAGCGACAGCTTGGCCGCTTCCGCATTGACGCTGGCCTGGCCTTGCGCGGAACGCTGTTGCGGCCGCGGGCGGGTCAGCGCGTCGCCTAGGACAATCAGTTGACCCAAACCAACACGCAGGGCTTTAACAATCATGGATGCGCACTTGAAAGACGAAGAGAGGCCCTGAGTCTACTACTTGAAGCCGTTCCAGGGCGGCGGCGCGCTCGTTGGCCGCCCTTGCTGCTTCCCTGCCCTACTGCTTCGTTCCCCGCGGCGGGCCCGCTGCCGGGCGGACCCGCCGCACGCTTTACCTAGAACGGAATCGCCAGCTTGACGTAGAGCTGCGCGCCTTCGGGGCGGTTCTTGACCTGGAATTCCTGCTGCCACTTGGCGGTGAACAGCCATCCACGATCGTTCATGTAGCGCACCGACGGGCCGACGCCAAAGGCGCGGGCGCGGCCGGCGGCGCTGTTCGGGCCGTTGTCGTCGGTAACCTGCTGGAAGGCGTGGCCGCCCACGCCCAGGACCCAGCCCTTGCCCACGCCCCAGCCCACTGCGTAGTCGGCGTGGATGGCCTGGCCCGAGCGTGTGTCGGTGGCGGAGTTGCGGAAGTTGAAGTCATACATCAGCTTCAAGTCGCCATTGAAGCCGTCGGGGCTGATGCGGCTGAGCGCAAACACCGGCTGCGCGGTCCAGTAGTTCTTGCCCAGGCTGGACGGGTCATTGCGACTGTATTCGCCGGTGGGCGCGTACATGTCCAGCCCGACGACGTAGTGCAGCGATTCAGATACGTGGTAGCCGAGCGCCACGCCCAGCGTCATGTCGCCCAGGCCGGTGCTGCGGTAACGCTGGCCGCCGGCCTTGAAGGTCACGTCCAGCAGCGGCGCGATGGCATGGAAGGCCAGCTGGCCGCCCAGCACCTGCTGCGGCGTGACCCAGATCAGGCGCGGGGCCAGCACGTTGACGTCGACCTTGAAGTCCGGCACCGGCAGGCGTTCGCCGTCGTTGCCGCGCAGCTTGTCGTAGCGGGCGCCGCCGGCGTAGACCAGCATATGCACGCCAGGCGGCGGCAGCGCGCCCGACATGAAGTTCTCCAGGCCGTCCGGATAGATGCCCAGGCCGCCGCCTTCGGTGGCTTGCGCCACGCCGCCGGCCAGCGCCAATGCCGCGGCGCAAGCCAGCCGGCGTGTCAGGTGTCTCTTCATGTTCCGCTCCTGCCCCCGCGGGGCGCGAGATGTTGCGCGACGAGATAGCCGGAGCCACCGCCCAATCCGGGACCCGGATGGGTGGCGGCGCCGATGTGGAAAAGATTGCGTAGCGGCGTGCGGTGGCCGCGCGCGCCTTGGCTGCCGGCAAAGGGCCGCAGCCAGAAGAACTGGTCGGGCGAACAGACGCCGGCATACGGGTCGCCCCCCACCAGGTTGCAGTTCAGCGCTTCCAGGTCGGCCGGCGAATAGCTGCGCCGGCCAACGAGGCGCTGCGCCAGGCCCGGCATCACTTGCTCCAGGCGCGCCTGCACCCGGTCGGCCACGGCTTCGCGCAGCGCGTCGGTCCAACGGCCGTCCGCGGGTGCGGCTATCAATCCGGCGGCGTCGCCCTTGATCCGCACCGGCAGCTCCTGCATCTGCACCCACAGAATCCAGCCGCCCGCCGGCGCGCGCGACGGGTCCACCGCCACGGGCTGGCCGATGGCCAGCGTGGGCCGCGCGGGCAGCAGGCCGTTATTAGCCTCGGTGACCGACGCGCAGACCTGCTCCATGCTGTCGGTCAGGTGCACCAACGGCACGTGGCGCAGCTCCGGCGTGCGCCAGTCCGGCGGCGCGTTCAGCGCGAAATGAATCTGCATGCCGCCGCGGCCATGGCGATAGCCGGCAGCGCGGCGGCGCACGGGTTCGGGCGCGTCGGGCAACAGCGTGCCGTACAGCTGGCCGGGCACGACGTTGCAGACTACCGCCTCGGTGGCGCGGAACTCGTGGCCGGCGGCGAGTACGCCGACCGCGCGGCGGCGGCGGCCTTCGCCTTGGGTCAGGACGCGTTCGACCGTCGTGCCGGTCAGCAACCGGCCGCCGTGCTGTTCGATCACCTTGGCCAGCGCATCCACCACGCCTTTGCTGCCGCCCTTGACCACCGGCATGCCGCCGGCCACCACTGCGGCGAACGTCAGCTTGCCAATCAGCGCCGAACAGGCGTCGTCCGGGCCCAGGCCGGTGTGCAGCACCCAAGGGGCGATCAGGGCTCGCGCCGCGTCGGATTGCAGCTCGCGGTCGGACCAGCGGCGGAAGCTCTCCAGTGAGTCGGCGGCAAACGCCATCAGCCCGTCCAGGCCGCGCCGACGCCATTCGTTGAACAGCAGCTTGAGCATGCCGGCCCCGTAGGGGTTCTGCCCCAGCAGCCCGAAGGTCAACGCGGCGTCCTGGCCGAACAGGCGCTGCGCCATGGCGCCGAACGCCTGGCCATCGCCCGGCGCCCAGGCGTCCAGCCGCCGCACGCTGTCTTCGATGTCCTGTTTCAGCGCCACGCCGCTGCCGTCCGGCAGCACCAAGCCGGTGGTGTAGTCGCACTGGGCGAATTCCAGGCCCGCCGCCTGCAATGCCGGTTTGAGCGCCGCATAGGCCGGGCTGCCGACAAACAGCGGATACCAGCTGGACAGTATGTCGTGGTGGTAGCCCGGGAACAGTTCTTCGGTGCGGATGCAGCCGCCCAGGCGGTCGTTGCGTTCCAGCACCAGCACCGATTTGCCGCGTTGCGCCAGCAGGGCCGCGCACACCAGCGAATTCATGCCGCTGCCGACCACGATGATCTGGGGGTCGGGCGTCAAAGAGTGAGTCATGATGAGATCAGGTCGGTTGCGTCAGCTTGGGGGCGTCAGGTCGGTTCGTCGGCGCGGCGAGTCGGCCCGCATCGAGCCGGTTGCATCAATCCGGTTGCAGCAGTTCGGTGAAACGCCCTGCATGGAACACCAGCGGCGTGGCCGCCTGGCTGGCCACGCGCAGCACCCGCCCGAACAGCAGCAGGTGGTCGCCCGCCGGGCTTTGCTGGTCATTGGCGCAGACCAGCGTGGCCACCGCCCCGACAATCGCCGGCACGCCTTCGGGCACCTCGTGCAGCGCGGTGCCGTCAAACTTGTCGGGCACCGCCGGGTCGGCAAAGCGCCGCGCCAGCGCCTCCTGGCCGCAGGCCAGCACGCTGATGGTGAAGTGGCTGCAATCGCGAAACGCTTCCAGGTTGGGCGACCGGTTAACCAGGCTCCACAGCACAAGCGGCGGGTCCAGCGACAGCGAGGCAAAGGAATTGATGGTCAGCCCGACCTTGCGGCCGTCGGCGCAGCGCGTGGCCACGATGGCCACGCCGGTCGGGTAGCTGCCCAGCACGCCGCGCAGGACCTTGGGGTGCAGGTCGGTGCTGCCCCAGTCCAGGGCCGCCATCACGCCGCCGCCCGGGTGGATTTGTCGGCGATGAAGGCATCGCAGGCCGTGGCGTCGGTCCACCACGGGAAGAAGTTGGGCGGATGGTTGAAGCCGTTGGCGACGGCGCTGGCCAGCGCGGGCGCGTCGCCGGCGGCCTGCAGCAGCCGCAGCAGGTGCGGCGGCGGCGGCAGCAGCATCGAGTTGGTCCAGTCGACCACGGCGCTGGCGTAGTCCCAGAAGCGCTCGAAGGTCTGCCGCATCCACTCGGCGGTGAAGGGCTGGTCGCCGCGCGCCAGGATCGCCTCCAGGTAGACGGCGCAGGCCTTGGTGGCGTTGTTCGAGCCCTGGCCGGTGATGGGGTCGTTGGTGACCACGGCGTCGCCCAGGCCCAGCACCAGGCGGCCGGATGGCAGCGTCATGACCGGCTTGCGCACGGTGGGCGCGAAGCTGCCGGCCAGGATGCCGTTGGCGTCGGTCAGTTCCACCGACGCGCAGCGCTCGGCCTCCCAGGGCAGGAAAGTGTGCAGGATGTTCAGGCTTTGCAGCAGGTGTTCCTGCGGCGTCTTAATGTCGCGCCAGCAGTCCATGGGGCCGCCGGGCACGCCTTCGAACACCATGATTTCGCAGGGGCCGCCGGTGGTCAGCGCGGGAAACACGAAATACTCGCCCACGCCCGGGATCAGGTTGAAGGCCACCCGCGAGAATTCCGGGGCCGGCTTCATGCCGCTGACATAGGTCAGGGCCAGCGCGCGCTGCGGCTTGTCAAAGCGTGAACGGACCGTGTCGCGTTCAAACAGTTTGACCACATCGCCCTTGCCCGCGGCCAGCAGCACCAGGTCGTGCGAGGCGGCCAGGATTTCCAGTTCCGCCACGCCGCCGTCTTGTATCAACAGCCGGCCGCCGCGGGCTGCGAACAGCTCCATCCAGGCCGGCATCTTGATGCGCTGGTCCACGGCCTGCGCCGGCTGGTCCAGGCGCGCGGCCCAGTCGATGACCTTGTGGCCCGGGCGTTCGGGATGCGGCACGGCCAGGCCGATGCCTTCGACGGGCGGACACTCGGCTTCCCATTGGTTCAGGCCCAGGTCGCGCTCGATCTGCAGCGAGGCATCGAACATGCACTGGCTGGACATGACCTTGCCCTGGCGGATGTTGTCGGGCTCGCGGTTGGTGACCACGGTGACCTCGTAGCCTTTGTCCAGCAGGCCCAGCGCCAAGGGCAGGCCGGCCTGCCCTCCTCCGACGATCGCGATTCGACGCATGTTTGCTCTCCTAGTGCGGTGCGGGCTCGCCGTGCGCGGCGGGCCGGTGTGCGGGGTTCAGGTTCAGGTTTCGGCTTGGACGCGCGTTATTCAGCCAGGCGCGGGATGGCCGGACGGGCCTGTTCGGGGCCCATGGCGGAATAGCCGCCGTCGGCCGCGTAGTCGGCGCCGGTGACGACGCTGGCGTGGTCGGACAAGAGGAAGGCGACGACTTCGGCCACTTCAGACGGATCGCCAACGCGGCCCAGCAGGTGGTAGTCGGCCGCGACGCGGTCAGTCTTGGCGCGATCGCCGCCCGTGATTTCGTCCATGACGCGGGACCAGGTCCAGCCGGGGGATACGGAGTTGACGCGGATCTTGTCGCCGGCGTAGTCCATGGCCAGGCTGCGAGTGACTTGCAGCAAGGCGGCTTTGGAGACGGGGTAGAGCCAGCGGCCGGTCTGGGCGACGCGGGACGAGATACTGGTGAAGTTGACGATGGCGCCACCGCCTGCCGCAACCAGGTGCGGGTGGACAGCGCGAGCGGCCATGACGGCGCTGACGACGTTGATGTCCAGGGCGCGCAGCCAGTCGGCGCGGCCGGAGGCGGCGCCGTCGTCGAGGTAGGTGGCAGCCAGGTTGACCAGGAAGTCGATGCGGCCGAAGTGGGCGGCGACATCGGCGACGCCGCGGGCGAGCTGGGCGTCGTCGGTGATGTCGACGGGCCAGAAGCGGATGGCGTCGGGATCGGTGGCGGCCAGGCGCTCTCCGCCGGCGGTGTCGATGTCGAAGACGGCGACGCGCACGCCGTAGGCGCGCAGCGCGGCGACGACGCCGGCGCCGATGAGCGTGGCGCCGCCGGTGACGATGGCGGTTTTGTGGGCCAGACCTTTCATTGCTGCACCTTTTGGGTTGCGGGTGGGGTGAGGCGGATGGTGCGGTCTGGGTGGGGGGTGGCGTTAGCCGGATTTGGCGTTGGGTATCCGTTGGGTGCAGGGAATTGGGGGGGAGTTGATTTGAGGCGGGGGGATTGTCCGGGGAGTGCGGTGGGTATCCGGTTTTGGCTTGGACGTGGGTGGCTGGTGCTGGTGCTGGTGCTGGTGCTGGTGCTGGTGCTGGTGCTGGTGCTGGTGCCCATAGGTTAAATACTTTTGTGACTATTTTTATCTTTTATGTGATTTTGCGTTTTCGGCTGTGATAGAGATTGGTTGCTGGCGGCGGTCGTGCTTCGTAGGCCGCCCCTCGGGCAGCAGTCCCTGGCAGCGAGGGGCTACTCGTGTCTAGAGTTGTCGCGCTGTCAGACCTGTGGTCGGGGAATGGAATTTGCAGGGCTGCCGAATCGAGGCCGCGCCGGCGGCCACGATCGGCGTCGATGCTGCTGAAAGTGGTCGAGGTGCGCTGCGCGCTGGCGGTGGGTGGGGTGAGCAGGCCCTCTCCTAGTGGAGGGAGCGGTGATGGGCGGCGCGTAGGGATGGGCGGCGGCGCGTGAAGAATGTCTCGCGCGCCGCCCATCGGGGCGGTGGAGTGTGGTGTTCGTGGTGGCGTGTGGTCCTAGGGATGGCGTGGTCCTCTTAGTGGCGTGTACTTCCTGTGTCGCATGTGCCCCCCCGTAGTCGCGTGTGCCCCGTAGTGGCGTCGAGTAGATTGACGGCTTGATTCCAACGGGTTCATCGGAATTGCTATCGGCGAATCATCGCTTCAGATCCGTGCACCACTGCCGAATCCATGGATATGACTGGCGCGGGTCTTAACGATTCGTTGACGCCGGTTGGCCTACCGTCCATCATCATCAACCAAAAGCGGGTCGCCGCCCGCCGTCTACAGGAACCGATCCTGGTATGAATGAAGCGCCGGCTGACGATCGGCCGATATCTCGGCCGCGATTTTTGCTCGCTATCCTGCTGACCGGGCTGTCGGCCGGGCTGGGTGGGATGTTGCTGGGCATGTTGTTGCATGCCGTGCAGCACGTGGCGTATGGCTACAGCCTGGATCGAATCGTCGGGTCCGAATCCTTCCTGCAGGGCGTGGAGGCCGCGAGTGACTGGCGGCGCCTGGCGGTGTTGATGTTGTGCGGGCTGGTGGCCGGTGGCGGCTGGTGGTGGGTCTACCGGGTGGGACGGCCGTTGGTCAGTGTGACGCAGGCCGTGCGGGATCCGGCCGTGCGCATGCCGGTCAAGACGACCTTGGCGCATGCGGTCTTGCAGATCGTGACGGTCGGGCTGGGGTCGCCGCTGGGGCGCGAGGTGGCGCCGCGGGAAGTCGGCGCACTGGCGGCCAGTGGGGTGTCGGCGTGGCTGCGGCTGCCGGCCGAGCAGCATCGGTTGATCGTGGCTTGCGGCGCGGGCGCGGGTCTGGCGGCGGTGTACAACGTGCCGCTGGGCGCGGCGCTGTTCGTGCTGGAGGTGTTGCTGGGCACGTTTGCGTGGCCCGCCGCCGCGGTGGCGTTGGCGACGTGCTGCATTGGCGCCGTGATCGCGTGGGTGGGGCTGGGCAACGAGATCCAGTACGCGGTGCCGCCGATGACGGCGGGGGCCAGTTTGATCGTCTGGGCGGTGGTGGCGGGGCCAGTCTTTGGCGTGGCGGCGCACGGTTTCGTACAACTTACCTCGGCGGCGCGGCGCCATGCGGCACGCGGGTGGCGGCTGCCCGTGGCGGCGTTGGTGAATTTCACGCTGATCGGGGTCTTGGCGGTCTTTCTGCCGGCGCTGCTGGGCAACGGCAAGGGCGCGGCCCAGCTGGGCTTCAGCAGCGAACTGACGCTGGGCATGGCGGCCCTGCTGCTGGTATTGAAGGTGGCAGTCACCAGCGGTTCGCTGCGCGCCGGCGCGTCCGGCGGACTGCTTACGCCTGGCATTGCCATCGGCGCGTTGCTGGCGGTCGTGCTGGGCTCGGTCTGGAATCTGATCTGGCCCGACGCGCCGCCCGGCGCATATGCCGTGGTGGGCGCGGCGGCATTCCTGGCGGCGTCGATGAGCATGCCGCTGACCGCGATCGTCCTGATCCTGGAGTTCACGCGTGTGGATCAGGCTTTTTTGGTGCCGATCATCTTGGCCGTGGCAGGCTCGGCGGCAACCCATCATTTTTGCGCGGCCCGGGCCGCCCGGACCATGGCGGCGGCCAGCGAGCCCGTGCGCAGCTCGACATGAAGACGTTTGCACGGCACCACGTCACCTGACAGCCCCACAACGCGACACGGCTGGCGTCAGACTACCTTTTCGGAAAACTGTCGTCTGACTTCCTTCATCGACGGCTGCCCCCCGTTTTTCGGCAACGGTAGCCTGACCACCTTGATCGGCGGGCCAGACTACCCTTTCGGCAACGGTAGTCTGGCTATCCGGATCATGGCTACCTGGATCGGTCCGATGTCATCGCCCGGCAACCGGGCAACTGGCCGGAACCGGACGGTCGAACAGCACGGCAATGCCACATACCGATGTGAACATCCCCAGGTTGTTATGACCGACGCCCGGCACTTCGACGACGCGCTGATTCAAATCAGAGGGGTGCCTGTTCTTCATGTAATCAAAATAGGCGCGACCGCGTTCAAGTCGATTCGGTCCCTGGGCCATGCCGCCGCATGAACGATCGATGAAATGGGTATAGGGATCCGTATCGGCCTGGCCCAGCATGTACACCACGTTTCTTTTGGCGTATCTGGACTCGACCTCGCCGGGATTTTGCGCAGCCACATAGGGCGGGCCGCCCTCAAGCTGATATTTCCATTTTGTCGCGCGGGGACAAGCGCCTTCGCCGGACGAATAGGGTCGTTTATCACTGAAATAAAGATAGCTGGAAGGGTTCGCGACCACGTAGCGTACGGGGACTCCCCTGCGTGCCAGCGACGCCCCGCCTTTTCCCACGACGGCATATCGTTGAACGATCTGGGCGCCGGCGGAATGCCCCATCACGACAATATGCTTCAGGGCGGGATACCGTTTTTTGTCCGCAAAGTGATCCAGCAATGCGTCTATCGCTTCGAACGAGCTGATTGGCGCCGGCCCAATGGCGGGTTCCCCGCTTTTCCACCCCTCTTGAGACCACATCAAGGTGCGCTCAGACATGGAGAATTTCTTGACGTCCGGCGCGGTCAGGAACTGTGGGGCAACGACCATCACACTGCCGTCCAGCTTGCCGGCTCCCGACACGATTTCTTTCCCCGTATCGAAGTAGGTATCCGCATTGCGCAGGGTGCCATGGATCACGATAAGCACGGTCGAGATCTGCGGGGCTGGGGAAGCGATATCGATGGATGCATAGAGAGGCAGGTCCCCTTCGCCAGCAGAACCCTTTACCGCGAGCGCCTGATTCGCGACTTGTTTGACCGGCGCCTCCAGCTTCGAGACTTTCGGCGCCGCACTCGTGGCATCGCGGGTTGCATCGCGGGTTGCACACCCGTTCGCTGCCAAGAGCAGTGGCCCGCACAGCAAACCCCATTTGATATATGAAAGGAATTTTCCCGTTCTCATTGCCTCGCTCCAGATCACACCGCAGAAAGTCGCTGTGTACTTCGTATTTCCCTTCAATCCACGCGGCGCCACACACTGGCCAGCCAGGGTTGTTGTTCCCTGGGTAGGCCGTCGGGGCGGTAGTAGTGTTCCAGTTCCTCGAAGCCCGCGGTTTGCAGCAGGCTGCACCAGCCGTCCAGGTCGTGATAGGCCCCGTAGCGGCCCCGGTTCCAGCCTTCCTGGTTGCCACCTCGCGGGTTGGAGCTGAACAGGACGCCCCGGGGTTTCAGGGTGGCGCGCAATGCTTTCAAGACGCGGGGCAGTTCTTGGCCGGGAACATGAAACAGGACGGCGTTGGCGAAGATGCCGTCAAAGCGGGCGGGTGGCAGGGACAGGTTCAGGAAGTCCTGGTGCCAGACTTCGCAACCGCTGGCTTGGCGAGCCATGTCGACGAAGCTGGGGGTGCCGTCCAGGCCTACGGGACGGTGGCCCAGGGCGGCGAAGGTCTTCAGGTCGCGGCCGGGGCCGCAGCCCAGGTCCAGGATGTCCAAAGGCGGCTCGCCGTCGATGTGGCGCAGCAAGGCGGCGATGTTCTGGCTGACGTCGTGGTCGCGAGTGCCGGCCTCGAATGACTGGGCGCTTTCTTCGTAATGGGCCAGGGTCAGGGAGGTGATCTTGGCGAGGTCTTGGGCGTCGAGTTTCATGGAACGATTGTGCCGCAAATCGATGCGGCGCGACGCGTTGGAATGTGTCCAACCGCGGCAGCCATGCCGTGGGCTCGGCGGCATGGTCACCAGGTTTCATGAAAAACCGCGCACGTCACCGTGCGCGGTTTTTGCTACGAACGCACAACCCGCATCAAGCCACCAGGCGGCCTTCGATCTTGACCTTGGTGGCGGGCAGGTCTGCCGGCAGGCCCTGGGCCAGTTGGCCAAAGAGTTCGTCGTGCAGGGCCAGTTCGTCGCGCCAGGCATTGGCGTCGACCGACATGACCTGGTCGAACTTGTCGGGGCTGAATTCCAGGCCGGTCCAGTCGATGTCCTGGTAGCTGGGCGAGATGCCGAACACCTGGTCCACGCCGCCGGCCTGGCCGTCGATGCGGCCCAGCATCCAGCGCAGCACGCGCATGTTCTCGCCGAAGCCGGGCCAGACGAATTTGCCGTCCGGGCCCTTGCGGAACCAGTTGACGCAGTAGATGCGCGGCAGCGTGGCGCCGGCGGCTTCGAGCTGCTTGCCGAGCTTGAGCCAGTGCGTGAAGTAGTCGCTCATGTTGTAGCCGCAGAACGGCAGCATGGCGAACGGATCGCGCCGCACCACGCCCTGCTGGCCGACGGCGGCGGCCGTGGTTTCCGAGCCCATGGTGGCGGCCATGTAGACGCCTTCGACCCA